>JAFDZO010000025.1:0-75097 GCA_018266845.1 Bacteroidota bacterium | reverse complement strand
TAGCCGTCAGCGCCGAAGAAAATCATTCCGCCTTTATGGTTTGGGTACGGCTGATATATTTGTAAAATTTTAAATTCGGAAAGGGAGTCAGCTTTGTCCGGGTCGCCTGCGCTTCTTGAAAATCTTGAGATAGTTGTTTTGCCGTCGTTCACATCATTGTAATTTACATAGAAGTATCCATTAGAAGCATAGTTTGGGTGAAACGCAATTCCGAGCAGACCCATCTCGCCATCGTATCGAGCAAGGTTTACTATATCGAGAAAAATTTTCTTTTGCGATTCGTTTACGTTAGAGTCGTTAGGAAATACATAAATTTTCCCGTAAAGGTCAGTAACAAAAATTCTGTTTGTGTTATCTCCTGCTCCGCAAAGATAAACGGGAAAAGGAAACGCAGAAAGATTCGGGAAAGCGTTCTGTATTTGTATATCGGGATTCTGCGCAAATAATTTTACGGAAAAAATTATTATCGCAAGTATAATTATTTTTCTCATTCTATATGAAGATATTAAAAATTGGAAGTTTTAAAAGCATATTTTTTATTCCTTTGCTATTGAAATTTTACATATTTGAGTATATGTTATCTTAATATTATACGAATGAAAAAATTCTATTTCCTCGTTGTTTTATTGTTATTCCCTCTGAAAATTTTTTCGCAGGAGCCGGACTCGTTGTTTTATTTTCCAGTTTTAACTAATGATTCAAATCTGTTTGTACCTAAAATTGATATTCACATAATAGACCAGAAAACAAAGGAGATGAAAACATCTTCTACAAATCTATTTGGCACGGCATCATTTCACCTCGCTCGTGGAAAAAATTACAGTCTTGTAATTTCAGATTCATCTTATGAAAAAGTTAAGAAGAAATTTTCTACTGAAACAAATGATGAATTCTTAACAGATACTTTTCATTTAAAATCAAAAACAGTAACAACTAATGTAATAGATGTTTTTGGGGATAAAGAATTTATGCAGGTGGAAGATGAGAAAATGATATTTAATATTTCGAAAATGAAAATAGATCCCGGACCAAACGCGCTTGAGCTGATGAAAAGACTGCCTATGGTTACTGTTGAAGGTGAAAGTGTTATGCTGCGGGGAAGCTCTCCAAGAATACTCATTAATGGAAGGGAGTCTGAAATGTACGGCAATGATTTAAAGTCCATTCCATCTGATATGATTGAGAAAGTTGAAATTATGACTATACCACCTTCCAAGTACGAAGCGGAAGGCGCGAGCGGAGTGATAAATATTGTTCTGAAAAAATTTGAAGATTCAAAGTACAGAGTAAATGTAAGCGCATGGGCAAGTACTTTCGGCTCTGTTTATCTGAACCAGAATATCAGCTATAAAAAAAATAAGATTAGTATTTTTTTAAACACTAATGAATATTACAACGATTTTAGAAACTACTTTTATTCATCAAATAGAAATTTTAAAACGGGAGATTATCTTTATAGCTCAACAGATACAGCGAAAAATATTTTCAGAAATGTAAGATTGAATCCCGGAGTTATTTTTGATGCGGCTAAAAATTTATATTTCGGATTAGAAGGAATTTTTAATAAATCTACTTCCGGCAATAACCGCTTAACTTATAAAGAATATTCCTATTTGCCGGGAATAATGCAGCAGTTGTTCAGAAACACTAACAATGATAATATGGGCTACTCAGTTGTCTCGTATATGAATAAACAGGAAATCACCGGAAAAGATGAACTGAATCTTGAGTTTAATATGAATAATACTAAGTACAATTCCGACTATGAGCAGACTCAATTTATTAATAATGTTTATAGTCCTTTTGCAAATGGTACTTCTGAAATTAAAAATAATAACAATAATATACTGCTCGACTATACAAAAAGATTTAATGATGATATAAAATTGGAAACCGGATTTAAGCGTGTTTATAAAAATGAAAGGAATAATAATTTCAGCGCAGATACAAGTGGATTTTTTTCTGCTGGATATGAATTCACTCAGAACATCTATTCTTACTATGGAACATTAAGCTACAATAATAAAATAATCCGAATAAAACCCGGAGCAAGAATTGAGTATGCTGATTTAAGAGGTGTGGTGAACGGCGTAAATGAATTTACAAACTTTAAATTAGATATTTTTCCGACTTTTTCAGCCGCGTATTTTCTCAATGGAAGAGGGCAGCTTCAGTTCAGCTATGCCAAAAAAATTGAGAGACCAAAATTTAATGCTCTCAATCCTTTCCCTTTAAAAAACGATGTTTATAATACAAGTACCGGAAATCCTGAACTGGTTCCTTCTTATACTCATTCATTTGAGATAAAATTCAGCAAGCCTTTCAGTAATAATTTTCTTAACGCAAATGTTTATTTTAAAAGGAATACTGACCTGATACAAAATGTCCGCTACATAGATTCTATTTTTACAAGAACGGTTTACAGAAATTATGGATACTCAAATGATTTCGGAACAGACGGTAGTATGAATATTTTATTAACAGAATTTTATAATCTAAGTTTAAGAGGAGGTGTAAGTAAAAAAGTTTTTAGTGAAGATTCTCTCAATGCTTTTTCTGACAGAATTTCGTATAACGGCTCTGTTTGGTTTTCATATAATAATCCCGATGCATTTACTGCCGGAATTAGTTTCTATTTTAATAAGCAAAACTCCATACAAAGCACAGGTAAATTAAACAGCACATTAAATTTTAATTTCGGAAAATATTTTTTTAATAAAAAAATGAGCGTGAATCTTTATGCTTCCGATTTGCTTGGTAACAACGAGCGTGAAAATTTTTATGTAAGCGGTGATTATGAATTGTACTCCAGGAATAAAGGAAGCATGGGGAGAAGCATCGGGCTTAGTATAAATTTTTCATTCGGGAATTATGATGAAGAACGGCAGAAAGGAAAAGATATAAAGGGAGATGATTACGGAGAGTGAGAAAATAAATTCTAAAAAACACCGCTCATAATAGTTTCTTTGTATTTATAATTACCATCGATTTTTTCATAAAGAAGGAGAGCATCTCTTCCGCATTTGCTGCCGCAAAGGCAGATTAAGTATATAACAAAATATTTTTTGTCTTTTGAAAAAAGAGGCAAGCTTAATGCATTGTACCCTTCTTCTCTATATTGAACAGGATAAACATTCCAAAAATTACTGAAGATTCCTTTTCCGCTGACGCCTTTTAAAGTGTCAAAAGAAATTAAACATTTATAGACGAAACTATTTTCATTAAAAGTAAAAGTACTTTTTTCCTCCTGTGTTTTCATCCATTCGATGTCTTCGTGTGAAATGTAGGTCAAAAGATTTTTTTCTTCGTTACTGTCTATTAAGTAACTTTTTCCCTTTGAATATATTTTGTAAACTTCTTTGGATGTATTTTTATAAACATTGTATTCATTGGGAAGTGAAAACATTTCAAGATAAATTTTGTTAATAAAATTTGAATCGGGTGGGGAAGATTGGTTAAAAAAATTTTGTTCTATTTTATTTGTGGGGGCATTTTCTTTGTTTTCGTTAAAATCAGAAATTGAAAGAAAGACAAGAGTTAAGATTAGAAAAATTGACAAGAGTTTCATAAAATTGTGTTTGTTACTCTTGAACTGCAAGGGAAATTGAGTTGTTCCTAATTAATTTGTAAAAAATGATATAATTTGAAAATTTATTTAATTGTTAAAATAGTAAAATAAATTCAACTTTACATAATCTCGAAATAAATAACAATTTTATCAAATATTTATTTCGAGAAATTGAGATTAAGCGTAAGTTCCAAAAAGCCTCAAAAATGGCTTGAAATCCCCATTTTTATAGCATATTTTAAAAAATGAAAAATTTCCTTGATTTAATAAAAGAAAAGGTCGTCGTCTTTGACGGCGCAACCGGCTCGAACTTCCAGACCTATGGCTTAACTCCCGATGACTTCGGCGGCAAAGACCTTGAGGGCTGCAACGAGTACCTCTGCATCTCCAAGCCCGATGCCGTTAAGCGTCTGCACACCTCATTCCTGCAAGCAGGAGCGGATGTGATTGAGACAAATACATTCGGCTCCGCCTCCATCGTGCTTAACGAGTATAACATCGCCCAAATGGACTATGAGCTTTCCAAAAAGGCAGCCGAAATAGCCAAGGAATGCGCAAGGGAATTTTCTACAGGGGCAAAGCCGCGATTTGTGGCAGGCTCGGTAGGACCCACTACAAAGCTCCCTTCATTGGGGCATATTTCATTCGACGATATGACGGAATCCTTCTATAGACAAATGTCGGGACTAATGGATGGAGGCGTTGACTTGCTTTGCATAGAGACATGTCAGGACCTGCTCCAGATGAAATGCGCCCTTGCTGCTGCAAGAAGATTGTTCAGGGAAAAAAGGACAAAGCTCCCTGTGATAGCTTCCGTTACGGTTGAGTCTATGGGAACGATGCTTATGGGTTCGGAAATTTCTTCTGCGCTTACAACCTTAGAGCCATACGATATTATAGACATCATAGGCATGAACTGCGCAACAGGACCAAAAGAGATGGAAGAGAATATAAGATACTTATGCCAGAATTCCCCTAAACCCGTTTTCTGTATGCCCAATGCAGGCATTCCTGAAAACGTTGGAGGGCATGCTCATTACCATTTATCACCGGAAGAGATGAAGAAATGGATGTCACATTTTGTGGGCGACTTAGGTGTGGGGCTTGTCGGCGGATGCTGCGGTACTCATGCAGGACATATTACAAAACTGAATGAAATTTCAGAGCAGTATTCTCCTAAGAGAACTGACTGGGAATACACTCCGTCGGTGTCCTCAATTTATTCTTCTGTGCCGATGGTAATGACTCCTGCGCCGTTGATGGTAGGAGAAAGGTGCAATGCAAACGGTTCAAAGAAATTCAAACAGCTTCTTGAGAAGGATGATTATGATTCAATGATTAATATGGCTAAGGAGCAGATAAAAGAAGGTGCGCATGTCCTTGATGTGTGTGTTGCTTACGTAGGGCGCGATGAGAAGAAAGATATGGAAGAGGTAATGAAGAGGTTTAACACAGCAGTTTCAATTCCTCTGGTTATTGACTCAACTGAGGTGGATGTTATTGAAGTTGCTCTGAAAAATTGCGCCGGTAAGGCAATAATAAATTCTATAAACTTCGAGGAAGGAACTAAGAAAGCGGATAAGATTCTTGAGCTTGCAAAAACCTACGGCGCTGCCGTAATTGCGCTTTCAATTGATGAAGAGGGTCAGGCTTATTCACTCGAGAAAAAAGTTTCTATAGCAAAAAGAATTAGAGACCATGCGGTGAATGTCCATAATTTCAGAGAGGAAGATTTAATATTTGACGCTCTGACTTTTCCGTTAGGTTCAGGTCAGGAAGATTTGCGGGACAGCGGAATAAATACAATAAATGCCATCCGTGAAATAAAAAGAATTATGCCGAAGGCAAAAACCATTCTTGGGTTAAGCAATTGTTCATTTGGTTTGAGTCCGCATATAAGGCACGTATTGAATTCCGTTTTCCTTTACTATGCAGTAGAGGCTGGATTGGATATGGCAATTGTTCACGCAAGTAAAATTATGCCATTACATAAAATAGATGAAAAAGGAAAAGAGCTTTGCAGGCAATTGATTTTTGATGAGAGGAAGTTTGAAGAAGTTGCCGCATAATTTCTATTTTTTAAAAAAAATTTAACTAAGGGCGAAGGGTTAAACTTCGCCTTTTTTATTTCAGTATGCTTTATTTAAAATTAACACCCCAGGAAGTAAAAGAAAAATTTGAGCGTAAAGAAAAATTCCGCTTAATAGATGTCCGCGAAAAAAGTGAACTGGAGATTTGCCGTGTTCACTTTGCTGAGCATTTTCCGATGAGCGATATTCAAAATAGAATTGATGAATTTGATAAAACCGAAGAGCTGATTTTTATGTGTCATCACGGAGTAAGAAGCGGTAACGTTGCCTTTGCTTTTGCCAGTCAGGGCTTTACAAAAATTTCCAATATGACGGGTGGAATAAACCGATGGGCAGAGACCGTTGACGACTCTATGAAAAAGTATTAAATAAAGGAACTTTATGTATAGGTTTTGCGATTTATACTTATAAAAATTCTTTAATCCCAAATGACAATAAAGTTACTATTCTCAACTATATTTGTATTTATTTTCACAAATGTCTTTTCGCAGAATTATTCTTTCATAACAGGAAAAATTCTCGATATTACAAATCAACAGCCCGTTACCGGAGCAGTAATTGAAATTGTAGAATTAAAAAAGAAAACAGGTTCTGATGAAAATGGAAATTTCAAATTTGATTCCATTTCTGTAGGCAGATATTCCATTAAAGTTTCTTCAATAGGCTATATATCCAGAATAACGGAAAATGTTATAGTCAGTACAGGAACATTTACTGATTTGATATTTGAAATGGAGCCTGTTTCCACCGAAGAAATTCTTGTTCAGGATGAGAGATTCTCCAAACCAAATGACATTTCAACTTCAATAAAAAATTTACAATACGAAGAAATCAGAAGAACACCCGGCGGATTTGAAGATATAGGAAGAGTCGTACAGTCGCTTCCCGGCGTTTCATTTGTGAATGACGGAAGGAACGATTTAATTGTGAGAGGCGGTTCTCCGTCCGAAAATCTTTTTCTAGTTGATAATTCTCCTATACCGAATATTAATCATTTCGGTTCGCAAGGAGCAACGGGAGGACCAATAAGTTTAATCAATCTTGATTTTATACGGGAAGTAAATTTTTTGACGGGCGGGTTTTCTCCTAAATACGGAGATAAACTTTCATCAGTTCTTGATATAAAATTAAGGGAAGGAAGCAGAGAAAAATTCTTTGGTGATATAAATTTATCCGCCACAGGATTTGCCGCGGTGTTCGAGTCTCCGTTTGCGAACAAAAAAGGTTCGTGGCTTTTTTCTGCAAACAGGAGCTACCTTGATTTAATTTTTACCGCCGCCGGATTTGGATTTATTCCTGAATATTCAACTGTGCAGGGCAAAGTTACCTATGACATTAACAAAAATAATTTTTTAACAGTAAATGCCATAGCAAACTTTGATAAAGTAAAGTTTAACAACGATAAAGAAAAAGACAGACAGGATAACGAAAATATTTTAAAAAATAACCAGTGGGGTTATTCAAATTCATTTGAGCTAAAAACTCTGCTTTCAAAAAAATCCTATTCTTTATTAAATCTAACAAGGAATTTTACAAATTATGATATTTCGGGAAGGGATTCAAATTTTGTAGAAAAATTTTCTAATACCTCAAAAGAATCTTCAATATCTTTGAAATATGAATATTTCTATACTCCCGGAAGAAAACTTAATATTGAAGCAGGTGTAAGCGCAAGCTTTATTAAGTTTAACAATAAAGTTTATCTTCGTCAGGATACAACACTCGTGATTGACCCTAATACAGGCAACGGTTATGTTATTCCGGGTCTGGATTTTTCAAATGACGATAATACTTACAAAGTTTATTCTTATCTAAATCTCACCAAAAAATTATTCTGGGATATAAAGTTAAATGCGGGAATCAGGTATGATTATTTTGCATTCATCAATGATAAAAATTACTTTTCTCCAAGGACTTCTGTAAGTATTCCGTTAGCTGAGAAACTAAACCTAAATGCAGCGTGGGGAGTTTTTTTCCAGTCTCCATCATACATTTGGCTTGTTTCAAATTCTCAAAACAAAGATTTGAAAAATATCAGGGCAAATCATTATGTGGCGGGCATAGAGTATATATTGACGAGTGATATGCGATTCTCAATTGAGGGATATTATAAAAAATATTCGGATTATCCAGCTAGCACAGTTAGAAATTATTTAATTCTTGCAAACCAGGGCGGTAACTTTCAAAACACGGGAGACTTTGGGTTAGAGCCGCTTGTTTCGGCAGGAAGCGGGTATTCAAAAGGTGTGGAATTTTTCTTTCAAAAAAATTTATCGGATAATTTTTACGGCACCTTAAATTTTTCATACTTTGATGCAAGATTTACGGCTTTAGACGGAATAGAAAGGGAGAGTGATTTTAATAATAAATTTTTGCTTTCTATAAATGCCGGTGTTGTGCTTGGCAAGGGATGGGAAGCGGGAGGTAAGTTTAGATTCAATGGAGGAAGACCATATACTCCAATCAATCCTAATAACGGAACAGTAGATGTTTCGCAATACAACACAGCGCGCTTACCGGATTATAACAGATTCGATATAAGGGTAGATAAAAGATGGAATTTTAAAAAATGGTCGTTGGTAACTTACATTGATATTCAAAATCTTTTTAATAAGAAGAATATTACTCAATATAAATGGAACAAGTTTACCAAAACTATTGAAGAAGATAAGAGTTTGGGAACTCTTCCTACCATAGGAATTAACGCTCAGTTTTAATGACGCGGATTTTTTTCGTGAGGTGTAAATTAATTCAATCCCGCCTTTGGCGGAACAAGAACAGCGAAAACCCGCAGCATCTCTCTAAAGTTAGGCAAGAAGTTTACTGCCGTGTTAATGTTATCTATAGCCACAATATTATACTTGTTTGTAGAGACGCAATATTGGGCTTCTTCGTAAATAAATGTGGTAATATTTACCACATTATAAATTTTCCGTGTGTTAAACTTATCATTCCCCGATAAAATTTTCGGCGTGTCATTTTCACTCAGTTTTAGAGTAAAATTTTATCTTTTATCCGTAATACTTTTTATTCATATTACAGAATGAAAAAATTGTTTTTATTGCTTTTTAGCTTTATTTGCGTGGGCGCTTATGCCCAGCTTCCGGGTGGAGCATTTTCAATCGGGGGCGGACCTACAGTAGGTTATCAGGATATTAAATTCGATGACATTAACTCACAGCTTACGCTTGCAGGCATTCCTGCGCTGAAAAACGGAGTTGTATATTTCGGGGGCGGGGGATTTGTTGATATTCCGTTTAAGAATTTTAAATGGCTGAGGGTCGGCGGATTTGCAAGAGGATTTTCTGCAAGAACATCGGGAGTATCCGGCGGAGTTACTAAAAGCGCGTTAATTGATTTTGGTGAAGGAGGAATTACACTTGATTATGTTTTCAGATTTTCTGCAATTGATATTACTATAGGAACTTCATTGGGTACGGGTGAATACAAGCTAAATTTGTATCAAAGCGGGAGCACAAGCTCAACATGGACAAATCTCTGGAGCGGCACAACGAATAACAGTTCAAGAAATTTGAAAACCAGAATATTTTCCTATCAGCCGGCTTTAGGAATTGGCACAAAATTGGCAAACTTTTTGTATGCTAAACTGAATGCAGGATATACGTTATCATCTCATACCGACTGGAAAGCAGATGATGATATGAGCATCAGCGGTATTCCCGAAGGAATTAAGCCTGACGGCTTCAATATTAATTTTACCATTAACGCAGGATTATTTTTTAGATAAAATTTTATGAAAAATATTTTAGTAACAGGAGGAGCCGGATTTATTGGTTCTAACTTTGTCAGATACATGCTTCAAAATTTTGATTACCGGATATTTAATTTTGATAAGCTGACTTATGCAGGAAATTTAGAAAATCTTACCGATATTGAGAATCATTCTAATTATAAATTTATCAAAGGCGATATATGCGATAAAGAATTTGTTGAAAGTACGATTAAAGAAAATAAAATTGATACAATAGTTAATTTTGCCGCCGAATCTCATGTGGATAGAAGCATACTCGGTTCAAGGGAATTTGTTGTTACCAATGTATTAGGTACACAGGTGCTTTTAGATGCTGCAAAGAATCTTGGCTTGGAAAAGTATCTTCAGGTTTCCACGGACGAGGTTTACGGCTCGCTTCCTGAGGATAAAAAAGAGATAAAATTTACTGAGCTTACTCCTTTGACGACTAACAGTCCGTATTCAGCGAGCAAGGCATCGGCAGATTTACTTTGTAATGCTTATCATCATACTCATAGACTTCCGGTTTTAATTACAAGATGTTCAAACAACTACGGTCCGTATCAGTTTCCTGAAAAATTGATTCCATTAATGATTGCAAAAGCAACTGACGGAGAAAAGCTGCCGGTGTATGGCGACGGAAGAAATGTAAGAGACTGGCTTTATGTTGAAGACCATTGCTCAGGAATAGCGGCGGTTTTGGAAAAGGGAAAAATAGGAGAAGTTTATAATATCGGAGGAAACAACGAGTGGTATAATATTGATATTGTGAAACTGATTTTAGAAAAGCTCGGCAAAGATGAATCTCAAATACAATTTGTAAAAGACAGACCGGGGCATGATAGAAGATACGCTATAGATTCTTCCAAAATTATGAGAGAGCTTGGATGGGCGCCAAAGTATCAGTTCCCCGAAGGAATTGATATGACAATCAAGTGGTATATGGAAAATGAAAAATGGTGGAGAGAGGTTATGAGCGGAGAGTATATGAAGTATTTTGAAAAAAATTATTCTTCAAAAATTAAATAGAGTTATATAGCTATAACTTTTTAGAGTAAAAAAAATAGTTACCAAAAAATATTCCTACCAATTCATTAACCGCTAATTTTATTTTTAAAAATGAAAGAAGCATTATCTTCAATCCGCAAAATTAAAATCAACAGGGGCATAATTTTTATCTCGGGCATATTTTTTATTATTCTCAGTATATTCGTCCTAAAGGACGCTACGGCAGTATTTTTTGCCGGCAGTATTCTTTTCGGGCTGCTTTTTTTAGGCGGGGGAATTTTTGAAATTCTCTTTGCCATAGCAAATATGGATAAATTATGGGAGTGGAAATTTTACATAGGTTTTGGTGTGATAAATGTAATAATCAGCTTGGTTCTGTTCTCTTCGCCGATAGTTGCTGCAACTCTTCTTCCAATATTTACAGGTTTTTGGCTATTGTTCAGATGTATTGCTATTATTGGGAGAGTATTAGAGTTCAAATCGTTTGGTAAGATTAACCGGATTGCCCTTATAGCTCTTTGCAGCCTTGGGATTATCTTCGCATTGGTAATACTGCTGAATCCTCCGATAGGGGAAACACTTGTTACATTATGGGCTGCGCTTTTATTATTAATGCTGGGAATGTTTTACTTAACTGTGAGCATCAGAGCAAGCGGAGCGCATGTTTTGCAGGGGTAAAAAAGCTTTCACAAAGCAAAAATACTTTCTTGGAGTTTATCTTTTTCCGGCATTATATTGTGTAATAAAAAAAGTCATGGATAATATCACACAAAAATTAACGGATAAGCTTCAGGAATTCTATTCATCTTTCATTTCAAAAGATTGGAGCAGATTCTCTTCCATTCTATCCGATGAATTCTCTTATTTCGGGGATAATATGACAGTTATGAATAAAGTTTCTTTTGTTGAGTTCCTATCAAAAGACAAATGGAACGGTGAAAGTTTTGAGGTTTCAAATTTGACTGCGAATATATCGGCTGGAGATGATTTAGGTGTGCTGGCATATCATATTTTTTTCAGAGGAAGTATAAATGGAAAATCATCTGAAGTCAGTGCTGTAGAAACTATGGCATTTATAAAAGAAAACAGTGATTGGAAAATAATTCATTGTCATGTATCGAATAGATATTAAGTAAGAGGTATTGCTTTCTTTTCCGGCAATTCAAATTTTAAAAAACAAAAGGCAGTTAGAATTTCTTCTAACTGCCTTTATTATTTGTGAGTTAACTCAGTGCGTCCTGGGGGATTCGAACCCCCGACCTAATGATTAAGAGTCATTTGCTCTACCAACTGAGCTAAGGACGCACTGCAATATCTGAAAATTAACTTTTGTATTCAATTCTTAAATTTTGCTAAAAGTATGGGATAATCATTATCAGTTTTCTGATTAAGAGTTAAACCCAAATTTTTTCAATAGTCAATAATCATCTTCCAATTTCGCTTTCATCCTTTCAATAATTTTAGAAACAAGTTTCAATTTTGCCTTATCATTTCCTTCCATAATATATGGTAAACTAGCAATATACTTTATGCCTAATGGAGTTTCATAAAAATCACTTAGTTTGTTTAGCTCTTCAGCCGAAAAAGTGTAAATGTAAATATCCGTATAGAATTCAGTAAGGTCGTCTATAGTTAAGTTAGAAATTTCATCCTTTAGTAATTCCATAGACCGTTTTGAAATTTTGTAATTTGCCTTTTCAAAAAATGCAAACAGCTTATCTAAGGTCATTTTAAAATTTCCAAGAGCATTAGTAGCCTTCATATATCTTGTCATTGCTTCCTTATATTCTATATCATTTTGGCAAAACGCCAATTTGGATACAAAACAAAAAATAATACATAAAAATGCTTTCTTCATTGGGGTATTTTAATTTATAAATTGTTTATTACGAAATTAATAATATTTTCTTTCAAATTGAATTGTAAATCAATAAACTTTATACCAATTAAGTGGTTTGAAAATCAATTGTTTTACTTTTAATTTTATTGTTTGTATAATTTCAAAAACTATGTCGATTAAAGTAGAAAACCTATCAAAGTTCTACGGCGAACAAGCTGCCGTAAACAATATATCGTTTGAAATTCATTCAGGTCAGGTTGTAGGATTTTTAGGTCCTAACGGAGCCGGAAAATCAACTACAATGAAAATGATTACAACTTACCTTACTCCAAATGACGGAAAAATCTGGGTCGAAGGTATTGATAATCAGGAAGATTCTCTTAGCGTTAGAAAGAAAATCGGCTATTTGCCGGAATCAAATCCCCTCTATCTCGATATGAACGTTATTGATTACCTCGCTTATGCCGCTGAGCTTGAGGGAGTTCAGAAATCAGAGATGAAAGATGCTATCAAAAAGGTAGTGGATAAATGCGGATTAAAAGAAGTTCAGCATAAAGATATTAGCGAACTTTCAAAAGGTTTTAAGCAGAGAGTGGGGCTTGCACAGGCGATGATACATGACCCGCAAGTTCTGATTCTTGATGAACCGACATCAGGTTTAGACCCAAATCAGATTTTAGAAATTAGAAAGCTGATTAAAAATCTGGGAAAAGAGAAAACACTGATTCTTTCTACTCACATTATGCAGGAAGTTCAGGCTGTCTGCGATAGAGTGCTTATAATTAACAAAGGAGAAATTGTTGCAGATGGAACTCCCGAAGATTTACAACAGAAATTTAAGGGCGAAACTGTAATTAATGTCAAGTTCAAGCTAAACCCGTCTATTTCAAAGAATGCTATTATAGAAGAACTCAAGCGAATTAGGGGAGTAGAGCGCGTAAGCGTTACAGCTGAGGATGAAAAAAGCTATTCATTCGATGTGCTTAGCTCAAGCACCGACGATATTGCTGAGGATATTGCGAAAGCTGCCGGCAAGCTCGGGCTGGTTACATTAGGGCTAAATCAGGAAGTAATGTCTCTTGAAGATATATTCAGAGAGCTTACCAGTAAAAATTGATTAAAAAATTATTGAAAGAAAAAAGTTATTAAAATGCAAAATATACTAACAATTTTGAAAAAGGAAGTAGCAGGGTATTTCAACTCTGTAGTGGCTTATATAGTCGGAATTCTTTTTCTTGGGGTTTTAGGTTATTTTTTTACTTCGCCTTTATTTTTTGAAAACGTAGCAACAATGCGAAATGTTTTTCAATGGGCGCCAATGCTTTTTATTATCTTCATTCCTGCAATTACAATGAGAACAATTGCAGATGAGAAAAAGAGCGGTACCATTGAGCTTCTTCTTACAAAGCCGGTTACAGATATGGAAATTATCTTAGGCAAATTTTTTGGAGCGCTTGTTATGGTGTGCTTTATTTTGCTTCCTACCCTTATTTATGTTATTACTTTAGTAAGCATTGGAAGCCTCGATGCCGGCGCGCTTATAGGCTCGTATATCGGGCTTTTACTTATGTCGGCTGTTTATGTTGCGATTGGAGTTTGGGCTTCATCTGTAACGGAATATCAGATTATAGCAATGCTGTTAAGCGCTGTGATAATAGGATTCCTATATTTCCTTGGTTTTTTCCTGGGTTTAATTTCTCATAATTTTGCTTCAATATTTGAATACATCAGCATCAGCTATCATTTCAATAACATTGCAAGAGGAGTTATAGATTCCAGAAATATTGTTTACTATTTAAGCGGTATCCTTATTTTTCTTCTTTTGGCAAGAACTTCGCTTGAAAGCAGAAAATGGTAGTCATTTTAATTTAAAAGCATTTGAAAATATCTGAGTTTTAATTCTATGAATAAAAATAGTTCAAAAAAACAAGCAATACTTACAATATCGGTTATTATTGCGATAATAATTGTAGTTAATATAATCAGCACAAGAGTATTTACCAGAGTGGATTTATCAAAAAATAAATCATATACACTCTCCCCAATCAGTAAAGACATTGTAAAGGGTCTTGAAGATAAATTAGTCATAAAGGGCTATTTCAGCGACGGGCTTCCTCCGCCATACAATAATCTTAAAAGAGATATTCAGGATTTATTAAATGACTATCGCTCGTATTCAAAGGGTAATTTGAATTACGAGTTTTATAATCCGACAGGCGGTTCTGAAATAGAAGGGCAGAATAATGAATTGCAGAAAGAGGCTGAAAAGTATGGAATTCAGCCGGTTCAGATTCAGGTTTCTGATAATAATAAGATGGAAGTGAAAAAGATTTATGTCGGATTAGTGTTCTTATATGGAGGCAAGCAGGAGATTATTCCGGTAGTTCAATCTACGAATAATCTGGAGTATGAAATTACTTCCATGATTAAAAAAATGACAACGGAAAAGAAGAAGAAAATAGGATTTTTAATGGGGAACGATGAAACAGATTATAAGAAAATGAATAGGATTAATCAGATACTTTCTGCCCAGTATGATTTGCAAACTGTTGACGTTTCTTTGAATAAAGCTGTGCCGGATGATATTTCGGCATTAATAGTTTTCAGCCCTAAGACTGAGCTTAAGGAAACACAATTGTTTATGCTTGACCAATACATAATGAGAGGCGGAAGAATAGCATGGCTGATTAATAAGGTTGTGCCGAATTTCCAGCAGCAGATTGTAATTGGAGATGTTACAAAACTGGGGCTTGATGATTTTCTTGCTAACTACGGGATACGCATCAGCAGCGATTTAGTCAGGGATTTGAATTGTTCATCTGTTCAGGTTCAGTCTCAGATTGGCATTCCTATTTCTATGAAGTATCCTTACTTCCCGATGATTACTAATATCAACAGAACTAATCCTGCATTT
The DNA here is from genome assembly GCA_018266845.1 of Bacteroidota bacterium. Classification (GTDB taxonomy): domain Bacteria; phylum Bacteroidota; class Ignavibacteria; order Tepidaquicellales; family Tepidaquicellaceae; genus JAFDZO01. The sequence goes on along the minus strand of JAFDZO010000025.1, from coordinate 59,926 downwards.
AATAATATTGCGAGTGTAACATTAACGTTTGCGAGCACAATAGATACTTCCGTGGCAGCGGGTAAGAATGTAAAAATAAAACCGCTTCTGCTTTCTTCAGATAAATCAGGGTTGGCGAAAGACTTCTTTATCCTTAATTTGGAGCAATTCCAATCTATGGATAAAAAAGCCGCTGACACTTTATTTAATATGAAAAATTTAATGGTAGGGGCAATTTTTGAAGGCAGCTTTAAGAGTTATTTTGCCGGCAAAACCCCTCCGAAAGATACAGCAGCCGGTTCAACTCCATTTACTGTAGTGCCGTTTAATGAATCTCAAAAGGAATCAAGAATGGTAGTTATCGGCGATGGCGATTTTGCAAATGAAGAGAATAGACCTCCCGCAGATAACATTACTTTCTTTGTAAACATGGTTGATTATCTGGTGGACGACGTAGGTTTGGCTGAAATCAGAAGCAAGGAAACTTCTGAATCGCCTTTAGATGAGAAATCCGACAGCACAAAGATGTTTGTCGTCTGGCTAAATAGAATATTGCCTCCGGCTCTAATCTTATTATTCGGTTTATACAAACTAAACCAAAGAAGAATCCGAAAGAGAAACTTGCAAGCTAAATAATCTGTTAAAATTAAAATTCTAAGTAAGTTATGAATAAAAATAAAACATATATTCTCGTAGCGGTTTTAATTGTTCTAATTATAGCTGCATATTTTTTAACGACTGATAGAGGACCAAAAACCGAAACCGAAAAAACTCCTCCGAAAGACAAGGAGTTTTTCACAGTTGACTCTGCGAATGTAGATAAAATTGAAATTGTAAGAAAAAACGGTAAGGTCGTATTGCAAAAAATTGCAGGTGCATGGAGACAAACAGAACCTGTTGATTACCTTGTTAACGCAACATTTGTCCCTCCTGCAGTTGGAGATTTGAAAAACTTTACTCTTTCTTCAGTAGTATCAAGCAACCCTTCAAAAGCCGATACATATGGTTTTAACGATACAAATAAAACAACCATTACTGTATTTGAAAAAGGTGTTCAGAAAGGTGTAATTGTCGTAGGGAATGCAGGTCAAGGTCCTTCTCAAACTTTTATCAAAAGACCTGATAAAAACACTATATATCTGGCTGAGAATTTTCTTAGAATGAATTTTGTGAAAGATAATATAGACGATTGGAGAGATAAGTTAATTGCCTCTATACCCTCAGGCTCGGTTAAATCAATTGACTTTAGCTATCCAGATGAAACATTTAAGATTACAAAGGATACTGCTAACATGTTTTTTATAGGAAAAGATTCTATTCAGTTTTCTACAATGGAAGGGTACCTAAATCTGCTTCAAAATATGAACACACAAGGATTCAGCAGCGCGCCTTTAGATACAGTGAAGAAATTTACATCCGTTATCAAAGTTGATGCTGATAAGCCGTATGAGTTTGATTTGCTAAAAGTTAACGCAGAGCCTGTTTATTATTTAATGCGTGTTTCAGGCAATAAGCAGGTGTTTAAGTTTGATGAAAATCTTGCTAAAATGATATTGAAACCTAAGAAAGAATTCTTAGGAAAATAGTAATTTTTCTTTTCTTTAACGAAACGGCGCTGAATAGCGCCGTTTTGTTTTGTTAATATTTTTTTATTTCTCACGAATTGATTTTATAATAACTCAATAGTATTTTGCTTTGAATTGATTTTGTTTGAGTGTTGCAATAACTTTAAAAAATATGCTTAACATCATATCCCTAATACTTGTCAGTTACCTTATCGGTTCTTTTCCGACAGCGCTTATCGTTGGGAAATTATTCAAGAAGATTGATTTACGAAAATTTGGTTCAGGAAACCTTGGTTCCACGAATGCTTTTAGAACGCTTGGCATTCCTCTCGGTATATTGGTTCAGGTTGTTGATATTGCAAAAGGTTTAATAGTTGTGCTGCTCGTTTCAAGTTTCTTCTATGATAAATTACCTTTTGAGAACCGGACTCCGTTTGAGGATATTACAGTTTTAAAAATTATTGCCGGAGTTTCTGCCGTGCTTGGTCATACGTTTTCTGTGTTTGTAAAATTTAAAGGGGGCAAAGGCATAAATACGGCTTTAGGAATGCTGATTTCCTTAGCGCCTATTGATGTATCTATCAGTGTCGGGTTTTTTATTGTAATACTTTTATCATCCGGTTATGTTTCGTTAGGTTCGGTGATTGCTTCGTTTGTTTTACCGACTTCAATGTTTATCAGGCAAAATGTTTTTGATGTCAATATTTACGGATACAAAACACTAATATTTTTCTGTATAGGCATATCGGTGCTCTTAATTTATAATCACCGGGAAAATATCAAAAGACTTTTATACGGAAATGAAAACAGGTTCGATAAGCTCTGGCTTATCCGAATTTTTAAAATAAAAGCCCCTTTAGGCAAATCATAATTTATCCGCCTCGCAGCATTTAAGGGGCAGAAAACTTTTCTTTCTATCTTCATTTATATTTATTTCAATTAGTTTTATTTTCCTAAAAAATTTTTTCTATTGAAAAATATTTCCGTTTTAGGCGCAGGGGGATGGGGAACAACTCTTGCAATTTTGCTTAGCCATAATAAATATAATGTTACTCTTTGGGAATTTAATCCTGTTTATTATGAAACTTTGATGAATCTCAGGGAGAATTTCTATTATCTTCCGGGAGTAAAGATTCCGAAATCCATAAAAATTACAAATGACCTTTCCGATGCGATTCTAAAATCCGAATTGCTGGTTGTTTCAACCCCAACTCAATTCATACGTTCGGTATTTGAACCTGTCAAAGATATTGATATAGAAAATAAAGTTGTTGTAAGTGTTTCCAAGGGCATAGAAAATAATTCCTTGCTGCTCGTATCTGATATTTTGCTTGATGTTTTCAAATCACTCGATAGAAATAACCTTGTAGCCCTTTCTGGACCCTCGCATGCTGAGGAGGTTTCAAGGAAGATTCCCACCGCAGTTGTAGCCGCATGTGAAAGCGAGAAAGTGGCAAGAAGTATTCAGAGAGTTTTTTCCAATGAATATTTCAGATGCTATACATCAAATGATTTGATTGGAACTGAAGTCGGCGGAGCTTTGAAGAATGTTATTGCTATTGCAGCAGGCATCTCTGACGGTGCTGGTTTCGGTGATAACACAAAGGCTGCAATTATTACGAGAGGATTAAATGAAATTACAAAGATGGGAGTCAAATTAGGCGCGAAGCGGGAAACATTCTACGGGCTTTCAGGGCTTGGAGATTTAGTTGTTACCTGCGGGTCGCTTCACTCGAGAAACAGATCGGTGGGCTTTCAGTTAGGGCAGGGGAAAAAACTCAAAACAATTTTACATGAAATGAAAATGGTTGCCGAAGGTGTTGCAACTTCCAAATCTGCATATCAGCTTTCAAAAAAGTTAAAGCTTGAATCACCTATAATCAGCGAGGTATTTAACATTCTTTTCAAAAATCACAATCCGATTTCCTCAACCAAAAAATTAATGCTTCGTTCATTAAAACAAGAGTAATAAAACAAAAAAGCCCTGAAAATATTCAGGGCTTTTTGGATTAAATATTATGTACTAAGATTATGACAAATGACCGTTTACTAATTTTGTCATTTGGAACATATCAACAGCTTTCTTTCCGCCGAATACAGCCTTCAATTTTTCGTCAGCGAGAATTTCTGTTTTCTTTGACGGGTTTTGAAGATTGTTTTTCTTTATGTAAGCCCAGAGTTTTTTTGTTATTTCTGTTCTTGGAAGCGGCTTAGATCCAACGATTGGCTGTAATGCTGCGCCAATGTTCATTGGTTTCATAAATTGAGCATTAGGTTTTCTTTTGCTCTTTGCTTTTACAACTTTTTTCTTAGGAGCTGCTTTTTTTACAACTTTTTTTGCTGCAGCTTTCTTTACAACTTTTTTCTTAGGAGCTGCTTTTTTAGGAGCTGCTTTTTTTACAACTTTTTTTGCTGCCGGTTTTTTAGCAGTTTTTTTAGCAGTAGATTTTGCCATTAATTTGTTTACGTTAATTTAATAAAAGGTATATACAAAAATAACGAATACATTTTATATAAACAAATTTTTCATAGGAGAAAAAGGAATTTTTTTATTTTCAATGCAGAGTTTTTTTCTCTTTTTGAAAGAGAATTTTTTCCTTAAACGAATTAATTGCCGACAATCTTTCCTGTAACAGCATCGAATACCTCAAGCTTGCTCCAGCCGTACTTCCCGTCAATATCTTTTTTAACAATCCAATAATCAAAGCTTCCGTACTTTCTGTCTCCTGCAGAATTTAGTATGCACCATCCTGTTGCCCCGTAATAAGATTCGGAAATTTTTGATATGCAGGTTTTGATAACAGCAATATCTTTTGTATCGCCGCATATCAGTGAAGCCATTGCGCAAATCCATGCTCCGTCGTATGCGCACATTGTAAACGCATCTGCATTTATGCCGGATTTATTTTTTATAGCAGACTGAAGCGGAAGCCATTTTTCAGAAGCCTTTGAATCCAGCCCGAATATAGGGCAGGGATAAGTTACTTTCTGGGCAAACTCAGACGCGGTGTTATCGTTTAGAATTACACTGCTTAAAGCTGCCCCATCGCTTCCATACCATTTATTTACATTAAGTTCGTCTGAAGATTTGATTTGACCAAAAAGGTCTCTATTCTCATCAAAGCCTGCGAGAAAAATTCCTATGCTTTTAGAGGGATATTTTTGATTCAGATTCTTAATGGTTGACTTTAGCTTTTCAATTATTGTTGAAAAATCTTTTGTTGCAGATGAATATGTTATTGCTTCCGATACCGTTCCATTATCACTTTCAAAAGTTTTTCTTACCGATTGAAATAAGTTTTCATTTCCTAAATCTTCCCTATATATTGGCACGATTGCTTTTATTCCGTCATCCTGCATCAATGCTGTAATTGCTCTCGCTTCCTGATAATCATCGGGGCATAGTCTGAAAATATTATCTCCGGCAATTGAGAGAGAACTTGCCGTGCTTCCCATGCTTAATATCAAGATTCCGTTTTCATCTGCAAAGTTTTTTACGCTTGAAACTTCTGCACTCGATTGCGGACCGATTACAATATTAATTCCTTTTGAAGATAATATTTTTAATTTCTCCAAAGCGGTTTCAGGATTCAGCTTAGTATCTTCAATTTCAAAAATTATCTCTTTATTAATGCCGGCTGATTTATAGTATTCATTGATTTCTTTTGAGGCAATTTCAAGCGCAGTTTTACTGGTAATGCCGAGTGAAGACCATTCGCCTGTAAGCGAAAGCAAAGCGCCGATTTTTACCTGCTGTGTTTGCGAAAATGAACTTTGAAAAGTAAAAATTAAAATGAGAAGAAAAAGTAATTTTTTCATTTTTTGAGTTAAGTTTAAACTATGTATAAAAAAGCCCGTGTGAAACGGGCTTTATATTCTGAATAAATTTTTCTTTTAATAGAATATCGGATAGGCATCAGGTTCCGCTTCATTCATCATTTCATAAACACATCTGAATACATCTTCGGAGTTTGGCTTCGAGAAGTAATCTCCGTCAGTTCCGTATGCAGGTCTGTGAGGCTGCGAACTAATGCACTTGGGCTGAGAATCTAAAAATCTGTATCCTTTATATTTATCAATTACCTGCTGCATCATATAAGCAGAAGCGCCTCCCGGAACATCTTCATCAAGGAAAACAATTCTGTTTGTCTTCTTTAATGACTCGATTATCTTTCCGTGAATATCAAACGGCAGTAATGTTTGCGCATCAATTAATTCTACTGAAACCCCTGCATCTTTCAATTTAGCTATGGCATCTTTTGCAATATCCACGCATGAGCCGTAAGTTACAAGTGTTACATCGTCTCCTTCAATTAATACTTCGGGAACTCCTAAAGGCACACAAACCTCGCCGATATTATCAGGTAACTTTTCTTTTAATCTGTAGGCATTAAGTCTTTCTACTATTAATCCCGGCTCATCTGATTTTAAAAGAGTATTATAAAATCCTGCTGCCTGCACCATGTTTCTCGGAACGCAAACATGAACTCCTCTGAATAAGTGAATCACTGCTCCCATAGGTGAGCCAGAGTGCCAGATGCCTTCGAGCCTGTGCCCGCGCGTGCGGATAATAACGGGAGCTTTTTGTCCGCCGGCAGAACGGTATTGAATTGTCGCAAGGTCATCGCTGATAATCTGCATAGCATAGAGGAGATAATCAAGATATTGAATTTCAACAATTGGTCTTAAACCTCTCATTGCAGTTCCTATACCTTGCCCGATTATAGTTGCCTCACGAATACCCGTATCTGTTACTCTTATCTCGCCGTGTTTTGCCTGCATTCCCGCCATGCCTTGATTAACGTCTCCGATAAAGCCAAGGTCTTCACCGATTGCGTAAGTTCTTGCATCACGTGTAAACATTATATCGAAGAAGTGGTTTAATATCTGATGACCGTCCATTGATTTTGAGTCATCGGAATAAACAGGTTTTACTTCTTCTACATTAAGAGCGCTTTCTTTGGAATCACTGTAAAGAGTAGAATTGTAGCGTTTATTATTCTCTTTTACGAACTTATTTTTCAGCTCAATTAATTTTTCTTTCGCCGGAATTTTTTCATCTTTAGTCATTCTTAAAACATCGAAAACCGCTTTGTAGATTTCTTTTCTATTATTATCAATTGACTTATCTAATGCAGATTCAATTTTTAATAAGCCGTCTTTTTTGCTGCTGCTCTCTGCGATTTCTTTAATTGCATCTCTCACATCGTCCCTGTCTTTTTTAATCGGACCAAGATAATCTTTCCATGCTTCCTGCTGCATTTCGCGCGCATACTCTTTAGCATTCTTTTCTATTTCAGCACATTGCTCCTCAGTTGCAATTCCGTTTTCTATAATCCACTCTTTCATTTTCAGTATGCAGTCAAAATCAGCTTCCCATTGCAGTCTTTCTTTTGATTTATATCTTTCGTGCGAGCCTGAAGTTGAGTGTCCCTGCGGCTGAGTAACATCTGTAACGTGAAATATCCCCGGTATATGATTTTTCCTTACGTTTGCGATTCCTTCAATGTACATTTTTATAAGCCCCGGATAATCCCATCCCTTAGCTGTGTGTAGATAATATCCCTTCTTTTGTTTTTCATCGTAAGCGTAACCGCTAAGCATATCTGAAATATTTTCCTTCATTATCTGGTATCTTGCAGGAACGGAGATTCCATAGCCGTCATCCCAGATGGAAACAGCCATTGGCACCATCAAAACTCCTGCAGCATTCAGCGCCTCAAAGAACATTCCCTCAGCGCAACTTGCATTTCCTATTGTGCCGAACGCAACTTCATTTCCTTTATTGGAAAAATTTGTCATTCCATGCAGGGCAGTATTCTCTCTGTATAGCTTTGATGCGTAGGCAAGCCCGACTAAGCGAACCATCTGACTTCCCGTAGGGGAAATATCGGACGAAGTATTTTTCATTTCCATCAGATTTTTCCACTCACCGTTTTCATCTAAAAGCCTGTTTGCAAAGTGCCCGTTCATGGAGCGCCCCCCTGATGCAGGTTCGCGTTCAATATCGGGGTCTGCATATAATTGAGCAAAAAATTCTTTTACATTTGAAATTCCCGTAGCAAAGCAAAAAGTCTGGTCTCGGTAATAACCGGAACGGAAATCACCATTCTGAAATGCTTTTGCCATAGCAATCTGGGCGACTTCTTTTCCGTCACCGAAAATGCCGAACTTTGCTTTTCCTGTTAAAACTTCTTTTCTTCCCAGTAAACTTGCCTGTCTGCTTTCATTCGCTAACTTAAAATCTGCCAGTACTTCTTCTTTGAAATCTTCAACCGATTTTCCCAGCAGCTTCGCTATCTTGCTTAAATTATCTTTAGCCATTTATTATTAATTATGAGTTGAGATGTTTTGAAAATTTGGTTGGTTAGAGGAGAAGGAGGGATTCGAACCCTCGATTCCGCTTACGCAGAATACCGGTTTTCGAGACCAGCGCATTCAACCACTCTGCCACTTCTCCGAATTAGAAATCTTATGAAAATAACCAATATACCCTGTTTATACAATTCAAGAAAAATACCTTATTGTAAATATTTTCATTACGTAAGCTGTGAAAATGGCAATGAATGAATTTTTATCATAGAAAATTGAGTTAAATATTATTCGTGCTATAAGTATATTGATAAGACGCAAGCAATCTCCTGCAATAAATATGAAAAGATTTTTCTTCGTACTTTTTTTATTATTTTCCACTTCGCTAATAGCTCAGGAATCGGTGATTTATGTAGCCCCCGAAATGGCAAGATGCAAAGGCATGCTGGAAGTGATGTGTCTGCAAATCAAAGAGTCTCCGCAGAACGATTACAACATTTTTCAGTCTTCTATAGCCGGATTTATTTTTGAAGAGGGATATGAGTACAAACTTTTAGTAGATAAAAGTTATGAGAATAATGCTTCTGCTGTTTACTCCTTGCTTAAAATACTAAGTAAAACTCTTCCTTCAGACACGCTGGAAATTTCCAACAGAATGTCAACTTGTGAAGACACTAAAATTTTTGACTGCCTGTTATACAAAAGAAAATCTGAAAAGGAGTGGCATAATCTTTACGGAAAAATCAACGGCTTTAATTACAAAGCCGGATATGATTACCTGCTCCTTGTAACGAAAAAAGCAAGCACAAATATGGGAGCGGGAAGAACGTATGAATATACTCTGAAAAAAATTCTTGAGAAAAAACCGACGATGGTTATTTCTAAGGAAAATCGCGAAGCATTGAGCGGGAAAAAATTTTCACTACAAGGTATTAAAATAAAAGGAAAGTTTACGAGTGATATAGGTAAAACTAAAGCAGATATAGTTTTTAATCTTGATGAAAACAGAGTTAGCGGAAATGACGGGTGCAACTCTTTTTCAGGAAGGGTTGAAATTAATAATTCAAAAATCAGGTTCGGACAGCTTGTCTCTACCAAAATGGCTTGCGATGATGAAAAGTTAGATGTTATTATCCGAAATAGTTTATCGGAAATAAATAAATTTAAAATATCAAACGGTACTCTAAAGCTTTACAAAGGTAACTCCCTCCTTCTTGAGTACACTCTGATAATGGAAGACATTCTTCCCGAGAAAAAATAATACATAAATAATAGAATGAACAAAGAATATCTTAAAAAGTACTGTGAAGTAATTATTAAAGCGGGTGTGAATCTTTACGAAGGGCAATCACTTGTCATTAATTCAGGGGCAAGAAATTTTGAGTTTGCCTTAATGCTGGGGCAGACAGCTTATGAAAACGGCGCAAAATATGTTGACCTGAATTTAGGAAGCGATTATATGCGAAAGTTTAGAATTGATAATAATAAAAACAGCTCCGACTTGGAGTTTATCCCCAATTATACCATGACGAAGGCAAACGAGCTGCTTGCAAATGATTGGGCATCTATTAAGGTTGATAACACTGAAGAAATTGATGTTCTTAAAGATTCCGACTCGTCAAAATTTCAAATTATGTCGAAAGCAGAGCATCAGGCGTTTTCTCATTTGTCAAAGAGCCTGACGAGTTTCCGAAATGTCTGGACGATTGTCGCTGTTCCGGGTCCTAAGTGGGCAGGCAGAATTTTAAACATGGAAGCAGGAGAAAAATCGGAGAGAGAACTTTGGGAAAAAATTATTCCGATTATGAGATTGGATACAGAGAACCCGGTTGAAGAATGGAAAAAGCACTCTGAAAATCTTGTAAGGAGAAGCAAAACTCTTACTGAATTGAAACTTGATAAGCTCGTGTTTACTGCTCCGGGCACAAATCTTGAAATAGGCATCAACAAGACTTCGGTTTGGAGAGGCGGTTTTGCAACGGGCGTAAACGGAAGAAAATTTATTCCTAATCTTCCGACGGAAGAAGTTTTTACAACTCCTGACTTCAAAAGAACAAATGGGAAGGTAAGAGTTACAAAGCCTGTTAAAGTTCTTGAAACGCAGTTGTATGGAATATGGTTTGAGTTCAAAGACGGAAAAGTTGTTAACTTCGGCGCAGATAATAATGTTGAGATACTTGAAAAATATTTTAAGATAGATGAAGGCGCTTCTTACCTTGGCGAAGTTGCCCTTGTTGACGGTTACTCTAAAGTTTTTGAAAGCGGATTAATATTCAACAGTATTCTTTATGATGAAAATGCTGCATGCCATATTGCATTGGGCAGGGGATTTACTTCCTGTCTTTCAAATGGCGATGAGCTGACAAATAATGAAAAGATGAAAGCAGGAGGATGTAACTTTTCATTAGTTCATACAGATTTTATGATTGGCTCGCATGAAATTAATGTAAAAGGCTATACTCAAAGCGGCGAGGAAACCGCAATTATCACTAACGGAAAATTTAATATTGATTAATAATTTAAAAACCAGAAAAATGAAAAAACTCATTTTAGTTTTTATTGTCCTATTTGGAGTAACAACTTTAGTAATTGCAGACGGCATTACTAAAAGAGTAAAATTTCAAAAAGGACAATCAGCTGCCACTTTTGAAGGCGGAGTTATAAGAGGTGATAGAGATATTTATTTACTGAAGGCGAGCAAAAATCAGACAATGACGGTTACAATAACGTCTGTTGAAGATAATGCCGTGTTTCAGATAAAAGATACAAAGACAGGAAAATTTCTTAAAGGCGCAGCAGACGGCGATGATGCAACCAGCTTTATGGGAACGCTTCCTTCAAGCGGCGATTATAAAATTATCGTTGGCGGGACGAGAGGTAATGCAAGCTATACGCTGAATGTCGGTGTGGAGTAGAGAATAATTTTATTTTTTAATAAAAAATCCGTTCGGAAATTAATCTGAACGGATTTTCTTTTTGAGGAGAGTGAGGGATTCGAACCCTCGAAAGGTTTGACCCTTTACACGCTTTCCAAGCGTGCCTCTTCAACCACTCGAGCAACTCTCCATTTTATGATAAAATTAAAAATAGTTAATTTTCAAAAAATTTTATAGGGCAAAAAATTATTACTACTTCTCTTTCTCTATGTTTGTGTTAGGTTGAAGCGCTTCATATTTTAATATAACTTCCAGATTTAATTTTTTCCCTCTCTGTTTGTGGTTATCCTTTATGTATTTGTTCTTTTCTATAAGATTGAAATCATAATTTTTGTTTGTACCCCGGAATTTGTTATTTGTACTTGAGATAAGGTCAGTTTTGTTTGCTGATACTAAGCTAATGTTAAAACTATTTTCAACGAAAGTTCTAAATAGCGCGGTAAAATTCTTAGCCGATTTTTTATTCTTAAAATTTTTCTTAAACGAAAATTCTGAAGTAACTAAGTAGTTTTCCTGACTGTTTTTTTCCCGGGTGCCTTGTGTTACTGTATTATACCGGTACTTTGAGAATGAAAGCTTTATTGAACAAGGAATTTTGTAATTTCCAAAAATCAAATTGCAATTATATGCTATACAGTTTGGCTCTATTGAAAGTAAGCCGCAGTTTGTTGTATCAACTTTTAAATTTAGATTTTTAAGCTTTTGTAAAACTTCTTTTTTACTCTCTCCGAATTTTACATCCCCTAATAATGGTATTGCTGAATTTTCTTGTGAATAAATTTTTGAAAAGAAAAAAAAGAATAAACATAGAAAAAGAAGTTTCATAGAGTTTTATTAAACCTTTTGTTGGAAAAAATTTGATTTAAAAACAGCTGAGGCTGAGTACTATAGCTTTTTTTATTAATAAAACTTTTAATAACTTTCCGATATCAGCTTATTCTTTTCGTAATAGCTTAGTTCTTTTGCGGTTTTCCCTTTAGTATATTTTACCCGCGCTGAAAAAGAATTCGGCATGTTTTTATTGCTATTTTTCAGCTGAATATCTCTCCCGCCTAAATCATTAGCTTCATTTTTATCGGATAAGAAGTAGAGCGTTATCAATTCAAATTGCTTCTTATCTCTTTCTATCAAAGCATCCGCATATTTTTGAATATCGGATAGATTATCGGTTTCTGTATAAATAGTATAGATAATTTTCTTATTCTTTAGCGATTTGTTTATTATTTCATAACCTGCTTCCGTTTGCTTGCTATTTGTAACAGAATCTTCCTGTGTAGCTTTAGATTTATTTTGAGATGCAATTTTGGTGAAGTAGTTTACTCCCGTAATGATTAGAAAAATTAACACCACAACTCCGGCGCCGCTAATAAGCAGTTTTGCTATTTTTGTTTTCCGTTCAAACTCATCAAAAGTAACATACTTGCTGTCATTAATTTTAATTTCTTTTTCTAACTCCCTTAGCTTGTTTCTATACTCTCTTCGCAGGGGGTCTTTTATTTCAATTGTCTTGCGTGTTTCGGCAGAGTTTATAAAATTTTTTTGCACAAGGCTTCTCAAAGCTGTACTGTAAAACTTGATAAAGATTAAATCGTTGGTGAAAAAATTCTGATAAGAATTTCCGCATGCCTCAATAAAAGGTTTACAGCTATTTATGTATTCATCAAATTCATTTGCTGAGTTGAAAACATCCGTTTTAATATTTTTATAATAATCCTGAAGCATTGAAAGAATTTCTCTTTTTGCATTCGACAGCTCTCCATTTTTCTTTTTTTCATCTGAAATACTGATGCCGTATTTAACAAGCTGATTCATTTCTTCAAATCTCGGCTCATAGTTATCGGATAAGCGACCCGCAGCAAGCCCTTTTCCAATCCATGCGTTTGACCGGTAAGACTCTTTTTCAAGAATCATGTTGTAATATTCGTACGCCTCGTCGTAATTTTTTCCCTTATATGCGTTATCAGCAATTTTAATCCATTCCGGCACATCATAATCCGTTTCAACTCTTACAATCTCCCTCACTTTAATTGAGGTTCCGCAATACTCACAGTTTATGAATTCCACGTCATCTGGAATCTCTAAATTGGCGTTACAGGAAGGGCATTTTACGGCAATAATCATTAGTGAAAAATTTTTTGATAATAGCCAATAGAAATAGTGTTTTCAATTCGTAATAATCTACCTATTAGTACTAATAGGTAAGATTTTGTTTGAAAAATGGAAACTGTTTTTTATATTGTAGAGGGTGTGAAATATAGCCTGCAAGGAAAATCCCGCCAGCTTTTTTTCAATTAAATGTTTCTGTTTTAAAAATAACGCAGTCTTTGTTGCAGGAAAGTTTTAGTTTTAGAGCATAAATGGAGAATGCAGCATATTGTGTAATACTTTTTCATCCGTACCGCTGCAAAATGTTACAATAATGTTACTTCTTAACAGAGTTTTTATTTATTGAAAACCTTAATTATAAACTATAATTCAAGAATGCGGCAAAAACCCGACATTTTGTGTACTACTTTTCATCCGTACCGCTGCAAAATGTTACAATAATGTTACTTTTAAAGAGAGTATTATCAATTAAAAACCCCAATTGTAGCCTGCAATTAAAGAATGCGACAAAAATGCGACATTTTAGGAAAAATTTTTTGAAAGGGTATTGACATTTAATTTTATTATTTGCATTTTTGTTGTAGTTCAAGCTACGACATAATTTTAAAATTAAAACTCACGAATATGAAAGCAGTAAAACTAAATCCCTCAAACGTTAGTCAGGCGGTAACATTGCTTTTAGCCTTAACTGTCATCGCAATGTTTGTTCTTTCGGGATGCAGTAATAATCCCGTAACCACTTCCACAACCGGAACGGGCACCGGTTCTGATGATAACATGTCAGTAAGTGTAATGTCATCCGATAATATCGGAGATAATGCAGGTCTTGAAATTAACGAAGCAAAGGGCTTGCTTACAGAAATAGAAGTGGAATCTGACAGTTCATCAAAAAGCATTAAAGTAGGACCGATTGTGGTTCAATTAAATACAGCAGGTGTATTAAAAGCTATGACATCCGGTATAATTCCGGCGGGAAGATACAAGAAGATAAAATTCCAGCTTCACAAACCTGAAGAGAATGAAACTATTCCTGACCCGGAGTTTAGAGAAGGCTCAAGCGGTAACTTGAGATATTCATTCATAGTAAAAGGAAATTACAACAGCGCTCCTTTTGTATATAAATCAAAAAAAACAGTTAACATTGTAATTAATCTAAACTCAACATTAAATCACGGTTCTAAATCAAATATCACAGTTCTTTTCGATAAGACTAAGTGGTTCTTGAGCGGCAGCAATACATTAGACCCTAACAACGGCTCAAACGAAAATGAAATAGATGATAATATTAAAGGTTCGTTCAAGAAGGCATTCAGGGATGACGATAAAAACGGAGTACCGGACGATAACTAAGAATTCAGTTCACCATTAGTAATTCAATTACTGAAAGCCCGGTTTGTTTTCCTTTCCCGGGCTTTTGGTATTATAAAATTAAACGCACCCAAAAGTATGTTATTCACTTCTGTAGCTATCCTTGTATTCATTAATTGGTCTTTATAATTTTGAATAAAATCATAAAATGAATATAGCAATCATTGGCGCCGGTAATGTCGGCGGAGCATTAGCAAAAGCTTTCCATAAAGCTGGACATAAAATTTTCATAGGAAGCAGGGAATCTGTTTCAGATAAAACGAAAAAACTTGTTGAAGAAAATCCCGAGTTCAAAATTTTGCCTATTAATCAAGCGGCTGCAGAAGCGGATGTAATATTAATTGCAGCAACACCCGATAGTGTTCGATCTATATCGGAAGCGCTTGGGGATGTAAGCGATAAAATTATAATTGACACAATGAATTCAGTTTTCAAAAAGCCGGAGGGATATAAAAATACAACTGAAGCCTTATTGCAGCTAACAAATTGCAAGGACATTGTAAAGTGCTTTAACACGACAGGATTTGAAAATATGTATAATCCGGTTTATGACGGGAATGGCATAGATATGTTTACAGCAGGGAACAGTACTAAAGGAAAAGATATAGCCGCAAAGCTCTCAAAGGAAATTGGATTTGAAAATTGTTATGACTTCGGTGGAAATGATAAGTTTGATTTGATAGAACAGCTTGCTATGTGCTGGATAAACCTTGCTATAATGCAAAAGATGGGAAGAGATATAGCTGTAAAGATAATTAAAAGATAGAGTCAGTTAATTTTATTTGCCATTATCCTTTCAAGTTCAAATATTTTTTGACTTATTCTATCCTGATTAGCGGGGGAGAGTTTTAAAAGTATGTTGTATGCTTCAAATGCTTCTCTGAAATTTCCCTGCTGGGCATATAAATCCGCAATGCTCTCAGTAATGATTTTTAGTTTGTAGTATTTTAACTGGCTCTGGTTTATTAACTTTACGTCCTCATTTTTTTCACCGGGTTTCGATGTAACTTCTAATGCTCCGTAGTCATTTAAGAATCTAGCAAAATTCTCTTTATCGAGGAAATCATCTGACTTTACTATTTCCGGTTCATTGATAATTTCTTCAAGCAAAAGATTTTCCCGTGTGAAGTCTTTTATGTCAAAAGAGTTTTCAAACGTTTTAAAATCAATTTTGTTCTTCACATCTAAAGGATAATAAATTTTTTCCTGCCCGGATAATTTTCTCAACTCGGAAAAAATTCTCTCATAGGTGGAATGTATTTCCATTCCTTTTATCTTCGGAGTTATTTCTTCAAATAAGTTTTCTGCTTCTGTTAGATACTCCATTTTAAGAAGCGCTTTGAGAAGAACTAATTTAGCTGTAAGATATTCGGGATAAATTTTTAAACCTGTTTTGCAAAGCTCAATACACTCTTCATATTCTTCATTAAGATAAAAAAGATTTGCAAGGCGCACGAACAGCGGCGAAAGAAAATTTCCGTCAAGCTTCTTTTTTAATTCGTAAACATATTTATTTATTCCTGTATCCAATTATGCAGTTTTCAATTTTAATCTTTTTTTAGCAGCTCTGTTTGCTTTAGTTACCTGTTGAATTGTAAGAAAAGATGTAAATGCGAATCCCATAAAGAACATCATTTGAAAAGGAATAGCTGCAATCTGCGCAGTAGCAATTGCAGCAACAACTCCGCAGAAACAATAAATAGCCATGATAGCTTCTACATAGGTAGTCCATGGAAGTTTTTTCGCGATGTACTGTTTATCTTCCCATGAATCGTCTTTAGATACGATTTTATATTTTGGAGTTCTTACAAATTCACTTTTTTTGTTAAGCAAACCTTCAAACACGGCTTTGGTATTATTAACAGCAAGTCCCATGCTTCCCGCCATAAAAACAGGGAAGAAGATTATGCGCTCCTGCCAGTCAATGTAAACGTCCTTTTGCGAATACATATAAAACAAAAACGAGCTTACAAATGCAAAAATAAAAATAGACATAAATTTAAATTCAGTCTCATAATTCCCTGTAAGTTTTATTAATAGTATCGGAAAATTAAGTAAAGCGGCAATCATAATAAACGGGTAAGCAAGATTGCTCCATAGGTGAATAAATGCCTGAAGTTTTATCCGCATTGGCTGGTCAGATTTTAAAACCTTAGGGTAAATTTTCTTTGCAGTTTCGATTGCGCCTTTTGTCCATCTGAACTGCTGGGATTTTAGAGCAGAAATATCTGCCGGAAGTTCAGCAGGAGAGGTGAAATTTACCAGATATTTGAAAAGCCATCCTTTCATTTGGGCGCGGTAAGATAAATCCAAGTCTTCTGTAAGAGTATCCGCTTCCCAGTTGCCGGCATCTAAGATACATTCTTTTTTCCAGATGCCTCCGGTGCCGTTGAAGTTGATAAAGAAATTAGCTCGATTTCTAACTGCCTGCTCTATTACAAAATGTCCATCTAAGGCAATTGCCTGGGTTTTTGTAATCATTGAGTAATCCCTGTTGAGATGCTCCCAACGGGTCTGCACTAAACCAAGCTTTTCGTATTTATAAAAATAGGGAAGTGTTCTTTTCAGAAATTTTTTGCGCGGTATAAAATCAGCATCGAAAATTGCAACGTATTCGCCGCGGCAAACTTCCAAGCCTTCTTTAAGCGCTCCGGCTTTGAACCCTTCACGGTTAACTCTGTGAATATATTTTATATCGTAGCCTTCGGCTAGCTTATCTTCAACAATTTTTTTTGTAAGAGCAATGCTGTCATCGGTTGAATCGTCAAGCACCTGTATTTCAAGTTTATCTTTTTCATAGTCCATTCTACACACGGCATCTATAAGTCTTTTTGTAACATACTTTTCATTAAAGAGTGGGATCTGAATAGTAACTACAGGATATTCTTTTAAAATAAAATCTTCTTCTTTTAAATCTTCTGTTCTTTTATTATACGTTTTGAAGTAATGATATATCATTATAAATCCATGCGAACCGAAAATAAATAAAATAGAAAGCGAGACAATATATATCGTTAATATCGTAGTTTCTAAACTCATTTTACCAGTTTGAAGTTAGTTCAATTAAAATGTCATTCGAGATTTTGTCAATGGCGCTTTGTACTCCTAAATCTCTCTCTGAAAATCCGGCATTGGAAGAATTGTATTCTCCAAAGTTACTAATAGATTTATTCCAGATTTCTTTATCTTTTTTCAAGTTCCTAAAGGATGCACTGACAGTAACTGTTATTTTTCTTTTAGTTACTGTTTCATTGCCGCTAATTACCAATGGTTCATCCGTTACCCCTGTTATTGTGCATCGTACAGAACCGTCAGCTATTTTTTCATCAGCTAGTAAGAAAGTATTATCTCTTGTTATTAAGTCCTTTAGCTTTATTGTAAAATTATCTATGATATTTGCTTCTGAAAATCCGCTTGAGTTTTGAAAAGACGGGATATATAAAGTTCTTATCCCTTCGGGCGGATTTGACGGGCGGAAGCCATAAGCTCCGCATCCATAAAAACTACAAGCGTAAACAAGAAAACCTAACAATGCAATATATCTGAAATAATTTTTAATTGTAAACCTTTTCTAATTTATACTTTTTAATCTTATTGTAAATATTTCTCTGGCTTTGATTCAGAATAGAAGATACTTTTTCTATATTCCATGAGTTGTTTTTGAGAAGATAATTTAAAACTTCTCTTTCAACTTCATCAAGGGTCATTCCCATTGCTTTTTCTTTAGGAATCACAAAATCATCTTCTTTAATCTCATTTTTGATTTCTTCTATTTCGCGTTTGCGTAGCTCATTCTTTATATCAATTAAATCAGATTTTATTTCTAATAATGCCCTGAATAAAAACTCATTCTCATTTCTTTTCGGAGGCACATCCATTATCATAGGAACATTAAAATTTTCACTAAGATTATATGCCCTTAATTGCTTTTGAACTTCCTCTAAGGTTACTAATTTATTAGGATAAAGAACTAAAATGCTTTCACTGAAATTTCTAAGCTCTCTTGCATTTCCTTGCCATGGAAAATTATCAATGTAGTTCAAAGCTTCATCGGTAAAGCCGGGAAAAGAAATATTATTTTTTTCAGAGTAAATTTTAGTAAAATAATCGAGAAGAATTTTTACATCTGATTTTCTTTCTCTTAGCGGTGGAATATAAATATTTATAGAGCGTAACCTGTAATATAAATCTTCCCTGAAATTTCTTGATACGACTTCTTGAGCTAAGTCACGGTTTGTTGCAGCAATAACTCTTACATCAACTTTAATCGGCTTGCTGCCACCAACCGGTAAAAATTCACCTGTTTCTAAAACTCGCAGCAATTTTACTTGTGTGCCCAGAGGCATTTCTCCGATTTCATCGAGGAAAATTGTGCCTTTGTCGGCGGTTTCAAAATAACCTTTGCGGTCTTCTATTGCTCCTGTGAACGAACCTTTTTTATGACCGAATAATTCGCTCTCGATAATTCCCTCAGGAATAGCTCCGCAGTTTACAATTATGTACGGCTTATCTTTTCTTTTGCTGGCATTATGAATTTCCTTTGCAACAACTTCTTTGCCTGTGCCGCTTTCGCCTGTAATAAGAACAGTTACATCTGTAGGAGCAACCTGTTTAATAATCTCGTTTATTTCTTTAATCTGTACGGAATCGCCTAAAAGCATTTTTACTAAGTTAGTGATACAAATATAACTTTTTGCTAAAGTTTATTAAAGGTAATAAAAGTCAGAATGGTCTATTTTTTGACAGCTAAAATACAAATATGGTTTGAGCCGCTTTTACCGAATATCGAAGAGATTTTCGAAAGTAATTTTCCTATTGCAATACTTGAAAGGAATTTTTTAAAGACTGAGGTTTTTCTCATTGCATGAAGACCGTACTTAAGTTTATACCACAGTCTATCATTAAGATAATATACATTTTTAATTTCATAACTATGTTGCTTAATATATTCAATATATGTATCAAATTGCTCCGGCTTAAGGTAATCAGTAAAGATTGTAAAACCGTTATCTTTGAGAACACGTTTGCTTTCTTTAACAGCATTATCGCGAACAGTTCCGATTAAATCCATTCCGTTCAAGCCGTCGCATAAGATAACAACATCGGCTAAGTTTTCTTTCAAAGGAATACTGTCCGCACTAGCAGAAATAAAAGTAATATTTTCTTTTTTATACTTTTCATTTGCTTTCATCAAAGCATTAAGCGAAACGTCGAGTCCTATAACATTTTTACTTACAACGGAGAACTTGTTGGATAAGTAACCGAAACTGCATCCTACATCAAGTATTAACCCAGTATTTGCTTTCATAGATTTTATCAGGTTAACCACAAACTCATATTTCATTTTTTCGGCTGCGCTGCTCTCGTAATCCCAGGGGTCTTCATCATTAGCGTATTTTGAGTCAAAATATTTTGCAAGTTCTTCTTGTGAGTTTAAACTGTTATTATGTGAAATTAAAACAGGAATGTTTGAAGATACTTCATATATAGAATTACAATTTTTGCATCTGAACTTGTTTGGTTCTGAGATTAATTCACCTTGGCAATTAGGGCAGATTATAATTTCATTTATGTTCATAATTTTCGGGTGAGTTTTGCATTTCCCAGATTTTTGTATAGGTAAGTATATTTGTGATAAGATTAAAATGGCAAACAATTATTCCCGGAATGCCGTCAAGAAATCCTTTTCTTCCTATGTATTCGGAAAGAAAAGCGGCAACAGGCCGGAGTATTAAATCCCAAAATCCGACTTTTCCTCTTTTACTTTTTTCTATTGCCTGCAAATCTGTATAGTGATTTATTTTTTCTATGTATTCTTTTATTGAACTGATTGTATAATGAAGTAAATCATTGTGTAATACACCCTCATCACCATCTACAACATATCCCTCATGAACAAGCCTTTCGGTAACTTTTGTCTTATCTTTTCTGAATAATCTCATCTGATAACCCGGATACCAGCCGCAATATTTTATCCAGTAATTTCTGTAAAAGCTCTTGCGCGGAATTTTAAATCCTGCAATGTGCGTTCTTGAATTTATTACTTCTAGAATTTCCTTCTTTAATTCTTCGGTGCATCTTTCATCTGCATCCATAGGGAAAATCCACTCACAGGAACATTGCTCTAGTCCAAATTTTCTCTGACTAGAAAATCCCTCCCACTTTCTTACAAATATTTTATCCGTATATTTTTTTGCAATCTCAACAGTCTTATCCGTGCTTTCTGCATCTATGACTATAATTTCATCTACCCATTGAACGCTTTTTAAACAAGCTTCAATGTTTCGCTCTTCGTTTTTGCAGATTATTACTGATGAAATTTTAGTCATTAATGGTTTTCAATAAAATTGATGTACTTGTTTGCTTGGAAATTAAAATCAAACTTTGGATAATTTTCATATCTTTTCTTTAACTCGGTTGTCATATTTTTCTCGGTTAAATTTTTCAGGATATGTAAAAAATTACTTTCGTTATAGAATACTGAAAATTTCTTGAAGTCTTCGAACTTTGAAAAACTTTCATACATAAGCAGCGGTTTATGATAACCAAATGCTGTATTAAACGCCCCCGAAATTTCGGTTGATAGGTATTCATTATAAGAATGTCCTGTCGGATGAATTAATGGCATAATGAAATCTGAGTTCTGCACAACTTCTGAAAACTCTTCTTCTGAAACATATTCTTTGTAAATTTTTACAAAGTCTTCGGATATGTTATTCTCACCAATCATTTGCAGCATTTCCGGGCTTTCTTTATCTGTTGCTCTTCCTAGAATTATAAACTGAAAATTATCTCTAATTTCATCTTCTAACTTCAGTAAATTCTTTATTAAAAAAACATAATCCTTTCTTAATTGTATAACATTGCCAGGTACAGTAATAATTATTTTATAATTCGGCTTATACTTTACATCCGATAATTTATTAAAATAAATCGGATAAAAGGATTCTACCTTATATTTTCCTTTCGTTTCTTTTAAAACAAAATCTTTAACATAATCATTTAACACAAAATTCTTCTTAACTTTTTTAGAAATTATACTTTGCGTACTGCTTTTAATAAGCTTGTGCGCCTGATGTAAAACTCCTGTTACTTCAACTTTTTTATTTAAAAGAATAAAGCATAAATTTCTTATAAGTAAACCATGCGCAGTATTAAGAATAATTTTTTCGATATTATGCTGCTTGATAAATCTTAAAACTTTATAAAGCAGTTTTAAATTCAAAGACGAAATCTCTGTTTTTGATTTTACTATGTTAACTTTTCCGTCATAAACATCTTCAAAATCCGCTTCTTCATTCAACCATAAATTTATTTTATATCCTCTGTGTAGTAAAAATAAAATCTGTGAATGTAAAATTTCTGTATGTGTCTTTTCAAACTCTGCTATTAAAATCTCTTTTTTCAAATCAGTTCTTTAAAATATTCAATGCTTCATTCAACACTACTTCGCTTTTTAAAGAATTAATGTCATCAGTCGGCGCTTGTAAGCAATGGGTATTTTTCCCTATTGGTCTCCATTCGTTACTGCTTGTCGGTCCGAAAAGCCCAATTGTCTTTACATGATTCAATGAAGCGAGGTGTAATATTCCCGTATCGTTGCTTATATACAAATCAAACTTTCTCATTATAGCAGATAGGTCTTTAATATCAAGACTTTGCGCTATAGCGTATTTTATATTTTTCTCAGTTAACATATTTGCAAGCTCTCCCACAATATCCTTATCAATATCTCCAGAAGTAATTAAAACCTCTGCACTCTTTTGTTTGGAAAGCTCTTCAATTACCTCGGCAAAATATTTCGCGTTCCATCTGTTAGCCATTTTTCCACCGGGATGAATTCCGACTAATAGTCTATCCTTATCGAAATTTTCACTTACAAAGTTTTCTGCAAACTGAAAATTATTTTCGCCTAAATCAATTGTCAAAGCCTCAACTTCATCCGTAGTAATTGTACATCCGATTTGTTCAACTATTTCAACTGCCCGCATTGCCTGGCTGATTTTTCTGTTATCCCAGTCAAATTTTTTCTTAACGTTAAGCAAAAATCCGAACTGATTTTTAACATCATTCTGATACGAAAGTCCGACTCTCTTCTTCGCTCCCGATAGATAATTTACAATGTGCGCTGTTGTTGAAAGTTCTAAAGTAGAGGGCACAATTCCGAAATTAAAATTTTTGCTGCGCAATAATTTCACCAGCTCTTTTTTTTCTTTAAACGGCGCCTGCCTGTCAATTACAAAAACTTCATCTAAGTAAGGATTCACTTTCTTATATTGTAAATCATAATTAACAGGACCGCGCAAAAGGGCAATGTACGAATCAGGAAATTTTTTCTTTAAAGCATAAAACATTGGCAATGTGCATATAGTATCGCCAAGCTGATTATTTTTCTGTCTTACTACTAAAATATTAACCATAAAGCATGTAAATTAACTATCCTGCAAGAAACTTGTAATTGAAAACGAATTGCTCCATTGATTTATCTTGATTTTCCTATACAATGAGGGCATTTTTGTTGTAGAAAATTGAACATATATGGCTTTTAATTTTAACAAACTCACGACAAAATCACAGGAAGCAATTCAGGCATCTTCCGAAATTGCATCAAACTATTCGAATCAATTAATAGAACCGGAGCATCTTTTTGCTGCATTAGTTCAGAACACTGAAAATATTGTTCCTTCTATCCTGCAAAAGCTCGGAATGAATAAAGATTATCTTCAGATAAAAACAGGAGAGCTGCTTGAGCGTCTGCCGAAAGTTTCCGGTTCCGGTTTCGGCAACCAGTCTATTTCAAAAAATTTAACACAGGTATTAGAACTCGCTGCTAAAGAAGCAGAAAATTTAAAAGATGAATATGTTTCGACTGAGCATTTACTTTTAGGACTTGCTGATTATAAAGATTCCTCCGTTGCTTCATTTTTGAAAGATAGCGGAGTAAATAGAAATGAAATTTTAAAAGCTTTAAAAGATATAAGAGGGAGCCAGAGAGTAACAGGACAAAATCCTGAAGACACGTATCAATCGTTACAAAAATACGGGCGCAACTTAAATGAGCTTGCGCAAAAAGGCAAGCTTGACCCGGTAATCGGCAGGGAAGAAGAAATCAGAAGAGTGCTTCAGGTGCTTTCAAGAAGAACTAAAAATAATCCCGTTCTCATAGGAGAGCCGGGCGTTGGTAAAACTGCCATTGCTGAAGGACTTGCTCATAGAATAATTCAGGGAGACGTACCTGAAAGTCTAAAAGATAAAACAATCATTGCATTAGATTTAGGAGCTTTGATTGCTGGCGCGCAATACAGAGGACAATTTGAAGAAAGATTAAAATCCGTTTTAAAAGAAGTAACGGAGTCAGACGGAAAAATAATTTTATTTATAGATGAACTGCATACAATGGTAGGTGCCGGCGCAACTCAGGGAGCAATGGACGCTTCAAACATGTTAAAGCCTGCTTTAGCGAGAGGGGATTTAAGAGCAATAGGCGCCACAACTCTTGACGAATACAGAAAATATATTGAGAAAGACCCCGCACTTGAAAGAAGATTTCAGCCTGTCTTTGTATCTGAGCCAGATGTTGAAGATACAATTTCAATTTTGCGTGGACTTAAAGAAAAATATGAAGTACATCACGGAGTAAGAATCACAGACGGAGCTATAGTCGCGGCTGCCCAATTATCCGACAGATATATTTCAGACAGATTTTTACCTGATAAAGCTATTGACTTAATAGACGAGTCTGCATCAAAGTTACGAATTGAAATTGATTCAATGCCCGAGGAACTTGATAAAATTGAAAGAAGACTGAAGCAGCTTGAAATAGAGCGTGAAGCGCTTAAACGAGAATTATAAATTTTAAAAACTTTATTTGAACGCCTGGATAATTCTTATCGTAGCTGGACTTTTTGAAACCTGCTGGGCAATCGGCTTAAAACAGTCCGATGGTTTTAAAAATACCGGCTGGACAATTTTTACAGTTATTACTTTGATAGTAAGTATGGCGCTGCTTTCATACTCTTTAAAAGAACTGCCCGTTGGAACAGGTTACGCAGTGTGGACGGGTATAGGCGCTGTAGGTACTGCAATACTGGGAATAATTTTCTTTCAGGAATCAAAAGATTTTTGGAGACTATTTTTTATAGGAGTGATTGTAATAGGTATAGTCGGATTGAAGTTCGTAACAAAGTAGCTATACTTTCAATTTTCTTATTTCTATCCATCCAAAATCATGGTGAGGAAAAATTTCGTTTTTGCCGTGTCTTAAGTTTTCAATATCTTTCATTGTATGTTTTTCTATAATCTCTGCATTAATCTTATCTGACCACTCTTTTACTTTTTCATTATGATATCTTGTAACATGTTTTAAGCCAAGACTTCTCTGAAGGTAATCCCAGACTTTTTCCTGTATTTCACGCCTTTCTTCCGCGACTTTTTCATAGGGCAATCTGCTTTCAAGAATTATATAATTTGATTTATTTACACTTTGAAATAATGAAAATGCATTCCATAGTTCTTCTTCAGTTAAATAATAGGAAATACCCTCTGCAACAACGATTGATGTTTTGCTTTTATCCCATCCGTGTTTTGTAAGATTCTCTTCAAATGTTTTTTTGTTAGTAATATCACTTTCTATAAAATTAATACTTCCGGGAACCGCTTCAGGATGAATTTCCTCATACAAAGATTTTTTTAAAAGCATGTTTTCAATATCTACATCGAATACTTTTGCCTGAGGGAATTTTTCAATTACATCGAATGAAAGAGGAGCGACTCCTGCTGCAAGGATAACTACCTGGCACTCCGGTTCTTTATCCAAAATTGATTCCAGAAAATTAAACACACCAAATTTCCTGTTTCTTATAATTTCAAAATATGGCTGCCAGAATTTGTTGCATTCTTCAAAGAGCTCTTTTCCTGCAGAAAGGTCAAGCTTTGCCAGATATTTCTGGGCAAGATTGCTTTTATAAGCTTCCTTGCCTCCCCATAGCAAAACAAGTGCAGATGTGCCTGAAATGTGAATCAAGAATTAAATTTTTGTTAATTCAAAAATTATAAACAAGGGGAATTTTGCGTGAATTTTATAGTACGCTTTGTAATGTTTCAATGCGCCTTCAGTCATTTTTGGCTCAAGGCATTTTGTGATTTTAAAATCTGTCGTAGCAATATCATTCAGCAAAGCTGACATTGGTCTGTGATAGTAATTTACATTAAAATCACCGAACCATTTATCTTTTATTAATCTTTCCTTTGTGTAATCGCCATAGACATTTACAGTTTTATCATTCAATTTTCTGAAGCCTGATATGTGAGTAGTGATATCGCCGATGGTTTTATGTTCTCCGGCATAATATACAGGATTATGAGTAGAGAAGAGAAATTTTGACTTTGGTTTTAAAAGAGAATAAATTTTCTTTAAAGGTTTTTTCCAGTTATTTATATAATGCATCACAAGACTGGAGTAAATAAAATCAAATGATTCTTTCTTAAATTTCAGATTCTCAACATCACCTACAATAAAATTCAAATCTGGAAAATTTTTCTTTGCAACTTCAATCATCCCTAAAGAAATATCTATTCCCGTTACTGATTTCGCTTCCATGGCTTTTAATGAAGCACATTCTTCTCCGGTGCCGCAGCCGATGCAAAGAATATTTTTATTCTTAAGGTTTGGCAGCATGGAAAACATTGCAGGCTTTTCCATAAAATCGTGTGCAGGTCTTCTGCCTGATTTCATTTTATCAGCCCACTTTTGCGCGTAGCCGTCGTATGACTTTACTGTTAACTTATCAGTTGGCATTAATTGAACTTATAATGTTTCAGTTTCTTTTTGTTCTTGGAAACTTCCTTCATAGTTTCAATTCCAATCTGAAGATGCAGCTTGCTGAAATTCTTTGTTACAACTTTATCTGACTCCTCAGTTTTTACTCCTTCAGGAATCATAGGAACATCAGAAACCAGAAGTAATGCACCTCTTGGAATTTCATTTGCATGTCCTACTATAAAATAAGTTGCAGTCTCCATATCAATTGCCATCGCTCTCATATTGTGAAGCTTGCTTTTAAATGCTTCATCCCATTCCCACACTCTTCTGTTTGTTGTGTAAACAACGCCTGTTCTGTATTCTTGTTTTAATTCTACAATTTTGTTTGAGCAGTATTTGTGAATCGCAAAGGAAGGTAGTGCAGGAACTTCAGGCGGCATATAGTCATCACTGGTACCTTCGCCTCTTATTGCTGCAATTGGAAGAATGAAATGTCCTATTGAAGTTGTCTTCTTCAACCCGCCGCATTTGCCAAGGAATAAAACTGCTTTTGGCATTCTTGCTACAAGCAAATCCATTATCAATGCTGCGTTTGCAGAACCTACTCCATAGTTTATAATTGTAAGTCCTTCTTTATTTGTGCATGCCTGCATAGGCTTGCCGATACCTTTTATTTCGGCTCCGTAAATATCAGAAAATGATTTTACATAATCATAAAAGTTTGTGAGAAGGATAAAATCTCCGAATTCTTTTATTTGCATTCCTGTATATCGGGGCAGCCAGTTTTTTGCAATTTCTAATTTTGTCTTCATAATGTCTTATTTATTTTTTTGGGGAAAATTATGTTTGTATTACTCCCGGATTGAACTGTTTCATTTCGGGATTATTATTTGCTAACTCAATTGAGTATGAAATTATTTCTCTTGTTTTTGCCGGGTCAATTACTTCATCTACCCATAATCTTGAAGCAGCATAAAGAACGTCTGTTTGTTTGTCGTATCGTGATTTAATTTCGTCAAGAAATTTTTTCTTATCTTCTTCATGAATTTCTTTGCCTTCTTTTTTCATCTGACCGATTTTAATATCCATCAGAACATTGCTTGCCTGCGCGCCGCCCATAACTGCAATCTGCGCATTTGGGTAAGCGAAAATAAATCGCGGGTCATATGCTTTTCCGCACATTGCATAATTTCCTGCGCCGTAACTGTTGCCAGTGATAATTGTAATTTTTGGCACAACTGAATTTGCAACAGCATTAACCATTTTTGCGCCATCCTTAATAATGCCTCCGTGCTCTGAGCGCGAACCAACCATAAAGCCCGTTACATCCTGCAAAAACACAAGCGGTATTTTTCTCTGATTGCAATTCATTATAAATCGCGCCGCTTTATCTGCGCTATCGGAGTAAATCACACCGCCGAACTGCATTTCGCCTTTTTTACTTTTGATAATTGAACGCTGGTTAGCCACAATTCCCACAGCCCAGCCGTCTATTCTTGCGTAACCGCAGATAATTGTTTTGCCATACTCCGGTTTGTATTCATCAAAGTCACTGTCATCTATTATACGTGAAATTATTTCGTATGTATCATATTGCTTTGAAGTATCTTCAGGTAATGCTCCATAAATTTCTTTTGTTTCGTAAGCTGGGGGCTTGCTTTCTATTCTGTCAAATCCTGCCTTTGGTGTATCGCCGAATTTACTTACAAGGCTTCTGATTTTCTGGATACACTCTTCATCGTTAGCCATTTTTTCATCGGTAATTCCTGATATTTCCGTTGTAACAGTAGCACCGCCTAATGATTCGTTATCTATATTTTCACCAATTGCAGCTTTAACTAAGTGTGAGCCTGCTAAAAATATACTTCCTGTTTTATCTACAATCAATGCTTCATCACTCATTATGGGAAGATATGCTCCGCCTGCAACACAGGGTCCCATAATTGCTGAAATTTGTGGAATGCCCATAGAACTCATCACTGCATTATTTCTGAAAATTCTTCCGAAGTGTTCTTTATCCGGGAAAATTTCATCCTGCATCGGTAAAAATACTCCGGCTGAATCAACCAGATAAATTATAGGCAGCTTGTTTTCTATAGAAATTTCCTGTGCTCTCAAGTTCTTTTTACATGTGATAGGGAACCATGCACCTGCTTTAACCGTAGCATCATTTGCAACAATCACGCAGTTCCTGCCGCAAACTTTTCCAATTCCGAATATTGTCCCTGAGGAAGGCGCGCCGCCATATTCTTCGTACATACCGTACCCGGCAAAAAGACCGAGCTCCATAAAAAATGAACCTTCATCAATGAGAAGATTTACTCTTTCCCTGCAATGAAGTTTTTTCTTTTCATGGAGTTTCTCAATGGCTTTTTTTCCGCCGCCTAATTTCAGCTTATCGCCTATAGCATTAATTTTTCTAAGAAGATTTTTATGTTTATCTTCTCTTATGTTGAACGATTCGTCTTTTTTAAGTTTGCTTTCTAATTTGGACATTTAAAATTTCTTTTATGACTATATAAAAAAAGGGAGTGCTCTCCCTTTTTAGTTTGTAAATATTTAAAAAATTTTATGCAAAAAGTTTTTTATTTGCGTTCATGTAAATCGGCTCTTTGCCGTGCATTACAACTTCTTTAGTGATAATGCAGTTTGTAACATTCTCTTTGCTTGGCAGCTTGTACATTATATCCATCATTATGTTTTCTACAATTGAACGAAGCGCTCTCGCTCCTGTGCCTCTGAGGATAGCAATTTTTGCAATTTCTTTAAGCGCATCTTCATGGAATTCAAGCTCTACACCTTCCATTCTGAATAGCTTCTGGTATTGCTTAACGATTGCATTCTTCGGTTCTGTGAGGATTGAAAATAAAGCATTTACATCGAGCGACTGCAAAGAAGTTATAACGGGAAGTCTTCCTACGAATTCAGGTATAAGCCCGAACTTCACTAAATCATCCGGTTCGGTTAGGGCAAGCATATCATCTCTTTCAATATCGTTTTTTGAATATACTTCTGCGCCGAATCCCATTGAGCTGTTTGCAACTCTTCTTTCAACAATTTTTTCTAAACCGTCGAAAGCGCCGCCGCAAATGAATAGAATATTTTTTGTATTAACGTTTATTAGTGATTGCTCAGGATGCTTTCTTCCGCCTTTAGGTGGTACACCTGCAATTGTGCCTTCAAGCAATTTTAATAATGCCTGCTGAACACCTTCGCCGGATACGTCCCGTGTAATTGAAGTGCTGTCTCCCTTACGGGCAATCTTATCAATTTCATCAAGATATATAATGCCTTTTTCAGCTTTACTTAAATCGAAGCCTGCATTTTGTAAAAGATGGACTAATATACTCTCAACATCATCTCCTACGTAACCTGCTTCCGTCAATGTCGTAGCGTCAGCAATTGCAAATGGCACATCAAGCAATCTTGCAAGTGATTGCGCAAGGAAAGTTTTACCGGTTCCTGTTGGTCCGATTAATAAAATATTGCTCTTTTCAATTTCAACTCCATCGAGATAGTTGAAATCGAGAGAGTCCATTCTTTTATAATGATTATAAACTGCAACCGCTAAAGCTTTTTTTGCTCTATCCTGACCTATTACATATTCATCAAGAAATTTTTTAATCATTACAGGGGTGAGGGAAGCACGGTTTCTTACATTCTTTGTGCTAAGTCCTGTAGTAGAAAAATTATTGTGTTTGATTATCTGCATTGCGCTGCTAACGCATATATCGCAGATATAAACTTCCTTAAGTGCTCCGTCAACCGGACCGCCTTTAATCATATTAGATACTTTGCTGGCAGGTCTTCCGCAGAAAGAACATCTTACTTGTGCATGAAGTGAAGATTTTCGGTTTGACATTAAAAATTTTTTATAATTGTAATCTGTAAGTGATGAAGAAATTACAACCAAGGGTTGTGCGTGATGAGGGAGTCGAACCCCCACGGGTTGCCCCGCTAGATCCTAAGTCTAGTGCGTCTGCCAGTTCCGCCAATCACGCATTAGGAATTTGTAAAAATAAAAAAACTGTAAAGTAATTACAATCTATTTGAAATTCTTTTATGCAGGAACGGAGTTAAAATAGAAATGCTTATAAAAAGTAAAAGAGCGGGTTCTTCTAACTCCCGCTCTTTTTATTAAGGAAAGAGGAAATGAGAAAAATTACTTTACTAAGTACATTCTTTTAACTTCACTGAAATCTGAAGTTCTAATCCTATAGAAATAAACACCGCTTGAAAGGGCGCTTCCGTTAAAATCAACTGAATAAGCTCCTTGAGAAAGCTGCTCGTTTACTATGCTGCTAACTTCGTTGCCTAGAATATCATATACTTTCAAGGAAACAAACCCGGCTTTTGCAATGCTGAAGTTTATTTTTGTTGTCGGGTTAAATGGGTTTGGATAATTTTGAGAAAGACTAAATACATCTGCTAAGGAGCTAATAGAGTTTACCCCCGATACAGTTGCAACAATATCTCCTGCCATATCAGGTGCATGGGGTAAACAGACATAATGGTAATTACCGGCAACCGTAATTTTATATAAAAATGTTGGTGCGCCGCTCGACATGTTTGCGTTCCAAGAAGCAGCTCCTGCCGGTAAAGAGGTTCCATTTGTGCCATTGCAAGTGGTCGTATGAGAACCGCTAACCCACTGAAACTTAATAGTATCACCTACAAAGGCATTTACAGTTGAAGGAGTAAAGCTGAAGTTCGATACATTGACTGTTCTGATTGTTGCAAATGAGTTTGAAACAATGAAGATTGTGAAGATAAAGCTGAATAAGATTTTTTTCATATGCTTTTTATATTTTTTAAAATTTGATTTTTAACCTCGCTAATAAAATGGATATACCAACCGCCACGAATATAAACAATCGGTATATCCTCGTCCCCGAAAATTTTACCTGACTATAAAGCCGACAACAAGTACCGTTATTAAAGAAACAACGATAGCAATTGAGCCAATCTCGAAGCTGTCTTTTTTAAGTTGCTTTTGTGTTTTCATAAAGAAAAGGTTGAATTAATAATGGTGGATTTAAACGCTTTTAAAATTTTTTGTATGTCGTAGTTCAAACTACAACAAACATAAACAGAATAAATTTATTTGTCAAGAGATTTTTTTTAATACCCACTTATCCACTGGAAGCTCGTTAAAGAATGGTCTTTCGTATTTATTTTTTTTTAGCGCGGCAATCTTTTTATAATACTTTTTAAGAATAAAACCTTCATCCTTTTTTGCGTCAGAGGTAAGTTCGTATAAAAGTTTCAAAATTATTTTTTCGCTCAGCTCTTTTTCTTTGTGATGAGAAAGCTTCCTGCTTATAGCAAGTATATAGCTTCTGACGAGTTGAAAATTTTTTAATTCAAAGTGGATAAACATTTCCAAAAAATGGGTGTATGCAAGTATATCATATCGTACGGTTTTATATTCGTGATTTGCGATAATGTTTGATACTTCCAGCGCTTTATGATAATTTTTCCCTTCATATAATATTTTTGCATACTGAAAGTAAAACGCAAGCAGTTCATCTTTGTTTTGCCCATATTCAGTTTCTCTAAAATATTGAAATACTCTTTCTGCGTATTTCTCAGATTCTTTAATGTTTCCGATTTTATATTCAAAGTTCATTTTCAATGAATGAAATCCGTTCTTAGCTTCCTGTCTGTCAATTTTATGATTCCTTGTTCTCAGAAATTTTTTTTCATACTCTTTTAAATGCTTTCTATAGAAATCAAACTGCTCTGCCTGAACAGCATAGTACAGAAGTGAATAAAGCAGTATCATTTCTTTGTCTTCATTGTCCGAAGAAAAGGCAGCTTTATTTTTAGAGTAAACTTCGTACCTCTTTAATGAGAGTGAAAATAATTTCTCTTTATCCTCCAGCAGCTCGCTTTTATATATATTCAGAAGGTAGAACATATCAAGAGCCGTCGCGGATTCAGCATTGCGTTTTAGTGTAAGAAGTTCGTTGTTAAATATGTTCAACGCCTCTCTATACAGAATTTTGCTTCTGCCATAATCTGGTATTTTAGTGAGGCTATAAAAAGTGTTTAATAGTTTACTGTATCCCGAAATATTTTCTATTTTCCTTAAAGCATTTTTTTCCTCATTGTAAAGATTTCTATCTTTATATTTCCTTCTGTTTTTTAGCTGAACTAATTTCATCTGTAGTTTAAGAATTTCTATCAGCACTCCGAATTTTTCGGTCTTTTCAGCTAATAGTTTTCCTTTCTCAAGCGCTCTAAAGTAATCATCGAATAAAGATTTTCTAAAAAAAATTTTTGCAGACAGAATTTGTTTGTAAATTATATACTCTAGATTATCATTTGAATAAAAATCAATCAAAGATTTTACAATAATGTTGTGCAGGTAATTTTTTGTGAACGTAAGCTGTTTAACGAATTTTTCATTTTTATATTTATTCTTTATTGCAGCTTCATTGTATTCACCTGATTTAGTTTGGCTTTCAATTTCCTTAAATAGAATAGAGTAGTTCTTATCTTTTGCAGTCCTAATATGGGTGAGCGTAAAGTATCTTTTTTCCGCTTTTGTCAGGGATTTTATGAGGTTAAATAGCAGGTTAGTGGGCAGCATAGAAACCTATGGAAATTATAAAATTTTTTATTAAAATAACTAATTTTAATAAATATTACTATAATAGAAACCTATGAGTAAGGCGAAAATGTGGTTAATTCTTTAAGCTGTTTTTTTTAGTTTACAAGAACTTAATTTTTAAAAATGAAATATTTATTGTTAACAGTTTTACTCCTCTCATCACAAATTTATTCTCAAACTTTTACTAAAATAACCAATACACCTCCTTCGCAGGATGGCGGCGCTTCCCGAGGCGTTAACTGGATAGACTATGATAACGACGGAAAACTTGATTTATTTGTAACTAGGGGTCCTTCTGCCGGAGCGACAGCTTATCTTTATCATAATGAAGGCAACGGAGTATTCACCAAAATAACTTCCGGTCCTTTAGTATCAACGTCAATGAAAGCAGACGGAAGCAGCTGGGGCGATTTTAATAATGACGGGAATGTTGACTTATGTGTTGCAACATGGTGGAACCAAATTGATTTTCTCTTTCAGAATAATGGAGGCGGGAATTTCTCTTTCCTAAATACGAATCCAATCTCTTCGTTTGCGGGGTATTCCGAAACCTGTTCGTGGGGAGATTATAACAACGACGGGATGATCGATTTATACATCACCAACAGCGCTGCTGCTTCAAAAAATTATTTATATAAAAATCTTGGAGCCGGTAATTTTCAAAAAATAGATACAGGGCTTGTAGTCAATGAAGTTGATTCTTCCCGGGGCGCAGCGTGGATTGATATAGATAACGATAAAGATGTTGACTTGTTTATCTGTAACGAGAATCACAACATCAATTCAGTTTTTCGAAATGACGGGAATGGAAATTTTACTAAAATTACAAATACTGCTTTAACGCAAATACAAGGTGAATGGTGGAGCGCAAGCTGGGGTGATTATGATAATGACGGATGGCTTGATGTATTTACATCTAATTGGGGCGGAAAAAATGCGCTTTACAAAAACAACGGAAATTGGAATTTCACTACTGTTACAAATGATACAATTGTAAATGATGCCGGAAAAAATGCAATAACCGGGTGGGGTGATTATGATAATGACGGAGATTTAGATATGTTTGTAACCCAATCTTACGGTTCTTCCGCTCTTAACAATATGCTTTACAAAAATATGAAAATGGAATCCGGCACTGCTTCATTTCAAAGAATTTCAGCAGGGGATTTAACAAATAACAACGGCTGGACTTATGGTTTTGCATGGGGTGATTATGACAGGGATGGAGACCTCGATATTTTCTGCGCGAATACATTTAATGAGAATGACATAAATGCGCTATATAGAAACGATAATAACAATGGAAATAAATGGCTTGAGATAAAATGTGAAGGAGTTACTACAAACCGTTCAGCCATTGGAAGTAAAATAAGAGTTAAGGCAGTTATAAACGGACAAAGTGTCTGGCAGGTAAGGGAAATTGACGGGCAAAACGGATATTGTTCGCAGACGCTTGAACAGCATTTTGGCTTAGGTAATGCCACAGTTATTGATTCATTAAAAATTGAATGGCAGTCAGGGGCTGTAAGTGTTTTTACAAATGTCGCAGTGAATAAATTTTACAAAGCAATTGAAGGGCAAAGCAGTCTTGTAGGTGTTTCGAATAATACAATTGTGCAGCCAAAAGATTATAAGTTAAATCAAAATTTTCCTAATCCTTTTAACCCGGCAACTAAAATAACATTTACCTTGCCTGTTAACGAGTTTGCAACATTAAAAGTATTTGATGTATCAGGTAGAGAAGTAGGTTCTCTCTTGAGTGAAGAAAAACAGGCAGGGCATTACGAAATCGAATTTGACGGGTCAGATCTTTCTTCGGGAATCTATTTCTATAGCTTACATACAACTGGTTATTCCGAAACAAAAAATATGGTGCTGCTTAAGTAATGTTAATTTTCTTTTATTGAATATTGTGAAAGCGCTTTCAGAAGCTCGTCTTTTTTGACGGGCTTCGTTAAATAGCCGTTCATTCCTGCCTCCTTAGTTTTTGATTCAACTCCTTTCATTACGTCAGCAGTAAGCGCAATTATAGGAATTTCTTTATCGAAGTTTCTAATTTCGCGGGTCGCTTCATAGCCGTCCATCTCCGGCATAAGCAAATCCATAAATATCAGGTCATATTTATTTTTTAGAACTTTTTCATAACCTATTTTTCCGTTGTCAGCAATATCAATATCAAGACCTGTATTATGCAGCATCTTCTTCATCACCAGTTGATTTACATTGTTGTCTTCAACTATTAATATTTTTTTAATGTTGATAACACTTTTTAAACTCGGTGAAACCGCAGGAGGCGGTTCAAATTTTTTATCGGAATTTTTCAGTTCCAGTTCAAAGTAAAACTTAGAGCCTTCACCGACTTTGCTCTCCACATAAATTTTTCCGTTCATGAGTTCCAATAGTTTTGATACGATTGATAAGCCAAGCCCGGTTCCGCCGTATTTTCTGGTAGTATCGGTTTTCTCCTGAGTAAACGAATCAAAGATTGTCTTTATATTCTGCTGAGCAATCCCTATTCCGGTATCCTTAATAGTAAATCTGATTAAACTCGATTTATCCTTTATCCCAATTTTCTTTATCTCAACGAATATTTTTCCTTTATCAGTAAACTTTACAGCATTTCCGAGAATGTTGGATATTACCTCACCTATTCTCATCTCATCTCCTATAAAACCCTCACCCAAGTTATCATCGTACATGTATTCAAGCTCCAACCCTTTTTGCTTAATGCTGACCGAGAAAATTTTAAATAGTTTAGTCATTAAGTTCTTCAGGGAGAAATCTTTTTCTTCCAACTGCATTTTGCCCGATTCCAGCCTGTTGTAATCAAGAATATCATTAATGATTGCCAAAAGGCTTTCGGCAGAAGTTTTTATCGTTTCAAGATTTTCCAGCTGGTCTTTTCTCGGATTTTCTTCCATTACTACTTGAGTCATTCCTAATACTGCATTCATAGGAGTTCGCAGTTCATGGCTCATAATAGAAAGAAACTCAGATTTTATTCTCGCGTTTTTTTCCGCTTCTTCCTTTGCATCATTTAACAAAGCCAGACTTTGCTCAATTTGTTTGTTGCTTTCATCTATAATTTTATTTCTTTCCTGTAAAGCTTTAAAGTTTTTTCTTTGTATTCTAAATGCAAAAAATATCACAAGGAGAAGAATGAAAAAAATTATTACAATTATTAACAGTAATGTGTTTCTTCTCTTTTGGTTATCAATTGTCAGTTCTTTTAATTTGTTCTCAGTCTTCATCAAATTCATTTCACGGTCCCGTCTTTGAAGCTCATTTGAAAACTCGAGATTAACTATTTTTCTCTGCGCTTCCTGCCGCGCCAGAGAATCTTTAAGGTCATCATAAATTTTTAAATAGCGGTAAGCTTCTTTGGAATCATCCTTTGCCAAATACAAGTCCGATAGCAGTTTTAGTGAATGCTGCTTTATGGATGTATATCTGTTATCCGATGCAATGTTGTACGCTCTGAATGAGCTGTTAATGGCTTCATCAAAACTGTTGTCGGTTTTATAATATTCGGCTAGGTCTGCCATTGCATCTGCTGCCGCAAAAAGTTTTTCATTTGCAAGAAACAAATCTATCGCATCATTTCTATACCTGACGGCTTTTTCCTTATCGTTTTTCTTGAAGTACAGGTTGCTGATATTTATTATTACTTTTCCTGTATTGGTATGGTCTTTGAGCTTTTTATAAATTTCAAGAGACATGTTTAAATATCTCTCTGCGTTCTCAAATTGCTCTAAGTTAGAGTAAATTCCGCCAATGTAGATATAAGAATGCGCAATAAGGCTTTCGTCATTATATTTTTTTCTTATTGCAAGGGCTTCTTCAAATTTTTCCAGAGCTTTTTTATAGTCTTTTGCCATCCTGTAAATTAAACCGATGTTATTCAAGGCTACAGCTTTCGCTATATTTACATCTTTTTCATCCGGCATATTTATTACTTTTTCGTAATACTGTCTTGCAACTTCATCCTTCACCAAATCGAAGTAGATATTTCCAATGTCTATGTTTGTATAAGCTACAGCGCCGGTTAAACCCAGCTCTTCGTAAATTAGAATCGAACTGAAATAATAATCAATCGCGATAACAGGTAAGCCTTCGTCTCTGTAATAATCTCCCAGAAAATGATATGCCCGCGCAATGTGATGTTTATTATTATAATTTCTTGCGGTAATTAAATATTTATTCGAGAACTCAAGAGTTTTGAAAGGGTCATTAAGGTGATAGTAATCCGTAAGCTTGTCTAAGGTGTTAAGAGCAGAGCTGTCTATTTTATCTCCATTCGTTTTGCTCTGTAAATCCTTTAATAAGCTATCGGGAGACAACTGAGCGCTCGAAAAATTTACGAGACAAAAAAATATCAGGGGTGAGAAGATTTTTAACATATTAATAAATATGCCCTCAAAAAATATGCCGTATTTATAATATTTTAGTAAACGTATTTATGCGGGTGGATGTGCAAAATTACAACAAAAATTGACCTTTTTCAAACAACTTTGCAGAATACTAAAGTTACAACTCCAAAGTTTCCATGTATCTCCGTGCATCTTCATATTCATTGGGGATTATCCCTTCCAGAATAGCTTCTTCAATTTTCTTCTTTATTATGCCTACAGCGCGGCTGGGTGGAATTTTGAAGTACTCCATGATTTCCTCTCCTCTGACGGGCGATTGGAAATTGCGCAGCTTATCTTTTTCTTGTACTTCTATTATCTTTTTTTCTACGATTTCATAGTTTTTAAAAAATTTGCTGACCTTAGCAATATTTTTTGAAGTAATATCTGCGCGGCAAAGTGTAAGCAAGTCTTCCAAATCCTCGCCTGCGTCTGCTGCTAACCTTCTTATAGCCGAATCGGTTACCTCATCTTTGGCAAGCGGAATAGGCCGCAAATGAAGCCTGATTAATTTTTCAATATAGGGAAGCTGCGCTAAAGGCAGTCTCATTCTCTGAAAAATTTTTTTCATCATTCTTGCGCCCACCTCTTCGTGAGCATGAAAAGTCCACCCGATTCCTTCTACAAATTTTTTCGTTTTTGGTTTTGCAATGTCGTGTACCAAAGCAGCAAAACGCAGCCAGACATTATCAGTTTTTTGCGATATATTATCCACAACCTGAAGCGTGTGATAAAAAACATCTTTATGATGATAGTCTTTTCTTTGGTCAACTCCAGCCATAATTGAAATTTCGGGGAAGACAATTGCCATTACACCTGTCTTAAACATTAAATCTAACCCTATGGATGGCTTGGGAGTCATCAGTATTTGCAAAAACTCATCTGTAATTCTTTCCACGGAAACAACCTCGCTTTCTGCAAGCCGTTCCTTCATTTTGATAACAGCGTTGAAAGTATTTTCTTCAATTTTAAAGTTTAGCTTTGAAGCAAAACGTATTGCCCTCATTATTCTTAGCGGGTCGTCATCGAAAGTTTTGAGCGGGTCTAAAGGGGTTTTAATAATACCATGACGAATATCTTCTTCTCCGTTATATAAATCAATCAGCTCTCCGAAATTTTCACTGTTTAAAGATACTGCAAGAGTATTTATTGTAAAATCTCTTCTGGAAATATCTTCTTGCAGAGTAGCAAATTCCACTTCCGGTTTTCTCGAATTTTTGTTGTAGCTTTCTTTGCGGGCAGAAGCGAATTCTATTTTATACTCAAAATCATTTTGATTTATTATCAGCAGCGCAGTTCCAAAATTTTTATAAACTGCATTTAATTCAGTGCCGAATTTTTTTGCTGCTACATGCGCAAACTCAGTCGCATCGCCTAATACCATAATATCTATATCCGTATCTTTTTTCCCAAGAATAAAATCCCGTGTGTAACCGCCGACTACATATATCCTATATCCTGTTTTATCGGCTTCTTTGCCGAGTGTTTCTAATATTTTATCTTTTAATTCTAATACCAAATCTTATAAGTTTATTAATTGCAAATCAAACGTTAATCTATTTTTATCTTTCGGAGTTTTAATGATGTGATATTTTCTTAGCTTGCTCTCAGTGAATGGAATTACACATGCAGAACTGTTTACAAATAAACTACCTTTCCTATTGTACGAATCGGATATGTGTGTATGCCCATGCAATATTAAATCAACTTTTGCTTCTTTAAAAAGCTTAAACAATCTTTTTTTATTATGAAGTTTCATTGTTCTTCTCTCTACATAAAGCCATAAAGAGTGAACCATGCTGCTTCCGCTTTCACTGATTTTGTTGAAATGATGATGAATGAGAACAATTTTGATTTTATCTTTTATCGAATGCGATTCTAAAATTTTCGAAAGC
The DNA here is from genome assembly GCA_018266845.1 of Bacteroidota bacterium. Classification (GTDB taxonomy): domain Bacteria; phylum Bacteroidota; class Ignavibacteria; order Tepidaquicellales; family Tepidaquicellaceae; genus JAFDZO01. The sequence goes on along the minus strand of JAFDZO010000025.1, from coordinate 20,979 downwards.
TTCTTATATTGCTCGTCATATACTGCTCCGTTTGAGCCTATGGGATTTCTTAATTTCGACCAATGGGCGTTTGAGTTTACCCCTATCACTGCTATTTTATCAAACAAAATTTTACAATAGGGGAAAGGGTTTTCTTCATTATTTATATCAGCGCCTTCAAAAGCCGGCTTGAAAAAATCATAAAAAAGTTTTACTTGAGAGTTGTAGTCGGTTTTCTGGCAGCGGGTAGGGAAAAGAAAAACATCTTCAGCAGCCTGTGTACCCCCATAAATCTCATGGTTTCCTATTGTAACGCTTATTTTATCGGAGTTCATCAATCCATATTCATTAAATATTTTAATCAAAGCATGGTAGTCTTTTTCTTCTCCGTTATCAATCATATCACCGGTGATAAAAATGTGGTTGCAATCCCTTCTCTTAATATCATCGAGAAGATTGTACAATTGTTTTTTATATCCTTTTAAATCAAGACTTTTTATATGCAGGTCAGTAATGTGAGCTATCCTGTACATTATATTTTAAATTTTTGTGTTTCTTCTATTTGCTTTACAATCATCTCTGCAACTCTTAGTGCTTCCATTCCGTCTTCCAAGGTTACCTTAGGCTCTGAATTATTTTTAATCGAGTCAATGAATGAACTCAATTCAAATTTCAGAGGATTTATTTCAGGATGATTCGGCTTATCGTAATAAACGTTCAAATTTTCTCCGTTCTTTTCTATTTGTCCTACCGGCATTGAAAATCCTTCTTTGGATGCCTCTTTAGAAAGCCGGAAAACTTCCGAAGTATTCTCTGCGAAGTCAACTGATATGTAGGCATTCTGCTGGAAGATTCTCATCTTTCGCATCTTTTTCTGGGATATTCTTGAAGCAGTAACATTTGCTACGCATCCGTTTTCAAATTCTATTCTCGCGTTTGCAATATCAATTTTATCCGTTATGATTGCAACTCCGTTGGCAGAAATATTTTTCACTTTGGATTTTACCAAATTTAAAATTATATCAATATCGTGAATCATTAAATCTTTTATCACAGATACATCTGTTCCCCTCGGATTAAATTGCGATAATCTGTGAGATTCAATAAAAAGAGGAGTTAGATTATATTTTTCAATTGCAAGCAAAGCAGGGTTAAATCTTTCAATGTGTCCAATCTGAACTATTAAATTTTTCTTGTTAAAAATTTCCAATAGTTCATTTGCTTCAATAATAGTATCGGTTACAGGTTTTTCTATAAAGGCATGTATATTATTGTTTAGCATTTTTTTTGCAAGCTCATAATGCGCGCTTGTGGAAGCAACAATTACTCCGGCATCAATTTTTTTTATCAAATCATCCGAAGACTCAAATCCCTTTATATCAAATTCTTCTGCTATTGTGTTTAAGTTTTCCTTGTTTAAATCATTTATCCCCGCTATTTCAAAATCATTTCGTTCAGTGGAAAGCTCCTTTAGTAATTTTAAATGAACTTTCCCTAAATGCCCGACTCCGAAAAGCCCTACTCTTATTTTATTGCTCATATTTATTCTAGTTTTGTTTCTTTAATTGAAAATAATTGCATCGCTTAATCATAAAAAAACATACGGTCGGTGATTTCATTTATTTATTTCTGTCGGCTCTGCATGAATAATTACATTGGAAAGTTTCGGATACCTTTCCTTTAGCTCGGAAAATATTTTGCTCTCAAGCAAAGTTACTATATCGTGAACTTCTTCCAGTGAAAAATGATAATCGAAGATGCAGTTTAGAGATACTCTTATTTTACCGTTTGTAATGATTACGCTGAAATCACTGCAAGATGTTACATCTTTATTTCTCCCGATTATTTTCTTTATCTCCATAATCATTTCTTCGGATTTTCCGGTAATATCAATCGTATCATACAAAATGTTACTCGGCTCATCAATGTGAATTTTCACATCTGATATAATATCAATATCACGCTTTATTTTTTCTTCTATTTCAGTAATCCGGTCATGCGCCTTTATCAAATCGTTAGTATCCGTTACTTCTATGTGAAGCTCTGAAATAATCTCATTTCCTATCTTATGCGAAAACACATCGTGGCTTTTCATCCCGAAGCTGTTCACAATCATTTTTATCTTATCATTAATTGTTTCTTTATCCGTTTCAACGGGTTCGGAGTGAATCACAATATCAGCATTATCTATTAATTGGTGCAGCCTTCTTTCAACGGCATCCATTATGTCATGAGCTTTTGAGAAAGGAATTATTCTGCTTATCTCAATCGTCATATCAATAAATATCTTTGCTCCTGTGCTTCTAATCCTGAAATTTCTTATCCCTTCAACGCCTTCGATTAAAAGAGTTTCGTATCTTATTTTTTCCGAAAGCCCCGGTGGAACTCTGTCAAGCAAGGAATCTATCGCTTTGCGGGACATATTCACACCGAGAATAATTATTATTATGGCAACAACAAATGCGCTTATGGCATCGGCTTTTTCAAATCCGAAGAAACTGAATATTAAGCCGATGATAACAATCATTGAGCTTAATATATCCGATGAAAAATGCAGAGCATCAGCTTTTAAGGCATTTGATTTCGTTTCATCTGCAATTCTGTTTAATGCTCTTGCCCTGAAAAAATCAATTGCCATTGAAATTATCAAAGCCGCAAACGTCCATGCAGTGATATGCAGGTTGGGATGCTTTCCTAAAAATATTCTCTGTACAGCTTCATAAATAATAAATGAACTGGTGCCGAACAAAAATAATACCTGTATCAAAGCAGAAATATTTTCAGCTTTATCATGTCCGTAGTTGTGGTCTTCATCGGCGGGCTTTGCAGCGTATTTAACGGAGAAGATTGTAACAAGGCACACAAAAATATCAATGCCGGAGTTTACTACCTCTGTTAAAATTGCCAAGCTGCCGCTGAAGTATGCTGCGAGAATCTTTATCAATGTAATAAATATTGCAGCGAACAATGAATTAAGGGCTACCTTAACTTTTATTTTAGATGTTTCTTCCAAATCAAATTATAAATTCGTTACTTCAACCGGTTCATTTTTTCTAGCCCGCGACATTAACTGGGTAAGAAATACTCCTATGAAAGTTATTACAGCGCCGATTATAAAAAAATAAGATAAACTTTCCTTTAATAAAATCCACGAAAATATGAGAGTGAAAACAGGCGCCATATTCGTAAGAGTGGTCAGAGTGCTTGTATGTATAAATTTTGTGGTATATGAATATAAGAAGTAACTTGCGAAAGCCACAATAAATGTAAGGTGAATATATCCCAGCCACCCGTAGAAATTTACACCGCTGAAATTCACATTCTGAATATCGTACAAAAATATAGGAATATACATTATGCTGCCGATTGAAAAAGATAATGTCTGCGCCTTTAACGAACCGTATTTAACAATCAGGTTTTTGCTGAACGCTAAATACATTCCGAATGAAAGCACGGCAAAAAATAACAGTATATCTCCTATTAAAATTTCGTTTCCGTCTTTGTTTACGTTTACAATATTCTCATAGAATATGAGGAATATACCTATAATTGTTAAAGAAATAGTAAATATTTTTTTAAGCTGAAACTTCTCGTGTTTCAAAAATATTGAACATACATATACAATCATCGGAGTGCATGAGTAAAGTACGCCGGAGTGAGATGCGGCTGAAAGTTTTATCCCGACTAAAAATACTATCTGGTTAAATGGAATTACCAGAAAACCTGTGAATAAAAATTTAGTAAAATCTTCCTTCTCAATTCTAAGGTTTACTTTTTTGTGAGCGCATACAAGTAAAAGTAAAACTGTTGCCATTCCAAATCTTAAAAAAGCTAACGAAAGGGGAGAGATTTGCGCAACGGTATATTTTGCGGCAATCGGAGTAAATGCCGCAGCAAATGTAAGAAACGCTACAAGAAGAATTTTTTTCATTAAGAATCACAAATAAATTCCTCCCTTAAGGGAGGTGTCGAGCCTTGGCGAGACGGAGGGTGTCATATGAAACACCCCTCCCGACCTTGCAGGTCGGACTCCCCTCAAGGGGAGAATTCTTATCATGTAAGGGGATATTTCCCTTACAAAGACAAATTGAGGTAATAATTTTTTACAATATAAAAAAGGGGCTTTACGCCCCTTAAGTAAGTTAAGCTTTTTTCTTAGCTAAAGATTCTTTCTTTTTCGCTTTAGATTTCGCTTTGTTCTTTCTGTGTTTTCTTAAAGCTACTTTTTTTGGTTTATTCATTGTATGGTTTGGTTAGTTAAATTTTTTAAGCAATGGTTACTTCTTTTTCTAAATAAACATCCTGAATTGCATTAAGCAATGCTGCTCCTTCTTTCATCGGGCGCTGGAATGCTTTTCTTCCTGAAATAAGTCCCATACCTCCTGCGCGTTTATTAATAACTGCGGTTTTTACTGCTTCGCTTAAATCTGATTCTCCTGAAGATGCGCCGCCTGAATTAATTAATCCTGCTCTTCCCATATAGCAGTTAGCAATCTGGTATCTTGTTAAGTCAATCGGATTATCCGTTGTCAATTTTTCGTAAACATATTTGTGTGTCTTGCCGAATTTCAGCGCATTATATCCGCCGTTGTTTTCAGGTAATTTTTGTTTAATAATGTCTGCTTCTATTGTAACTCCTAAGTGGTTTGCCTGCCCTGTTAAATCGGCTGATACATGATAATCTTTATCGCCTTTTACATTGAATGCTGAATTTCTTAGATAGCACCAAAGGATTGTTACCATGCCAAGCTCATGTGCATAGGAGAATGCCTGTGATACTTCCTGAATTTGTCTTGCTGACTCATCAGAGCCGAAATAAATTGTTGCGCCAACGGCTGCTGCGCCCATATCAAACGCCTGTTCAACTCTGCCGAACATTATCTGGTCATATTTATTAGGATACGATAAAAATTCGTTGTGATTAATTTTCACAATAAAAGGAATTTTGTGCGCGTATTTTCTTGCGCATGAGCCAAGCACGCCGTATGTAGATGCTACTGCATTGCAGCCGCCTTCAATTGCCAGCTTTATTATATTTTCCGGGTCAAAGTAAATCGGATTCGGCGCGAACGAAGCGCCTGCTGAGTGTTCAATACCCTGGTCAACCGGCAATATTGAAACGTAACCTGTTCCCGCAAGTCTTCCTGTGTTGTATATTGCTGCCATATTTCTTAAAACGTTCGGGCTTCTATCGCTATCTTTCCAGACTCTGTCAATAAAATCGCTTCCGGGCAAATGAATATCTTCTTTAGAAATTGTTTTGCATTCATGGGTTAAAAGACTCTCATTGTCTTTGCCCAAAAGTTCTTTAATTTTATCAATCATGGTTAGTTAATTTAGTTTAATATTTCTTCGTTAAATAAAATTTTTTCTATTTTAATTTTACATCCTGCTGATTCGTATTCTTTTGAGGTGTCAATTGCAATACTTCTTATGAAGCCGAGACCTATATTGCCAGATACACTTGTTATTACTCCGACCTCTTTTCCATCAAGATAAATCTTCTCATCTTTGGTTAAAGATGAATCGGAAACTAATTTAACCATCTGCTTGGGAATCTTTCCTTGCGCATCTAACCTTGCAATAACTTCCTGCCCTATGTAGCATCCTTTCGTGTATGAAATATATCTTTCAAGACCGCACTCTTTCGGATTTATTAAATCGTTAAATTCATTTTCTCCTTCGGCAATACCGAGTGAGATTCTGAAGTTTTCGTAATTGTTAAAGCTAAATTCAGCGCTTCCCGGAAATTTTTCTTTTATGTTATCTGCTTTATCTTCACCAGTAAGATAGATAACTTTTTCGTAACCAAAGTCATCTGCAAAAATAATATTGTCTTCCTTTTCAAAAAAATTGTCGCCCGAAAGCGTTATGCTTTCAAGCTCATTTATCTTATTTGCTATGCCTTCCCCCCATACAATTAAAGAGGAATATTTTTTTTCCGGTCTTTCAATAAATACATCGTCCATTATGATGTACTTATCGAGATGTTCTGTTATTCTTTGTTCGTAATTTTCTGTTGTTAATACTATGGAATGGTCAGAATAATTTAGAATTGTTATCAGGTCAATTATTCTTCCTTTATCGGTGGTAAGAACGGTTTTTTTATAATGCTGCGGAGGAAGGGAAGTCAGGTCGTTTGTTGACATTCTGTTTAGAAAGTCAATTCTGTCTTTTCCCTTAAAAATTAAAACACCACAATTTTTCTTGTAAAGGTTTAAACTCAAATCTTGTTAAAAAATTTTAATTCCGATAAGAAATAGACTGACAGCAAGAAGAATAACACTTAATAATCCTAAAGCCGAGAGGATAAGAAGTCTTAAAAGATTCTTTTTATAATTCAATGCAGGGTTATCCAATTGAGGCTGCTCCCGAATCTCTTCGTAATTTGTTTTTTCTTCAGTATTAATCTTATTTTCTTCCAAACTGCAAAATAACTATAATAAAACATAAATTAAATGCTTTATTCAAGTATGATACACTTGAGAAATTCCGTTTAAATTTTACATGTGAAATAGAATCTCCTCAATTGCTTTTCAAATCATCTTGGAAGGGAAAAAGAAAAAGAGTAAAACTTCGTTGTTTTTTTAATAACTTTTTTAGTGTAGATTCAAATTGTTGCTGTTCTCATCAAATTATGTGTATGAAAAAGTTTTTCTTTTTTATGTTGTTTATTCCCTCGGTTCTTTGTTCGACCCCTATTGCTTACAACGTTTCCTTTTTGAAATCCCAGTACTCTTTTGAAGGCAGAAGTTTTTCTTCATTTATTTGGAACACAGGAGTTTTTAATCAAAACCTGAACTCTCAAAGTAATATGCCGGGCTTTCAATGGCCCGAGAATTCTGGAAAATATGTTGGTCTTTCCGCGGGTATGTGCATCGGAGCTTATTACAACGGCGAATTGAGGATTGCAAACGCAACTTATAATGGCGAGTTCAGCCCGGGATATGTTATTAACGGCGGAGGAACTCCCATTGCGAAAACATCTGATGCTTTTCACTTATATAAAGTTTCAAAGGGAGATAATTGCGTAAATAATAATGACTATTGTTATTGGTACACTATGATAGAAAGAGGAGCGCCGTACAATGATGTAAACAACAATGGGATTTACGATAATGGTATTGATATTCCCGGAGTAAAGAACGCATATCAAACTATATTTGTATGCCTTACTGACGGATTTGCAGAAAACCATAATATAGCCGAAGGATTTTCAGGCGGTACTGCCCAATTATACTCCGAAGTGCAATTTTATACATGGTCTTACGATTATCCCGGATACGAAGATATTCATTTTATGCGCTATATGATTATTAACAAAAGTTTAGTAGAATGGAAAAAAACTTTTTTCTCAATGTTTGTAAATCCTCAAATCGGGGATTCGCTGGATGACTATGTTGGCTGTGATACTTTGAGGAGATTAGGTTATGCTTACAATAGGGATAATCAGGATGGGACCGGCGCAGGTAACTCTTATGGCTCTGCTCCTCCGGCAGTCGGGATGACTTTGCTTAACCATAATGGGGGATTAGGGATGACATCTTTCCATTATGTAATACCTTTACAGTTTGAACCAAGCCCTCCTTGTGAGGAGTTTCCTTATTCGCCTGTGGAAGCTTATAATTTAATGCGAGGATTAAAAAAAGACAGTACATCATGGTTAGATGCTGCTACTAATCCTCCGAAAAAAACTAAATATACTTTTTCGGGCGACCCGGAAACCGGTAGCGGGTGGACAGAATATAATGGTGTAATAGGTAATTGTAATGGCGGTACAACAGGGCAGGTTACTCCGAATTATGCCAAAGCAAGAACTTTTATTATGAGTACAGGAAGCGAAAACTACAATCTGCCCTGCCCTTCATTTGTGCAGTTTCATTATGCTCAAATTGTAGCCCGGGGGATTGATAACAAAAATTCTGTTACAAAGCTGAAGCAGCTTTCCGATAAAGCTCAGCAGCTGTATAACAATAACTTTATCATTGGTATTAATCCAATTTCAACTTCTGTTCCTGAAAAATTTACTCTTCATCAGAATTATCCCAACCCTTTCAATCCCGAAACAAAAATAAAATTCGATGTTCCGAAATCCGATTTCATTCAGCTTCAGGTTTTTGATTTAAGTGGAAAACTTGTCGAAACTCTGGTTAATGAAAATCTTAACGCAGGAACTTACGAAGTAAATTTTTCTCCTAAAAATCTTTCATCGGGAATTTATTTTTATAAATTTTATTCTTCATCTTTTTCAGAAACAAAAAGGATGATTTTAGTAAAATAGAATTTTTATTATAAGTTATTGATATATATATAATTAATCGAAGGCGAAAATTGAAATAAATGTCTTTGCCTTGCAGTGAAAAATAGTTGTAGTTTTGTTTAGCTTTAAAAATTAAACAAAAAAACTATGAAGACATTCTTTATTCTCTTCTTCAGCTTTTCCTTAGCCCTCTCTTCATTCGCAAGACCTAAGGAAAATTTTTTCTCGAACCCTTATTCTGTCGTCAAAGCGCAGGTTACAACTAATGCAAATAATATAGCGTCAAAAGTATGGAACACAGGCGTATTTGACCAGGATTTATCTGTAAGTAATACTCCCGGGTTTGAATGGCCAAAAGGCGCAGGAAAATTTGCCATATTCACTGCCGGATTATCTACAGGAGCGTACGTCAACGGGGGTTTACGTTTGGCATCTGTTTCTTATAATGGAGAGTATGCCCCGGGATATGTGTTAAACGGAGTGTTCACAACCAACTCTTCTTTCAAATTATATAAAGTAAGCAGAGGTGATAATGCCGGAAACAATCCAGACTATGCGAACTGGGGATTAATGGTTCCTTACGGCGCGCCATTTGATGATGTAAATGGTAACGGAGTATATGATGCAGGTGTAGATAAGCCGGGTGTAAAAAGCGCGGCACAAACAGTTTTTGTTTGCTTAACTGATGCCGATTCCACAAGTCATTCAGCATCTGAAGGCTTTAGCGGAGGAACAAGTCCATTAAAAGCAGAAATGAGATTGACTGTTTGGTCTTATGATAACGTTGCATCATTAAATGATGTTCAATTTTTAAAAATGCAGATTATTAATAAAAATAGCTCTGCATGGGATAGCACATATTTCGGCTTAGTTACTGACCCTGACCTTGGTGATGCCAGTGATGATTTTATAGGATGTGATATTACAAGAAATTTAGGTTACTGTTATAATGCAGATAATACTGACGGCACCGGTTCAGGAACAAGTTATGGTGCAAATCCTCCGGCTGTTGGTTTCAGGATGCTGAAAAGCGCAAAGCTTTCAGGCGGTTCGGAATTAGGAATAACATCTTTGAACTATTTTACTAATAGCGGCTCAGGCGGACCTACTTGTGAACAGGACCCCAGCGGCGCGCCCGTAAATGCTTACAACTATTTGAAAGGATTAAAAAGGGATGGAACACCTTTTCTCAATGCTGCTTTAACTCCTCCACAGATTACTAAGTTCTGCTTTACCGGCGACCCTGAAACAGGAACAGGATGGACAGAATATACAGGTATAATTAAAAATTGCGGTGGAGCAACAACGGGTACTGTTGAAGCAAGCTCACCCGGAGATAGAAGATTAATTATTGCTTCTGGAGCTGGCAATTTAAAAGTTAATCCTTTAGATACTCAAACTTTTGTCGTTGCTCAATTAATTGCAAGAGGTTCAAACAACAAAAACTCTGTAACAAAGCTGAAACAAATGTGTGATACGGTACAGGCAGCTTATGCAGGTAACTTTGTTATAGGCGTGAATAATATTTCCACAGATGTCCCTGAAAAATACAGTTTACATCAAAATTATCCTAATCCCTTCAATCCTTCTACAAAGATAATGTTTGATATAAACAAATCGGGATTTGTTTCACTAACAGTATTTGATATTACCGGCAAGGAAGTTACTAAATTAGTCAGTCAAAATCTTGCAGCAGGAACATACGATTATGATTTCAATGCTGCCGGTTTACCAAGCGGAATTTATTTCTACAAGCTTGAAACTGCGGGGTACTCCGAAGTAAAAAAGATGACACTGATTAAATAATTAACTAACATTTACTCTCCTTCAAAAAGACAGGCATTTTTTAATGTCTGTCTTTTTTTTTACTCCACGTGAACTTCTATCCATATATGAAAATTGAATTCTCCGAAGGTGGCTTCGGTATAAAAAAATGACTTTAAATACAATTTGTATTACCATATTTTATTATGGTGGTGCAATAAGGATAAATGCTGCTCTTTGAAAGCATTGCGCCATTCCGGTTGCTTTTATAAAAAACACCTATTTTTGAGAAGCAAAAAAATGTTACATTTTGTTTCGGAAATTCAAAAAATGCAACATTTTAAATATTGAAAAATCAATACTTAGAATTCAAAATGTTACAATAATGTTACTATTTCAGGTGGTTTTGATTTAGGGGGAGAAGCTCTCTTATGACATAGACTTAACCATTGTATAAGTCTTTTTTGAAATATTTTGATGATTTACCGGATACATATAAATACCAAAAAATCTCATTTAAAAACTTAATTTTATTCATTATATTTATTGTTTATCAAATTTTTAAAATTTAGAGATTACAAATGTCAGATAATCCGTTTGCAGTCATCAGTGACTATTTTAACAGGAACAAAAATCAGGTGTTAATCATCGGCGGCGCAATAATAGTTATCGTTATAGGTATCATACTTTTTACTTCAAAGAGGTCTGCGCAAAATGAAGATGCTTCTGTGGCTTTAACTAAGATTAGACCTTCATACGAAGCCGGAAACTTTCAGGCAGCAATTAATGGAGATTCATTAGGAAACAAGGGGCTTTTATTTATTGTTAACGAATACGGCTCTTCAGAAAACGGACAATTGGCAAAGCTGATGCTTGCAAATGCTTATTATGGTTTAAGAGATTTTCAGAATGCTCTGAAGTATTATGACGATTTTGGCGGCAGCAATAAACTCTCAAAAGTTGCAGCTATTACAGGAATCGCAAGTGTAAAAGAAGCGCAAAATGATTATGTAGGCGCAGCAAAAGAATTTGAGCGCGCTGCTAACTACGATAAAGATAACCCTTTCCGAGATGAATATTTATTTTACGCCGGAAGGGATTTTGCAATGGGAAATGATAAAGCATCTGCAAAAAGAGTCTTTGACCAGCTTAAAAATGATTTTCCGAAATCAAAATATATAGCGCAGTCTCAAAGATATAACTATAGCATAGATTAATTTTTTTTATATGAGTTTAAAAGATACAATAAACGAAGACCTGAAAAATGCAATGAAAGCCGGCGAAGCTGCCCGGCTGGAAACTCTCCGTTCTATTAGAGCAGAAATTTTGAAAATGGACAAATCGGGAATGAACAGAGAAATGACTCCCGAAGAAGAAATTGCTCTTTTGACAAAACAGGCGAAGCAAAGAAAAGAATCTATTGAAATGTTTGCCGCAGCAGGCAGACAGGACTTAGTTGATAAAGAGCAAGTTCAATTTGATATAATTTCGGAATATCTTCCGAAGCAAATTTCGCAGGAAGAAGCCGAAGAAGTGATAAACAAAATTATTGCTGATACAGGCGCTTCTACTGCAAAAGATTTCGGAAAAGTAATGGGCGCGGCTGCAAAAGAATTAAAAGGAAAAATTGACGGAAAGATAATTCAGGAAATTGTAAAATCGAAGTTAAGTTGATTTAAAAAATTAATATAATTTTTTTATTATTAAATCCGCTTAATGCGGATTTTTTTTTATATGAACAAACTTGATATAGTAATAGTAATTCTCATAGCAATTCCCGCTCTGATAGGTTTATCAAAAGGCTTTTTGCGGAAAGTGCTTTCATTAGTTTCTTTGGTTACCGGCTTATACCTTGCAACAAAATTCAATGAAGATGTTTCACTGTTTGTAATGAAGTTTTCAGGGCTATCTCAGAAAACTTCCAATATATTTGCATTTGTTGTTATAATGATGGCAGTTTACAGCGTCGGAATTTATATTGCAAAGAAAATTTCAAACATTAATTCCATAACGAAATCTGTAGATAAAACGCTCGGGCTTTTTATCGGCATTATTCAGGGAATGATAATAGCAAGCTTATGTGTAATAGCAATAAATAATTTTGATTTAATGAACAAGGAAACCATAAATAACTCAAAGCTGTATATATTTGTGAATGATTTTGCTCCAAGGACATTCAATTCAATCTCATCGCTGCTGCCAAATTCAAAATCATTTTATGAGGAAATTAAGTCTTTAACTAAATGAGTTTACACAACGAAGATTTCATAATTGGGGTTGTAAAAACTATAAAAAATTTCTTTGATTTCTCGGTTAATAAGAATAGAAATTATACTTTGTTCGGAAAAGGATTTAAGGCAATAGTTTTTTTACTTGCAGCTATAATGTTATTATACTTGATTGCATTTTTATTAAAACAATTTTAGAATTTTGGATACAAACATTTATACATTATTAGAATTTGAAAAAATTTTATCACGGATAAAATCATACATCTATTCCGGTCTGGGTATGGAACTCTGTGAAAATATTTCTTTCATTTCAGATAGAGATACCCTTGAGCATGAGCTTTTGAAAACTTCAGAAATGAAAGATATAATCAACCGTGAAGAATATCTTCAGCTCGATGGTTTGCAGGATGTAAGAAAAACCCTTTCGCGTTTGAATATTGAAGGAAATTATATCTCATCCGGTGAATTCCTCTCACTTCTTACTTTTTTAAGAATTTCCAGAATAGTAAAAAGCTATTTTGCGAAAATTAATACAGGCGGAGAGTATGATTACGAGTTAATTCCTAAAATTACCTCATTGCTTTTCGTTGACAGGATACTTGAAAACAATATTGACTCGACAATAGATGAAACCGGTTCAGTTCGGGAGACTGCGTCAGCAGAGCTAAAAAGAATTCGCATTACAATCAGAAAGAAAACCGAAAATCTGCGAAAATCCCTTGAGAAAATATTAAAGGAAATTTCCGATAAAGATTACTCGCAGGATGATATTATCACTCAACGGGACGGCAGATTTGTTGTCCCCGTGAAAGTTGAGAATAAAAGAAAGGTGCCGGGGTTAATACATAGTTCATCGAATACAGGGCAGACAGTTTTCATCGAACCTGCTGCGACAATTGAGCTTAACAACGATATTACCGAATTGCAGTACGAAGAGAAAAGAGAAATCGAAAGAATTTTAGCAGAGCTTGGAAAAAAAGTAAGGCTTCATCTGGATGAATTGAAAGGTAATTGTAAAATACTTGCGGAGATTGACTTTCTTCAGGCAAAGGCGCGTTATGCAATAGAAATTATTGCAGAAAAACCGGCGCTGAGTGAAAGCGAATATGAAATAAAATCCGGTTATCATCCGGTACTTTTGCAGACACACAAGAGAGAAGAGGTTGTGCCTCTTAATTTTAAAATCGGAGGTGAGTATAACTCCGTAATTATTTCAGGACCAAATGCCGGGGGGAAAACTGTCTCTTTAAAAACTATAGGACTGCTTGCTCTAATGCTCCAGTGCGGAATTCTTGTGCCGGCTCAATATGACAGCAAGTTCAAAATATTAAAAAATATCTTTGTCAGTATAGGTGATCAGCAGTCTTTGGAAAATGATTTGAGCACATTCAGCTCGCACATAGCTTATCTTAAAAAAATTCTTGATGAAGCCGATGATAAGTCATTAATATTAATTGATGAAATTTGTTCAGGCACCGATCCCGTGCTTGGCAGCGCTCTTTCATGCGCAGTTATTCAGGATTTTTCCGATAAAAATTCATTTTCCGTTGTTACCACACATAACTCGGAGCTTAAAGCATTTGCGTACAACCATGAAAAGATAGAAAATGCTTCGCTTGAATTTAACAACGAAACTCTGTCTCCTAATTTCAAGTTTAATATCGGCATTCCGGGGCAGAGCTTTACATTTGAAATTGCAGAAAAGTATAATTTTCCTGCTGAAGTTGTATCAACTGCAAAGTCGTATCTAAATGAAAGTGAAAATAAGCTGGAAGATTTATTAAAAGAGCTGAATGAAAACAAGCAGAAATTTTCAGAATTGAAACACGAATATGACAGGGAAGTAACAAGGCTAAAGGGTTTAAATTCTCTTTATGAAACGAAAGTAAGCCAATTGAAAGCCAATGAAAAAGAAGTAATGCGAAAAGCAAAAGAAGATGCTAAAGATATATTGCAAAATGCTAATAAGCTGATTGAAAATACAATACGCGAAATAAGAGAGAAGCAGAATTTTTCAGCAAAAGAAATAAAGGAAGAGTTTCAGGCTCAGGTAAAAAGTATTACAAAAATAGAAGATGAAAAACCCATAGAAGAAGAGCTTACTGATGCTGAAAAGAAAGATTTTAGAGTTGGTGATTTTGTAAAGGTAACAGGTACAAACTCCTCAGGTGAGCTAATGGAAATAAAAGACGGAAGCGCTTCAATAAATATTAATGGGCTTCTTATAAAAGCAAAACTTACCGAAATAGAAAAAACTAAGAAGGCAGAGGTTAAAAAAGAACACTCTAAAACTTCTACTATAGAAGTCAACGAAGGACCAATAGAAAGAGCGCTTGATTTACGCGGAAAATATGCGGAAGAAATTTACGAATTGATAGATAAATTTCTTCATAACTCAAGCGTTAACGGATTAAAATCAGTTGAAATCATCCATGGAAAAGGAACAGGCAAACTAAGAAACGAAGTGCAGAAATATCTGAAGTCGAATCCGAATGTGCGTTCGTACAGATTGGGAAACTGGAACGAGGGAGATACCGGAGTAACTATAGTGGAGCTATAACAGAAAAGAAAACTTTTCAGGCACAAGAAGCGTTAAATATAGTAGAGGCTCCATTCTATAAGGAGAAACACTATGACAGACAATATTGTAAGCTTGAAAGGAAGATTCCTCTACCTCAAAGGCACGAGCGATATGCTTGATGGCGGCAACACTTTCATTTTAGATTTGAACAGAATTATATATATAAAAAATGATGTTAAGATAATAAATGACAAGGAAGTTTATGTAATAGAATTTTTTTACGATTTCCGCGGATTGTCAGGCTCAACTTCAAATGTAAATAAGTTATTCGAGCTTTCTTTCTATGAAAAACATAAAAGAGATGTTTATTTCGAAAAAATCGTAACGCTTTTAACAGCAATGGATGTTTTACTTCACCCTGCTTTTTAAAAGATTTCACAATAGTTTTAGCGCCGGTATATTTTGCCGGGCTTTCCTTTCAATTGCATATCTGACTTTTTATTTCGCTCATAGTTGTTAAATTTGCACTATGAGCAAAATTTTAATTGTGGACGACGAGCAGAGTATTGTTGACAGCATTTCAATGATACTTAATCAGGACGATTACGAAATTGACAGCGCAAATGACGGTCTTTCTGCCGTAAACAAAGTGAAGTCAAACTTTTATGACCTCATTTTGCTCGATATAAAAATGCCTAAGATGGACGGCATTGAAGCGCTGGAGAAGATAAAAGAGATTGATAAAGATGCCGTTGTGATAATGATTTCAGGGCACGGTACTATTGAAACTGCCGTCGAAGCAACTAAAAAAGGCGCATATAATTTCCTACAGAAACCCCTTCCCGACTTATACGAGTTCAAGCTTATTATAAAAAATGCAATCGGATTTAAGAAATCGCTTGATGAGTTAAAAAAGTATAAAGAGAAGGCTCTTGAAGAGAGCAAGATTGTCGGCTCAAGCGAAAAGATAAAAGAAGTAAACAATTTAATAGATAAGTATTCAAAGGTAAACTCACACGTCTTAATCTGCGGCGAGAGCGGAACGGGCAAAGAGCTTGCAGCCAGGCAGATTCATTACCGTTCATCCAGAGCAGATAACAAGTTTATCGAGCTTAACAGCGCTAATCTTACGGAAGAAAACATCGAGCTAAAACTTTTCGGGGGAGTAGAAAATAATAATGTAATAAAAGGCTCGCTTGAACTGGCAGAAGGCGGAACAGTTTTTATAGATGAAATCAGCAACCTTTCCTTAGACCTTCAGTCAAAGCTTCTAAAAGTAATTGAGGATAATGTCATTACCCGCGAGGGAAGCAATATTTTTATTAAGCTTAATGTGAGATTTATTTTTTCATCTAACATGGACTTGATTTCGGAAATTGATGCAAAACATTTTCGTGAAGATTTGTATCATAGAATAAATGTTCTTCAGATAAATCTTCCTCCTTTAAGGGAGCATGCTGATGATATAAAGGAGCTTGTTGAGTACTTTACAAAAACAATTTGCACTCAAAACGGAATTCCGGTTAAAAAATTTTCCGATAAGGCAATCGAAGCTTTAGAATCTTTCCGTTATCCGGGAAACGTCCGCGAGCTGAAAAATCTGGTTGAGCGTTTAATTATTACGAGCGACAGGAAAATAATTGATGATGAAGATATAGAGCTTCCAGCCAATAAAGAGCTGAAACTTTATAACGAGCTTCTGAATAAAGATATGTCCTTGAACGATTTCCAAAATGAGTCAGAGAAATTGTTCATCCAAAAAATGCTGCACGATTATAAATACAACGTAAGCCACACCGCAGAAGCTTTACAGATTCAACGCAGTCATTTGTATAAATTAATGGCAAAGTACGATATTCCGCTTCCATCAAAAACGAAGCAGGAATTATAAATTTTGTCTTTGTATTTCATAAAAAATTATTCCGGCAGAGACAGATACATTAAGTGAGTCTGTTTTTCCGCTCATCGGAATTTTTATAAGAAAGTCACAATTTTCTTTTACGCTTTTTCTCATCCCTGTTCCTTCGCTTCCAAGCACAATACCTATCTTATTTCTTAAATCAGCTTCATTAATAAATTTTTCGCCTGATAAATCTGCCCCTGCAATCCAATATCCATTGTCTTTTAAGAATCTGATTGAGTTATTCAGATTTCCCTCCATGGCAATATCTATCATTTTAGCAGTTCCTGAAGAAGTTTTCAAAACCGTATGATTCACTTCTGCCGAATTATGTTTTGGTATAACAATGGCATCAACACCAAGGCATACGGCAGAGCGGATTATTGCGCCGAAGTTATGCGGGTCAGTTATTTCATCAAGAATTGCAATTACACTTTTGGGTTTATCTTTGAGCTTATTTACAATTTGCCTTAGCTCTTTATATTCGTAATCTTTGATAAAAGCAATTATTCCTTGATCAATTCCCTCGGCTTTATTTTTTTTATCAAAATAGTTTTTGAACTGCGTGTCGTTCATAAAGTGAACGGGAATTTTTAAAGCCTCGGCAGTTTTCACAATTTCTTTGGAACGCTTATCGGGATCAATTTTTTTAAGGACAAGAATTTTGTTTATGTCCTTGGGATTATTTTTGAGGATTTCAAAAACCGGATTTTTTCCTATTACAAGCATACAACAATTTACTAAATAAGGCTGTTAAATTCGTTGTTCTTATTAATACTATTAGGAGAATTGTTTTTCATTACAATTCAAAGCTAAAAAAGTTAATTTTATATTTTTAAATATAGTTATGAAATACAGAATAGAAAAAGATTTTCTCGGAAGTCTTCAGATTCCAAATACAAAATATTACGGTGTACAAACAATGAGGGCTGCGGAGAATTTTAAAATTACCGGAATCCCGCTTTCCATAAATCATATTTTTATAAATTCTCTTGCTTATGTAAAGAAAGCTGCGGCTTTAGCAAATAATAAATTAGGGCTGCTGGATAGAACGAAAACGAAAGCGATTGTATATGCGTGTGATGAAATAATTAAGGGCGGATATTATGACCAGTTTATAGTGGATATGCTTCAGGGGGGAGCAGGCACTTCAACCAATATGAATGCAAACGAAGTGATTGCAAATATCGCGATAGAGAAACTTGGCGGGAAAAAAGGGGAGTATTCTAAAGTTCATCCGAATAACGATGTAAACATGTCGCAGTCAACTAATGATGCTTACCCGACAGCCTTTAGAATAGCTTTATATTTATCAACTCTCGGTTTACTGAAAATAATTGCGGAACTCAAATCCTCTTTGAAAAAGAAAGAAAAAGAGTTTAAGCATGTTATAAAAATGGGAAGGACGCAGCTTCAGGATGCAGTGCCTATGACTTTGGGGCAGGAGTTCGGAGCTTATGCTGAAATGATTGATGAAGATATGAAGAGAATTAAGGAAGCTATGGGATTGATTACGGAAATTAATATGGGAGCTACTGCAATTGGCACCGGAATTAATTCTCATCCCGACTACCCTGACCTTGTATGCAGCTATCTCAAACAGATTACAGGAATTCCGCTTAGCGTATCAGTTAACTTAGTTGAAGCAACGCAAGATACCGGCGCATATATTCAGGTGAGCGGTGTGTTTAAAAGATTTGCTGTAAAGCTTTCAAAAATTTGTAACGACTTGCGCCTTCTTTCTTCGGGACCGCGCGCAGGATTGAATGAAATAAATCTTCCTCCGCTGCAGCCCGGCTCTTCTATTATGCCGGGAAAGGTAAATCCCGTTGTGCCGGAAGTTGTGAATCAGGTTGCATTTCAGGTAATTGGAAACGATTTAACAATAACAATGGCTGCGGAAGCAGGGCAGCTTGAACTGAATGTAATGGAACCCGTAATTGCTTTTAAATTATTTGATACCATTTCTATTCTAAATAATGCGTGCAGAACTTTATATGAAAAATGTATTAACGGCATAACTGCGAACGTTGATGTGTGCAGAAGATATGTTGAAAACAGCATTGGCTTAGTAACGGCAATGGTGCCGGTAATCGGTTATGAAAAATCTTCCGAGATTGCAAAAGAAGCGCTGGCAACAGGTAAGTCTGTTTATGAATTAATCATAGCGAGAAATTTAGTATCAAATGAAGAACTGAAAATTATTATGTCTCCTGAAAATATGACCGGGTTGAAAAGAAAGTGAGTACCAATGGTTGAACTTCCTCAGATTGAATTCCCGGATTTAAAAATTTCCGGCGGAACACTTTACATTGTTTCAACTCCAATTGGAAATCTTGAGGACATTTCTTTCAGAGCAATCCACGTTTTAAAAAATGTTGATTTAATTGCCGCAGAAGATACACGTACATCAGGAATTTTGCTTCATGCTTATGGTATAAAAGGACGGCTCATGAGCTATTATTCGCACACTGAATCGCAAAAATTAGATTACATTATAGGAGAGTTAAAATCCGGCAAATCCGTTGCGCTTATTTCCGATGCAGGAACTCCCTGCGTATCTGACCCCGGAAGTATTTTAGTTAGCAGATGTGTGCAGGAAGAAATAGAAGTTGTTTCAATTCCGGGAGCTTCTTCGTTAATACATTCGTTAGTTCTTTCAGGATTTTCAACAGATAAGTTTTATTATCAGGGATTTCTTCCTGTGAAAAAAGGGCGAGAAACTACTTTCAAAGAACTGAAAGATATAAAAATGCCAATAATAATTTTTGAATCTCCTTTCAGAGTATTTCGGACTTTGGAAGATATTCAGAAACATTTCGGCAATAAAGAAGTAAGTTTATGCCGCGAGCTTACAAAAAAATTTGAAGAAATTAAACGCGGAAGAGTAAAAGAAATTTTACAGAATAAAAACAGCTTAAAAATAAAAGGCGAATTTGTAATAATAGTTAATAATCAATAATAAATGTCAAACACAGAAGTAAGAGTTCGTTTTGCGCCGTCTCCAACCGGTTATTTACATGTCGGGGGATTAAGAACAGCGTTGTTCAATTATCTTTTTGCAAAACACAATAAAGGGAAATTTATTTTAAGGGTAGAAGATACTGACCAAACCCGCAAAGTTGAAGGCGCTATTGAAAACATGATTGATACTTTGAATAAATTAGGATTAGATATAGATGAAGGTCCATTTAAAGGGGGGGACTACGGTCCATATTATCAATCACAGAGATTGGATATTTACAAAAAATATTGTGATGAGCTGCTTGAAAAAGGAATGGCATATTATGCGTTTGAAACCCCTGAAGAGCTTGAGGAAATGAGAAAGCTTCAACAGATTGAAGGCAGGCAGACTATGTACGATAGGCGCGCGCGCGATTTTACTCCTGAAGAAGTGAAAGAAAAGTTAGATTCGGGCATTCCGCATGTTATACGATTGAAAGTACCTCTTGGTGAGGAAATTATTTTTGAAGATTTGATTAGAGGAAACATTAAAATCGAAACGAATATTATTGATGATCAGGTGTTGCTGAAAGCTGATGGATTCCCTACGTATCACCTTGCAAATGTTATTGATGACCATCTTATGGCAATCACTCATATTATAAGAGGAGAAGAATGGGTTACATCAGTTCCGAAGCATATTATATTATACAGAGCTTTCGGTTGGGAAGTGCCGAAGATGGCGCATCTGCCGCTGCTTTTGAATTCCGATAAAACTAAGTTGAGCAAAAGACAAGGTGATGTTGCAGTGGAAGATTATATGAAGAAAGGCTATCTGAATGAAGCGTTAATTAATTTTAATGCATTTCTCGGCTGGCATCCGGGTGAGGGGATTGATAAAGAAATTTTTTCTAAAGAAGAATTGATTGAGTTATTCTCCCTAGAAAGAGTTCACAGCGCAGGGGCGGTGTTTAATATTGATAAGCTGAACTGGATGAATAATGAGTATATAAAGAATTATGATTTGGATAAGTTGACTGAGCTTGCGATTCCTTTTATTAATGAAGCAGGATATGATACCTCTGATTTCGAAACAACTAAAAAGATTGTCGGCGCTGTGAGAGTTTATCTGAATAAACTCAATGAAATAGGGGAGCATGTGAAAATGTTTTATCAGGATAAGGTAAGTGTTGAGGATGAGGAATTTAAGAAAGAAGTTACCTCTGAAGATTCAAAGAAAATTTTTAACTATTTAATTCCTGTATTTAAAGAAACAGATTTTTCTCAAACAGAAAATATAAAAAATGTTTTCAGTGAAGCCCAGAAGAAATTGGGAATCAAGGGAAAGAAATTTTTTCAGCCATTGCGTATAGCAATAACG
>JAFDZO010000024.1 GCA_018266845.1 Bacteroidota bacterium | reverse complement strand
ACTCTTGCAGTATCAAATGCCCGGGATTGAATTATTGTAGTAGTGGAACCGGTGCTTGTAAAAACTTTGTATGAGCGGATTCTACAACCTCCCGCAATGCCGGCAATACCTAAGCTGTTATTAGTAACTGCGCCGATTAATCCTGCGCAGTTTGTTCCATGCCCGAATGAAATAGAATCTTTCGGAACTCCATAAGCATCTATCACCGCATCATAACCCGTCAAAATATTACCTGCAAAATCGGGGTGAGTTGAATCTATGCCTGTATCGAAAATTGCAACCTCGACCGAAGAAGAGCCGAGTGTATAATCCCATGCTTTGGTAACACCCATGTCTGATCCTGCCAAGCCCATAAAACTGGAGACATCGCCATTTGAAGATGAACTGCTTTTTACTGTCTGTCCTGTATTGTATAAATTCCACTGTCCCCCGAAACGAGTGTCGTTAGGAGTAAAGCACAGCGTTGTTCCTCCGGGATAAATAATATTAGGCTCGCAATATTCAAATATTCCCGCCGATAAGTATTCATCACATAAATCAAGCGCAGTTTTTGAGATGCCATTGTTAGTTTTAAGGTAATATCCTCTTTCATCTCCTACTGTGCCCAATATTTTCACACCGTTTTTTTCATTAAGATAATCCAGCTTAGACTTATCGGAAACATTATTCAATTTTACAATAAATTCATCCGCACAAGCGAGTGTTATACTGCTCCTCGTGCCATGATATGGGTGCAGAACAAGCTTTACTATATCTTTTCTTGAAGAAAGATTTAATTCCGCGCTTTTTAATCTCGATAAATTTGCATCACTTGCAAAATTCACAATGTAAATGTTATCAATTGCTCTTTTTACATCTGATCCAAAGCCGGCAGTCTTTTGTAACTCGGCTTCGGCAAAAGACAGCGAGCTTGCGTATTGATTTAAAACAACAACGAGCTTATCGTCCATTTCTTTTAAGTCAATACGTTTGCCTTCATAGTAATAATAATCTACCGCATGGGAGGAGTTTAAAAAAATAAAAAAGATTATAACACTGAAGATAAATTTCATAATTTTCGATTTTAATTATGAAGAAATGAAATATAAATGGAATAGGAGTAAGAAGAAATTTATTAAGGGAGATGCAGGAACTGAAAATAAAAAATCCGGCAGACATTGCTGCCTGCCGGATGAATTCGGATAGATTCTAATTGTTATTTAATTAACATCATCTTTAATGTCTTTGTGAAGTTCTGGTTACCGCCATCAGCATTTATCTGATAGAAATAAACACCACTGGAAAGAGCAGAAGCATTGAAGTTAACTGTATAATAACCTGCTACCTGTACTTGATTTACAAGTGAAGCAACTTCTCTTCCTGTAACATCAAATATTTTAATTGCAACTTTGCTGTCAAAAGGTAAATCGTAACTGATTTTTGTAGCCGGATTGAACGGGTTTGGATAGTTTTGAGAAATCTCGAATTTGTTTGGTACTCCAACATTAACAAATCCTGACAATCTATAGTACTCAAAATTACCGTTGTAATCTACTTGTTTCAATCTATATGTATAAGCTCCTTTTGCTAAACCTGCATCTTTAAAAGTATAGGACTTTTCAGAGTTTGTTGTTCCGTTACCATTTACAAAACCAATTTTCATCCAATTATTGGTGCCATTAACAGATCTTTCAACTTCAAAGCCGGAGTTGTTTAACTCGGATACTGTTCTCCAGTTTAAGTTAACTTCATTTCTTACCGTGGTTGCCGTGAAAGAAGCAAGTTCAACAGGAGTAACTCCTCCATTTGAGTTTATCCAATCTGTAATAGCATTGAAAATGTTAATAGGATTATCCGTAGTAGCTCTTGTTCTGAACGAAGCATAGGTATTTGTTCCATACAATACATTGTAATTTGCTCCTAGATAGTAAACAATGCAAGATGAATCACCTGTTGTAGTTGACACAGGAATAAATCCTGATGCGCCGCCATACCAAGAAGCGGGTCTTACCATATCAGGGAATGCGTCAACACATGAATCGCCTGCGCTTACCGAAGCAAAAGGCGAGCCCGGTGTACCATACATTTTGCTGCCGGAACCGGCTACAGCAGAAATCCAGCTATCTGCAATGTACTGCGCTCTTAGATATTGTCTATAGAATGTTGTATCAGCAGCAGTTGCAGAAGCATTTCTAATTGGGTCATTATTGTAACCTAAATCATTTCCGAAGATAACCAAAGTAATCTTAGAACTTGGAGATGAATTATCTAAAGCTGCTTTCAAAGAATCTCTAACGGCTGTAGTCCAGTTTCCGCTGGATGCGAGCAGATAATAAATAGTTCTAAAGTTTCTGAATGAGCCTGTATATGTAGCTCCATCTATAAGATTATATGAAGAAGAATATCCGGTCATTTGATTAACCAGCGAATCTCTGCTTGCAGCATCTGTATAAAGGATTGCATTTAATCCCGCAACAAATGGAGTAAAGGTTCTCGAAATCTTATCATTGGCATTATTTTGGTCAGTTCCCAATAATGTAGAATCAATAATCGTATATGTTACTCCTTGAGTGAATCCTGTGAAATCGGGGAAAGTTGTTGAAGCAGTTCCATTTGCAGCTAAGCTGGAAACTGAAACGGTATTGTTATAAACCAATGCGTTTGTATTATCATAAATCTTTCTGTTGACATCAAATGAGTTTGTTGATAAACCAAAGTTGGTAACAACACCTGTCATAGCAATATTTGTTGTTCCCATCGGTAAATAAGTAGTTCCGCTTTGGTTAATAGCAGTTGCTCCAACATCGTTGTTTAGCGCAAACTTAGGTTCAATCATAAATCTGAATGCATTTGCAGGTGCAAAGTCAGTCCATGTAGTGCCACCAGTAGGTGAAGTATAGTAAAATGTACTATCTCTTATAGGAGTCTCGGTTTGATATGCGAAACTCACGTTCGTTGTACCAATCTGCCTTACCCCAACAAAGAAATCTCCGTTAACCGCAACAGGAGGATTTACAAGAATTGTAAACACACCCGCGGTTGATAGCTGTGTTGATGAAGTATAAAGATTCGTTCCAGGAGTACCGCCTGTACCAGTTGCATCCCAGATACCTACTTGAAAGTTCTGTCCGCCGGTTGAGAAATTAACATCAATCTGGTTAACCGAGTTCGAAGAATTTGTTCTAAATCTGGCGACAAAATCTCCTGTAGCTCCGGTAAAACCTACACCACCATCAGGAGTAAACTTCTGTCCATATCCGTAGGTATTGGAATTAATTCTCACAATTTTTGCGCTCCGGTTGTTCGACGTAATATCTTCACCGGGTTGATTTGCAACTGTTACAATAATGGAATCGTTCTCACTTATAGAAGGGGTAAAATCATTAAAGAATACTTCTTGAGAGGTATTTGCAGCTAAGCCTGTTACAGTTGCAGTATTAGAATATCTAACAGTCCCTGTTGCAGAATCTAATATAGAAATATCAACATTAAATGTTACCGGTGATGCTGAAACATTTTTAACTAATGTTGAAATATTGTATGGAACACCAAATGGTCTTGGTACTTTTCCAAGAGTGTATGTTTGCGTAACCTGTACTATATCATTCAATGCATTACCAAATCTTGTTTCTGGTCTAAAAGCTGAAGAAGTTCCTGTGGTACCGTTTACAGTTTGTGACTGATATGTCAACAAAGTAGTACCTCCCGGTGAGTTTGTGCAATAGACAACAGGATTTCCAGTGGGCAATGTTACGTCCAAAGTAGTATAAACAAAAATAACCATTACACCATTTCCGGGAGTAGGAATAAATGATGACGTTCCTGGTCCGCCAACCGGAATATCAATATTGATTTCACTGGAAGTAGCCGGTATATTAATTGTTCCTTCAATGATTTTAGTATATCCTACACCATTAGTATCAATAAATGTACTTCCAATGGTTGTGGCAGTTCCAGAAGTGTCTCTTAAGTAAACGATTAGCCTTCCTGTTGTAGCTGATGTTTGGGCAGTAGGTGTTCCGAAACCCGGGACATTATATCTCCATCCAATGGACGTTACGGCATTGCTTCCAAAACCAGATGCCGTCATTTCACTTCCTAGAATAAGATATTTAGTATTTATGAACCTACGGGTTCCTTGAGGTGCTCTACCATTTCCAGATGTTGAACCATTACCTGGCATAACTGTAAAGTTAGTTGCATCAATATTTGAATTTGAGCTTACAACGGTTTTCGTGTTTGAATTATCACCTATTCCTACAGGTGTTATCTTAATAGGAATGTTTTGCGTGAATGCCGATTCAGTGAAGAAAACCAGAATCAAAATTGCGAAAAAAATAGAATAATTTTTTCTCATTTGCGTTTTTTAGTTTTTTAAAAAATTACGTAAAATAAAGTAATAGATTAATCTAAAAAAAATCCTAACAAAATCCTAACAAAAATGCAGGG
Source organism: Bacteroidota bacterium (assembly GCA_018266845.1). Taxonomy (GTDB): domain Bacteria; phylum Bacteroidota; class Ignavibacteria; order Tepidaquicellales; family Tepidaquicellaceae; genus JAFDZO01. The sequence continues at coordinate 82,498 of JAFDZO010000024.1, read as the reverse complement.
TTTCCTAAAACAAACAAGCCGTTCGGATTAGCTCCGAACGGCTTGCATTTATTGAATTTATGTTATTATTTTTATTTTACCAGCATCATTTTCAGCGTCTTAGCAAATTTCTGGCTGCCGCCATCTGCATTTATCTGATAGAAATAAACACCGCTGGCAAGAGATGAAGCATTGAAATTAACTGTATAATATCCTGCCGTTTGAGCCTGATTAACTATTGATGCAACTTCCTTGCCTGTTACATCAAATAGTTTTATCGAAACCTTACTGTCAAATGGTAAATCGTAATTAATTTTAGTTGACGGATTAAAAGGATTCGGATAGTTCTGGCTGATTGAGAAACTTGACGGAATACCGACAATGACTTCGTTTGAAAGATTGAAGTATTTATGGTTTCCGTTAAAATCAATTTGTTTCAACCTGTAATTATATTTTCCTGTAGATAGATTTCTGTCTTCCAAGGTGTAATTCTTCATTACGCTTGAATTTCCTGCGCCCTGAACATTACCGATTTTTATCCAAGAATTTTCACTTGCAAGTTTTCTTTCTACATCAAATCCTGCATTGTTTTCTTCCTTAGAAGTTGACCATTTCAACTCCACATTTCTCTTATCAATATATGATGTGAACGAAGCAAGCTCAACAGGTAACGGAACATCGTTATCCGAAACACCAAACGTTGAGAAAGCTGTTAATCCGTAAACCTTGATTGTATTATTTGTTGTATTTAGTTCGTATTCACCTGCGCCTGTTCCCGCAACTAAAAATGAATTCCAGGTTGTGCCGCCGTCTTCAGATTTGCTCAGACGTAAATCTGTTTCAGGACTGATTGTGCCTAACAATGCATCATCATAATTGAAGGTAATATCATAACTAAATCCTGAACCGTCAGGAACAGTAACTACCCAATATCCATTGCCTACCTGGTACCCTATAGAACCCGGAGGCGGAACACCCGGATAATAAGTAAATGTTACCGATGTTGGAACCGTTCCACCGGCTCCCCATGTGATTGAGCAAAGCAATCTGCCGTTTAAAGTATATGTGGTTGTAGTACTGTTTGCAGGCGCTCCGCTTGCAGTAGCTGTTGGAGGTGTTGCAGAAGGAGTAAATTCATACGCTCCGATATCAACTGCTCCGCCTGAAACAGTTGTGCTTCTTGATGCGCCGTTATAGTCATTTGTTACTAATCCCTGCACGCCATTACCGTTCAATGTCCAGCTGTTTGAATTAGTTATATCCGGCAATAAGTTTGTTGCTGATGTATATGCAGGATCGCCTGATACAGAACTTCCATCAAGTGATGTTGCTGCTTTGTATAGAGCTAATGTTGCATAGTTTGTTGTAGCAACTTTACCTACTAATTTTACCCCTGAACCTGTAGCGTTGTTGTACAGGTTGTTATAATTAGAATTTTCTAATTGCGATACTCCTGATTGTAAATAAATACATGTTGAACCGTACCCGGTTGCAGCAGATAAACCTGCATTATTCACAATTGAATTATTTCTTATATCTGCAGTTGAACCTGTACCAAGGCAGATACCGGTAGTTAAAGCATCTGTCTGATTAAGAGTATTTCTTCCAAGACTAATTGAGTTATTGTAAATTTTTATTCCGGTTTGTGTGCCGTTTGCATATATTCCGTGTGTGTTATCTCCAAGTACTGATATGTGCGTCCAACCGTCTCCCCATAAGTCGGCAATTACATTGTTTCTTATTATGTTGTTACATGCAGTTTCGCCGGTTGTAACAAGCACTCCATAGTTACCATAACCGCCTGTTCCGACATATCCTAATGAATTAATGTTATTTCTTTCAACTACAATATTTTTTGCGGCAGTCGGAAGCCAGATTGCTCTGTCATCTTGTCCGGTAGCGTTTTCAAAATTTGCTATTGTATTTTGTGAAATCAACCCTCCGTTAGTTCCCTGCATTGCTAATCCGCAGTAAGCAATTTGATTAGCTCCTGATGTGGCTAAATTATTTCCGATAAATGAAATATTGGTCATATTTGCAGTTCCTACAACGCTTCCACCGGAACATAACACTCCATACATTGTTTTCTGCATTGTGCAATTTGAAACCACAATTCCGTTTCCGTATCCATTACTAAAACCACCTGCAGCCTGATCAGAAATTGAAATACCTACTGCAGTAAGAGTTGTTCCAGAATTTAAACCGCATACTGTAGTAAGGTTTTTTATTGTATCCTGTGTAATTGCTGTTGTGCCTGAAGAGGAAAGATGAATTCCTAACGGAGCTGTAGCGCTGTTGTTTGTAATTGTTAAGGATTCAGCGCCAAAAGGATTTCCGTCAATTGTGAAATAACTTAAACCGATTGTCTTTAATATCGGAAGTGATGCCTGTGTGGAAGTAATAGCAACGCTAATACCGGCTGCAGGTCTGATTTTTAATGTATTAGATGCAGTAGTCGGAGCATCACCTATGTGATTGATAATCAAATTACCTTCACTATATGAAGCGTCTGTTAATGAAAATACAGTTGGACCGCTCACTCCTCTTGTATTGTAAGCTGAAATAGCAGCTGCTATTGTTGCGTAGTCTCCAACCAAATAATCCGGCAGACCTAACTGAATTTTTTCTTCTTTTGTAAATTCATGATATAAGCTTCCTGTATATTCTTTTCCGTTAACCATTGGTACCTGATATGTTTCTTCTACGGTTGTATATACAAAATCACTCTCCTTATATTCAGGTAATTTTTCAAGCTTTGTTTTATCTGTAATAGTTTTAGTATTTATTGATGCTGCATCATTTTCTGCTAAAACTTTTCTTTGAACAAGTCTTGTTCTTGTTTCGAATTCAAGTTTGCCTCCGCCAACAGGTCTGAATAAAGTTGTACCGACTGTATATGTACCTGATAATGGAGCGAGATATATAGAATAGGAATTCGGAGTTGTTGGCGCAGATGTTATAGCCCCAACTGAAGTAGCTGAAAATCCTGCTGATGGATTTGAACCAACATTTGGCGTTCCTTGTAAATCCTGAGCGACAACAAAATACTGTATTACATCACCTGCAACAGCAGAACCGCCAAAAATAATAGAATAATCTATAACAAAACTAAATGGAGAAGAAGCATTTGATGCTTCAAACCATTTCCATCCATTATCAGCAGAAGTATTTCCAACAAAGGCATTCGCATCTGTTGATTTCTTATAATAAATTCTTGGTTTAGTTCCCGCTGTAGTATTAACACCGGATGGGTCTGAAATAGCAGCAAAATTTGTTAAAGTTCTATTTGTAAGGCTGCCCGTTCCCGGGATCAGAGTATAAGTTATAGAGGGTCCGGTTAAATCTAACGGCACCATATCTGCTTCACTTGCTCCGAAGTCTGGCGCAAATCCACCACCATTTACTGCGCCGGGTTTTGGTCTGGCGAATCCGTCAATATCAGTTGTTACTGAAGAAATAGTAGTTCCGCCTGATTCTAACTGGGTTGCAGTTACACCCATACTAAGTCTTAAATTACCTGAAGCAGAATTTGTATAAGTAATCGGAACTGCTGTAATACTGCTTGCATCACAAGAAGAAGCAGTTCTCCATCCGGCTAATGTCTGGTCTGTTGTCCAAAATCCTACGGTTGATGAAGAAGCTGAATTAAGAACGTTATTATCAGTAACACCTGCGCCCCATCCGGTAGCGGATGATGCGGCTGCGCCGTAGTTATTTGCTATAGCATAGTGTTTACCTGTGCCGCCGGTTCTTGAGTTATCAAAAATATTATTTTTTATAATCACACCTGCCGTTCTTGCTGTTGCGCTAAAATCTGTTCTTGCGATAGCAAATGATGGCTGCGCGCCTGAAGATACTGTACCTGAAATGCTAATTGTGTTGTAAAATATATTGCTGACCGGGTCAGGTGTTGAACCGTGATTAAGCAATATACCGACAAATGCTGTGTTTGTTGTTTGTCCTGCGCCTAATGTAATCATATTATTAACAATTGTATCAGAAGTAGTTCCTGATCGGACTAAAATACCAGCGCAAACACCCGGAGTAGTAGTTGTAGTAGATGTGCTTGCATTTGATAAACCATAGATAATATTCTTTTCTACTTTTGTATTTGCGCCATTTCCGATACCAATACCAGAAACCGTATAGCCGCTTGTTCCTGTATTTGTATTTGAAAGATTATAAATTGTATTGCCTGAAACTACTCCATTTGTGCCTGATGAATGCATTATACCTTGAACACCTGTTTGGGCATTTGAAAATGTAGTATTTGTACAATTGCTAAGAATATTAAAAATAGTGTTTCCTGTAATATTTAAAACTGTAGCGCCGGGAGTAGTACCTGTATTAAAAACACCCATCGCTCTTCCCGTAGTTCCTGTACCGTAAGATGTAAGGTTTTGAATAGTATTGTTTGTTACGTTACAAGTTGTAGAAATTGATACAAGCGCAATTCCCGTTACAAGCGAGTTGCCTGTAGTCAGACCTGTTGTACCGCCTCTCATATTGTCCGTGGTTCCGTTACCAATAGTATTTCCTGTGATGGTCATTGAAGCTGCAACACCTGAAACGTTTATACCGGCTACACTTCCTGCAATAGTAGCAGTTATGCCGGATGATGCCATAGCGCCAAATGTATTGTTCTGAATTAAAACAGTACCGGTAGTAGATGTATTTATACCCACTACAAGTCCTCCTGAAGTTGTTGATGTTCCCACAATAGAATTTGTTCCTGTTGTAGCTCCGATTGTATTGGGTGTAACATTTCCAATGTTAACATTGCCCGTACCTGTGATATTGATACCGCAAATTATTCCGTTTGTTGTAGTTGCTCCGCTGGAGGTATTTAAGCTGATGGCTGCTACTGTATTGCCTTGTACGGATGAGGTTGAACCTGTCGAAATTGCCAGATTGATTCCGATAAATCTTGTAGCAATTGTTCCAAGCATAGTATATGTGCCTGTTCCGCCTGAAGTAGCATAGCCGATGGTGTTTCCTGTTACTGTATAGCCTGTTCCTACACTTGCAGTGATAGCATTATGAGTATTGGCAGTTGTATATGTTCTTGAAGCTGTCTGGTAAAATTTATTATTGGAAATTGTCCAGCCGGAAGAACCGGTAGTAAGATTCATACCGTTCGATACCGCTGACGCGCTGAAAAAATCATAGATATTATTTCCTGATACTGTGTTCCCGCTATTATCAAGAACAGAGCTTGAACCAAGAGAGTAAATACATGCAGTAGGATAGTTTACTCCTTCAGCAGTAATATTATTGTTACTTATTATGTTGCCATCATTTCCGTTTACCGAACCTGTAGCAAAATATACTACTCCAAAACTGGTTGTAGAACCGGTAATAGTACAATTTGTAACAGTATTGTTTGTAGCATCTGCAATAAATCTTATAGTGCTTGATGCGCCGGTGCCCGAATTTCTAAATTCTAAAGCATTGCCTCCGGTGTTTAATCCGTCGATATTAACATTGTCAGCGCCATTCAGAACTACTAAATGTCCAACAATTGCGCCTGAAATAGTTCTTGTTGCGCCGCCTGTAGGCTGAATAGAAACAGATGTGTAGTTTGAACCTGTTCCGTTACCGCTTGAATCTAATACAGCGGATGCTGTTTCAGTGGTATTACCTGAAATAGTAATTGTTATCGCACCCGTGTGCGTTCCTACGTTAATAGCATCAAATGCTGCCTTCAACGTAGTGTAAGGCGTTGCTCCTACATTTACCTGAGCGTAAGAATTCAAGGTAAAGAATCCAAAGAGCAAAACCAATAAAGAGGTGAGCTTTAGTCTCATTTTCTTAGAGTTAAATTTAATAAATAAAAAAAACTTTTTTCTTTATGGTGAATGGTGAATCGTGAATGGTGAATATAGAATAAAAAATTTTATTTTGAATAAATCAAAAAATTTTTAACTTCATTAAGCTATAAACAAAAATGTATAGAAATACTATACAACAAATTTAATATAAATCCTAACAAAATCCTAACAATTTTAGAGATTTTCTCAAAAGTTAAAAACCTTGTTTTAAAGCTGAAAACAAGGCTTCTTAGGCAATAAATTATGAAAGAAGATAATATTTTATCCGTTCAAGCCTTTCTTTCTTCCTTCAAGTATTTTTAAGAACGACCTGCCCCTTACCTCTTCCAAAGTCAGCCCTGTCTTTAAAACTTCCTCTTCAGAAATAGCTCCGCAATTTAAAGCTCTCAAGAAATAATTTAAAAGTCCTTGCCCTGTTGCAGCATCATCAAAAATATCTCCAACAAGTGTTGCCTGCGCAGCTTTTTCTATAAAATTCTTCAATCTCACAGAAGCAGACTCCAATCCATCAAGGAAAAATTTATAACAAGCCGCATATCTTATAGGCATCTGTGCCGGATGCAAATCCCACCCCTGATAAAATCCTTGATTCAGCGAGTGCATTATATGGTCATAACCAAGCTTCCACGCCTTGTTTACAGTATCAATATTTTCCTGCCTTTGCTCTTCAGTTAAATCCCCTCTATGCGGACCAACCGGCATTACGTTCGTTGCGCCGTCAGAGAGCCAAACTCCCGTTCCGGCAAGGGTAACTTTCATAACGTGCCGGGCAAAATCGCAAACGGTGTGGTCCATCGCTTGCAGCTTCGCAGTAATATCGAGCGAAGCAGTGTAATCATAAACGCCGAAGTGCGCTGCCTTGCATCTTCCTTTACAAGCTTTTACAAATCCTATGAGAGCAGTCTTTCCGTCAGCGCCAAAAATTGACTGCGGAGTTTCAACCATGAGTTCCATCTTGATTGAACCTTTTTTCATCTTCAGTTTCTTCTCAAGAATCTCAAGCGCTTCGATAAATGCCTCTACCTGTTTTTCGCTCGTGATTTTCGGGAGCGTAACAACAAAATTATCCGGCAAAGCTCCGCCTGACTGCGAAACTAAAGTTGAAATAAATATATCAAGCGTTCTTAACGCCCTGTGCTTCAGCTCATCCGATAAAGTTTTTACTCTTATCCCTATGAAAGGAGATAAAGTTTTTTCCTGCATTCCTTTCCAAACTTCATTTGCGCAGTTTACCGCTGTATCATCTTCCTCTTTATCAGGGCGGATTCCAAAACCGTCTTCAAAATCAATTCTGAAATCTTCAACTGCTTCTCTTTTCAGCTTCTCTTCAATTTTTTCATAGATTACTTCGTTCAAATCATCCTGCTGATTCCAGCCTAAAATTGTTGCAAGCACATTTGCATTAGGTATGTATTCTTTATATGCCCTTAAAGCAAGCTCGCCGATTCTTACAGTCGTATTCGACTTAAAAAGCTGCGCGCCTCCGTAAACAGTCGTAACCGGCTGGCGTTCCAACGACTCACCGGGATATATTTTTTTATAATCTTTATTTCCTTTTGAAATTTTCTGGTAAACTTCTTTCAAATTTTTTTCGGATAAACTGAGATTCATATTATATAGTAGTTTTTAATTTTAGCTTCCTCTATAGGTGGAAAATCCGTAAGGACTCAATAACAACGGCACATGATAATGCTGATTGGAATCAACGTTAAACATAACTTCGACTGAAGGATAAAACGAATCTATCCCTTCCCTTTCAAAATATTCGTTTGTGTGAAAAACCAATTTATAAACTCCGAACTCAAGCTGCTGCGTATCGGGTAAAAGATTTTTTATTCTGCCGTCGCCATCGGTGCTGCCCTCTGCCATTTTTATCCATCGAAATTCATCCACTAACTGGTGCAATGCTACAGGAACGTCTCTTGCGGGTTTGCCAATTGATATATCTAAGATATGTGTTGTTAACTGACTCAAAATAATTTCTCCAATCTAATTTTTGTTATTTTATTTTGCTCCCCCATTGCAATTTTTATTTCTGTGTTATAATCGTTGTTGATTCTTTCTTTTATTAAAGCAAGCATTTCATCGGCAGTTTTCCCCGTAGCGCATACAATAAAAATAAATCCGAACTTCTCCTCATATCGCTGATTATACTCTGCAAGTTCTTTCAGCGTTTCCATCGAAGCATGATTTACCGATGATTGTTCATTTGTAGTGAAGTCTTTCGTGCTGCCGAATTTTTTTTCAAGTGATGCTAAGTCGCCAATTTTCGGGTGATGCGTAAATGCCTCCAGCCAGTCTTTTTCGCCGAGTTCAAACCAAACCTTTTCTGCCTTAGCAAAAAGTTTTTCTTTCGTATCAGGAATGTCTTTGCTCATTGCATTAACCCAATTAGTGCTTCCGCAGCACTTTGTAAGATTTTCTTTTAATTGATTTTTATCCAATTTATTAATTATGAGTTCTTTTCAGTAAAAATTTCCAATTCATTTTTCGGAGGAATCATTTTATGAATCTTATCTATATCTCTGACAAATCCTTCATAATATGATAACTCACCTCCATGCTCTATAGAATCATATATTTTCAACAAATCGGATAATCCAGCCAATTTCCAATTATTATTATAAATTTTCTCATCTCTATTCACAAACTTTTTGCCAAGTTTTAAAGCTTTATTATAAGCTAAGAACTTATCTTTCGCTTTAAAATATACTATTAATTCTTTTCTTTTAAAATATTTAATTTCTTTTTTGTTATCTGCTCTTATCGGTTTATAAAATAAAATCCAAGCAATATAATCCGTAGGATTTGAACTAAATTTGTCATGTTTGCTATCTATTTCGCTTTTTTTATATTTTAATCTTTTAATGTTTTCTAGATTTTTAGCTTGCCCTGCAATTTCATATAGAATTGAACCATCAGTTAATTTATCAGGAATGGATATCATTTTTGAAATTCCAGCAAATTTCCAAGTTACTATTTCTTTCTTAGAATTCTGATATGAGTAGTTAAATATCTTGCCCAATTTTAAAGCACTTTTATATGCCTGATTTTCATTTGGAGCACATACTAACGTCATACTTATCCAATATAAATTTCGATAATATTTTATCAATTGTCCTTCCGATGATGTAAAGGTAGGATACACTACTATCCAGACTAAATAATTACAATACTTTTTCAATTTTTTGTATTTATCAAAAGTAATTTCTTATCTCCCTAAATTTTGTATTTATGTAGCGCAATCTTTTACCTACTAATTGTTCCATAAACTCTCAATCTGCTCACTCCGCCATCAGGGAAAATATTCAGCTTAACATGAGTGAAAACATCGTCGCTTACAATTTCTTTTTCGAAAAAATGCTCGTTATCTGCCTGCAATTTTTGCTTCGGTAAAATTTCTTTCCACTGGATTGCCGTATCAGTAACTTTAAAATCTTCAAGCTCTGGCATATTAATTCCCTCTATTGAACACATATCAGGAAAGTTGCCTTTGAAGTGAGCTGTATCAACCATTATTTTTTTGATTGTTCCGGCTTCTGCTAATTTCAAAATGCACCAGTCATACCCGGGAATCCTTTTTCTTTTTGTTTCCCATCCGTCACCCATATACAAACTTTTTGTCGGTGAGTTTAAATTATCCTTCGAGCCAAAGTACATATCATTGCAGATTACAACTTTTCCCCCGTTTACAAGTCCAGCCAAATCTATCAAATCACCGTTATAATTTTCTTTCCATTTTTTATAAACGTCTCCGTAAACTCTGAAGCGCGCAACGCCTCCGTCAGGAAAAATATTTAATCTTAAGTGAGTATAATATTCATTTGAATTTATCGCTGCAAATAAATTTTGCGAGCCGGGATTTAACGAAACCATCGGCACAATTTCCGTCCATATAATTTTATCTTCTGCAATTTCTTTTTCTGTCGGTTCTTTATCTAATCTTGCAGCCCAAACCGATGCGTAAGGCGGATGATTGCCGGTAAAGAACGCTGTATCAATATCTACTCCTTTTACAAATCCCGGAATGCCGAGCTTTATAACAGCCCAATCATATCCCTGCACTCTCTTTCTTCGAGATTCCCATCCGTCCATCCATTTACCTCTCTCAGTATATTCATCGGGTAAAAATATTGCCGGCTTTACCTTCAATAAATTTTCTTTCTCTGCAAAAAAATCATCGGTGCAGTATAATACTTTTCCGTTTACTTTTTCTGATGCAAGCTCCGTTAATCCTGCAAAAGCTGCTGATGTAGTTATATTCATTTATAAATTTTAAACTTTTTTTATGCCACTAAAACACCAAATCACAAAATTTCACAAAAATTTTTTTTATATTATATCACTAAAAAACTACGTCATACATTTTTACAAAAATCATTTAGTGAATTTTTGTATTTTTGAGATTTTGCGGCTTAGACCGTTAATTAATTCTTAAAATTTTTTGCCCCTTTGGTTCGTTCGAAATTTTTCCGTTATCATAAATTTTTTCTCCACCTAAAAAAACAGTGTGCATTTTTCCGTAAAGCTCTTCATGATGATATGCCGATATTTTATTTTTATGATGAAGCGAATCCGGCTCTACTATAAAACTTTCATCGGGATTGAAAATTGCAAAGTCTGCATACTTGCCGGTTTCAATCGTGCCTATATATTTATTCAATGAAACTAACTTAGCAGTATTTTCACTCATCCATTTAGAAACTTTTTCCAAACCGATACCTCTTTCCCTTGCCTTAGTCCACACTGCATTAAATGAAACCTGCAGCGAGGCAATTCCTCCCCATGCCTCAGAAAACTTTTTTGCTTTCAAATCATAAGTGCAGGGCGAGTGGTCGCTTGCAATCATATCTATTGTTCCATCCTCCAGCGCTTCCCATAATTTTTCATTGTTAGCTTTGTCTCTTATGGGCGGAGTGCATTTATATCTTGCATCATCCTGTGGAATATCATCTGCATTGAAATACAAATAATGCGGGCAGGTTTCCACTGTAAGATTTAGTCCCTCATTCTTTGCATTTCTGATTTGCTCTATTGAATCCGCTGAAGATAAATGCACTATATGAATATGCGTACCGTATTCTTTACAAAGCTTTATTAAAATTTTTATCGCCTCGTCTTCCATTTCATGCGGGCGGTATTTCACAAAATCAGAAAAATTATCTGCGGTGCCTTTTTGCAAATCAGTAAAAACTTCTGCATGAACAAGCAATGGAAGATTAAAATCTTTCATTACTTCAAGTATATTTCTTAAATCCTGCTCTGTTACAAACTTAAATTCATCCAATCCCGAATCAATCATAAATGACTTAATACCCAGCACACCCGAGCCGCATAACTCCCTAAGCTCATTTAAATTATCACTTACTGCTCCACCGTAAAATCCGCAGTCAACCCACAACTTCCCCGTCGCTGCATTCAGTTTTATATCAAAATTTTTTTTAGATGTCGTAACGGGTGAACTGTTCAGCGGCATATCAACAAGCGTGGTAATTCCCCCTGCTGCGGCAGATTTTGTCGCTGTTTCAAATCCTTCCCATTCCGTTCTGCCCGGTTCGTTTATATGCACGTGAGTATCAACAATTCCCGGCATAATTACTAACTCACCAAAATCTTCCCCCTCTTCGTCGTAATTTTTTATAGCGGAAATTTTTCCTTTCTCTATAAAAATAGAAGCAGGAATAAGCTCGCCATTAATTAAAACTCTTTTGCTTTTTATTGATTGCATAAGAAACACAATTTACAAATAAATCTTCTAACTTTTTAGCCACAAAATCTCTAAAACACAAATAGACACTAAATTTCGTTATCAAAAAAATGTGAATTTTTGCGCTCCAATTTTTTGCGGCATAAGTGTACTTAAAGTATTATTATATAAACTTTACAAATCGTATATTACAAAAAATTTAAACTCTTACTTAATGAAGATAGAGCTAATCCAAACAAACTACGGGAAGTCCCGCGTTCGCGTTGTAAAAGTGAAACGCGACGGCGACTACCACGACATGAAAGAATTTTTTGTGAACGTTCAATTAGAGGGCAACTTTGAAAAAGTTCACACTGACGGAGATAACACCGGACTCCTTTCAACCGATGCAATGAAAAATACCGTCTATGCGCTTGCAAAAAATCACGATTTAAACTCTATTGAGGAATTCGGGCTGTTCCTCTCCCAACACTTTTTAGATAACACCGATAATGTCGAACATGTAACAGTTGAAATTCAGGAATCTCTATGGCGCAGAATTAAAATGTCTGACGGCTCTTATCACAATCATTCTTTTGTCAGCGCAGGCAATGAAAAAAGAATCTGCCTCGTTGAAAGAACTGCCGAAGATGTTTATGTCAGTTCGGGCATTCAGGATTTATTAATTATGAAAACTACAGGCTCAGAATTCTGGGGCTTTCTGCGCGAGCAATACACAACCCTGCCGGATACTAAAGACAGAATTTTTGAAACCAGCGTAAAAGCTACATGGGATTATCTTACAGAAGAAGGAATAGATTACAACGCTAACTATGCAAAAGTAAGACAATCTTTGCTGGAAGTATTTGCAACTCATCAAAGCTTATCCGTGCAGCATACAATTTATGAAATCGGCAAAACCGTTCTTGAGTCATGCGCCGATATAGATGAAATTTCTTTCTCAATGCCTAACAAGCATTGCCTGCTGATTAATCTCGGTGTGTTCGGAATGGAAAACAACAACGAAATTTTCGTTCCTACAGATGAGCCGCACGGATTAATTGAAGCTGTTATCGGAAGAGAAATTTTAGATAATGAATGATTAAAATTCTTTGTGTTAAAATAAAAAAATCCCTTAAAGAATTTCTTTAAGGGATTTTTTTTTCTGAGAACCGATAACCAATAACTATTTACTATTTAACCAAAGTCATTTTCTTTATTTCAGAATAGCTTGCGGTTTTTATCTGATAGAAATATACTCCGCTTGAAAGGCTGCTGCCATTGAATGTGTATTCATACGTTCCGGCGTTTAATTCTCCGTTAACTAATTGCGCTATTTCTTTTCCTGCCATATCAAATATTTTTACAGATACCAATTCATTCTTCGGAATGCTGAATGAAATCTTTGTTGCCGGGTTAAACGGATTCGGATAGTTCTGGCTTAACGAATAATTCTTTCCGGCAGAAGTTTGTTTTACGCCGTTACCCTGTAAGCTGTTTGCATATACTCTTGTGCCTGACTCTCCCGTGAAAACAATGTTTTCAGTTACAACTCTTCTTGTCCATACCTTGCTCAAATCAGGATTATTATACCATGTAGTATTTGTTGACTGCGAGCTTAAAATAAACTGGTCAAACTGAGGGAAGGCATTCCATATTGCAACGCTTTCCAAAGACCATTTCCAATCGTAAGGAAGTCTGTAGCCCAAATCTAAAAAGTATCCATAAAGTGTCGCGGATTGATTACCGATGTTATCAACGTTTTGAGTATTTCCCAAAGTGCCTGCTAATGAAGAAATTCCGATTTGTCTGTTAAGCTCGTTTATCAAATATGGCTGTGAGCTGTTTCTTAAATAATTCGCTGATGTATTTGAAACTCCGTCCGTTGTAATTGTTAATGTTGCTGTATAACCTTTTACTACGCCTGACTGAACATTTTCCACATTGGTAAATGCAAGTCCTGCCTGCGGGGGAAGCGCGTTGTATGTATTCGGAAAAATTGAAACGTCAATGTTTCCTGAAAAATTCTGGTTTGTAAATCCTAATGCCGGAAGCACTATTCCGTTTGAATCTTTTACAACTAATGTTGCTGTAGAATTTCCTGTAAGTTTTACTAAGTGGTTAAATTTATTCACGAATGCAGACCCTCTCGCCAATGCCTCGTAATCAAAAACTATTTTTGTAACATTATTTGAGCCGTCAAATGTAACTTTTTCTTTCATACCAACTACAAAATCATTCACATCCCAGTCATTCCATCCGCTGTTTTTCAAATCTTCAAACGCAACGATGTAAGAACTGTCTGTTGTTCTTGTAGGAGCGGGACCATTATTAATATCCTCATCATAACCTCTGTAATTTGCAAGAGACATGCTGCCCTGAATATATGCCTTGTTCAAATATTGAACCTGATATGACGTTACAAGCACAGTTACATCTACGTTTCCTGCTGCGCCCTGACCTAATGTTCCCATATCCCAAATTACAACGCCATTGCTTGAAACTCCGCCGCCTGTTGCTGATACAAACTGAGTTCCTGCCGGAAGCGTATCAATTAATTTTGCGCCTTCTAATGCTTGTCCTTCGTTAACGTTGTACTTTAAGTTGTATGTAAGAGTCTGACCTACAGCCGGCATAATTGTGGTGTGGTCTGTTTGTTTTATTGTGATGTTTTTTGTGCCGTACGTGCAATTTTTATTTATTACGCTCCATGTAGAAGTTGAGCCGTAAGAAGCATTCCAGTTGAAAACAAAATTATGCGTGCCGGGAAGAAAAACCGTCGGCTGACCTCTATCCATCGGATCAGGGTTAAAATAATTTTTAAGCGATGTTACATTTGTAACAGGCAGATTCACAGGTGAAGCATATGTGCTTGTGTAGCCATAAGTTACTACATATGTTCCGTTTCCAAGATTCGTTACATAGTCAACAAACGGAGTAATTGTCTGTCCGAATGAATATGTACTGATGAGTAAGAAGCTAATGAGTAAAAGGAGTTTTTTCACGGTTTTTGGTTAATTTTCTTTTAGTTAAAAGTTATCAATTTTCCTCCCTGTATTTCAATTAGCGTGCCATTTATTGTTTGGAGCTAATTGTTGTTATTTTAGTAATTAAAAACTCTCCCTCAAAATCTTCATATTTTGATAGTAGTTTAAAAACTACAGCATTTAGTGTAAAATTTATGCTCATACTACGCCTAAAATCGCAAAAAAAATCCCTCAGTGAACTTAATCACTGAGGGATTTGAGAAGAGCTATTTATTATTTCTATTTCTGTTTTATTTAACCAATGTCATCTTCCTCGTCTCCGTAAAATTAGGAGTAGTTATCCTGTAGAAATATACTCCGCTCGATAACTTGCTGCCATCGAATTGATATTCATATACTCCTGCCTTCAATTCACTATTCACTAATTGCGCTATTTCTTTTCCCGTCATATCAAAAATCTTCACTGTTACAAACTCAGATTTCGGAATGCTGAACAATATCTTTGTCGCAGGATTAAAAGGATTTGGATAGTTTTGCTCAAGCGCATACTTATCTGCAACTATGTTGTTATTCATAATGCCGACTGATGTCAACGAATCAGCCACCCTTGTATTGCCTAAATCATTTCCGAAAGAACTCCACCAGACTTTTGTGTTAACTGTAGTCGCAGGCAGGCTGAAAGCTTTTATTTTTTTATCCATGGAAGCCGCAACAATATCAATTTTTCCGTCTCTGTCAATATCCCCTATTGCCGAAGTTGAAATTATCCAGCTATTGAACGGCTCTATTGCAGCCATTGTTGTTGAATCAACCAAGTATCCCTGCCTTGTTAACGGAATCAGGAATCCGTTTTGCCCGCCAAAAACCATATCTAAATAATTATCGCCGTCAACGTCTGCAATTACCGGCGAAGAATAAATCTGCTGCCCTGTAGGCAATGACCACATTGTTGCAAGAGTCAGAGGATTCAGCTTGTAAATTTCCCCGCCCAATGTAGCTGCTATCAACTGCGGAGTTCCTGTTTTATCTAAATCTGCAAGCACAGGAGATGAAACAAAGCCTGAACCTAAGCTTCTTGATGTAACGAGATTTCCTAAATTATCAAACAAATATATTTTTCCCGATGCCGTGGCAATTATTATTCTATAGGTTGAGCTGTTTACCTTTGCAATTAGAGGTGAAGAATAAACTGCGCTGTCTAAAGTTTTGGTGAATCTCACGCTTCCGTCCGAATTTAAAACTTTTAATGATTTATCTAACGTTCCTATTACAATTTCCTTTGTTCCGTTGCCGTCTAAGTCAACCGCAGCCGGTGAAGGCATTATGATAATATTGCCAAAATTATCTTCCGTATTTTGTATTTGCGCAGGAAAGCCCGATAATGCTGTCCCGTTAAAAGAGTAAGCATACATTTTCCCGTCGCCCGAAAGAACAACTATCTCTCTCTGCCCGTCGTTGTTTAAATCAACTATCATAGGTGAAGACTTTATTGCCTTTGGTGTCTGTACGGGGAATCCGGGCAAGTTCGCTCCGTTTTTATCAACTGCGTAAAGCTTGCCGTCATCCGAACCGAATGCTATTACACGCGAGCCGTTTGGATTTAGATAAACTGCCGCTGTAGAACGGATTAGTCCGCCCGTTGTTACCGGGAAGCCGCTTACTTCTGTTCCGTTTGTTTTATAAGCATGAAACTTTTTGTCGTAAGAGCCGATTAATATTTCAAGTTTATTATCATTATCAATATCTGCTAACTTCGGAGAGCTGAAGAAACTTCCTGCTGAATCCAGAAAAATTAACTCATCTGATTGATTTCCATAATTCTGTAACCTCTTTAAGAATGAGTTAATATTTTTTTCTCCTGTAAAAGCAAAGTCCGTTGTTACAACTCTTCTGTTCCAAACAAGGCTTGTATCCGGCACAGTGTACCAGTCTGCCGAAACAGTTCTTGAGCTTAAAATATAATCATTAAATTTAGGGAAAGACCTCCAGATTGCGCTCGGCGGACCTTCAAGGGGCCATTTCCAGTTATATGGAAGCCTATATGCCAAATCTAAAAAATATCCGTAAAGCTGCGTTCCTGCATCAACATTATTATCTACGTTTTGAGTGTTGCCCAATGTGCCAGCGATAGAGGCAATATCAATTTGTTTGTTAAGCTCATTTATTAAGTACGGTCTTGAGTTTTCTCTGGTATAGTTACTGCCATTAACCGAGTTTGGGTCGGTTATAATCGTCAGAGTTGCAGTATATCCTTTAATAACTCCGACCTGCTGAGTTTCTACATTTGAAAAAGTTCTTCCCGGCTGGGGAGGCAAAGCATTGTATGTATTCGGGAATACTTTTGCATCCACCGCTTCGCTGAAATTTTGGTTTGTAAATCCTAAGCCCGGAACCGCTACGCCGTTTGAATCTTTTACAACTAATGTAGCAGTCGAGCTTCCCGGAATTTTTATCGAATGTAAAAACGAGTTTACAAATGCCGAACCTCTTGCTAATGCTTCGTAGTCAAATACTATTTGCGTTATCTCGTTTGCATTATTAAAAGTAACTCTCTCTCTTATTCCTACAACAAAATCGTTTACATCCCAGTCGTTCCATCCGCTTCCTTTTAAATCTTCAAAAGCAGCGATGTATGAACTATCCGTAGTTCTTGTAGTCTGTCCTGTATTTTCATCCGATGCAAACGCTCTGAAGTTTGCTCCGCTGAACTTGCCTGCCAGATAAACTTTTGATTTGTAAATTGCCTGCGACGAAGTTACAAGCAAAGTAACGGTAACAGTACCGCTTCCAGAGCTTGCGAGAGTTCCGACTGCCCATGTTACAACATTGCCTGATGCAATTCCGCCCCCTGTAGCAGATACGAAAGAAGTTCCGTCAGGAATCGAATCTGTCAAAACTCCGTCTGACATATTAGCTGCTTCATTATTGGCATATTTTATAGTATAAGTAACCTGATTTCCTACAATAGGCATAACACTAAGATTATCCGTTATAGCCGCTGTTATATTCTTTGTCGCGCAGGTTGCTGTTTTGCCGGTTAAGTTCCATGTTAGGGATGTTCCGTAAGTTACAAAAAGACTCCATACGCCAACCTGCCTCCCCATTTGAAAAGTAGTCGGCTGACCTCTGTTTATAGCTCCCGATGTAAAAAAATTCTTTAATCCGACTCCGCTGTTTACCGGAATATTTTGAACTGAGCCGGACGTATTATTGTATCCATAAAGCACTAAATAATTGCCGTTTCCGTAGTTAGTAACGTTTTCAATAACCGGAGAAACCGATTGAGAATAAGCTTTAACTGAGATAAAACTTATTAAAAGAAGAAGAAATATTTTTTTCATTGGGGTAAAGTAAAATTAATCAAAATTAACACATATATATTCAAATTCTATGCCATAATGTGGTGAGCCAAGTATTTATTTTTTGTAGTTTTATGTACTCCTACAACTTAAAGAACAGTTTCAATACTGCATACTGGAGTAAAAAAGCTATAAAATAAGCATAAAAAAGCCCTTTATTCCTAAAAACAAAGGGCTTGGAAGTCTTTAGAATTTAAAAGAATTTACCTTTTATACATCTTGAAATCTTTTATAACCATATACGGCAGATTACTTCCTGTAGTTCTCGCTCTTATTGTATAGTAAAATAATGCATTAACTTTTATTGATGGAACAGTAACATTTACTGTTCTGTATGAGCTTGTTGGAGTTGCATCAACTAATGTATAAAGGCGCGCATTTGAAGCATCGGTTATATAAAACAATGTATCGTTTCCGTTGCTTGAGCCTTTATAAGAAAAAGAAAGCCTTGTGCTGTCTCTATCGGTAAAGTTTAATGCGCTCGAACCAAAATTTCTTGTCTGTGTTACTGAGCTTCCGGCAAAAATGCTATAAACAGAATCATAGGATACGCTTGCCATTTCCACTTCCCCTGTTGTCGGAGTTGTAGGATTTGAATCATCAGACTTACAACCTGCATAAATTAAAAGAAAAGCAGCAAAAATAAAAAGAATGTTTTTCATTAAATGTTTTAATATTTACTTTATTGATAAAAGAATTTACTCAATTCCGAAAACAAATTTAATTCAATTTTCATTGCAAAAAAAAACAGCGCTGAATTTTCATTGAGCGCTGTTGAAAAAATTTCATATTAGTTAAAATAAATCACTTCACAAGCAACATTTTCTTTGTCTCTGAAAAGTCTCCCGTTTCGATTTTATAATAATATACTCCGCTTGAAAGATTTGAAGCGTTAAAGCTCACTGAATAACTGCCCGCTGTTTGATTCGTATTTACAAGACTTGCGGCTTCCCTTCCCATCATATCGTAAACTTTCAGCGTTACAAATCCGTCAGCCGGCAGCTGATAACTAATGACTGTATTCGGATTAAACGGATTAGGATAATTCTGCTCAAGCAAAAATTTCTCCGGCGCAGTTGTTCCTGTCTGCGTTACGTTTACCAGCGGATTATCATACTGGAGCAGCAGTCCAAGATTTCCTACTGCCCAAGCAAAATTCCCATCATCATTAAAATGAACTGCATTTAGCTGGTTAAATGTCAATCTCGGCGGCGCGTTCCACGTTGCTCCTCCGTCAGTCGTCATATATGTATATCCGCTTCCGCCAACAGCAATGCCGTTTAGCGCATTTGCAAAGTCCATTCCCCAGATGCTTGCCCCGAGTGTCGGTCCGGCGACCCAGTTCGTTCCTCCGTTAGTTGTTTTATATGTCTTGCCGCTTCCGCCTGCGCAATATCCCGTCTGGTCGTTCACAAAACTTATTGCATACATACCTATCATTGTTCCGTCATTTAATTGCTGAGTCCATGTCTGCCCCGAATTTGTTGTTTTATAAACTTTTCCGTTTAAGCTTCCGCAAATATATCCTGTGTTCAAATTTAAAAAGTCCATGTTCCATGTTAAGAAATCTGCTTCAGGAGCGGACATTGCCGTCCAGTTTGCGCCGCCGTTAGTTGTTTTTAAAACAGTGCTTGCAGCCCCGCCTACAAATCCGGTTTGCGCATCCAGAAAATCTATTCCAAGCAAATCCTGAGTTGTGCCCGATGTAAGCGCTGCCCAGTTCGTTCCGCCGTTTGAGGTTTTCAGTATCGTTCCTCCGTCGCCGACAACATACGCAGTGTTTGCATCTACCGCTTTTATATTATCAAGCTCAACTGTTACCCCTGAGTTTAAAGTTGTATAAGTAAGCCCCTGATTTGTTGTCTTTGCGATAAATCCTGTTGTGCCTGATACAAATCCTACATTATTATTTCCGAATGAAACTCCGTTTAGCGTACCGGAATAAATTCTTCTGCTCATATCACTCCACGTTAAACCGGCATCTGTTGATTTTAAAATTCTCCCGTTCTTTCCTCCAATATAAACTGTATTGTTATCGGCAAATTTTACACTGAAGAAATCGTCCGTGAATGAAGTTGTTATCACGTCCCAAGTTGTGCCGAGATTTGTTGTTCTTAAGATTGTTCCGCTGCTTCCAACTGCAAGCCCCGCTGTGAAAACTGAATTAAAATCAGCAGAATATAAAACTACTGAACCCGTATTGTTTGCATAAACGGAATCCCAGTTTGCGCCGCCATTTGTTGTGCGCGCAATTCTCTGCCTTTCACCAAAAACAAATCCCGTTTGCCCGGTTCCGGTTGTAAGAAATTTTATATAACGAAAATCATCAGTATTAGGTCTAAAGATAGTTGGAAGCAAAGTAAATGCTGCTCCTCCGTTAGTGGATTTTATAATTGTATTATCGCTTGCGCTTCCCCAAACAGTATTTGCATCGGTCGCATCGGTGCACCAGATAGTTTTCGTTGTTACACCCGGATTTGACTGGCTTATCCACGTCGCTCCGCCGTCAGTTGTTTTTTGAATGAAGCCGTTAAATCCCATCATCCATCCTGTCATTGCATCAATGAATTTCACTCCATACTTAGTTGTGTCAATCGAACCGGAAAGCGCCGTCCAGTTCAATCCGCCGTTAGTTGATTTCACCGGCTTATCCGTTGGTCCTCCGCCGATTGCATAACCTGTCTGCGCATTAACAAATACTACTCTTCTATACGGTCTTTCGGGCGAGGCGCTCTGAACGCTCCATGTTATGCCTCCGTCGAAAGAAAGCATTGATTCTCCTATGCTGATCCCATAAGAGACTGCAATTATATTAATGGCGTTGAATGCGTGAAAATCATAAACGTCATTCACTGTAGGGTATGGACTTCTCATCACCCATTGAGAGTAAGATGATGAAAAGCTGAATGTAATTATTAAAAACCCGGTAAGGGAAAGTATATACTTTTTCATAGCAGAAATTAATTTGTATATAAAATTATATATTCTGCAAAGAATAAAAAAGCGAGAATAGTAGGAAAAAATTTTACAAAAATCAAAATTGTTAGAGCTGCTTTTTTATCAATGACGAATTTTCATAGAAGCACTGCTGTTTTTCAGTACCAGAAAATCAAATTTCGTTCCATTGCTAAATTTTTGACGAACTTTATTGAGCAAGTTCTAGGAGTAGATTTCTATAATCTGAACGAAAAAACTTAACCTAAACAATTTAATTTATTATTTATAAGAAGTAAATAAAACTCCGCCTACCAATAGTAATGCGAAGAAAATTTTTTGATAACCTGAGATTGCTGCTTTTGGAAATTCTATGTAAACTCCGAACATTAAAACATACGTATTTTTCGCTTGAAATTAGAAGTGCCCAAGAATATATTTAATTCCCGATATAAAATATCCACAAGTTTCTTAAATTATCCCCACTTTAGGTAATTCGCTTCTAAGCGACTTCATTAATTTATAATTACCAGTATGAAAAAAATTTCAAGAGTGCAGTTAATTGTAATGCTTACCATTTTGTTCTTTTCAAAAAGTTCAATTGGTCAAATTGCAAATAATTACCCGGGAGACGATAGCATACAATTTGATCCTAATGTTTTGTTTGTTGAAATGTTTGAAGAACCAACAATTACTGAAATGTTAACCGGATGGACTAATAAATCTTCAGTGCTTACAAATATTAACTTCGGCGCTACAGTTCCGCCGGGCAGTCCCGGCAGCAAATCTTGTAAACTTACAACTATTATTGGAAGCACTCAAAATGAAGATACTTATATTTTCAAAAGATTTCTGACAGGAATTAGTGATTCAATCTTTGTTCGTTATTATATAAAGTATAACAATTCGAGTACCTTTCACCATTCCGGTGTTTGGATAGGGGGTAATTATCCGTCAACCAGTTACCCGGGTAATCACGCTGGATATAAACCTGCAGGAGATTCAGCATTTCATGTTGGTACGGAAGTTCGCGGAGCAACAAGATTTCCTCAGAACTCTTCCTACTTCGGCTATTACAATTATTGGATGGGTATGCATCAATCTAATGATACTAATCCACTTACAGGTACAGGGTATTATTGGGGAAATGGTTTCATAAACTCCAATCCTGTATCAACCATAAATATGTCTCAATGGACTTGTATTGAAGTAATGGTCAAAATGAATAATCCGGTAACAAGTAAAACAGGTGAATTAAAGATGTGGATAAACGGAGTGCAAGTATCTCATTACGGTTATCAGTTTCCAAACGGAACTTGGAATTGGCAAGATTTTACCAATGGAACAGGGCTGCCTTTTGAGGGTTTTCAATGGAGGAATAATCAGGTTCTAAAGTTAAACTATATATGGTTAAAAAATTATTCCGATGTAGGTAGTGCCGGACATATTAACGATTTGTATTTCGACCATGTAGTCGTTGCCAAAAGTTATATCGGGCCAATTTATTCCAAACCAACAATCATTAATCAGAACTCCAATTCGGCATCAAGTTCCGGTGTAAGTTTTTCAAAATTAGTAAACAGTAATTTAAAAATTACTCTAGGCAATGAGCGTCTTAATAGTGTTAAAGTCTATGACGTAGTTGGTAAATTAATAGGAGAATATTTTTCCGATGTAATTGAACTCAGTAGTTTTCCTAAAGGAATTTATTTTGTTAAGGTACAAACTGATAAAGGATCTATTACAGGGAAAATAGTGAAAATTTATTGAAGATATTTACATTTACAAAGTTCACAAACTCAATAAAATATTAAAACTCGTTAATTAAATTCCCCTTTAACAACTGAAAAATAGCTTTTAAAATATTTACAATTTTGTTTTTTTTTAAGGAAAAATCACTTTATATCCTTTGGAATAAAATCTTCTTTAACATCATAAAAAAATGACACTACTTCACCAGCATCATTTTTTTTGTTTCCTTGAATCCGCCGGCTGAAAGTGTATAAAAATAAATTCCGCTTGCAAGATTTGAATTTCCAAAATCAACGGAGTATGTTCCCGCAGTCAAATTTTGATTTACCAAAGTCTCTACTTCCATTCCGCTTGAATTAAAAACCTTTAATACGGCATTTCCCGATTTCGGTATGCTGAAATTTATTTTTGTAACCGGATTAAAAGGATTAGGATAATTCTGCATTAAAGAATAATTCTCAGGAACTGCCGATGAAATCTGCCTGACATCTGATATTAATACTGTCAGGTTTCTTCGCCATAACGAAAAGCTCAATGTGCCAGCATAGATAAAGTTGTTCTTAACACCCAAAGCATATATGTATGTTGCGCCGGGAGTTAATCCGTCATTTTTTTGCACCCAGTTTGCACCGTTATTTGTCGAATGATAAAACCCTGAGGCATATACTCCTGCAAAAATATTAGAGCCGGCTGATGCAAGCGAAAGAACAAAGTTTCCGCTTAACCCTCCTGTAAGATTCCATGTGGCTCCGTTATCTGTAGAAATATGCACCGTGCCCTCCTGAGTTCCCGCGAAAATATTTGAACCGCTGATAGTGAAAGCATAAACCGTTTTGTTGTTCAAAGATGTCTGAGTCCAGTTCGCGCCGTTGTTTGTTGAAACGTAAACTCCGCCGTTTCCGACTCCTGCAAAAATTCTGGTACCCATAGTTTTTATTGCGGAAACAAGTCCCGTCGTTACTGAAGTCGAAGACCAGTTAATTCCGCCGTTTGTAGAAAGAAATATTCCGCTGCCGTTTGTGCCTGCTATAATATTATTATCTTTTGAAGCTAATGAAAACACACTATAACCTGAAAGTGTGTTATCCCAGTTAGTGCCGTTGTTTGTGGAGCGGAATACGCCTCCTACTCCGCTGATATTTGTTGCTCCTGCATATAGTATTCCGGCGTTTGTTGCCAGAGCATTTATCTGCACAGCTATTAAGGGTGTGCGTGCCCAGTTTGCGCCGTTATTTGTTGAAAGATATAAACCCGCATCATAAGTCCCGGCATAAAAATTATTGCCAAGTGAATCGAATGAGACGACTGTCTTGTCTGTGCCTATTCCGGCAGATGATTGAGTCCATTGAGCAAAAACTGCGGAGAAGAAGAAGAATGTAATTACCGAAAATGTAACACAAAAAAAGGTGAGTTTCTTTAGCATAAGGGATAAATTATTTAATATTTTAATATTGGCTTAAAATATTCAATATTAATTTTCGCATCAAAGAGAAATATCTCCAAAAGTCAGCCGGTTAAGACTGAATATTAAAATCAAATTCATTTTAAATTGCTAATTATTATTATTTTCGGAATATTCAAAAGTCAGCCAATTTTATGAATAATACAAAACTAACAGAGCTTCTCAGCACCTTTTCAGAAAGTGAACTGAAAGAGTTCAGTCTTTTTTTAAAATCACCTTATTTTGTAAAAGGAAGAAACCTAAACGGCTATTTTAATTTTTTGATAAAATATTATCCGCACTTTAATATTTCAAAAAATGACTTTATCAAAAAATATTTCAAAGGCACTGAATACACCGATGAGAAGAAAAACAAACTAATTAAAACCTATAACTGGGAGCTGCTGAAATTTGCTGAAGAATTTACTGCAGTAAATTCTTTCAGGAAAAATATCTATAGCCGGAATGAAAGTTTGCTGGATGAATTTATTATCCGCAAGCTCGGAAAAAGCGCTGAAGAAGTTTATTTATTTTTAAATGAGTATCTGAAAAAAAACAGAGTAAATCATTTTGACTACATAAAAAAAATCTTTACTCTTAATTCCGGAACTATTGCTAAAAGATTAGTCTCAAAAGGGAATGAAACATTTGAAATTTACCAGTCTGAATCAGAGAATTTATTGAGTTTTTTTCTGCACCATGCAAAGTATCTTCTTGGAAGCATTTCCATACAGAAACATCAATACAATCCTAAAAACCCCTCGGAAAACATTTCAGGGTTTTTGAAAAATATTGATTTGGAAAAATACATTGATGAATATACAGGCGAAGGCGAAAACTTTCTAAGTCAGAAGCTGGCAATTTACAATCTACTTATCCTGCTCTATCCTGAAAAATTTGAAAAATACTTTCCGGTATTAAAAGAAATGTTTGAAGAAAATATTTCCGCATTCGGGAAAAGAGACTCAATGAATAATATTGCTCTCCTCCTGAATTTTCTTTCGACGAATTATGATGAAAAACACAAAAGAATGACATTTGAAATAATAAACTTCGCAATAGAAAGAGGAATTTATTTTGAGGAGGAAGCAGTGGGTTTAACTTTGTTCAGCCTTAGTAAAGCTTTGACGGCAGCTTTGAATCTTGGTGAAACCGGTTGGGCAGAAAATTTTGTAAAAAATAATCTGAATAGAATTTTACCGGAACATCAGTTCAATATGAAGATGTTTGCAGCTGCTCATATTGAACATTACAAAGGAAACTATGAGCTGTCTCTTAAACACATTTCAGATTACAAAATGTTCGATGAGGTAATTAACTATCGTGTGCGCGAGCTTCAGATAAAAAATTTTTATAAGCTGATAAAAAACAAGCCGGAATATTTAGAAACCTTAGTTTCAGCAATAGATTCCTTCAGACACTATTTAAAAGAAAGCAAAAAACTTACAGGAAGCCATTACAATACCGGAACTAATTTTATTGAGGGATTAAACGCTCTGGTGAATTTTAACTATTCAAACTCGGAAAAGAAAAAGGCGGATGCAATTTTTAAAATGAAGAATTTTAAACCGACACCAAAAAATGAATGGCTGATAAACGAAATGCAGAATGAGATTCGGAAATTGAAAAATTAGCAGGAATTTTTAAAAACATGCCTGCACTTTTTTCCTATTACTACTAATAGGCAAGATTTTCTTTGAAAAGAAATTTATTATTTCTATATTTGATTAGTTCTTTGCGGGGGGAAATAGCACACGGGAAAGTCTTCAAAAAGCTGCAATTTCGATATTGTTTTAACAGTAATTTACCTCGAAACTTACGAGGGGGCGTAAGTTTCGCTATATGTTTTTACAGCACATTAAGGGTATAGAGAAGCCCTTCCAGATTGCTCCAAAAGGGCTTAAATTTGGTTATTTTACAAGTATCATCTTCTTTACATCAGAAAATCCGCCCGCTTCCAATTTATAATAGTAAATCCCGCTTGCCATCCCATAGGCATTAAACTCTATTTCATGCTGCCCTTCGTTCATTTGAGAGCTTACCAAAGTCCTCTCCTCGCCTCCGAGGATATTATAGACCGTAAGCCTTACAAATGAGCTGTTTTTGATGGAAAAAGCTATTCTGGTAGAGGGATTGAAAGGATTCGGGTAGTTCTGCGATAGAGAATATCCGTCAACCAAGCTCGGATTTCCTGATACACCCGTCATCGTGCCGGAACATCCGCCCGTAACTGTATAACCCAAGCCGGACGAATTTCCCCAGCCGATAAGGCAGGAGTCGTTGTTGACAAATCTGAATCCCGCAACGGGTATTCCATTAGTTGACGAGCAAAAGCTGCCTATGGGTGCGGCATTATACTCAAGCCCGGCAGGTCCCTGACTGTTAAAAGGTCTTGCAAGCGGTATTGCATTGCCCGTGCCTCTTTTATTGGCATAGGCAAAAAGAAATTGGTCATATGAATGCGGTCTGGCAGCTACATCAATTGACAACGTTGTATCGGTAGAAAGAGATACATATCCCGAATAGGCAAAGTTTCCGTTCACAGTATTAAAATTCTGGGAAAGGTAATAGTATGGGTCCCAATCTCCACTGGAAAATAGCCTTCTTACCGCAACCATTACTTTGTTGGATAAGTAACCGGATGAAGCAATTCTGGGGCTTTCAAGATACTTCGTATCGGCAAGCTGGTAAGACGACTTGATTATAGTCCCGAATGAAGTTGTAGTTGAAAAATAAAGCGCCGTAGGAAGAAATGCCGCGGCTCCACGCAGCAGCGCAGTCTGAATAACCACATCTGAGTCTCCCGGCATATTTGCAAAGCAAATATCATTCTGCATAAATGCGCTATCCGGCACTGCTGAAGGAGTGTAATACACATAAGCTCCCATAGGAGCATTGCTCTTTTCGATAAAGTTTGGAACTAATGAATAAGGATTATCAACAAGCAAAAATTTTGACTTAATGAACTTTGTTGAGCCGGTAATTGAATCAAGCGAATACATTATATAAACATATGGAGAAGCCGAGTACTTCGCATTATCACTCGCTATTCTCGGGAATCTGTATTTTAAATTTGTAGTGGGAAAATTCAGCTGCTTGATTGACAAGCTTTGCCCGTCCTGCCTGAATTTAAATGCAAACGCCGAGCTATACGTATCATAGTCTGCTCCGGCTGTTACCCATATAAAAGCCGAGTCGCTTCTCGCAACAACTTCCATATCAAGCTCATTATTTCTGAAATGGAAATTCGGAAGAATTGTCATTGAGAAAAAGGTTACATAGTTCCAGCTTATGCCGTTGTTGGTGGAGCGGTAAAGAAAAATTTCATCGCCCGCTGCTGCATACCTTGCATACACGGCGTACAAATCTCCGTTTAATCTGTTCGTGCCTATTGCAGCCGCTGTAACATTATGGTTAGTGTTTAGTGTTGTAACGCTAAGGTTATCGTGTTCAGCCGCGCCTGAAGTTGTAACATTAATATTCGGAGTATTTAATTTTACTGCGCCCGTAAGTTCGTTTAGTTGATTTTGATATAGATGCGCTGCTTCGGTATCGCCGGTGTTTCTTGCATTCTTAATTTTGTTTACAAGCTGTTGAATCTGCTCTGAATCAGTAGAGTGGAAAGTTCCTATTGTTCCGTCGCCTGAGACATTTTGGATTTCGGAAATTGCAGCAACCGTTTTACTTTGGGAGAAAGTAATTCCTGTTGCGAGAAGTACAAAGAGAATTGCTATTGAAACGGTTTTCTTAATTTTCATTTTTAAATTTAATTTTTAAAACTGTTTCAAAACTAATTAATGTAGTGTAGATTTTGCAATTTAACTTTTGGGGAATTGTGTGGAGAGATTACAAATAATCTGTAATATAAAGCTAAAAACGAGGTTTTTTGTAAAAATTGTGGGGAAGAAAAAAGAAACTTTTTGCTATTTTGAATTTTGAAATCAAAAAGTCAATCAATCGAAAAGTAATTTTTAACATTTCCCATTTCTTTTTTTTGAATTTTCCTTTCGCATTCCCACAAATAGTCAAGTAAATTCTGAATCGTGTATTTATTTTTTTTATTTAGGCAGGCATTAGATTTTAAATTTTTTTCAGCCAATTTTACTAAGGATTTATCTTTATATGAAACAATCGCGTTTATAATAAAATAATATTCATCATTTGTTTCTCTTTTCTGTCCAAGCATATTCACAAGTATCTGCTTTATTCTGACATCATCTATGTATCGGATTCCGTCTAAATAATCGTCAAAAAATAATCTGTTGTAGTTATTAATTAATAATCTTTCAGCAAGTATTATTGTGCTATCAGGCTCCATAGCATATAGGTATAAAAAAATTTCTTTTACTAATTTTCTGTCTGCTCCATATTTTGCTATCCAATTATAGTTCGAAAAATTGTAATAAAATTCTTCATAACGTGAAAAGAAAACCCTTGCAAAATTATTTGTCCTTATAGAATCTAATTTGGTCATTTCGGAAAAAATTTCGGGTGTTGTTACATTATAATTTTCTGCAACATAAAATTTATATTGAAGCAAATTTTCATCATGAGAGTTTTCCAAACCATATAGCAAAACTGCTAAAAAAGTATGAAGTATATAATCTTCTTTTTCATTCACTTTTACCAGACTGTCAATTAATTGTAATGCCTCTTCATTTTGATATTTAAATAAAGCTTTACAAAAATTTTTATCACTCCTGTCTAATTTTTTTGAACTCAAAAGATAACCTTTAACTTTGTGCCAAAAGATTTCATCAGGGAAAATGCTTATGGCTTCAAACAAACAAGATTTACTAAAATTATTGATATTGTAAATTACAATATTTTCAAAATTATCATAAATAATCTTGGCATCACCTTCTCTTTTATATTTTGCTAAAGCAACATTTGCATAAGAATTATTCACAGCAAGTTTATTGATTCTCTCATAGTAATTTTCATTAAATGAGTTATGATATAATATTTGATCAAGATATTCTAATTCATTATCGGTAAAAATTACAATACTGTCTAAAATACATTTCTGCAATGAATCCATGTAAACCTTGTTCTTCATAGCATAATCAACTGCATTTGTATAATTCACTATCGCATTATCAATAAAAAAATCTCCTGCCTTTTGATACATAACTACATCGGCATAATGCAGCCTAACGTTTGCGGTATCTTGTAAATGATTTATAATTATTGGGAAGAAATTTTTATATCCTTTCTCTATTAGAGAGCGAAACGCAAAACATCTGATTACAGGGTTAAAATAATTTGTAATTTTTATTAATACTGAAGTGTCTTGTTTAGATAATTCGATAAGAGATTTTTGTGTAGGAGATTCCTGACCTACAATACCTATATAACTGCTATAAACCGTGCTATCTTTTGCAAGTTTTTTTATTATGGATTGAATTTCAGGGCTGAGCTCTTTACCGTCATAGTTATATTGAGCAAACAGAGAGAACGGAATTATGAGGAATAATGCAAAGGGAAAAATTTTTAATATGGTTTTCATAATTTCTCACAATTTTCATTTCTTTATAAGCTAAAAAACTAGCAGATAAAATCAAAGTGGTTTTATTCCGAGTTGTTTTGTGATTAATCCCAAAGAAATAAAAACAGGAAACTATTGTATTTGATTTACAATAGAATATGGATTACTTCACAAGCAGCATTTTTTTTGTCTGTATAAAATCACCGGTTACAATTTTATAGAAGTAAACCCCTGAAGATAATGCCGAAGCATCAAACTCAGTTTCATAAACTCCCTGAG
Organism: Bacteroidota bacterium; assembly: GCA_018266845.1. Lineage (GTDB taxonomy): Bacteria > Bacteroidota > Ignavibacteria > Tepidaquicellales > Tepidaquicellaceae > JAFDZO01. The sequence continues at coordinate 52,762 of JAFDZO010000024.1, read as the reverse complement.
CAAGTTTTTCATTTACCAGCGTGGCGATTTCTTTCCCTGCGGAATTATAAACTTTAAGATTCACAAAAGAAGATTTCGGAAGTTCGAACCTAATTTTAGTTGCAGGATTAAAAGGATTAGGGTAATTCTGCATTAGCTTATAGTCTGAAGAAACTACAGCAGAAATGTTTTGCACACTAACCTGATTCAAATCTCTTCTCCATATTCCATTATTAGCGGGAGCAAAAACATAATTTCCGCATTTTGTAATTGCATTAAATTGAAACTGGCTGCCCGGAGTAATGCCCTGATTTATTGAATACCACATCTGCCCCTGATTTGTCGTGAGAAAAATGCCGTCATTGCATCCAACAATAAGATTATTATTAAATTTTGCAATGGCGTAAACAGGGTTATAGAAAGTTGACATTCCGCTATTTACTAAAAGCCATAAGCCGCCATTATTTGTAGTGCGGAAAATCTGCCCGTCAGTAGATGTTCCGTAAATATACCCGTTGAAGTTTACCATTGAGTAAATCGTGGTGTACGTAGGGAAGCCGTAATTGACAGTTGCCCAAGACACGCCGTTATTTGTAGAAGCATAAACACCTAATCCCGTTGTGGCTGTTGAGCCAAGTATAGCCGCAAAAAGAGTATTGCCGTTTACGCAAAAGCATGAAATTGTTTTCTCATCCAAAAATGAGGATGTTTTGCTCCAGTTTTGCCCGCTATTAGAAGTAACATAAACTCCGTCATCAGTGCCGGCAAATAACAAACTACCCTTTTCTATAAAGCAATAAACGGGAGTGCCTTCTATCATTCCCGAGGCTGAGGGAAACCATGATTTTCCGCTATCAAGACTTTTGTAAACTCCCACAGAGCCGACAGGCGTGCCGTTAACATCAATTCCAAGAAAAACTTCATTTCCTCTTGTATAGAGTGATTTTGAATAATCAGGAAGCCAGTTAGCGTAAGGCAGTCCCTGAAAAGTGAAAATCCAATGAGCGCCAAAATTTGTCGAATACGCAATCCCCTGCTTCCCCGAAATTAGCACATTACCGATTGAAGTCATGCACTGCCCTACTACAGTATCGCCGGGGGAAGCTCCCGGAATTGACCACTGTGCCTTGACACTTGAGGCAATTATTATTAAGTTTGTTAATAATAATGCAATTATAAATAAAAGACTTTTTGTTTTTCGGCTCATTATCTGCAAAATAGAGTTTTTTTATACAACCTGCAAATTAAATTTTTTGGCTATTAATTGGATTTATAACAAACTACCATATTGGACTATTTTTTCTTTGATATAGTTTCTTTACAATTCGCCATAGTTTTCTTACTACTTTTCTTCAACTGCATTCGTTTATTTATTTTTAAAAAATCAATTTTAATCCCACATTTTCGCAATTTTAATTGGTATGGTATTTGTTACATACGGAGAAGAGTTTCAAATTACATACCAAGTAATTTAGAGTTCGAAAAAACGCCATGGAGATAAAAAACAAAAAATACAAAGTTCAAATTCTATTCGCAATATTAATTATTGCATTTATCTTTTCCTCAGCGGAAAAAAGTTTTGCTCAGCCAAATGGAATGTGGTATAAACAATCTACGCAGGATACGAACTACACTTACAACTCAGTATACTTTGCTAACCATTTAACAGGATGGATTTGCGGTACTCACGGAAAAATTTTTAAAACCACGGATGGAGGATATAACTGGACTCAACAGCTGACCAATTCTTACCAGAATCAGTTAGTTAAAATTGAGGGAATTCCAAACGGCACCGATACAGGCAAATATGTTTACTCATGCGGATATGTTACAAACAGCAATCCGGTATCAGGCGTAATTCAGCAGACCACAAATGGCGGCACTATCTGGATGAACAATACTATTAATTATATAGATTTCAAAAATCTTCATTTTATAAATGCATTCACAGGATTTATAATTGGCGCGAGGTTCGACGATGCAAATCAAGGAAGAATATACAGAACCACAGACGGAGGAATTGGGGCAGGTATTCATTATTACTCTTACGATGATACAAACATTACTAAGCTTGGCACTTTTAAAGGAATTTCTTTTATTAATACTAATACAGGATGGTTATCCGTTACAAATACATCTAATGTAACCAGATTAGTAAAAACTACCAATATGGGTAACAATTGGAACGTAATCGGTACTCCAATTCAAGGCATCTATATTAACGATATTAAATTCATAAACGAACTTACAGGATTTGCATGCGGCGGCGGCGCAAACGGCACCCGGGCAAAGCTTCTGAAAACAACAAACGGCGGATTGACATGGGATGAGAAAACTTACTTTGATGCAAATGCTTTCAGTTGTATGTCATGGGCATACTACTGGAATGGCAGCGCTTACACTTGGAGAGGCTTTGTTGTCGGAGAAAACGGACTTGTTTTCAGAACCGATGACCTTGCGCATACATGGACTCAGCAGATTTCCCCGACAATAAATAATCTCAACGGAGTTTATTTCGTGAATGATAAAGTCGGCTGGGCAGTAGGTAATAACGGAGAAATAATTTCCACATGGTGGGGAGGAGTTGGGGTAAACAATATTTCAACTGAAGTACCCAAAAACTATAATGTGTATCAGAACTTTCCTAATCCGTTTAATCCCGCGACAACGATTAAATTCGATGTTCTAAAAACGGGATTTGTAAAGCTGGAGGTTTATGACCAGACAGGAAGGCTGACAGATGAACTTGTAAACGAAAACCTAAAACCCGGAACATATTCTGTTAGCTGGGATGCTAAAAATAAGCCGAGCGGCATATATTACTACCGGCTTACGGCTGCGGATTTTGCAAAGACAATGAAAATGAGTTTGGTTAAATAAGCTAGTTAAAAAAAGAGGAAAATAAAGCCCTTTTCGGAGGAATCCGGGAGGGGCTTTTTTATTTGAACTTACGCTTAAATTAGAAGCTGCGCAATAAATAAGTGTTAATACAAATATTTATTTGGGGTGTTTTCGAAAGTGTGTTTATTCTATTGTTTTTACAAGATTTAATTTTTCAAAACCCGATAAAATTTGCCACAAAAACTCTAAAACAGAAAATTTCAACAAACAAGGTTCTAAACCAAATTAAAGGAGTGGCAGCGCTACGAAGCTCCCGATTCATTGGGATAAATTCCGATTCATAACGAGTTCAACCTTAGACCATAACAGAATTCTTGTTTGACTTTATTCAACAAAATTTTACTTCTAATTTAGTTTGAAAGAAAACACAAATATTTCTCTGTTCTATCCAATTCAAAAAACTATTTAATGATTCAATTTATTAAAAATCTCTTTGGGGCAGGAGTAAAAGTAAACTATAGAGAGCTATACGAATCGGGCGCAACAATTATTGATGTAAGAAGCAAAGGCGAATTTCAAGGCGGTCATATAAAAGGCTCGGTCAATATTCCATTAGACATTCTTCCTGAAAAACTTTCCAAAATAAATAAAAGCAAACCGGTAATCACCTGCTGCGCATCAGGTATGCGAAGCTCATCTGCAAGAAAAATTTTGTTGGCAAACGGATTTACAGAGGTGCACAACGGCGGCGGCTGGCAAAGCTTGCTGGTGAAGATGAGGGAGTGAAGGGAATTTTGATGTAATCCTTAAGTTGCAAAATTTTACAATGCAATCAGGAAAACACCAAACGAGGTAAATTCGGTCCTGTACTCATAGTAAACTCCATATATCATCAAATAATAAATGGTCAAACGTTTTTATGTGCTGATGCAACAGATTATCGGATAACATTATTGGTCTTATATCACAATAATAAACTCCGTTTAAAGGATTTAACTTAATTGTATATGCTTTAAATTTTCCCGGCAAAAATGTTTGGCTTACTCCATAGCTTGAACCAGAGTGTACTTTTTTTCTTTGAACATCATTGAGAAATACTGCAAAATGAGGAAGTGTAGTTTCGGTAAGCCTGCTGTATAAAAATTTATCCAGAAACACTTTATCAATTCTATCTTTGCTTGAAGTTTTTACAGAGCCAATTGCCTTAACAACACTACCCTGCTTAACAATTAAATCATGTTGATAAGTCATAGTGAATGATTCGTCATTATCAAAATTGATTGCAATCGGCACTTCTCCTGAACTACAGCTTATATCGCACATAGTAAACAAAAGTCGAATTAGTCTTTCGAACAAATCACCATTAATTTTTTTTGCTCTATTTGACTCGTTTGCAGGTAAGGCATCCAAAGCTGCACCAATACATTGTTGTATTGTATATATACACCTGTTTAATACAGTGCGATAGGCTTCCGTATTGTGTGCTTCCGCTCTAATATTTCCTAATAGCGCTATTAGTTCATTTTTCTTTATTTCAAAATCCTGTAAGGAGTAAAATAAGTTAGAGTTAAGGGGGCGTGTAATATTAAAAGTGCCGTCTTCCTTATATTGTAAAAACTTATAATGATTTTCATTTTGTGAAACTATCGTAGCCTGAATATTATTATTATCAGATATGAAGGAAAGATAGTCAGTAGTAAATTCAATATAGTCATTTAGACTACTAAAATTCTCTTTGTTAATCACAAAAGCTCTTAGCGTTTCTATAGACATTATCTATTTGATTCCCTTCTCTTAGCATTCTCTTTATCATATTTTATCCATTCATCTTTAGACTTTATAACAACATTTTGTAATCTTTTTATTGCCATAGAATTATAAACTTCATTATTATCGCAGGCTAACCATTTCCTATTTAATTGCTCTGAAACAACTGCAGTAGTACCAGAACCAGAGAAAGGGTCAATTACCAGGTCATTTTCATTTGAGGATGCTAAAACGAGTTTTCTTAATAATCCTTCAGGTTTTTGAGTGGGATGTGCCGTAGATTCATTTGAACCATTACATGTAGTAGGTAATTCAATAACGTCTTTAGGTTTTGCTCCGTTTGGATGAGGATACCAATCATCTCTTTTTTTATTATTGCCTTTTCCGAAGTTACTTGTTTCTGCCTGCGGATGTCCCGGGTATTTTAAAGTATGCTCTCCGTACGGAATTCTTATATCATCAATATTTAAAGTAAAACTTTTCCCTTTTCTAAAATGTAAAATGCTTTCATGCGAGCGTCCCCAATCTTTTCCTAAATTAGCTTTATTTTTGTAATGCCAAACTATCCATCTGCACCCCTTAAAGTACTTCATCGAAGGATGTTTTAGGTCCGCTAATATTTCAGAAAAACCACAGACGTATAAAGTACCATTTGGTTTAAGAACTCTTGAAACTTCTTTAATCCAATCCAACGACCACGAAATATATTTTTCCATACTGTCAAAATTATCCCACACTTCCTTTTTAATATTGTACGGCGGATCAGCAAAGCATAAATCAACAGAATTACTTTCCAGAGTTTTTAACCATAGAATACAATCCCCTAAGAATAAAGAACCATTACTATTTTTGAAGTTTAATTGAGGAATTGCGGTATTTATATCAACATTAAAAATCTCACTTGAATTGGAATATAAAGAAACTTGAGAGTTGAGTTTTTTTGCCTGCATTTTTAAAAATACAAATCCTTGAAGTAACTAAAAAGTAATTTAAAATTTGGTGTATTGCTATTAGAATAACTTTTTGCTCAGCAAAGTACCTATTGTTTCATCTTAAAAAGAGTTATCCAATGTATAAAGAATTAGCACAAAATAATTGAACACGGGTTAAAAAAATACTTGTGATTCTTCTCTCCAACGGATTTACAGAGGTTCACAACGGCGGCGGCTGGCAAAGCTTGCTGGTGAAGATGAGAGAGTGAATATTTAAGAGGAAATATTTTACAATGTTGCCGTTGTTGGTGTTTTCACCAACAACGACAAAGAATTATGTGTGAAGTAAACTACAATTTAATAATTTCATTAATTAAATTTTTCCTGGCATAGAACGCTCTACTTTTTGATCCATGCCCGGGTCCTTTAGTTCTTGCCTGTATCCACTTGCCATCTTTTCCGGTTAACGAGTCAAATCCTAGCCTAACTAACTTATTTCGAATGAATTCATAGTCTGCTTCTATTTCAGGAATTAATGTATTACTTTCTACAAAATCAAACGACTGTACTTTTAATAATTCCGATTTTTCATTATGGCGTCCATTCCAAGAGACAGCGCAATAGATCAGTGACTTTAACTTTTCCCAACAATGACTTTGATAAAAAGATGTTTCAGCTAACGCAACAGGGTTAATCATAGTAATTGCAAAAGTTTCTTTCGCAGTCCACACACTTTAGGGCGGTAAAAAGCAGTTGATTTTAACTCGAAACCTAATCCGTTCGGCGCTTGTTTATTATTAGAAGATAAACCTGCAAGCCGTTCTAATGTTAATCCTTTCCAGCCTTTATTTTGTTTGCCTTCAAAATAAGTTGTTATGCCAAATTTTTTAGCATGCTTTGATAAGTCTTCACCAATATGTTTTTCAAGATTTTTAATTGCCAGAACTCTAGTAACCATTATTAACAATTAATTTTAGAAAGCAACATATCTCTTCTTGTTCCATTCCAATGGGTAATATTCTTTTCAATAAAAAACAGCCTTGTCAATTTGAATAATGCTCGAATTATCTTTTTAGACATACAAATTTATATTGCCTCACTATGTTCTTCAAATAATGAGTGGTTAAATTTTAGAGCTTCATATTTTTTAATGGTGAGATCTATATAATCTTTACTAATATCACATCCTATATATTTTCTTAGCCCAATAATAGAAGATGCTATACCCGTAGTTCCTCCACCGTTAAACGGATCGAAAATTATATCACCGGGCTTTGTCGAAGCCTGAATTATTCTTCTCAAAAGCGCAAGCGGTTTTTGTGTCGGATGCTTCCCAAATTCTTTTTCACTTGGTGAAGTTGTTGGAATACTCCAAACGCTTCTCATCTGTAACTCCGGTTTCTTTAATTTATCTTCGGGAAAATTCCCATTTTTCATTGCCTCATAATTAAAATAATGTTTTGCTTTTTTATCTTTCCTTGCCCATAAAAGTGTTTCATGCGAGGCGGTAAAAAAGCGGCAGCTTAAATTGGGAGAAGCATTGGGTTTGAACCAAGCAATATCATTTAGCAAATGATAACCCAGCTTTTGCAACAAAAATCCGCATTGATATATGCTATGATATGTGCCGCTTATCCAAATAGTGCCTTCCGGTTTTAATACTCTTTTACATTCCGAAATCCATGTCTCATGAAAAACTAAATCTTCCTCAAATCCTTTGGATTTATCCCACTTACCTTTGTTAACACTTACCATTCTTCCGTTCTGACATGTAAATCCATCATTCGATAACATATAAGGAGGATCTGCAAATATCATATCAACATAATTATCAGGAAAGCGACTCATAACTTCCAAACTGTCATTATGATACAAAGCGAAATCATCAGTTTTAAAAACCGGTTTTATTACATGAGATATTTTGACTGTAGAAACATACTCTACAAGACTTTCAAAAACCTTGTCAGAATTAGTTAAATCTTTCATATATTAAAAATAACCATTGAATCACAATATAACAATCGTATAATACAAAATAGGCTTCCTCCCTGGAAACTTCCCGCCCAGTTTTCGTTTCCATAGTATTTTTGTTATTGACATTAAAATCCATTCTTCATAACTTGGAAACTAATTACACAGATTGAGTTTCCGTTGAAACTTTCAGGTTTCAGTTTCCGTAAGACAAAAAAAACAGCTTGCTTCATCCGGCAAGCGGATTTCTCCCCTGCGGATGCCTAAACCTGCTTTTATGTTTAGTGTTCCTGTGTAAAGGGAGTTTTGGTTACAAAATTTATATCACTTCTTTTTAAAAATTAAAATTTATGTCAAACTTACCCCAGGCAGCAGAATTATCGAAAGATAATGAGCGCATACTGCGCTATGCGAGGGAAAAATTCCACAAAGAGGGCTTTTACAAAACTTCGATGGATGAGCTTGCGCGCGAATTGCAGATAAGCAAAAAAACCATCTATAAATATTACGCTTCTAAAGAAAAACTTGTCGAGCATATCGTAAAAGATAAGCTGATGTGCGACTCGGGAAAAGTTGAGGAGTTTCTGAAAACCGATGACAATGTTGTTATAAAAATTATGAAGATATTAAATCTCAACCGCGAAAGATTTTCTTGCATGGGGGAAAAATGGTTCAGAGATTTGCAGCTGCATACTCCCCAGCTTTGGCTGGATGTTGATAAATTCAGAGAGCAGATGATTGAGGCGACGCTGAAACGCCTTATACAGCAGGGAAAAAAAGAAAAGCTCATCGAAGATTACCCCGCTGAAATTGTAATCACAAGCTTTGTGGCATCGGTGAGGGCTATTATCAATCCCGATTTTATTATGAACTCTAAGATGAATATCACGGAGCTTTTCAGCAATACGATGGAGCTTCTTATGAACGGACTTCTGACGGAGAAAGGAAAGAAACTATATGACAAGGATAAGAAAGAACTCGCAAGCCAGTTGGGCAAATTAAATCTAAGTCAAAACTAACTAATCATCATATTCATGAAAAAAATTCTTGTAATAATTTTTGCGCTCGTTGTTGTAGCTGCAATTGTATTTGTTCTTATGCAGAACAAGCAGAAAGCGGCTGAGAAACTGAAGACATCGAACGACTTTTCGACAAAAATTCCGGTGAACGTAATTCCGGTAGCCGAGAAAGAAATTAAAAATTCGTTAAGTCTTGTCGGCGTAATGAACCCGTTCAAAGAAGTAAACATTGCTTCGGAAGTTCCGGGAAGAATCAAAGCTGTAAGATTTAAAGAAGGAGATTTCAAAGGTCAGGGAAGCGTGCTTGTATTTCTTGACAGCGAATTGAAAAATATTGCCGTTGAAACAGCGGAAAATAATTATAATAAAGCTAAGCAGGATTTGGAAAGATACCAGCAGCTTGTCAAGGAAGATGCAGCAACCGTTAGCCAGCTTGAAAATTATTTATTCGCTTTTAAAAATGCCGAGTATGCTTTGAATACTGCATATAGAAATGTAAAGGATACGAAAGTTTCAGCGCCGATGAGCGGAATAATAAACACGAAAAATATAGAAGTAGGAAGCTACGTTTCGCCCGGAACTGTGATTGCAAACATGGTAGATATTTCAAAGCTGAAGGTAAAAGTTAATGTGCCGGAAACGGAAGTATTCAGACTGAGAGTCGGTGATGACGTTGTGGTAACAACCGATATTTACCCCGATAAATCATTCGACGGAAAAATTTCCGTAATCGCTCCGAAAGGCGATGAGGCGCACACATATCCGGTTGAAATAGTGATTTCAAATTCAAAGGTTAATCCCTTGAAAGCAGGAATGTTCGCAAAGATAGATTTCAGCACCATAAAAGGAAAGACAAGTCTTGCGATTCCGAGAGAAGCAATTATCGGAAGTATTAAAGACGCTAAAGTTTATGTAATAGTAAACGGAAAAGCATCGCTGCGAAAAATCGAAACGGGACTTGAAGGAGACAAGGAAATAGAAGTTACATCCGGTTTGAGCGCAGGCGACCAGCTTGTAATAGCAGGTCAGAACAACCTTAAAGACGGAGCTGAAGTAAATATTGTAAAGCCGTAATTGTAAAAGAAGAATTCTTAAAAAAATTTTATTGAAATGACATTAACAGAATTATCCATAAAAAGACCTTCATTCATCGTGGTAATATTTGCGGTGATTGCAATTGTCGGCGGATTTTTATTCGGTCAGCTAAAGTACGAGCTTCTTCCGAAGATAGCTTCCCCTGTAGTGGTGGTTTCCACTGTTTATCCGGGAGCATCTCCGTTTGAAGTTGAAACTTCGGTTACAAAGGTAATCGAAGATGCCGTATCGGGAATTGACAAGATAAATAAAATCACAGCTTCATCGCTCGAAGGTGTTTCGTTTGTAACAATCGAATTTATTCAGTCGGCAAAGATTGATATTGCTCTTCAGGATGTTCAGAGAAAAGTAAACGAAGTTGTAATAAGGCTGCCGGATGATGCGAAAACTCCGACGCTTTCAAAAATCGCGCTTGATGAAATTCCGGTTCTCCGTATGGGAGTAACAAGCAATATGCCTCCGCGCGATTTTTATCAATTGATGAAAGACCAGGTTCAGCCGCGCCTTGCTAAGCTGCCGGGTGTCGGGCAGATAGGACTTGTCGGCGGAGATGAAAGAGAGATAAAAGTAAATTTAGACTTAGATAAAATTCAGTCGTTCGGATTATCCGTGCAGAGAATTGTCGGAACAATTAAAGGAGGAAACATTGACTTCCCTACCGGCAATCTCAAAGGAGATGAAAGGCAGTATGTTGTCAGAGTTGCGGGCAAAGTGAAATCAATGGAGGAGATGAAAAGCTTAATTGTCGGCAAATCTAAAATGGGCGGCGATGTAAAGCTCGGTGATATTGCAGAAGTAGAGGACGGAACGGCTGACTATTCCAAAATCAGCAGGCTGAACGGAATAACATCTATTGGCGTGCTTGTTTCCAAACAAACGGATGCTAACTCGGTTGACGTAAGCGCGCTTGTAAGAGCAGAGATTCCTAAGATAGAAAAAGATTACGCAAAAGATAATTTGAAATTTGATATTGCGCAGGACGGTTCGACATTCACGCTTGATGCTGCTGATGCAGTAAAAAAAGACTTAGGGCTTGCTATTGTTCTTGTTGCGCTTGTGATGCTTGTATTTTTGCACAGCATAAGAAACTCGATTATTGTTATGATTGCGATTCCATGCTCTATGCTTGCGACATTTATATTTATGTACATCTTCGGTTTATCATTAAATCTTATGACGCTGCTGGGGTTATCGCTTGTGGTTGGTATTCTTGTTGACGACTCGATTGTAGTTCTTGAAAATATTTATCACCATCTTGAAAAAGGCGAAGAGAAAAGAACGGCTGCATTAAAAGGTAGAAATGAAATCGGTTTCGCTGCGCTTTCCATTACGCTTGTTGACGTTGTTGTGTTCGTTCCGCTTACATTAGTAACAGGGCTTATCGGAAACATTCTTAGAGAGTTCTCGCTTGTTGTTGTTGCCTCTACTTTAATGAGCTTGTTTGTATCGTTCACTGTTACTCCGATGCTTGCATCGAGATTTTCAAAGCTTCAGGATATTACCAAAAAAGGATTTATGAATTCTTTCTCAAGGGTGTTTGAAAGAATTTACGACAAAATAAAACATCATTACGAAGGGCTTCTTAGGTTTTCATTAAGACATCAGTGGCTTACAATTATTGTTACGGGGCTTTTATTTTTCGCTTCATTTTCACTTGTAGGGCTTGGATTTATCGGAGGAGAATTTATCACACAATCCGATAGAGGAGAGTTTACCGTAACGCTTGAATTAGACCCGGGTTCGACATTAGAAAATACAAATTATGTTACAAGAAAAGTTGAAAATATTATAGGGCAGATGCCGGAAGTGAAAAAGATGTTTGTGAACGTTGGAGCATCGGCGGAAGGTTTATTCTCTCAGGCATCGAACAACGCCGCGGAAATAAACGTAACGCTTGTGCCGAAAGAGCAGAGAATACTTTCAACTGACCAGGTAGGCAACGAAATTAAAAAGAAACTTGAAAACCTTGCCGGAGCAAAAGTAAGAGTAAACCCGATTGGTATTTTCGGTGTTGCTAACCAGACTCCAATTCAGATAATCGTCAGCGGACCTAATATGGATGTTGTGAAACACTCGGCAGATACGGTGTTCAATATTTTAAAAAGAATACCCGGCACGGCAGATGTGCGTCTTTCAACCGAAGACGGAAAACCTGAAACAAGAGTGGAAATTGACAGAGAGAAACTGGCTGCGTTCGGGCTTTCGATTGCGGAAGTCGGCACTGCGTTAAGAGTCGGTCTATCAGGAGATGATGATTCAAAATTCAGAGATGATAAAAATAATACCGAATACACCATAAGAGTTGAGTACGACAAATTTGATAAAACAAAAATCAGCGACCTGACTTCGATGATATTTTTCACTCCGACGGGAAAGGCAGTGCAGTTAAACCAGTTTGCAAAAATTTACCAGACAACAGGACCGACAAAGCTGACCAGGAAAGACAGAAACCCTACTATATATGTTTACGCTCAGGTTAACGGAAGACCTTCCGGTTCAATCGGCGCTGACTTCCAGACAGCTTTAAAAACTGCCGGACTCCCGCCTGAAATTGTTATAGGGTACGACGGTGATTTAAGAAACCAGGCAGAAGGTTTCTCAAGCTTAGGTATCGCGCTTCTTGCTGCTATAATTTTTATGTACCTCATTATGGTTGCGCTTTATGATTCATATCTCTATCCGTTCGTTGTTATGTTCTCGCTTCCTGTTGCTGTTATAGGAGCATTGCTTGCCCTTGCATTAACTATGAAGACTCTGAATATTTTCTCTATACTCGGTATGATTATGCTTATGGGTCTTGTAGCAAAGAACGCTATACTTCTTGTTGACAGGGCGAATGATATGAAGCAGCACGGATTAAATTCTCTTGAAGCAATTTTAGAAGCAGGCGGAACGAGATTAAGACCGATTCTTATGACAACTATTGCGATGGTCATTGGTATGTTACCAATTGCCCTCTCACACGATTCAGGTTCGGAATGGAAATCAGGACTTGCATGGGCAATTATCGGCGGTTTGACAAGCTCGATGTTCCTCACGCTCGTTGTAGTTCCTGTGATATTCGTAAAATTTGATAAATGGAAAGACTGGGTTATAAATTTCAGAGCGAGAAGAGCAGCCAAGAGAGAAGCAAAAGAAGCATTAGCAAGCACACAACAATTTTAATTTTTCAAAAATGAATAAAATAAAATCAATTTTAATTGCAGGTTTATTTTTTATAACAGCCGGCGCGGGTTTTTCACAAACCCGCACCATTACGCTGCCTGAAGCAATCTCACTTGCAAAATCGAACAACTCTGATTTAGTGATTGCAAGATTCGATGAGTTAAAAGCAAACGAATACGTATCTCAGGTATATAGCGAAAATCTTGTTCCGACTATAACGCTTGGCTCAACATACCAGAGAAATTTCAAGAAGCAGGTTTTAAACTTCGCAGGGCAGTCTGTGTTTTTAGGAACTGATAACGCTATCACCACTTCTCTAAGTTTAAATGAACCGATACCGCTTTTGGGTACTCCTGTTTTTTCGGGAATACAAATCGCGAAATATTATTCTGACCTTGCGCAGAAAAATACTAAGTCGAAAGAAATAAAAGTTACCTCTACTGTAAAAAAATCTTACTACGGAGTTCTTTTGGCAAAGCAGGTTATTGATGTAAACAAAGCAAGCCTCGATAATGCGCAGTCAAATCTTACTGTGGTAGAATCCCGTTACAGAAACGGAGTCGCTACGGAGTTTGACTACCTGCGAGCAAAAGTAAAAGTTGATAACATCATTCCTTCCCTCTCAAGCTCACAAAGCAATCTTTTATTGAGCAAAAAAAATCTGAAGAATGCAATCGGAAATAAGACTGATGAGGAATTTGATGTAATGGGAAATTTATCTTACGATTCGACTGAAGTATTCGGCACAACTGATGCATTGCTTGAAAGAGTTGCGAAGGAAAATATTTCAGTGAAGCAATTGAGCGTAAGTAAATTAATCAATCAGGAATTAATAAGAGTAGATAAAGCAACCTACATGCCTAAGCTATATGCTTTTGCAAACTATGGATTAACTTCAAACGAAGATGACGGGCGCTCATTAGACAGATACAGATTTTTTAATACATTCAATATGGGAATCGGGCTTTCATGGAATCTTAACTTCTTCAGAACAGATTACAAGGTCCACCAGAGTGAAATCGAAGTAAGAAAATCAGACGAGCTGATTGCCGACGTAAAGAGTAAACTAAAAATTCAGGCGCAAAGCGTATTGCTGAGAATAGAAGACGCGAAGAAAAGAATCCGCGCGCAATATGAAACCGTAAAGCTTTCAGAAAGAGGACTTGAGCTTGCAAACTCCAGCTTTAAAAACGGAGTTCTCACACAGATTGATGTGCTTGATGCAAACTTATCAGTAAACCAGTCGAGACTTGCATACATACAGGCTGTTTACGATTACCTCATTGCAAGAACCGATTTGGAAGAATTGCTGAACAGCGAGAAGTAAAATCATAAGCTGTTCCTACATTTGAATATTTTTTAGTTTCTCAGGAATCTAAAAATGTTGACAAGTTTGTATTCTGTCAGATTGTCATATCGTAGAGACGCAATATTTTACGTCTCTACTTACATGTAAATATCGTTTTTGATTTTTTAAAATACTCCGTCCCAAACCCTGTTTGAGACGGAATGTATCTTCAAAACCCTGTTTCGCAGGGAGAAACAAGAATTTTTTACACATTCTTTCCAGACTTGGAAAGAGAAATTAAGTTTCGCAAAACTTAGCGCTTCCCCGCGCCGCAGGGCTGTTAAGTTCTTAAGAAAATTAGAAGAACTCCGTCCCAAACTCCTGTTTGGGACGGAAAGAGTGAGCGGAACTCTGTTCCGCTTTTGGATGCGAAACGGAGTTTCGCCCCATAATACCTTACCAAACAGAGTTTGGTAAGGAGAATGTGGGAGAATATATTTAAGTGAACATCAGAACTTAACAGCCCTGCCCCGCGCCGGGAAACATAGGGAAAAATTTATAAATTATTTTTTTCAATTTAGTTTACTATTTTGCAGTATGAATCTAATGAGGTCAAAAGGGAAATTCGTTTCCAACAGGGATGAAACTGTAAGGTTATTCAAAAATCCGGTTCTGGAATATTTTTCTCATATACATCCTATTACTCCTGTTGTTGTTTACCTGCCTGTCGCTGCTTATTGTCTCTATTTATCTTATGCAGCAATCAATCCGGTAAACACGGCAATGTTTTTTGTTTTAGGTGTTATTATATGGACGATTTTTGAATACTCTTTTCACAGATGGGCATTTCATTATCACCCAAAATCTGATACGGGTAAAAGAATTCATTTTTTAGTTCACGGTATTCATCACGATTATCCCAGGGACAGGACTCGTCTTGTAATGCCGCTTCTCGTAAGCGCTCCGCTTGCGATTCTTTTCTATTTCATTTACCAATGGTCTTTTGGAGTTTACGGCTTTGCCGTTTTCGGAGGCTTTATCATTGGCTATATTGCTTATGATTCCATTCATTTCGCTACACATCACATGCCTATGAAGGGAAAAATCGGCAAGTATTTAAAGGAATATCATCTGCGCCATCACTATAATGACGAACATACTGCATACGGCGTGAGCAATCCGTTATGGGATTATGTTTTCTCAACCGTTCCTCCGCACATTAAAGAAGAAAGCCGGGAAAATTCCAATTGATTTTTTACACAGCAAATTTTTATTTTTAAAGGTTTTCAAGAGATTGAAAACCTTTTTTATTTATTGAGTATGCCGGAACTCAAAAATGATGTTCACATCAAAGAAGAAATTGATAAGCTGAACGAAGAAGCTCTCAAAGCTGCCAATAACGATATTACATTGGCAAAAGAGCTTCTCGATAAAGCGCAGTCCCTCGCAAAAGAAGTTTCCTATCACAAAGGCTTGGCTAGAAATTACTACCTCTACGGATACTATTATTTAAGAATCAGCAAGTTTGATGAAGCAAAAGAAATTACCGATGAAGCATATTCTATCTATGAAAATCTCGGAGAAAAGGCAGGCATGGGGCACTGCTATAATAACTATGGAGGAGTTTACCTGTACAAAAGCGATTTCAAAAAAGCGCTGGAGAACTATCAGAAAGCCCTTTTCGCCTCAAAAGAAGTAAACGACAAAAAATCCGAGTCCATAGCCGAAAATAACATCGGCAACATATACCTTCAGCTAAGCGAAAACTATAAAGCACTGGAGTATTACATACGCGCGCTGAATACGAAGATAGAGCTGAACGATATTGCTACGCTCGGAAACACATACAGCAATATCGGAACGGTTCATTTGAAGCTTACCAACATTAATATTGCCTTAGAAAATTATAAGAAAGCTCTCAGCCTCTCCGAAAAAACCAATGACAAATATGTCCGCGGAAACATTCTTATGAATCTAGGAGTAGTTTACTCCAAGCTTGAAGAGCATGAAAAGGCGCTCGACTATTATCAAAAATGCCTCGCTCTCAGGGAGGAAATGTCAGATACGCACGGAATTGCTTTAGTCCTTAATAATATTGCCGTCAGTGTGTACGAACTCAAAGGATTCAAAGAGGCAATGAAATATTTCCGCAAGTGCTATAAGATGCAAAAGGAACTGAAATATCCTTTCGGTCTTTGCGAAACACTTCAGGAAATTGGCGAGCTTCAATTAAAAGAAGGATTGTATGACGAATCTTTGGAAAATCTTGAGAGAAGCATGAAGCTTGCCGATGAAAACGGTTATGATACAATTCTGGATGGAGGGCATTTGCTGCTTTCTAAAGTTCACGCGGCTAAAAACAATTACAAAATTGCCTATGAACATCTTGAAAAACACATTAAAATAAAACAGACACTTCTGCTTGATAACTCGGAGGCAAGAATAAAAAATCTCCAGATTGTCTATGAAACTGAAAACGAAAAGAAAATCTCCGAATTCTACAGGCAAAAATCTATTGAGCTTTCCAAGCTGAATGAGCGCCTTGAGGAAATCAATAAGCAGAAAAATGAATTCCTTGGGATAGCTTCGCACGATTTACGCGACCCTATTGCATCCATACATTCCATCGCCGAAATTTTGCGGCAGGAAAACATAAAGCTGAACGAATCGGAAATTATTGAATACTCCGACGGAATAGTAAAGCTCACCGATAAGCTGCTTATACTTCTGAAAAATCTTTTGAATGTAAACAGAATCGAATCGGGAAATTATAACTACCGCCTTGAGGCAGTAAAAGTTTCCGAAGTGATACAGGAAGTGATAAAAATTTACCAGTCCAGCGCAGATGAAAAAAATATTTCACTTGTAGTGCAAAGTGAAAGCGCGGAACTAAAAGCAAAAGCCGACAGATATTCTCTTGAGCAGATTTTGAGCAACCTTGTTTCAAACGGTATAAAATATACTTATCCCGGGAAAAAAGTTTTCATCAAAATATTTGAAAAGGAAAGTAAAATTATTATTGAAGTTGAAGATGAAGGTCAGGGAGTAAAGCCCGGAGAGATTTCAAAACTCTTTGATAAGTTTGCAAAGATAAGCTCAAAACCGACCGGAGGAGAACTTTCAACCGGTCTTGGTCTTTCAATCGTAAAAAAGCTTACGGAAATTATGAGAGGAAGCATTCAGGTTACTTCTGAAATAGGCAAAGGCACAAAATTCACTCTGGAATTTAATAAAGCCTGAATTACATTTTTACCACTTCTTTATTCAATATTGATTCAAGGTCTTTGTAAGAAAGCTTTACCTCGATTACGCCAAGCGCATACGGAGCTATTTCGTATTGATTATATAAAAACTCTATCCCGTCTTTTTTAATTGCAAAGTTTTCATTAAAGCCAACGGTATTTTCAAACAACCCTCCGTCAGTCAAAGACTGTCCCGGCTTTATTTCAAGAATTTTTCTGATTTCTTTTTCGATTAAAGCATTCAAAGTTTTTTTGAAATCTTTCACAAAAATATTAGCTGTATTTAATCTCTTGCCTGTTCTCATATCTACATTTGTATATGCAACATTGAATGAGCCATGCGCGCCGCCCAAATAGCTCTCATGCCTGTTTTCAAAGCAGAGTATTTCAGGAGTGTTTGTGATAATAGCAGTGGTGTCCTTTAGATACCATGCTCCGGGGGCATCGGGAACATCTTTTTTGAATTCTTCATAGTCTTTCATAAACGCATCAGTTACTTCACTCAAGTCTTTATACTTCGGGCTTTCCTCAAAGCTGTAAACATTCATTGCCTGCTCTTTGATAAGCTGATTAACGACTGATGAATATTTTCCATCTGCCATTTCAAGATAATAAATCTGAATGTTCGCGCAGTCATCTTTGGTAATATCGCATCCCTTGTAGGATTTCACATGGGATTTTTGAGTAAACTTCGGCAAATCTCCTGATGAATTACTGCCGGAACCCTGCGGGCTTGTGTTCTGCCCCGTCTGAGGAGAGTTTTTATCGCCGTTTGTTGTAGTTGAACTTGTCTGGTCTTTTTTAGTATCGGTAACTTGAGGAGTATTCTTATTGTCTGCCGTCTTAGAAGATTCTCTAGTGCAGGAACAAAGGGCAAGCGCCAAGATAAATATTGCAGGTATAAAAAATATTTTTTTCATAGTGGTAAATTATTAAACCAAAATTATACTAATAAAAATAATTTACAAGTTTGAAAAGTTTCCCTATGAAATTGTATTATAAAAACAAAAAAACTGAAGAGTTGAAGTTTATTTTGAAGCGGTAAAACTCTTTAACAGGGAAGCATAAATTTTTTGCTGACTTGAATTTATCTTTGCATCTTTGATGTAAAAAAAATCTGTTTAAAAAAAAATGCCAATGAGCTTTCGCGCATTGGCACTTTCAAGATAATTGTTTAAGAAGAGTTTAGAAGCCCATTCCGTCGCTTGGCGGCGGAGCAGTATCGTTC
Source organism: Bacteroidota bacterium (assembly GCA_018266845.1). GTDB lineage: Bacteria > Bacteroidota > Ignavibacteria > Tepidaquicellales > Tepidaquicellaceae > JAFDZO01. Next base: position 34,235 of record JAFDZO010000024.1, on the reverse strand, counting down.
TTTCTTCTTTTCTGATTTTTATCTTCCTTGCCGAATTTATATGTAAAAGTTAAAAAGCCTGCTCTGGTATCTCTTTTTCTGAAAAGATTTTCAGTGAAATTCGGGTCATCAATAAGCACTTTGAATTTTAGATTATTAAATACATCCTGAACTCTCAAGCTTAAGCTCGCGCGGTTATCAAGAAAATCTTTTTTCAAAGAAACATCGAACGATGTGAACGGCTCAACTGTGCCTTGCGTGGTAATCTGTTTGCCTGAATAGAAATAAGAAAACTGAATATCCAGTATGCCCGGCAGCCTCATAAATGAAGAAGCCCTTCCGCTCCATGAATAAGTAGAATTGGATGAAGGAACATTAGGAATATTTGCCGTTACATCATTTTTGAAATAGCTTACGCTTCCGTTGAGATTCCAGAACTGAAAAAGAGTCGTATTCATTACAAGCTCTGCGCCGTAAGATTTGCTTCTTTCAAGATTATCAACAGTTGTAAGCGTTCTATTGCTGTCTGTCAGCACTCTTGTTCTTGTGATTTTATCATAAGTATCTCTAAAGAAAACAGTCGGAGTGATGGTTGTCGCAGAAAAATATTTTATGAAGCTTAGCTCATACGAATTTGTATATTCCGGCTTCACCTTCGGATTGCCAGAAAAATAATTCAGCGGGTCGGAAGCCACTACGAAGGGATTCAAATCCCATATTCCCGGTCTGTAAATTCTTCTGCTGTAGCTTGCGGAAAGCTCTTCTGTAATTCCAAGTTTTTGGGAAACGCTTACACTTGGGAATAAGTCAAAGTAATCTGTCTTAAAAGTATTGTTTGTTGTAATCAAATTGCCGTCAGTATTCGTCTGCTCGCCTCTTAAGCCCAGCATAAAAGTTGTGTTCTTTACTTTTGCAGAAAATGTTAGATATGCCGCAGCGATGTTATCCGAATATTTAAAATGATTGCTAAGGTTTGCATCATAATCGTAAGTGTTAGTAACGTAATTATAGTTTTCGCTTCTGTAATCTTTATCCGTATTTCTGTATGTTTCTTTTATTCCTGCCTCCAGCTTAATATCTTCGGAGAAAGGATGCGTATAATCAAGCTGCCCGTTGAATTCATCGTTGCTTTCATTATTGAATTGGTTTCTCTTCGCCTGCGGAGTTCCCTGATTAATATAATAGTCAGTTGTATTATTGCTTGTCGAGTTATCCGTCCATCTCAGGAAACTGAAATCATTTGAAAGAGATTGTTTCGGATTTTTAAACTTTAATGTGTAGTTGCTTGCAATATTAAAGCTGTATCCGTCCCCTTTCTCAAACATCGAGTTCAAGTAATCCCCTGTTTGAGAATTTTGTGTATTAAACTGAGTAACTCTATTGCTTTCAGAGCGCTGTCTGTTCCTGTCGTTATAGTTACCTGATAAGCTCAAAGAGTTATTGTTATCAAAAGTATAATCAAGTCCGCCTTTGCCGAAATGCGAGTAGTTTCTAAAATTTCCGTCTGAAGACTGGTTCGTAATAGCATAAACACTGTTGATAAAGTTATCCCTTACGCTGTTTCCTTCTATGAAAAAATTATTCAAACGATAATCGTAGTTTCCGAACAGATTAAGTCCTTTGTTTTTTACATTCAGATTAAATGAGCCGTTGTATTTATCCTTCGTGCCTGCATTAAGAGTAACATTACCGTTATATCCAACGCCGTCATTTTTTTTCATGACAATATTAATAATACCGGAAGCGCCTTCAGCATCAAACTTAGCCCCCGGATTTGTAATCAACTCGACGGAAGAAATCTGGTTTGCCGGAATCTGCTCAAGCATTGTGTTCATATTAGCTCCGTTAATGCCGAAAGGTTTTCCGTCAATAATTATTTTCACATTTGAGTTTCCTCTTAGCGTTACATTGCCGTCAACATCAACCGAAACCGAGGGAATATTTTTCAGCACGTCAATTGCAGAGCCGCCCGTAACGTTCATATTTTTTTCGACATTGAAAACTCTTCTATCCGGCTTTAGCTCGATTTCACTTTTTTCAGATTCAACCACGATTTCATCTGTTGTGGTTGTGCCTGACTTTAATTTCAAATCGAGATTTACATTTTGATTGCCATCGCTAAGCGTAATTCCTCTTGCATAAGATTTTGAGTAGCCTGTAAGTTCAACAAGCACAGAATATTTCCCGAAAGCAACCTTATCAAAGGAAAAATTTCCGCTTGCATCGGTTTCCGTTCCCGAAACAATTGAAGAGTCTTTTCCGCTGAGAAGCTTTACCGCCGCTGACTGAACCGGAGCATTTGTTTCTTTATCCGTTACTTTCCCGGAGATTTTTCCGCCATTATTATTCTGAGCATTTGAGGAGGAATACCCCGCAATAAATAACGAGAGAAAAAGCAGTAATTGAACAGTTTTTTTCATTTAGCCTTAATGTGTTTAATTTTCGTTGTTTACGTGATTTTTTGTGAAAAGTTATAAAAAAGATTGAGGGGCTTTAAGGTGTTAGACTTAGGGTTTTTCAAAAAGGTTGCATCACTTTTCAAACAGGGTCAACTACACTAATAACACAATTCACAAAGCACTTTCTAATGCAAAGTTAATTAAAGAAAATCCGCTTGTCAAGATATTTTTTATATCGGGCAAAATTTACTTACCTTGCAGCAAAATATTTTACCGGCAGAATGATGACTCAGCCCGCAGCGAGGCAAACATTATCGGATTTGTTAACGTAAAAACGCAATATATTGTCTCTCTGCAAACCGCTGAAAACTTAAACTCAAAAAGTATTTTAGAAAGAATTCCCTTACCCCTCTCCGGTTTGTAATTTATTCGGAAATAAAATTTTAAGTTTCTTTTCTCTTTATTTTAGCTGATTCCATTAATATATTTGTAGAATTGTTTAACAAAAATTACACTTAATGCCAAAAGTTATTCTCGAATTAAACTACAGTATTTATCCTGAGAAAAGAGATGAATATTTAGGAATAGCAGACAAAATGCGCGGGATTATTCAGTCGCAGTCCACTAAAAATTATTCCATCTACGAAAATAAAAAAGGGTCTAATAATTTCAGCGAAATCTATATCTGCGAATCAGAATTAGAATACGATGCTATTGATGATTTTGAAAATGACGAAGTAACGGCATTAACAGATAAGCTTTTCCAAAGCATAATTGTAGATAAAAAAGTTACATACTCTACAAAATACGAGTTGTAACTTACCTGCTAAAAAGCAGAACTTACACTAAAATTAATTTTCTGTGTTCTCTGTGAATTTTTTCTGTGTAATCTGCGGTTAATTATCGCACGAAGTAAAGAATTGTTATAAATTTAAAAATGATATAATTTTCAAGGAGTATTTCTTACAACGAAATACTCCTTTTTTATTTTAATGGCAAAAGAAAACAAAGCGCATTTATTTCATCTCCCGGAAGGCTATAATTTCAAAACCAGCAAATCCGCAAAGCTTCTTATCGGAATAATTACTATTGTAATTATCTCTGCTATGCTGCCAAGCTATAAAAATATTGACAGCGAATATGAAGTAGGCACAATCTGGTCGAAGGAAGATTTAATCGCGCCGTTTTCTTTCCCAATTTATAAAGACGAAGCAGACTACGAAAAGGAAAAACAGGAAGCCCGTATGAGCGTGAACCCTGTTTTTGACGAGCAGAATAAAAATTCAATAACTGCCGATAGTCTCGCAATTTTTTTCAGGAGTGTATCCGCTGTTCTAAAAGAAGCAGCCGAGCTTGAGAAAAATAATCAGGGCGGGCTGAAATCATCGCGGCTTGAAAAACCTCTCGCTGCCCTATATACAGTTCTGTCACCGGAAGATATTACATGGCTTTTTCTCCTCTATAAAAAAGAGAACGCAAATGTTTCCTTAACGCTTGACGAGTTCCGCAATGCAGTTGAAAATTCTGCGCAGGAAAACTATTACAACAACGTTATTAATATCAGCAAAGATTCTGTCCGTTCCTCAAAAATTTCAATCAAAAAAGAAAATGTAAAGGTTCAGTTATCGGAGGATAAGTCTAACGTAATTGATAAAAAAGAACTGATGAATATGATGTCCGACCGGCTGCGAAGCTCGATAAAAGACACAACCTACATTAACATTGCTAAAAAAATTCTTAACTCCTTCGTCCGCGAAAACTTGATTTACAATAAAGAGCTGACGGACCTTGAGATTCAGAATAAAATCGAAAAAATTCCGAACACAATTGGTATTGTAAAAGGAAACGAAAGAATCGTAAGCAAGCACGACCCGATAAACAGAAACACAAAACTGAAGCTCGACTCGTACAAAAAAGTGCGCCTCGAAAAGCTCGGAGTCGAAGACTACTTCGTGCAGTATGTCGGCAAGGTTCTCACGGTTCTTATTCTCGCTCTTCTCACGGCATTTTTTCTTTATTATATCAGAAGAAACATTTACGATGATAATCTGAAACTAATACTCATCGCCTCGCTTATAATATTAGTCAGCTTTGTTGCTTACATCAGCTTAAAGATAAACGTAAACGCGCCCGTAGAGTATCTCATATTCGCTTCAGTTGCGTCTATACTTTTTACTATACTATTCGACTCGCGCCTTTCGTTTTACATGACTATAATCGGCTGCTTTCTTATTGCCTCTATCCGCGGAGGCGATTACACAATTGCGTTCGTTTCATTCTGCGGATGCGTGCTGGCAATTTTCAGTGTGCAGAATGTAAAGAACCGCTCGCAGATTTTCCGCTCGTTTTATTTTATGCTCATCGGCTACTCAATTTCCATTCTCGCAGTAGGATTGGATAAAACAGAAGAGCCGTCAAAAATTTTATTGCAGATTTTATTCGGCGGCATAAACTCGATGCTTTCCCCTATCATTGCTTACGGGCTTTTGATTTTCTATGAAAGATTTTTCAAAATCACAACAGACCTTACATTGCTTGAGCTTTCGGATTTTAATCATCCTCTTTTGAAAGAGCTTTCATCAAAAGCTCCCGGAACTTTTCATCACAGCATTGTTATGGGAAACCTGAGCGAAGCAGCAGCGGAAGCTATAGGAGCAAACTCCACCCTAGCGCGTGTCGGCTGCTACTATCACGATATAGGAAAGACTTTGAAGCCGCAGTACTTCATTGAAAATCAGCTTGACCAGAACAAGCACGAAAACTTAAACCCGAACATCAGCACGAAGCTGATTATCTCCCACGTAAAAGACGGAATCGAGCTTGCGAAAAAATATAATATGCCGCAGGAGATAGTTGACTTTATCCCTATGCACCACGGCACAACTTTAGTTTCATATTTTTACAACAAGGCAAAGTTCATTGCTAAGTCAGAGGAAATTTCAGAATACATTTACCGCTACCCGGGACCAAAGCCGCAGACAAAAGAAACAGGAATTGTAATGCTTGCCGATGCTATCGAAGCGAGCACGCGGGCAATTGAAGAACCGACTCCGCAAAAAATAGAAAGCAGAATTGACGATGTTATCAAAGCAAGATTTATGGAAGGCGAGCTTGATGAATGCGAGCTTACGCTGAAAGACCTTACAAAAATAAAGCAGTCGTTTTTAAAAATTCTCATAGGCATTCATCACCATAGAATTCAATACCCTGAACAGAAGAAGCTGGAATTCAAATCAAAAGTTTATTAACGTTTAATGACAAAAGATTTTGAGCTTTCGCAAAAGCTTTTTATAAATTTTCTTAAACACGAAAAATCCCTTTCGGAAAATACTATCAAGTCTTATAAGCTTGATCTCGCAAAACTTTTCGATTATTTAATAAACGTAAAGCTCCTTGAAACAATAAAAAGCATCCGCGAAGATGACCTAATAGATTTTTTCAAATTCGCAAATTCATCGGGGGAAAATTCAGAGGAAAAATTTGCAATCCGCACGATGAGCAGGTATCTTTCCACCTTTCGTTCGTTTTTCAAATTTCTTGAATCAGAGAAAAAAATTGATGCAAATCCTGTTGAGAATATTGACTCGCCTAAAATCGCGAGAATAATTCCCGAATATCTTTCCATAGAAGAAGTTGATGCAATGTTAAGTAAACCGGATTTAAGCAATAAACTCGGACTGCGTGATAAAGCGCTTCTTGAAACGATGTACGGCTCCGGTTTGCGCGTTAGCGAGGCGATAAATTTAACTATTTCAAATGTATTTTTTAAAGACGAATTTATACGGGTTTTCGGCAAAGGAAGCAAAGAAAGAATTGTGCCTATCGGAAAAACAGGTTTGAAATTTATTGAGAAATATATAAATGAAAGCCGTTCGTTTTTAAAAAATTCAAAATCGGAAAATTTTTTATTTCTTAATTTCAGAGGCAAAAAACTTTCACGCATGGGAATTTATGATATAGTGAAACGATACTCGAGGGAAGCGCAGATTGAAAAAGATGTTCATCCTCATACATTGAGGCATTCATTTGCAACTCACCTTTTGCAGGGAGGCGCAGATATAAGAATTATACAGGAAATGCTGGGGCACTCCGATATTTCCACAACACAGATTTACACACATACAAACAGAGATTATTTAATCGAAGTGCATAAAACTTTTCATCCACGAGGATAAAAATTGTACGCAGTAGAATTTGAAAATATTACAAAAAGCTTCGGGCTTCTTACCGTAAACGATAAAGTTACATTCGGGGTAAAGGAAAATTCCGTTCATTGCCTACTCGGAGAAAACGGCGCGGGTAAATCAACGCTGATGAAAATTTTATTCGGAAGCTATAAGCAGGATTCCGGCACAATTAAAATCAGAGGCAAGGAAGTGAAGTTTAAATCCCCTCTCGATGCCATAGATGAAAAAATCGGAATGCTCTACCAGCACTTCATGCTTATTGATGAATTCACAATTTGGGAAAATGTTGTGCTAGGAAATGAAATGAATGCAGGGATGAAACTTGACTATAAGAAAATCAAATACAGGCTGAATGAGATAATAGAAATTTACAATTTAGGTTTAGATATAAATAAAAAAATCTGCGACATCAGCATCAGTCAGGAGCAGAAGGTTGAGCTGCTGAAACTGCTCTATAGAAATTCCGATATATTAATTTTTGACGAACCGACTGCCGTGCTTTCACCCGTAGAAGTAAATGAGTTTTTTAAAATCATAGAGAAATTTAAAGCAGACGGCAAAACAATAATTTTTATTACACATAAGCTCAATGAAGTTAAAGAGCTTGCAGACAGAGTTTCGATATTAAGAAAGGGGCAGTTAGTTTATGAAACCGACAAAGCAGATATAGATGTGCAGAAGCTCGGAAAAGAAATTATAGGGAATGTAGAAGTGGCTGAATCCCCTGCGAAGATTTCACCGAACGAAGAAAACAAAAAAAGTTTTATTGAGTTAAAAGATGTAACTTTAATAAAAGATAAAGTAAAAGTTCTCGACGATATTACTATAGATATAAGGCGCTATGAGATTCACGGAATATGCGGCGTAGAAGGCAACGGTCAGCAGGAATTAGTTGATGTGATATTGCAGTTTGAAAAAAACATTTCCGGCACCGTGATGATGAAAGATGAGAGAGTTTCAATCGTTCCCGATGACAGATATAAGCGGGGAATGATAAAAGAATTTACGGTGGGAGAAAATCTTATCCTGAAAAAACCAAGCGAAGGGTTAATCTCAAAACGCACTGTTGATACTGCATCACAATACATAATGAAAAAATACGACGTGCGCGCTCCCTCTGCAGAAACACCCATCGGCTCTTTATCGGGAGGAAATCAGCAGAAAGCAATCATTGCCCGCGAAATTGAGATGCAGCAAAATACAATGATTTTTTATCACCCGACACGCGGCGTTGATATAAACGCAACAGCGTTTATTCATTCGGAGATTGTCAGCTTGCGCAATGCAGGCAAAGCAATACTGCTTGTCTCGTCAGATCTTGATGAACTTTTAAAATTATCCGACAGATTAAGCGTAATGCACAAAGGACGGCTGATAAAAACTTTTGATGAAACGGAGCTTTCCTCCGGTAACAGGAATAATCTTCTTGAACAAATCGGAAAACTAATGATAGGCATTCACTAAATGTTTAGCAGAACGAGCATACAAACAAAGGCAAATATAATTTCGATTTCATTATCGCTTGCAGCAACGTTTATTATTACTGCGCTGCTGATTATTCTTATTGGAAAAAACCCAATTGAAGTTTTCGGTAACATGTTTAGCGAAGTCTTCCTGAGCGGATACGGAATCGGTCAGACACTTTTCAAAACAACTCCGTTAATAATCTGCGGCTGCGGACTTGCATTCTGCTTCCATGCTTCCATATTTAATATCGGCGCAGAAGGACAATTAAATGCCGGGGCATTTGCAATGAGCTTAATTGCATTGAAGCTCGGCGCGTTCCCGTGGTATATCAGTATTATTATCTGCATAGTTGTTGCATTCGGAGTAAGCGCTTTGTTCGGTCTTATCCCCGCAATAATAAAAATAAAAAAGGATGTCAGCGAAGTTATCACAACTATAATGATGAACTTCATCATCATGGCATTAATAAATTATTTTCTGGTGGATTTTTTCGCAGTGAAATCAACTATGCACACTGAAAAAATTCCCGAAGACATGATGCTGATGAAATTCTCATCCATCACCTCATTTTTTCAGGGTTCATCGCTTAATATTAGCTTTATTATTGCTCTCGCGCTTGCAGTTATTTCTTACATTGTAATTTACAAAACAAAGTTCGGCTATGAAATCAGAGCCGTTGGGTTTAATCCTTCCGCATCAAAATACATCGGTCTTTCTCCCGATAAAATTATTATCATAACATTTATTATCGGAGCAGGTATTACAAGCTTAACGGGGCTTAACTTCATTATGGGCTACAAAGGATTTTACGAATACGGGTTTTCAAACAATGTCGGATTCACTGCAATCGCAGTTGCTCTGCTTGCGAGAAATAATCCCATCGGAATAATTTTCTCCGCGCTTTTATTCGGAGTGCTTGATTCGGGCGGGCTTGCTGTTAATGAAATAGTGCCGAAAGAAATTGTTCTCGTTGTGCAGGGTGTGATAATACTTACTATTCTTTCCATTAATACAATCGTTGATAAAAAATTTAACATAGCCAAATAGTGGAGCTTTTTAATTCAATATTAACCGTTGCATTTCTTACGCAGGTGTTCAGACTGATGACTCCTTATTATCTCGGCGCATCGGCAGCAAATTTTTCCGAGCGCGGCGGCGTAATAAATATTGCCATCGAAGGATTTATGATTCTCTCCGCTTTTTCATTTGCTATGTTTAATATATTAACACACAATATTCCTCTTGCAATTTTTCTTGCTCTCATAATTAATGTTGTGTTTGCTCTTCTCTATTCTGTCTTCACAGTAAAGCTGAAAATAAATCAGATTGTTACAGGCGTGGGATTTAATATTCTTATTGCAGGGCTGACGAAATTTTTAATGATGATTATCTTCCACAGCTCAAGCAATACCGAACGCTTCGAGGGCATACCCGATAACGAGCTTATAGGAAAAATTCCCCTTGTAGGAGCAATCCTTTCGGATTACATAGTTTTATTCGCGCTGATATTAATCTTCTTATCAAATTTTATTTTATTCAAAACTACTTTCGGATTAAGATTAAGAAGTGTGGGAGAAAATCCCGAGGCGGCAGAATCACTCGGAATCAAAGTGCGCCGCTACAAAGTTTACGGAATTTTAATCAGCGGATTTCTTGCTGCCCTTGGTGGTATCTGGCTCGCATCTGAACAGAAATCTTTCAGCGACGGAATGATTGCCGGGCGGGGTTACATTGCGCTCGCAGCTATGATAATCGGCAAATGGAAGCCCGTGAATATTTTCTTCGCGTCGCTCATCTTCGCATTCTTTGAAGCGCTGCAAATTTCAATTCAGATTTCGGGAGTGCCTATACCTTCGCAGTTAATTCAAATGCTGCCCTATCTCATTACAATACTTGTTTTGATTGGATTAATCGGAAAAACAAAACCCCCTGCCGCCGACGGCGTACCATATTAATGAATTTCAAAGCTCTCATTTTCGATTTAGGCAATGTTGTATTCAATGTTGACTTCAACTGTATTTACGAACACTGGTCAAAACACTCAGGTGTTTCATTCGATAAAATAAAAAATTATTTCGAAAGCACGGATTATTTCGACCTGCTCGAGCGCAGCGATTTGTCCGAAGAAGAATATAGGAGCATTACAAACAAAGTTATCGGAATGAATCTTCCCGATAAAATTTTTGATGAAGGACTGACGGCGTTATACTTGGATGAATGCGAAGGGATAAATTCACTCCTGAAATCCCTCAAAAAAAATTATACTGTAATCGCGCTATCAAATACGAACAGCATTCACAAAAGAGTGTGGAGAAAAAAATATGAAGAGACAATGAATCATTTTGAAAAGATTTTCTGCTCGCATGAAATAAACACTCGTAAACCTGAACTACAGCCGTATCTTATTGCCTTAGATTATCTTAAAGTGAACGCGGAAGAAGTGATTTTTCTGGATGACAAGCCTGAAAATATTGAGCCGGCAAAGCAGCTTGGTATTAAAACCATAACAGTAACATCACCGGCTCAGATGAGAATTGAGTTAAAGCAACTTGTTACTTTTTAACCACAGATTACTCAGAGATTTTACATAGAGGACACAGAATATAATTTTTAATAATATCTGTGTTCTTTGTGAATTAATCTGTGCAATCTGTGGTTAAATATCATTTCAGCAGCACCATTTTTTTTGTTTCAACAAACTCACTGCCTGAAACTCCCTTTGCAAAAATTTTATAATAATAAATTCCACTCGTTAAGCCCGAAGCATCGAACCTCACTCCATACTCTCCCGCATCTTTTGTATCATTCAATACAGTCCCGACCTTTTTCCCCTCAAGATTATATACTTCCAGCTTCACATCAGATTTTTCCGTAAGATTAAATTGAATATATGTTACGGGATTAAACGGATTAGGATAATTTTGCTTCAGCGCAAACTCTTTCGGCACAGTTGCCTCATACGGCTCTGCGCTTACTGTATTATCAATCAGTTTATACACTTTGCTATCGCCGGTGCATAGCACATAAATATTTTTATTCTTATCCATTCCGAACGATGCTATTGCTGCAGGAGCAGTTGTAAGCAGCTGAGTTGTCGTCGGATTTATTCCGTCGTATGTAAGTGCCCAAACTTTTTTACTGCTCCAGTCGCCGTAAAGATATTTTCCTTTTAAATTCGGAAGCGAGTTTCCGTAGCTCACATATCCGCCGTTAATCGAAACTCCCTCGCTTCGGGGATACTGAAATATCGGTTTTACTAATCCTGTAGTATCACAAGGATTCGGGTTAAAACAGTTGTTCCCTTCCATTATTCTCCAACCGTAATTTTTTCCTTTTTCTACAATATCAATTTCCTCAAATGTATTTTGTCCCACATCTGCGCACCAGATTCTTCCCGTCGAGTCAAAATTAAATTTCCACGGATTGCGGAATCCCCATGCGAAAATTTCTTTCCTCTGACCGCCCGTGCTGTCAACAAAAGGATTTGTCGGGGGGATGGAATAATTCAAACTGCCGGAGGGTACATCAACATTTATTCTCAAAATTTTTCCAAGAAGCAGCGTAAGGTTCTGCGCATTGTTCGGCGGATCGTTCTGCCCCGTGCCCATTCCCCATGCAATATATAAAAAATTATCTTTGCCGAATGCAATCTTCCCGCCGTAGTGAGAAGCCGCAGACATTGTGTTTGTCATTACAATAAACTCCGATGACTTCAATGCGGAATCGGGATTAGAAGGGCTTACCTGATAGCGGGCAATTATCTCCGTGGTATTGCTGCTAACGGGATTATAATAAACATAAAAATATCCGTTCACTGCATAGTTCGGATGAAACGCAAGACCGAGCAATCCCGGCTCAAGCCCCGATGGAACAACTTTGTCCGAAATATCAAGAAATGTTTTTCCGGGAGTAGAAGGAGCCGAGGGATAAACTACCTTTATTACTCCGCGCTGACCGACAATAAACATGCGGTCTGTTCCGTCCGGCGGGATTGCCGCCTCAAGCGGATTTACAAACGTAGTGGAACTAAATACGTTTTGTAACGAATACTGTGAAAAGCAAGGCGCTACGGGAACAAGTGATAATATTCCCAGTAAAATAGATACTACTTTTTTCATTTAGGAAGGGATTTTAATTTGTTTCCCAAAATAATATTTTTAAATCAAATTTAAACTATGGATAATTATATACAAACACCCCAGCAGGTTTCAGAACAGCCGACAAGCGATGAAAGGCTGCTTGCAATGTTTTCGCATTTTTCTATTTTCATTGGAGGAATAATACTTCCAATCATTCTGTATTTTGTTCAGAAAGGAAAATCAAAGTTCGTGATGTTTCACGCGCTGCAGTCAATTTTCTTTCATCTGCTCTATCTTGTTTTTATTTTTGTGCTGGTTGTTTTTTTAGTCGTCGTGCTTTTAGCCACAGGGGCATTCACGCTCGCAAACTCTCGCAGTATGGGACCCGAAACAGGTATGGGTTTTATTGTCGGAATAATTATTTTCTACGGCGGATTGATAATCAGCGTTCTTTCAGTCATCGCTTACGGAATTTTTATGGGAATTAAAGCATACGGCGGAGAGAATAAAAAATATTTCCTTGTCGGCAACTGGGCATGGAAAAAGGTATATGGGAATTGAGTGGAATGGGTATTGAGTATTGAGTAGTGGGTATTGAGTATTGAGTATTGAGTATTGAGTATTGAGTATTGAGTAGTGAGAAATTTCTGATATTTGACAACTAATAACGGACAACTAAAAACTAGCAACGGGCAACTAAATTGCCCGTTTTTTTTTTATGTGCAGCGTGTATAAAAAGTACTACGCTTTTCCCCCTCCTTACTAAGGAGGGGGCAGGGGGAGGTTTAAAGAATTACTTATTTCCTAATAAAATTTGTTTAAGTTCTTCAGTATTAAACGGCGGAGTTTTTCGATGCAACATTGCATGACAATTAGGGCAAACAGGAATTAAGTCAGTCTCGGGATTAATTTCATATTCCTCTCCATTCTTTGAAGCTATGGACTCAATATGATGAACTTGTATATAATCTTTTCCTATTTCTCCATATCTATTTTCAAAATTGAAACCACATATTGTACACTCATACCCATGAATTTCAAGGCATGCTAATCTAGCTTCTCCATTTCGTTCATATCTATTTACTGTAATTTGTTTTCCTGCTCCTTCGAAATAACTTTCTTCTGGGAGATTTTCACCGGGATCATCTATTTTAATTATATTATTATTTAATATTGTTTCTATGTTGGCTATTTCTTGCTGTGAAAAAGGAAACTTTAAATCTAGAAGTCTTTTTTTGGCAGAAAACAAAATTCCATGTTCAAATAAATTATAAAAAGGATTTTGCAATATAGTATATTCAGCAGTTAACATTAAATAATTTCTTAAATTATTTATATTAGTTTCAAAAGCTTCTAATGCGAGTAATGAAATTGCTTGAGAATTATATTCATCTTTATTATAAAACAAATTTTTAATTGCTAATATTGTTCCCAATTCGCTTATTTTATTTCTGAAATTAGATAAACCTTTTCCTTTTAATCTTTTTTTTAAAATTTTTTCAATTTCTACTATGTTTTCCATAGTCTTGATTTCAAACATTTGAAGTATTGACATAATAAATTTTTTATTTAATAAAACTCTTTATAGTATATAACTCCACATGATTTATTATGTCATGTTTAGCTTTTATCTGTCTTAATTGCTCACACATATCTTTTTCAGTTATAATAATATCTAAATAAGGTAGTGCACTCACAATTAATATGTCATTAACATCATTTACTTTTGGATTTCTGTGTCTGAAATAAAATTTATAAAAAACAATATAAGCTATCATATTCCATGATTTGAAATTAGTGTAATTCATAGCTTCTAAATTTGTGATATTTCGTTTATAATACTCTGGGTGAGTTATTAATATTTGTTTTAAAGACACAAGTTCAACCCAATGTTCGATTTCCTTCGTTGAATAATTTTCTTTTTCGGGAGGAAAGCCACCTCTCCAATCGAGCAAAGCTTTTAGCGTATCTGGTGCATCGATCTTTTCAGAATCAAAATAGTGTTTAAGTTCTTTTCTTTCAAACATATTTTGGTATTCTTTATAGTAAGATTCGGGTTTCATCATCGCTATATGAAAAAGTATTGGATCAACTGATTTTTTATTTACATATGAGTTTATTTCATCTTCAGTTAGTTGATTATAATTTTTTAATAAAAATGAAGGCATGATACTCATATAAGAAAAAAATTCATTATAGATATCAGGAGCTTTTCTTAATTCAGCAATAGTTTGAATTGTATAACAAAACATTATTCGCTCATTAATAAATTTCGGAACAATTTTAGAACCTATTTCTTTTTTATTTTTTAAGATTTCACTTATAACACAAGTGTCAATTAAACAAAGTTTATAATTTATTCCACCTAAATTAATCAATTTTTTTAAACTTAAAATAGTGATAACAAAAAGAAAAAACCAATAACTTGTATTAGTCCGGTCTTATAATTTTCCTATCTGTCCCGCTTTAGCGGGAATAAGAAAACCACGAGAATAATAGCAAGCGAGAAGTTTTATAAAAATGGAATTTTGATACCGCCCCCTGCCCCCTCCTTATTAAAGGAGGGGGGAACTACATCCGCAGCATTATAAATATCACTGTAATCTCTTTCCTCAAAATAAGTTGACTAATAATTTTTAAATTTATAAGTTTGTAGCTCACATCCATACATAAGCACTCCATCCGTTGATGGCGAAACGGAAGATAAAAGTAAGATACATTTACAAACTGTTTCGCTGAATTTAACCCGTATCACATTCTTAAAAATTTCTGCACAGCCGAATATCAGTTTGCTAAAATCAGTTTTTTAAAAAATTAATTAACCCTAAAAATGGCAAACGAAAATTTACCAAGTGAATTTATTTCCGAAAAAAGTTTAAAGACACTCAGTCAGGCATCAGGCGCAGTTTACTTAGTAAGCATTGTTTTAAATTTTGTTACTAACTGCTCGCTCTCCCCTGAGTTTTACAGATATTCTGGTTTAGCTTTATCCATTCTTGCAGCAGTTTTCATTTTGTATCCCGGGAAAAAATCAAAATCGGCGAAGAGCTGGGTTTTTGTGTTTCTAAACGGGATACTGATATTCGTGAATGTATCTGGAATGAACAGTATCACTGCGGACTTTAAGAAAATCAGCAATAATGATACGGTGAAATCCAAAACGGAATTTTATTCGCCTCCGGCGAAATTGCAGGCGGGGCTGCTGCCCATCCCTTATGTTGTTGACTGGTGGCCTAATCAGGAATTAATTGATGAAAACAACAACCTGAAGAAGCAAAACCAAAATCAGATTGACAGTATTGATGCATTAAAGAGAAAACTATCAGCAAAGGATTTAACGGGCAGCGATACAAACGTATCCAAAGATGCAGGCAAAACAGAAGACTTGAAAAAAACCGCCGATAGTCTTGGAGCCGTTTTAAAAAATTACAACAGCAGCTTAAAGCTGATTGACAGTTTAAAGAAAGTTACAAGCACCCAGACAAAAAATCTGAGCGATGCGGCGCAGAGTAAAAATGAATCGGATAAAACAATCGAAAATTTACGCAAGTCTTTAAGCGATTGTGAAAAGCTTCTCGAAAAACTGAAGAAGGGCGATGACAATTATAAAAAGCTCAAAAGCGATTATGATGATCTTCAAAAGCGCTTCAAAATAGTGGAGGAAGAGAATAGTAAATGTCAAAAGAAACTTAGTGAGCTGTCAACGAAAAGCACAAATTGTGATGAGTATAAATCTGAGCTTTCAAAATTGAGATCGAAATACGACTCTCTGCAGAAGGAACTGGAGAAGTGTAAAAAATCGAAGGATACGATAAAGCTGCCTAACGATGGTATAAAGTGAATCAGTGAAATTATTCTCGTTTCACAGAATTGATCTCCATTTGCAAGCAGAAAGTTTACTTGAATGAATAGCAAGTAAAAACGACCATTAAAAATTTGTGTTAAGAAAATTTCAAGAAAAAGCGTAAGCGAGAAAAACTGCTTGAGCGAAGCGAGTTTACTTCGAGCGCGATTTTCGGAGTGATTTTTAGGAAAATTTATACAGCCTTGATTTGGCGCCTGTCCCGCAGTTTTCTTGCAGGAGTTCTTTTTGTATCAAGACAAAAAGAACAATAAATCAAAGATTTATGAAGTAAATTTCAATAAAATAAAAAAGGCACAGTTTCCTGTGCCTTTGCTTTGTAGCGGGAGCAGGACTTGAACCTGCGACCTTCGGGTTATGAGCCCGACGAGCTACCAACTGCTCCATCCCGCGATATTTATAAATATACTTATTTTTTTGCACACCTTCAATCACAAAATTTTTAATAATTCCTCATTCTTTTTACACCACAATTATATAATTTATCAATAGTTTAAGTCCTGCACCGATACCATTTGATGCTGTTTTAACAGTAATTTATCTCAAAACTTACGAGGGGGCGTAAGTTTCACCCCTTATTTTTTCAGCAATTTATCCCTGCTAAATTTCCTGAAACTTTCCTCCTCAAAAACAGTTTAAAAACAAAGTAAAAATCAATAATGATAAATCTAAGACATATTTTCCTTCTTTTTGTGCTATTTTCAGCATTTTTCTTATCTTCCTGCAGCAATGAAATTACAAACGTTATTAACAACATTACAACTACAGAAGTAACTGCCAAAGAACGGCTTGACAGCGCCAATGCTCAGGCAACCAGAAAATACGGCGCAAGCACAAAACTGGTTATGATTTTTGGCAGAAACGTAAATGAAGCCGGAAAGACTGTCCTTTCCCCTATTTCAGCCGTTTCAAATCCTGATACAATCGGCGCATGGCTTTATATTTACAGAGTGCCTTCGGATACTTCACTCAGAATTTATACTCCGAACCCATTGCCTACTGCAACCGATTGTGTGGAATTGACTGCATATTTTAATACAAATCAGCTAATAGGATTAATCCAGGATACCTCTGCGAAGAATATCGTATCGGGCGCTTTGAATTTCATAACATCTGCAAACATCGGCATCACAACTCCTACGGTAAGTTTAGTCAATAGCGAAGTGTCATTAGGCTATGCAAATACCTCCAATCCGTTAATTAAATTTAATTCAAGCTTCATTCCTGATACAAGCTCGTTAAACGGAAACGCTTTTTTTGCATCCGGTTCCGGCAAGACGAGAAACATGGTATTAATTCCCGCAGCAGGCACTTTGAATTTGCCCGCATATATTTCAAACCTAACGGGATTTCCCGCTGACTTGTGGATTGTCCAATACAAAAAAACAAACGCAGCATCACAGCAGGAAAACCTGATATTAGGAACGGTTGTAGTATCATCTCAACTAATGGGTGTTCCTATTGGAATCCAAAGCAAAGCCATCAACCTTTCAAAATACGTTTCTGAATAAACAATTTTCGGCTTTCTTGATTTCAAGGAAGCCGAAATTTTTTCTCACTTTGCAGCTTTCCCTAGCAATTCACTACACTACAAAAAATTTTTACAACTTGTAAATATGTATTTGACCGCAAAGAACGCAAAATATGACAGCAAAGTTCGCAAAGACCTTAAAAACGAACTCAAAATATGATTTCTCAAACTCGAAATTGTTCAGCCAAAACAGACATTAAAGCGCAGTTAGTTTTATGTTTGAGATATTTAGGAAAAATATTTTATATTTTTTGCGTGCTTTGCAAAAACTTTGCACCTTTGCGGTTAAATTTAGTTTTTTAAGAGAAATTTTTGTCGTGTGATAAGCCCGAGCAACATCCCTTCCTTTTTAAATTGAATGTCTTTTCAATATAAAGTATTTTATAAAATATTCATAAATCCTTAAATTTTACTAATATATAATGAAAATAATCGTTGGCGTATCATTAGTGCCTGATAGCACGACCAAAGTAAAGATAGGCGCAGATAACAAATCTATTGATGAAAACGGCGTAAGCTATATTTTGAATCCTTACGATGAATTTGCTGTTGAAGAAGCGCTTCAGCTAAAAGAAAAAAACGGCGGAGAAGTGATTGCCGTTTCTTACGGAACAGATAAAGCAAAGGAAGCAATTAAAAAAGCATTCCAAATGGGAGCGGAAAAGGGCGTTCTTATAAAAGCTCCTTCAGCTGAGTTCGATACTTATACGGCTGCAAAAAACCTTGCAGATTACATTAAAGGACAGAATCCTGATTTGATTTTATTCGGAAAAACTTCAATTGACTTTGACGGACTATCTGTTCCGGCAATGGTTGCGGAAATGATAGATTACCCGTGCATAAATGTTGTTGTAAAGCTTGATATAAACGGAAACGAAATTACTGCCGAAAGAGAAATAGAGGGCGGAAAAGAAATTGTTGTATCAAATCTTCCTGCCGTTATAGGAACACAAAAAGGAATTAACAATCCCAGATACCCAAATCTGAAAAGCATTATGGCTTCAAAATCTAAACCAATCGAAGAAGCTGCTCCGACCTACAACGGGAATAAATATGATGTGGTAGAAATGAAATTGCCTGCGGCAAAGGCAGCCGGAAAGATATTTTCAAACGGCGCGGCTGATGCAGCAGAGGTTGTAAGACTTTTAAGAGAAGAAGCTAAAGTAATCTAAACATTTTTAAATTTTAAAAAGAAAATTTTATATGTCAAATAAGATATTAGCATTTGTAGAATCAAAAGACGGAAAATTTAAAAATTCTGCATTTGAAGTTGTAAGCGAAGCAAAAAAATTAGCAGGAGAGTTAGGATGCGAGTTTGATGTATTAACAATCGGCTCAGGTGTAGATTCTGAAGCAGAAAACCTTGGCGCTTACGGAGCGTCAAAAGTGTTAGTTGTTGACTTAAATGAGCTTAACGGAAAAAGCAAATTTGCCGGAACACAATACTCGCACCCTGCATTCGCAAAGGTCATTGCGGAAACGGCAGTAAAACAGGGAGCAAATATTATATTAATTTCCGGCACAGGATTAGGAAAAGAAATTGCTCCAAGAGTGGCAATTAAAACCGATTCAGCTTTCTGTCAGGATTGTGTAGCCTTGCATGCCGAAGGCGGAAACATAATAGCAACAAAACCTGTTTACGCAGGAAAGAGCTTAATCAATCTAAAATTTAACGGCGATAAGGTATTAATCACATTAAGACCAAATGTTTTCAAACCTGTAAAATCAGGCGATGCAAAAGCTTCGGTTGAAAAACTTGACACCGGCTCATTAAATTTAACAGATAAAGATTTCAGTTCGGCAGTTAAAGAAGTTGTAGTAAGCAGTGAAAAGCTGGATGTTGCTGAAGCTGATATTATCGTATCGGGCGGACGCGGACTTAGAGGACCGGAAAATTTCAACTTAGTAGAAAATCTTGCAGGAGTTCTCGGCGCAGCGACAGGTGCATCGAGAGCAGTTGTTGATGCAGGCTGGAGACCACACGGAGAACAGGTCGGGCAGACAGGAAAAACAGTTTCGCCAAGCTTGTACATTGCAATCGGTATCAGCGGAGCTATTCAGCATCTTGCAGGTATGTCATCTTCAAAGTGCATTGTTGCAATTAATAAAGACAAGGACGCTCCGATATTCCAAATTGCAGATTATGGAATGGTAGGCGATGCGTTTGAAATCGTGCCTGCTTTTACAGATGAATTGAAAAAAGTATTAGGAAGCTAAAACGAACGTTCCGAAGCAGGAGCTTCGGAACGAGACATTAAACACTCTCGTTACAACGCCCCGGCGTTGTAACGAAAAAACAGAAAGGATATAAAAAAATTTACTGTATTATTAAAGGAAACTTTTTTAAATTGATACAGTAAAAATAAAAAAAGCTATGGAGCACGATTCAGATTTTTTACAAGTGGATATTTTCGGACTTTCGCTCACTCCCTATAAAAGCGGAGGCGGCTTTGCTATTATTTTGAAAGAAACAGGCGGAGACAGAAGGCTGCCGATTATTATCGGGCAGTTCGAGGCGCAGGCAATTGCCCTTGAGCTTGAAGGTAAAAAGCAGCAAAGACCGCTCACGCACGATTTGCTTAAAGAAGTAATTGAAAATTTTGGTTATGCAGTATCATCAATTTATATTTCAGAGTTAAAAGATTCTACCTTTTTTGCGAAGATAAAATTCGATTCAATGAGCGTTGAAGAGCTTGATGCAAGACCTTCTGACGCAATTGCGCTCGCTCTTAAATTCGGAGCGCCGATTTATGTTGCCTCTTCAATTATGGATGAGGTGGGATTTATTCCTGAATTTGAAGACCAGATTGCGCCTAAGGATGAAGATCTAGAAGCCGAGCCGGAAAACGAAGGATTTGCGGAAGAAGATGAAGAAGCAAGGATGCTGAAAGAGGATGAAAGCAAAACATTGACTGCAAAAGACAGAAAGATAAAACAATTAAAAAGCGAGCTTGATGAAGCCGTTACACAGGAAAATTACGAGAAGGCAGCTCAGTTGAGAGATGCCATTCAAAAATTGGAAATATCTACTAACTAAACAAAACTAAATTAAAATTGAAATCAAAACTCTTATTATTAGCAGTTTTAATATTCACATTTTGTAATTTATCGCAAGCTCAAAATTATATTGGAGAGCTGAAGCTAACGGAGAATAAATCAAAATTAAATCCCCCTGTTCCGGGTTCGCCTGTTTCATTGGGTGTTCATATAGGTGTTGCCTCAATAGAATCGGAAACCGGATTTAATGTAGGCGCATTTGCAGAAATCGGCTACGGGAAATTTGCATTCACACCTCAGTTAAATTACTGGAAGCTAAAGAATACAAATAATTTTGAAATTGCAGGACTTGGAAGAATTAAGCTAGCTCCTCCTACAGGTGCGCCGATCAACCCTTATCTTGACGGCGGGTTATCAATCAATTTCTATAATGATGCAACGCAAAGCAATAATACAAGATTAGGTATTGTTCTTGGGGGCGGCGTAGAGTCTCAAATGTTATCAGCAGGATTTTCTGTTTATGGAGATATAAAGTATAAACTAATAATAATAAAAGAATCCAATACATCAGGATTTGTTATTAATGTTGGATTGAAATTCCCTATGTAATTTCAAGGATGTTAGAGTCTCATACAGCGTAAAGGTTAATTCTTTTACGCTGTTTTTGTTTATAAAGAATTCACAGGAAAATTTTTTGAAAAATTTAGTAATTGATATAGGAAACTCCGCCATAAAGTTTGCCGAGGTTTACAACGGTAAATCAGGCAAAGCTAAGTTTGAAAATTATTTAAAAAATGATTTTGAGAAAAAAATTGGCAGCGTCTTAAATCAAAAAAATAAATATGATTTGATTGGAATTTCCTGCGCAAATACTAATCATGCAAATTTTATAGAAAAAAAATTCAAGAATCCGAATATAAAGTTAATAAGAAGAGATTCAAAGCTGCCGATAAAAATTAATTATGCAAAAACCTTAGGCACTGACAGAATCTGCGGCGGGCTTGGAGCAGTAAAAAAATATCCCGAAAGGAAAAATATTCTTGTAATTGATTTCGGAACGGCAACCACTTACAACATTATTTCAGATAAAGTTTTTAAGGGCGGATTAATTACTCCGGGTATTAAAACAGCGCTTAATTCACTCATACAAAATACTTCCCTACCGTTGCCTGAAATAAAATTCAAAAAAAAATTATATTATAAAGACACGATAAATAATATTTCAAACGGCATAATTTTGCAAAGCCTGTTCTTTACTGAAAGAATCATTACAGAATATAAAAAAGAGTTCCGAAATCTGCTTGTTATCTCAACGGGGGGAAACGCAAAGTATATTTTCCCTCTAACAAAACTCATAAATAAAAATGAACCTGCATTGAATCTTGAAGGATTAAATTGCTTTCTTGAGCAAAACCAATGAAGATTATTAACGAAGAAATATTGATAGATACTAACGGCAACTGTGATATAATAAACATCACTGCGCAGGTGCAGGATATTATTTCAAAAAGTAAGCTCGGTAAAGGCAATGCAACGGTATTTTCAATCGGCTCTACGGCATCTATAACAACATTGGAGTTTGAACCCGGACTTTTGAAAGATATTCCAAAGGTGCTGGAAAAATTAATCCCTACATATCAAAAGTATCATCACAACGATACATGGGGCGACCACAACGGGCATGCGCATATACGCTCATCTATATTCGGAACATCTTTCAATGTTCCTTTTGTCAATGCGCAATTGGTGCTCGGCACATGGCAGCAGATTGTTTTGATTGATTTCGATAACAGAAAAAGAACAAGAAGAATTTTTATTCAATTAATAGGACAATAAAAATTTGTCAAAAAAAGTTTTTTACCCCTTACTTATTCTGATTTTTGCGCTCGCATTCGTTCACTGCATAAACGAGATTGAGCAAAAAAATATGTGGTTCGATGAGGTTTATTCCTGGAATTTATCGCTCGACTCCCCTAAAACAATTATTGAAACCGCTTCCGGCGATATTCATCCACCGCTCTTTTATCTTACATTAAAACTCTGGACAAGTTTATTTTCCGATACAGTATTTTCAATGCGGTTGTTAAGTGTTCTTCTTGTAATAGGAGGTATGTTTTGGACATTCAGAATTTGCAGGCAATTGAAAATTTCTCATGGGAAAATTTTACTTATACTTTTACTTTACACTTTCTCTCCCCTGCTGATTTATTATGCGCAGGAAGTGAGAATGCAGTCATTAAATTTATTCCTCACGCTCGGCTCAACATATTTTTTTCTTGTCTTTCTCGATAAGAAAAAAAATATTCACGGAATTGTTTGGGCAGTATTCGCTTCGCTTTCCATTTATACACATTACTTTGCGCTGCTTATTTTATTCTCGCAGTTCATAATTTTGATGGTTCTATATTTCAGGACGCAGTTCGATTCAAAATTTACAAGAAGAGTATTTTTATTCTCCCTGCTGCCGTTACTTGCTTTCTCTCCCTGGCTTCCTACTTTTTTCAAGCAAACTTCACAAGGGCAGCCGTGGCGAGTTCCGCAAAATATTATTGAAGTATCCTCCGGTTACCTTCGTTTTTTCAACGAAGCATTTTTCAGCTATTACTGGAATTACGAAAACAAGGGAGTGATTTTCGGTGTGAACATAGTCTCCGCTCTATTAATTTTATTTCTCTTAATATTTTCAATTAGATATTTCCTCAAAAATGACGGGGAAAAACTACCAATAATAGTTTTATTTTTTATTCCTTCGCTGATTGCTTTTTTAATTTCATTCAGGCAAAGCATAATCTTCTCGCGTTATCTTTTAATCACAGTTCCATATCTTCTGATTCTCTTTGGAATGCTGATTTTTAGCTTTAAGAGAAAATTAGTCAGCTACCCTCTTTACATAATTTTGATAGCTTCTTCCGCTTTCGGACTCACAATAAATTTTGCCAACGATTACAAAAATAACGATTACAGAAAAATAGAATCTTATATTGAGAAAAATTCTTCGCCCAATGATAAAGTTATTGTAGAACCGCACTATCTCGGATGGATAATCAAATACGATAACTGGCATAAAAAAACTTCTCTCCCTGCTCCCGATATACTTGGCTGGGTTTTGCAAATGCAGATAGACTCGCTTGCGAAAAGGAATGATATTAAAAATGTCTGGATGGTACTTGATTATTCTTCCATGGAAAAAAACGGCTACGATTCCCTTAATGTAAAAATGACTTCAATAGGATTTAAAGCAGACTCACTTAAAGAAAAAACTTTCTACCCATATCCTGCAAAAGTAAAGACAGCTTACTTTTATAAATAATCCCGTTTTTCATTTATTCTTAGATAGTATTTCCTTATTTTGCATAAATTTATTTCTCAATGGTCAAACCAATAATTTTCGGGGTAATACTCTTATCCGCAGTCGGATTTTTTATTTTTTCCATCAACAGATTTTTATCTTACTTAAAAATCGCTAAACCGGAAAACCGCTTTAATGAAATAGGCAAAAGGCTGAAAAATGTTTTCGTCTTCGCTTTTATGCAAACGAAACTTTTGAGAGATAAATTCGCAGGTATTCTTCACCTGTGCATTTACTGGGGATTTGTGGTTTTGCTTCTTGTAGTTGTTGAATCAATCATAGAAGGATTTGCGCCGCATTTCTCTTTCGCATTTCTTGGCAGCCCTGTTTACTCTATCATAACTGTAACGCAGGATTTCTTCGGCGCGCTTGTATTTGTTACAGTTTTATTTTCATTATTCAGAAGATATGTCGGCACACCGAAAAGACTTCAGGTAGAAGCTTCATCAAAAGCAGATGCGACTTTTATCCTTATAATGATTATGCTTGTTATGGTTACCATGTTCGGACAAAACATTGAGCGCATTGCTCTCGGACACTCGGAAGGATACAGACCTATTTCTGATTTCTTATATAAATTATTTAAGCCGGAAGGTTCTTCTGCAATGTATGAAGCTTTCTGGTGGGGGCACATAGCAGTGGTTCTTGGTTTTATGAACTACCTGCCTTACTCAAAGCACTTTCACGTTTTATCTTCAGTGCCTAATACGTTCTTCTCTAATTTTGATATTGAACCTAAAGGCGTACTAAAAACAATCAACTTTGAAGACGAAAGCATTACTCAATGGGGCGCAAAAGATATAAAGGATTTAACGTGGAAAGAAGTTTTTGACGGCTATACCTGCACTGAGTGCGGAAGATGCACATCTGTCTGCCCTGCTAATACAACAGGCAAGCTGTTGAACCCAAAGATGATTGTTACAAAGATTAGAAAAAGAACTCACGATTTAGGACCCGTTGTTACGGCAGGAGTAACTGAAAGTCCCGTGCTTGAGCAGCCGCTTGTTCCCGATTATATCACTCCGCAGGAACTTTGGGCTTGCACAACCTGCATGGCTTGCGTTCAGGAATGCCCCGTGTTGATTGACCACGTTACTTCAATCGTTGATATGAGAAGAAACCTTGTAATGATGGAATCGCAATTCCCCGATGAGCTTAACACTGTATTCAGAAATTTAGAAAATAACGAATCGCCGTGGGCATTCGGAGCAAATGAAAGAAACGATTGGATTGATGAGCTTAGCGACGAGCTTGATAAAGAAGGAAAGCCGAACTCATTGAAGAAGTTATCTTCAATGGGAACAGCCGATAATCTCGACGTTGTTTTCTGGAGCGGCTGTATGGGAGCGTTCGACAAACGCTACCGCAATGCTACGAAATCATTTGCTCAGATTATGAATGAAGCCGGAGTAAAATACGGCGTGCTTGGAAGCGAAGAAAAATGTACCGGCGACCCTGCAAGAAGATTGGGCAATGAATATTTATTCTCAATGTTTGCGCAGCAAAATGCTGAAACATTGAAGCAGTACAATGTAAAGAAAGTTGTTACAGCATGTCCGCACTGTATGCACTCATTAAAAAACGAATATTCTCAATTCGGCGTTGAGCTTGAAGTGAAGCATCACACGGAATACATTGCAGAACTGATGGAGCAGGGAAAGATAAAGCCGAAGAATGAAATAAAAGAAAAAGTTACTTTCCATGACTCTTGCTATCTTGGAAGATACAACGATATTTATGATGCGCCAAGAAAAACTTTAGATAACATTCCGGGCTTAAACATTGTTGAAATGGAAAAGAACAGAGACAGAGGAATGTGCTGCGGCGCAGGGGGCGGAAGAATGTTTATGGAAGAGCATGAAGGCAAGCGCGTTAATATTGAAAGAACGGAGCAGGCATTAAGCACAGGCGCAACTACAATTGCAGCAGCGTGTCCTTTCTGTATGACTATGATGACTGACGGAATAAAAGAAAAAGGAAAAACAGAAGAAGTAAAAATTAAAGATATTTCTGAAATAGTATTAGAGAGTTTAAAATAATTAATTAATTCAAAGGAGAAAAACTAAAATGTCTTATTTTTTCACGTCGGAATCTGTAAGTGAAGGTCATCCTGATAAAATATGCGACCAGATTTCAGATGCAGTATTAGACGATATATTAAAACACGACCCCCATGCAAGAGTAGCTTGCGAAACTTATGCGGCAACAGGATTGGTTCTTGTAGGAGGCGAAATCACAACTACTCATTATGTAGATATTCAGAAAATAGTCCGTGAAGTTGTAAAAGAAATCGGCTACACAAAAGGAGAATACAGGTTTGACTATCACTCCGTAAATGTTATGTCTGCAATCAACAAGCAGTCCCCTGATATTGCAATGGGTGTTGATACCGGAGGCGCAGGCGACCAGGGAATAATGTTCGGCTATGCAACCAATGAGACGAAAGAATATATGCCGATGACATTAGTTTATTCTCACAAGCTTGTAAAAAAATTATCCGATATTAGAAAGAAACAGCCAAAGCTGATGCCTTATCTCAGACCTGATGCAAAATCACAGGTAACAGTTGAATACGATAACGCAGGAAAAGCATTAAGAATTGATGCAATTGTAATTTCAACACAGCACGACCCGGGAGTAAGCCAGTCAAGGATTAAAGCTGATATTATGAAGCATGTAATAAAACAGGTTATCCCGTCAAACCTTATTGATAAAAATACAAAGTACTTCATTAACCCGACCGGAAAATTTGAAATAGGCGGACCTCACGGCGACACAGGCTTAACAGGACGAAAAATTATTGTTGATACTTACGGAGGTAAAGCTCCTCACGGCGGCGGCGCATTTTCAGGAAAAGATCCGTCCAAAGTTGACAGAAGCGCCACTTACGCAGCAAGACATCTTGCAAAAAATATTGTTGCTGCCGGATTGGCTAAAGAATGCCTTATCCAGCTTTCTTATGCTATTGGAGTTGTTGAGCCTGTTTCAGTTTATGTCAACACTTATGGAACAGGAAAAATTGATGATGAAAAGCTCGGTCAGTTTATTAAGAGCAAAATTGATTTAACTCCGCGTGGAATTGTTAAGAGACTTAAACTAAAGAGACCTATTTATAAAAAGACAGCCGCATATGGACATTTCGGAAGAGATGATAAAGATTTTACATGGGAAAAGCTCGACCTTGTTCCTGCTTTCAAAAAACTCGTAAGCAAATAAACTAATCATAAAAAGCCCGGTTATGAATCGGGCTTTTTTATTATACAGTATTAATGAAAGATTTTTTCTATGGCTTATTCTACCCCTTCAAATCCATAGGCTTTTTTTTCCGGCATCCAAAAGTAATCTTATTATCTTTAATCCCCACAGCATTAAACATCATTGTTTACTCGCTCATATTTTATTTTTCATATAAAAATTTAACAAACTACCTCCCGATGGCTGACGGGCAATCGGAGAACATTACTCTGGAACTGATTGAGAAAATTTACAATTATATTCTTTACGTTCTCACTTTTCTTTTGGTGTTTCTAGTCAGTTATTTGTTTTATGTTATAATAGGAGGAATTATTTCCGCTCCGTTCAACGAAACGATTTCGCAGTATGTCGAGGAAACCGTTACAGGTATTAAATGTCCCGATGTTCCTTTTCTGAAGGATACATGGCTAAGTATTAAAGGCGAAATTTTTAAATTATTATTTTATTTTAGCATAATAATCCCTTTGTATTTTGTAAATTTTATTCCGGTGGCAGGCACAATTATTTCTACAGTAATTGGACTGCTGTTTTCATTTTTTTATAACTCATTAGATTTTTTTGATTATCCTATGCAAAGAAAAAATTTCCGGCTTCGCGATAAAATTAAAGCGGCAAATACAGGCGGATTATTTACATACGGATTTGGCGTAACAGCTTTTTTAATGATGTTTCTTCCATTTATAAATTCACTTTTTAAGCCGCTGCTTGTTGTGGCAGGAACGAAATTGTATCTGGAAAAAATAAATACTGTTTCCGCTAAATGAGTGAAAATATTTTTTACGAGCTTACTCCTGTACAGGTTTTAAACGGATATGTAAACGGGATTTTCCCTATGGGAAATGATGATGATAGTATTACTTGGTACGAAGCAAACCCAAGAGCAATTTTGCCGTTAAATAAACCGCTGAGCGTAAACCGTTCTTTAAAACAAATTTTAAACAAAAATGTTTTCGAGATAAAGCTGAACAAAAAGTTTACTGAAGTAATGGAAGAGTGCGCCGCCAGAGAAACAACATGGATAAACGAGCTAATCATTGACGCATACACGCAGCTTCACAGAATGGGTTATGCACACAGTGTTGAAGCATATTCGGAAGGAAAATTGGCGGGCGGCTTATATGGAGTAGCAATTAACGGAGTATTTTTCGGTGAGTCAATGTTTTTCAAAAAATCTTATGCTTCAAAAGTTTCAGTTGTAAAGCTGTATGATATTCTTACAAAAAATAATTTCAGGCTGCTTGATATTCAGATGATGACAGATGTTTTTAAATCGTTCGGTGCAGAGCATATTACAAAAAATAAATACTTAAAAGAATTAGAAAAAGCATTGCAAATAAAATGCGAATTTAAATTATAAGTTTTCAATAAATGAATTATCCAAAAGTAGATTTATCAATTGCAAAAGAACTCGGCTTAACAGAAGATGAGTATAACAAAATATTAGAAATTCTCGGCAGAGTGCCAACCTATACTGAGCTTGGAATTTTTTCTGTAATGTGGAGCGAGCACTGCTCATATAAAAATTCCATTCTTCAATTGAAAACCCTGCCGCGCACAGGCAAACGATTACTCGTCGGAGCCGGGGAAGAAAACGCAGGACTTGTTGACATTGGAGACGGACTGGCTGTTGCATTTAAAATTGAATCACACAATCACCCTTCTGCTGTTGAGCCGCATCAGGGAGCAGCTACAGGTGTAGGCGGAATATTGAGAGATATTTTTACTATGGGCGCAAGACCGATTGCCGCTTTGAATTCACTGCGATTTGGAAAAATTAATTCAGACAGCAAAGCAATAAACGACCGCTCTAAATTTTTATTTGCAAATGTTGTCGGCGGCATTGCGCATTACGGCAACTGTTTCGGAGTCCCGACGGTTTCCGGCGAAGTTTATTTTGAGGAATGTTATCAGGATAATCCATTGGTAAATGCTATGGCAGTAGGAATTGTAAAACACAATCAAACAGCTACAGCAAAAGCTAGCGGAATCGGAAATCCCGTTTTCATAGTCGGCTCATCTACAGGCAAAGACGGCATTCACGGAGCAACGTTCGCATCTGAGGAAATTTCGGAAGAATCGGAATCGAAACGACCAAATGTTCAGGTCGGCGATCCCTTCACTGAAAAGCTTTTACTTGAAGCGACTCTTGAGCTTATTCATTCTGGAGCAGTGGCGGGAATTCAGGATATGGGCGCTGCCGGTATTACATGCTCAACGAGTGAAATGAGCGCTAAGGGTGAATGCGGCATGAAGATTAACTTAGACTTCGTTCCGTTGAGAGATTCCGATATGAGCGGGTATGAAATTATGCTTTCAGAATCTCAGGAGAGAATGCTTGTTGTTGTTCATAAAGGGCAGGAGGAGACAGCGAAGGAAATATTTGACAAGTGGGATTTGAACTGCGTGCAAATTGGAGAAATTATAGAAGAGCCGAATGTAAAAATTTATCATAAAGGAAATCTTGAAGCTGATATTCCCGCAGAGCCGTTAGTGCTTGGAGGAGGAGCTCCTGTTTACAAACGAGAAACGATAGAGCCATCATACTTTCAAGAAACAAGAGATTTTGATTTTAATTCTTTACCCGAACCGGAAAATTACAATGAAGTCTTATTAAAACTTTTAGCGTCTCCCAACATAACAAATAAAAACTGGGTTTACACTCAATATGATACGCAAGTAAGAACCAATACAATGCTTTTGCCCGGAGGCGATGCTTCCGTTGTGAGAATAAAAGACACAAAGAAAGCTCTTGCAATGAAAACGGATTGCAACGGAAGATACGTTTATCTCAATCCTCATAAAGGCGGAATAATAGCCGTTTGCGAATCTGCACGCAATGTTGCATGCACGGGGGCGATTCCTCTTGCAATAACGAATTGCCTTAACTTCGGCAACCCTTACAATCCTGAAGTTTACTTTCAATTTTCAGAGGCAATTCGCGGAATGGGCGATGCGTGTAAAACACTTGAAACTCCTGTAACGGGAGGCAATGTCAGCTTCTATAATCAGTCTAAAGATTACGCAGTCTTCCCTACTCCGACAATCGGAATGATTGGGCTGCTCGAAGATTACGATAAAATGATAACAAGCAATTTTAAAGATGAAGGAGATGTAATTATTCTTTTAGGAGATAATTCTCACAATGGAATAGACGGCAGTGAATACCTGAACACTATTCAGAATTTAGTTAAAGGCGATGCTCCATATATAAATTTAGAAGAAGATAAAAAATTGATTGGTACTTTGCTTGAGGCGGCAGATAAAAAATTGTTAAAATCCGCTCACGATATTTCAGATGGCGGACTTGCCGTCGCGCTTGCTGAGTGCTGTATAGCTGATAAAAATAAACCCGTAGGATGCAAAATAAATTTTGACTTCAACACAAGAAAAGATTTTGTTTTATTCAATGAATCGCAGGGAAGAGTTTTGGTATCAGTTGAAAAGAATAATTTACTCCCCCTAAAACTGCTTTGCGAAAAAAATAAATTGGAATACGCGGAAATCGGCGAAACTTCTTCGGGTGAATTTTCTATTAACAATACCATAACTTTATCGTTAGATGCTTTATCCGATGCTTATTTCAATTCGTTAGAAAAAATAATGGCGCAATAATGCCGGGCTTTCCCTATAAACTAATTTTATCTCTGATATTATTTACTGTATTCGCAAGCAGCGCGCGCAGCCAATCTGCGTTTGCTGAAACAGAATATTTATCCTCAAAAAAATTCTCAGCTTACTTATATAAGGACTCGGTTGATACCACTCCTGAAGACACAAATTTCACTCTTCCGCGAAGAGGATACAATGCTACTATTCCATTCGCTCTTGGAGTTGCTTCTTTTTTCTACCTTCTAAACCCGATTATACTTTTTGAAAACGATAAAATTGCATTAGGAATAACAAAGGAAGTTTCTTTAGGATTCGGTTACTTTGGGCAGGATAGAATTTCATTCGAATACTCATATATTTTCCGGGACTACTCCTCCAGTCATTTCCGCTTAGGGTATAAGCATGATTTTATTTTAAGCGATATTCTCCCCTCAAATTTTTTGCAGACTACAGGAGTGCTTACTATGGGAGGAGGAATGTTCAATGATTTGGACGGATGGGGAATTTTCCCGGAAATTACTTACGGATATTCATTCAGGAACGATAAGCTTTTGATTTACCCTCATGTGAAAGGAAGATTCACTTACACGTTCAGGGGGCAAAAATCAAACATCGCAGATTTTTCATTCGGTGTAATGGTAGGCTTAGCAAATCCTTTTTCAGAACTTAAAATAAGAAGATACTGGTAATATTAATTGAAATTTCTTCCTAAAAATATTATTGATTTTTTTCTCAATACATGGGGTTTATTTAATTTTACGAAAAGGTTTTTTATACAATTTTTCAGAGGTAAACCGGAAGTAGAAGAAACTATCAAGCAGTGTTTTCAAATCGGATATAAATCACTTCCGCTTGTAAGTATAACGGGATTTATAATAGGGCTTACGCTTGCTCTGCAGATTATTCCCACACTCGATAAGTTTGGCGCAGTATCATTAATTCCGCAAATGCTTTCAATTGCTGTTGTGCGGGAAATCGGACCTGTAATAATTGGTCTTATCTGCGCCGGCAAAATGGGGTCCGGCATAGGAGCTGAGCTTGGCTCAATGAAAGTTACGGAGCAGATTGCAGCAATGGAAGTTTCCGCC
The DNA here is from genome assembly GCA_018266845.1 of Bacteroidota bacterium. Lineage (GTDB taxonomy): Bacteria > Bacteroidota > Ignavibacteria > Tepidaquicellales > Tepidaquicellaceae > JAFDZO01. The sequence goes on along the minus strand of JAFDZO010000024.1, from coordinate 2,433 downwards.
ATAAATCCGTTCAAGTACCTTGTTGTTACAAGAATTACAGCAGCGATGATTACCGTTCCCATTCTCGTAATTTACGCAGATACACTCTCTCTCATAGGAGGCTATCTTTCTATGAGCGTCAATGCCGATATGAGCATCCGCTTATTTTTTTCAGAAGTATTTTCAACCCTTACATTTGAAGACTTTCTTCCCGCCGTTGTAAAAACTATATTCTTTGGTTTCGGAATAGGATTAGTAGGAAGCTATAAAGGATATAATTGCTCACGCGGAACTGAAAGCGTAGGAATTGCTGCAAACTCTGCCGTTGTAGCAGCATCTCTACTTGTTATTTTATTGGATTTAATCGCCGTGCAAATTTCAACTATAATTTTCTGATTGGAAAACAATCTTGCAATAAATATTGAACACGTAAAAAAATCTTTCGGAGGAAATGTTGTTCTCAGAGATATAAACCTGAAAGTTTACGAGGGAGAATCTCTTGTTACTTTGGGTAAATCAGGCACCGGTAAATCTGTTATCCTGCAGTGCATTGTCGGGCTGCTATATCCTGATAGCGGCAGCATTTATGTTTATGGAAAAAATATTCCGAAGCTTTCGGAAGATGAATTGCAGGAAGTAAGAAAAAAGATAGGGTTTTTATTTCAGAGCGGAGCATTGTATGACTCAATGACTGTGAGGCAAAATCTGGAATTCCCCCTTAGAAGATTGACGGATTTAAACGATGCAGAGATTAATAATAAGGTTAAAGATGCTTTGGAAAGTGTAGGTCTTTACAGAGCAATTGACAAAATGCCTTCGGAACTTTCCGGCGGTATGAGAAAAAGAATTGGGCTTGCAAGAACGCTTATCACTGACCCGAAAATAATGCTCTACGATGAACCTACCACGGGGCTTGACCCGGCAACTTCGCGAGAGATTAGCGAACTGATTTTAAAAATGAAAGATAAGCACAAGGTTTCTTCCATTAATGTTACTCACGATATGGAGTGCGCCAAGCTTACTGCTGACAGAATTGTTGTGCTGAAAGACGGAGTTTATATATGCGAAGGAACTTTTGAAGAGCTGCAAAAATCCGATGACCCGTTTGTAAAATCTTTTTTTGAAGGTTTGAATTTTTAAGCCTAAAATTTTAATTTACTAATATGGATGTAGATTTAAGAAAGAAAGTTATCACGGGAGTTTTTATAGTTACAGGCATAACTTTGTTTATTATAGCTTCATTTATTATAGGAAGCAAAACAAATATGTTTCGTTCAACATTTGAACTCGGAACTGTATTTGAAAATGTGGGGGGAATAAAGGAAGGCAACACTGTTACATATGCAGGAATCAATGTCGGCACGGTTGATAAAGTAAAAATAGAGTCTCCTGTAAAAGTTTTAGTAACCATGACGATTGATTCAAAAGTTCAGCAGTTTATAAAAAAAGATTCAAAAGTATCAATCACTTCTGAAGGTCTGGTGGGCAACAAAGTTGTTTCAATTTCATCCGGCAATACAAACACTCCGTCTGTTCAAAGCGGAGACGTGCTTGAATCTGTCAAACCGGTCGGAGTTGAAGACATCATCAAAGAACTTAAATCTACAGGCGAGAACGTAAATAAGCTGACAAAAGACTTATCAAATATTGTGGATAGCATCAGCCATGGAAAAGGAACCATAGGTCAGCTTGTGAATAACGAATCTCTCTTTAGAAGCGTTGACTCAACGTTTAGAGGTTTCGCATCCTCAACTCAAAAGGTTGATATTATCCTCGCTCAGGTCAGCGGCGCAGTGGATAAGTTTTCAAGAAACTTTGACGGACTTTCAAACGGAGTGAGCGCTATCACGCAAAACATCGGAGAAATATCTGCAAAGATAAATTCAAGCCAAAGCTTAGTCGGAACACTTTTAACAGATACTGTTTTTGCAAATAACCTTAAACAGATAGTAAAAAATACGAATGAAACTACAGCAAAGCTGGAAGACGGAGCATTCAGCTTTGCGCAAAACATGGAAGCGTTGAAACATAATTTTCTTTTCAAAGGATATTTTGAAGATATTGGCTATTGGGAAAAATCTGATGTAGATAAAAAAATTAATGCAATCGAAGAACAGATAAGAAACAGGATAAAAGAACTAAACGAGAAAAAACTACAGCTAAAGCAGATACAAAATCAGCTCGATAGCTTGGGCAGACAGCAAAAAAAGTAAATTATATGAAAATTTTTTTCAGAATATTTTTTTTAATTTTATTTGCGGCAGTCCTTGCAGGATGCACTTCTTCAACTTCACCGGATGAAGAAACCGAAAACAGAAACAACGAAACAAATGAGAACACATACATCCCCTACTCTGAAGAAAACGGCAGCAGAATTTTAGCGCAGGCGCAAATTGAGCAGCAGAATAGAATGTATTCTCCAAATGTAGATTCTACCTATTTATACTGGCTCGG
>JAFDZO010000023.1:78570-85970 GCA_018266845.1 Bacteroidota bacterium | reverse complement strand
GGTGCCGTTCCTCCGAACCAGTTCAACGCGTCATTCCATGAAGTTCCGTCTCCGCCTCCATTTGCGCCAACCCAGACTTTATAGCCAAAACCTGCATTTATTGTACCCTGCATTCCGGGCCAGTGTGGCTGGCATCCGTAAACATACGTTCCGGCAACGCTTAATACATAATAATAGTCAACTGCTCCTGAATTCATAGGAGCGTCCCACGCATCAGCGCCAACCGGTCTTGACGTACCGGGCAATATTGCATCATCGCAAGTTGTTGTGTGAAAACCGCTTTGCCATTGGAAATGTACAGTATCTCCAACTAAGGCATTTAATGTTGCGGGATTAAAAAAATTACTATTTACAGTAACGAGGTGTGTAGTAGCATTTGTCTTTTCGGGAGAAAGGGTAAATGCTGCTAAAATAAAAACAAAAATTAAAACTAATGTAGAGTGTTTTCTCATAAATGAGAGAGATTTAATAAAAAAAATTTTTCAAAACAATTATTCAATATAAGCATTTATCCTAACAAAATCCTAACAATTTTGGAGATATTGCAATTTGAAAAAATTTTTTCAGCAAAAAAAAAGCCCGCTTAGAAAACTAAACGGGCTTAACTTATCTGCTGCCAAATTCCTTTATTTTACCAGCATCATCTTGAATACTTTCTCATACGACTTTCCGCCTGACTCTGCATTTACTCTGTAAAAATATATGCCGCTCGGCAAGCTCGATGCATTAAATTCAGCTTTGTAATATCCTGCCATTACCGCACCGCTTACTAATGTTCTAACTTCCCTGCCAAGATTATCATGCACAACTATTTTTATTGTGCCGTCAAACGGCATTTCATAATTGATATTTGTTACCGGATTGAACGGATTCGGATAATTCTGGCTGATGGTAAACTTGCCCGGATTATTTATATATATCTCATTGTTCAGCATAAAGTATGTATGGTTGCCGTTTACGTCTATTTGTTTTAATCTGTACGCATATCTTCCCGCCAGCAAATCTTTATCATTGAATTTATATGACTGCTCAGAGTTTGAGTTTCCTTTGCTCTTTACGCTGCCCACTGTTTCATATATTGCTGTGGATGGATTATCAATTGCTGTCTGACCTGAATTTAATCTTGCTCTCTGGATTTCAAATCTGTCGTTGTTCTGCTCGTGCCCTGTTGCCCAGTCCAATATTACTTCGTTCTTAATTGTCGTTGCTACAAAATTATCAAGCTCAACAGGTAATGGATTGTTTACCGAGTTTCCTGCAAGATAATGCTGACCGTATGTACCGCCTGTAATCCCTGTTCTGCTTGCAACGTTTCCTGAACCTGCAGCGTGAGTTCCCGGTGCGCTGAATGTTGTTCCTCCGTCATTAGAATAAATTAATCTTAAAGCTGAAGAGTTGTTGATACCTGTTTGACCGTTTCCGTCGAAAGAAATATCATATACTCCATCACTAAAACTTGCTGAAGTAGTCCAAAACATATTCGAACGTCTGTCTAAGTTAAATCCTCCGTCATTGATTGGTACTGCTAAATCTGAGCCATCTGTGCCGTCAGTATGACTTATGGTAACAGTACCTCCGGAAAATGGATTAGATGTAAAAGATATAGTTGCTGGTCTGTAACTTGATGCTGTGCCGACCGGGAATAAAACATTGGATACTGTTGAAGGAGCAAACCATCTCGCAAAGTTTCCGATTATTGTTCCTGAAGTTCTGGCTAATGTACCCGATATTAATATATTTGTACCTAATGTTAATGTATTCGCGCCAGTTGTAATATTACCTGATAACATAACAAGTGTGCCGGGAATAGTCACGTTCTTATTCAATACTAAACCGGCAGTATTATTTAAAACAACCTTATTTTGGATTGATATGGTGTTTGTTATTGTAAATGTCCCTGCTCCGCTTATTGACTGCTGACTGGTTCCATTGAATACTAAAGAATCAGTAGGGTTACTCGCAGGAGCAATATTCATTGTCTTTCCCGGGGCTACGGTAATGTTTCCTTTAATATTACTTCTTCCGGTCATATTATAATTAAAAGTTCCGTCATTTATTGTAATATTTTCTATCGTGGAAGTTGCAGATCCGGTTGCTGTTACCGTTCCTGCATTATTTAGTTCAAAGTTTGCATAAGTTCTGCCGGAAAATGCCGGTCCGGTAATTTGGCAATCAAAAGTACTTCCGCTTTGAAAAGTTACAACTGAACTTGGTTGACCTGCACCAAATGGATTTGAGCCTCCTCGGGCAATAAATCTCGAACCACTCTGAAATATCATTGAATTTAAGCCTGAAGGGGCAGTGCCTGCACCAAACATATTCCCTGAAAAATTTGGTCCGCAAATACAAACAGAACCATTAGTAAATGTTACTGAACTTGCATCGGGTGATTGAAATCTATGAGCAGGAGAACCGGAATTTGATAACATAGATAAAGTTCCTGCAATACTTCCTGTCGAACCGGTTGTTAAATTCATTACAATCGCATTTGCAGCAGCACTTGCATTTGCAGAAAAAGTTGAGCCGGCAGCTACAGAAAATACCGGATTAGTTCCCCCTCCAATAGTTAATGTAATTGCTGCTCCACTATAAAGCCTGATTGATGTATTATTAGAAACTGATACACTGGCAACAGTTTGTGTGGGTACATTGTATGCAATTGTATTTGCAGCACCATTGCTAAAAACAAGATTATCAGTTGCCGCAGGTGTTGTTCTATCAGGTGTCCAGTTTGTGGCTACCTGAAAATCAGCTGAATCCGTTCTGTTCCATACGTATGTCTGAGCTTGTAAATTTGAAAAAATAAATCCGAAAAAGAATAGGGAGAGCGTAATTAATTTTCTCATAGTAATTTTTTTCTTTAGGTGAATCGTTATTTTACAGAATGTAATTGAAAAAACGTTTAAATTAAATGTAAAAATGCATCTTTATCAACAAATATACATTTCAAATATTACGAATTTATTAAACTAATATCATCAAATAATCTAAAAAATCCTTATCACTCTATTGGCTCACAGAAAACGCCTCGGCAATAATTTGCTTCTGAGTCATCTGGAATACCTTATTAGACCCCGGTGCAGGACTTGCGCTCGGTTCACGGCAGACTGCATAAAATTTCATTTTGTTCTGAGTCAGCCTCAATAACTCCAAAGCTAAGAAATTATAAGCTCCCATGTTTTCCGGCTCTTCCTGCAGCCAGACTAAGCTCTTTGCATTTTTATATTGCGAAAGCACAAATATCAGCAAATCTTCAGGGAACGGATAATACTGTTCAAGTCGTACAATTGCCGTGTCCTTAATTCCGTTTTCCATTCTGTATTTATCTGCATCGTAATAAATTTTTCCGCTAGTTAAAATTATCGTTTTCACATCGTTTGCATTTCCTTGCAGATTTATATCTTCAATTACTTCCCAGAATTTTCCTTCAATAAATTCTTTTTTACCCGAAGCTGCCTGCGAAGCTCTTAAAAGGCTTTTCGGGCTCATAACTGCAAGCGGTCTTCTTTCCTTTCCTGTCAGCTTTGCCTGTCTTCGCAGCAAATGAAAATATTGCGATGCAGTCGTGCAGTTGCAAACATACATATTATTATCGGCGCACAATGTTAAAAATCTTTCTAATCTCGCGCTTGAGTGCTCAGGTCCCTGACCTTCCTGCCCGTGCGGTAAAAGCATCACTAGGTTGTTATGAAGATTCCATTTTGAGCTTGATGAAGTAACAAAATTATCAATAATCACCTGTCCTGCATTTGCAAAATCGCCGAACTGCGCTTCCCATATAACCAATGCCATCGGGTCGGCTGTAGCGTAGCCGTATTCAAAGCCAAGCACTGCTGCCTCAGATAGCGAGCTGTCCACAGGTTCAAGACGCGCATTTTTTGTTGCGAGCTGATTTAACGGAGTGAACTCATGACCGTTTTCCGCATCGGCAAAGACTACGTGCCTGTGAGAAAATGTTCCGCGAGAAACATCCTGCCCGCTTAGTCTCACTGAAATTCCCTCTTCTATCAACGAGCCGAATGCAAGTGCTTCTGCAAATGCCCAGTCAATAGGAGCTTTGGAGTTTGTCAGAAGCTCTGAGCGCATTTCGTTAAACTTTTTCAGCTTCGGATGCACATTGAAACCTTCAGGGAAAGTTGTTATTGCCGTTACAATTTTATTGAAACTTAGTTCATCAATCGCAGTATTTTTATCGAAATGTATCGTGCTGATTTCGTCCTTAGTCATTGCCATCGGGTCATCGTGCTTGAATTCCTGATGTGAGCCTTTCGCTTTTTCAAAAGCTTCAGTTAATCTGTTATTATAAATATTCTCCAGTTTAACAATATCTGCCTCTGTAACAACTCCTGCTTTCAATAATTGCTTCTCGTAAATTTCCTTTATGCTTGCGCGACCTTTTATAACTTTATACATCAATGGCTGTGTGAACGAAGGCTCGTCCGCTTCGTTGTGCCCGTATTTTCTGTAGCCAAGAACATCAACTACAACATCCTTTTTAAATTTCTGTCTGTACTCATAAGCAAGCTTTGTTACCCAAAGACATGCCTCCGGGTCTTCTCCGTTTACGTGGAATATCGGAGCCTGCACCATCTTCGCAACATCAGTTGCGTATGTTGTAGAACGCCCTTCTTTCGGATCAGTTGTAAATCCAATCTGATTGTTTACAATAATATGAATCGTACCGCCCGTTGTATATCCTTTCAACTGAGATAAGTTTAATGTCTCTGCAACTACACCTTCTCCTGCAAATGCTGCGTCTCCGTGAAGAACTACTGCCAGTGTTTTATTTCTATCTTTGTCATCGGTTCTTGTCTGCTTTGCTCTTACAATTCCTTCCACAACGGGATTTACAAATTCCAGATGCGACGGATTTGATGCAATCGAAACATTTATCTTCTTACCGCTTAATGTTTCATATTCCCCTGTTGCTCCAAGGTGATACTTAACATCACCTGAACCCTGAGACGACCGTGTATCAACTATATCTTCAAACTCAGAGAAAATAGAGAACAAAGATTTGTTCACAATGTTCGCAAGCACATTCAACCTTCCTCTGTGAGCCATTCCGTAAACAATTTCCTGTACGTCTTCTTTTGCTGCTTCATCATTGAGATAATCAAGAACAGGAATTATTGTTTCCATTCCCTCCAGTGAAAATCTCTTATGTCCTACGTATTTTGTATGAATGAACTTCTCAAAATTCTCTGCCTGAATAAGCTTATTCAACATAAGCATCTTTTCTTCGTGGGAGAAATTCCCCTTGTTGCGTGTTGATTCCATCTGGTCCTGAAGCCATTTCTTTTCATCAGGATCTTGTATATGCCTGTACTCAACGCCAATCGAGCCGCAATATGTCTCGTGCAGTATGCTTAATATCTCTCTCAGCTTTGCGCTTCTTTTTCCGGCGAGACCGTCAGTGATAAATTCCCTGTCATAATCCCATACAGTAAATCCGTAGTTTGCCGAATCAAGCTCAGGATGATACTGAACTTTTGGGAAAAGCGGGTCAATGTTTGCAAGCAGGTGGCCGCGCACTCTGAACATATTTATTAGCTGCAATGCTTTTCCGTGCTTTTCTATTTCGGCAATATTATTTATGCCGACAAAATCTTCTGCGTTATTATCTGCTTTCCATACAACGGGACGTGATGGGATTTTTAAATCGGCAAAAATGCTTTCGTAAAAATTCTCTTCTCCTATTAAAAGCTCATGAACTTTTTTAAGGAACAATCCCGACTCTGCCCCCTGAATTATTCTGTGGTCATAGGTGCTTGTCATATTCATAATTTTGCTGATGCCGAGCGATGTGATTATATCCTGCGTAACTGCCTGAAACTCTGCCGGATACTCAATTGCTCCCGTTGCAATAATTGCTCCCTGACCTATCATTAGACGCGGGTTAGATGCAACTGTTCCGAGTCCTCCCGGATTTGTAAGCGAGATTGTCGTTCCCATAAAATCGGCTACTTCTATCTTTCCGGTTTTTGATCTGTTCACAATATCATTGTATGCATCAAGGAACCGCTGGAAGTTCATTTCATTTGCCTTTTTGATATTCGGCACAAGAAGGGAACGGCTTCCGTCTTTTTTCTCGATGTCTATTGCAAGCCCGAGGTTTATATCTTTTTTCACAACAAGTGTCGGCTGTCCGTCAACGATAGTAAAAGAATTATTCATCACCTGCGCAGAGCCGATTGCCTTCACAAGCGCCCATCCTATTATATGTGTAAATGAAATCTTTCCTAAATTCAGCTTCTTGAAGTACTGATTGATAATCATTCTGTTCTCTTCAAGAACTTTAACTGGAATTGTTCTGAACGTTGTAGCCGTTGGAATCGTTAAGCTGCCCGTCATGTTATCAACTATCTTTGCACCTGCTCCTCTTAACGGCATTGCCTGCTCGTTAGCTGCAGGCGGAGGCATGGAAACTTTTCCTGCCGTTTGCATTATTACGGGAGCGGATTGCGCCGCGCCGTTTGTATGTCCGTTCGATACGGAATATGTAAGCGAATCAATATTAATATCCTTAAAGAAGTTCTGCCATTTTTCAGGAACAGATTTAGCATCTTCCTTGTATTGTGCAAGAAGGTCTAACACATACCATGTATTTACACCGAATTCGGAGATTTTTTCTCTCTGCTGTTCGTTCAGGTCTTCTAATTTCATTTTTTATGGTTATAACTAATTTTTGAGTAATCTGTAAAATAAGGAATTTAAAATTGAAGTTCAGTGCATTTGGGGATTTAAGGTTTTAAGAATTGAGATTTAAGATTTGTATGAAATGTCATTCCGGCGAAAGCCGGAATCCAGATATTATCCATCGCTGTTGTTAGTTCCCTGCCCCGCTTTAGCGGGGTACTGAACAACAGCAGCTATGTAGTTTAAAATTCTGTATAATAGAATTGATATTACTTTTAAAAAGTGAAAAACTCACTCAGATTAAAATTTCATAGATTTTTCATCGAAACTTAATTAATTTTTTGATTGGTAAATAAATAAAGTTTTATGAATAATATTATTTTTGAAATAATAAATTCAATTTTGGAGCTTTTAGCTAGTAATTGTTCTCCAAATTATAAAGAAAAGCGGTATCCAGTTAGCCCCAAAAGAAACAAATCAAGATTTAGCGAAAAAACTTATGAAGAAGAAGAGGAGGAAAAGAAGAATAAACTAAATTGTAAAAGAAACTCTTGACTGGTAATTTAAAACAAAAGAATGAGATAGAACAAATTCTCCCGCCGCTGTTGATCTCCTGACCAACAGCCATGAGATATGTTACGCAAACAATATGGTCGTTGGTCGGGAGACCAACGACGGCGAAAATGTTGTCTAAGAAATCAACAATGTCAGGAAAAATAAACACCACGCCGCTGTTGATCTCCTGACCAACAGCCATGAGA
>JAFDZO010000023.1:0-78535 GCA_018266845.1 Bacteroidota bacterium | reverse complement strand
ATGGTCGTTGGTCGGGAGACCAATGACGGCGAAAATGTTGTCTAAGAAATCAACAATGTCAGGAAAAATAAACACCACGCCGCAGTTGGTCTCCTGACCAACTGCCATAGATATGTTACGCAAACAATATGGTCGTTGGTCGGGAGACCAACGACGGCAACGTACGAAAATAGTAAGCTTTTTTCCTGCCGCTGTTGATCTCCTGACCAACAGCCATGAGATATGTTACGCAAACAATATGGTCGTTGGTCAGGAGACCAACGACGGCGAAAATGTTGTCTAAGAAATCAACAATGTCAGGAAAAATAAACACCACGCCGCAGTTGGTCTCCCGACCAACTGCCATAATATTTAATATGTTGCACCAATTTATTATAATGAATTCCTATGAAGAAAAACAATACCCTGTACTTTTTCACCGCAACAATCCTCGAATGGAAACATCTTCTTAAAGACAATAACTACAAAGTAATAATTACCGACACTCTGAAATTTTTATGTACTGCCGAAAAGATAAAAGTATGTGCATTTGTAATTATGCCAAATCATATACATTTGGTATGGAAAATTTTACCCGATAATAATTATTCTGATATACAAAGAGATTTTCTCAAATTCACAGCGAAAGAAATTATCAGCAGATTGAAAAAAGATTCACCGGAATATTTGAAACATTTTTTTGTAGGAGCAAGGGATAGGAATTATCAGATTTGGGAAAGAAGTCCTCTTTCCATAGAAATTCTATCTAAAGAAGTTGCTGAACAAAAAATAAATTACATTCATAAAAATCCTTTAACTGAAAAATGGAAGCTGGCAGATGAACCGCAGCATTACAAATTTTCTTCTGCTAAATTTTATTATGAAGGTATTGATGAATTTGGATTTTTAGAAAACTATATGCTTGTATGAATTATTGCTGTTGGTCGGGACACCAACAAATTTAAGCATTAGTCTATTGCTGTTGGTCGGGACACCAACAGCTGCGAAGTAAAAAACAGGAGAAAACCCCATCAATGTAACATAATATGCAATAATCATGGCTGTTGGTCGGGAGACCAACAGCGGCGGTATATATGGGAATTAAAAGCCGTGAATAAAATCAACTTCGCCGTCGTTGGTCTCCTGACCAACGACTTTAAGCAAAGTCTATTGCTGTTGGTCTGGACACCAACAGCTGCGAAGTAAAAAACAGAAGAAAACCCCATCAATGTAACATAATATGCAATAATCATGGCTGTTGGTCGGGAGACCAACAGCGGCGGTTTATATGGGAATTAAAAGCCGTGAATAAAATCAAAATCGCCGTCGTTGGTCTCCTGACCAACGACTTTAAACAAAATTTATGGCTGTTGGTCGCCTAACCAGCACCGGCATCTTTCTCACTTTCCTATCCTTCTTACTAACTTTATCACAAAATAAGAAGCCCGAGGTTTTGCAATAGAAAGCTCGCGTTCAAATTCGCGCATTGCATCAGGCTCGGGACTTAACATTACTTTGAAAAATTTTCTGAAAAGTTTTATTTCTTCTATCTCCCATTGCTTGGCGGGCATATCTCCGAATTTTCTTGACAGTAACATAATGAGCGCATCACAGTTTGAAAGAGCTGTTTCGTAATTCTTTAATTCATAATGACAAAGAATTATCACCTTCTTCATTTTTATAAGCATATTCTGAAAAGGATTTTTTACACTGGAAAAATTACTTAACGCTTCTTCATACTTCCCCGTCATATAATTATAAATTCCCCTTCCGAAATTAACTCCTTCTTCTTTTTCATCGTCTTTAAGTTCAACTGAATATTCTAATATAAACTTCTTAATCCATTCGGGCTTTTCGGCAATAAAAGCAATGTAAATTATATTTGTAAACTCACGTATCAGAAACCACGATGACATATGGTGGTAAAGTTTATGCTTCAGGTAAAAGTCGTAAGGGTAGAGAATTTCAGAAGCATAGAAAGGTATTTCTTTATGCGTGCTGTTAAAATTTATTTTATTCATCAATACATTTGTCAAACTGGCAATAAAACTTCCCCAGTAGGAATTTTTTTGCTCTCCGGTGTGAATATGCTCTGAGAAAAGCTTTTTTAATTTTTGATGGCTCGCTTCAAAATCACGGTTCAGGTGCATATTTGTAACATAATATTCCATAGCCACAATGTTATAAAACTTAGGAGAGTTTTTTTCGGCATAACTCAAAAATTTCTCGACATCAAGCGCATCAAATAATGCGCTGCACATATCGGGATATTCTACGTTATGCGAAAACTTATTGTCTTCTTTTAAAAGCCTCGTATGAAAAATATAATCAAGAGCGGTAAGCGCTGCAATTTCAGACTGCTTGACAAACGCCTCTATATCTCCCTTCACATTTGCTTTGCCAAAAGCGTTTGCAATTCTTGCATTGCACAAGAGAAGTGTTTCGTGCATATAAGGCTCATGAAAATTATTTATCTCGCCGTATTTTTCAAAATAAGCTGCAGATTCTTTTTCATACATCGGCAAAAGCCTTTTTAAAAACAGTGAAGCTACTTCTGCGTGCTTCATAGCAAAATCATTTGAATTATAATGCTCGATTGAAAGGAATTTTCTTAGCAATAAATTTAAATCAGAGAGTGTGTTTCTAATGCTCCCCTCTGTTGCTCCGCCATTTTTGTTTAGTTTTTTAACAGCGGATTTTATATCAAGCGCTTTATCTTCAAAAGCAGGATAATATTTGTCAATATATTTGAAAAGCTGTATTACACTCTTCGATGTATTGAAATAAGGCGATTCAATAAATTTGCGGAATCTTTTGAATTCTTCGGGTGAAAGAGATTTTAAAATCTGAATGGCTTTGTTTTTGTGCATATGGGGGTATTTGAAAGGAAAATAGTTTTCTCCGCACATATTTAAAAATGAATAATTATTGCTCAGAGCGTGTGGTTAATTATGCGGGTAAGGTCTATTACAGTAATTTCTAAAACGGAAAAAGAATTTTCTTGAAAGTGAGTAATATTCGTATTTCACAGACCAAAATATTTGACAAAATTTAATTTATTCTTGATTTTACATTTTAGGATTTCTAATTTAGTTTAAATTTTTTTTGGATTTATTTATTACATTCGTAATGTAATTTATTCCATATAAATTATTCATTTATAAACTTAAACAAAACAAAATGAAATCTTTAAAAGCAATTTTGGGAACCGCAGCATTAGTAATCATTGCTTTCGCAGTTTTCTCTACGAGCAATGCATCCAATAACGCTCCATCTTCAACAAGCACTACTTGTCCCTTAAGAATTACATTAGGCTCAGGCAGTTGTTTATCAGCGCCATATACATATTGCATAAACGGCGGTACCGCAATGAGCGTAGCAACTGATACATTTACAGTTTATCTTAGTGTGGGAACAACCTCAACTATATGCGTTCAGAATTCCAATAATTCATGCAGAGGAACACTTTCACATTATACACCTTCTCCATGTCCGGGACTTAGCGATACAACATTGATTTTAAGCACTAAAGGCGCAAATTGCAGTTGCAGTAACGACTAATTTTAATCTTAAAGCCCGAAAGTTTTCGGGCTTTTTATTTCCAATTTTCTGCTTTCTTTATCAATCCTGATAAATAAGATTCCAACTCCGTATTACCCTTTACCGAAGCCATCAGATTATTTTTTAAAGAATTATATTTATCGGTACTTTCTTCTTTGACACCTACTAAAACAAGTACAAAGTGGATTTCTAAATTATGTTCAGATTCTTTAGTATTCAATTTGTTAACATATATAATAAATTCTTTCGGGCGGTTTTTTAAAATATCTTCAACTTCCGCATCCACCATTTCCGAAACTGCGCCATCGCTGACTTTAGCAATATCATTAAGAGTTTTCAGATAAGTAGTATCTCCTGTCTTAATAAAATCCTCTTTTAACTCACTCATAAATTTTAGAAATCCATTATTGTCAGATGCTTTTCCTTTAAATTCAGTTACAATATTATCAGATAAAAACTCCAATATTTTTTTCTCATATTCTGCTCCGCTCACTCTATACAAGTCTTCATGTCCCGCTTTGGGGACAATCCATATTTGTTTATCATATTTTGCAGAGTCATACATTTTTTTCGTTTCTTTTTCCGTTGTTCTTGTATCTTCTGCTCCGCTGATTACAAAAATGGGGATTTCTATTTTACTTATAATAACAACAGGAGCAATATCAGAAACTTTTACATTCAGTTTTTTCTCTGCAATGGGAATCATAAGAGCAGAGCCGATTTCTCCGGGAATAAACAGCATTGATTGAAACCTGTTATTCACGGCGTGAGTAAGCTCATCGTAACAGCTTTCTATTATGATGCCGTCGAGGTCTTTCGTTTTGGCAGCAGCGAAAACAATTGTAGCGCCGCCTTGAGAAATTCCGTCAGCGGCAATTTTTCTCATCCCCTTTTCTTTGAGAAATTTTATGGCAGCAATTAAATCTTCCGATTCATAATAGCCGAGCGAAATCAAATCGCCTTCACTCTCGCCGCATGCCCTTGCATCATAAACCAGCACGTTATATCCTGCATCGTGTAGAAATTTTACTCTTGGCAGCGGCTCAAGGCGGTTTGCCTTCCATCCGTGAAGCAGAACAATTGCTTTTTCAGAGTTCGCAGGAAAAAACCATCCTTTTATTGTCAGATTGTCTGAAGTTTTGAACTGAACATTTTCGTGAGAAAGTTTCAGCGTATCGGGAAAATTTATGCTTATGTGATTTGCGCAAAGAAAGCGGTCAACAGAGATAAAGGAAGCAGCTATGTAAAGGATAATTCCGGCGGAAAAAATAGTAAGAAGAAACTTCAGCTTTTTTTTCATTGAAGGGAATGGTGTTTTTCTATCTAACGCAGAAAAGCAAATAATGTTCAGAGGTTTTCAAGTAAACACTGGAAAAACAGAGCAATAACAATAGTCTATCGCTTCATTGGGTTTGTTTTATCAGCTATTTATCGTAATACTTACGAGGGGGCGTAAGTTTCACCCTAAGTTTTTTCAGCAATTAAGGCAGTGTCGTAAAGTAGGAAGCATTGACCTGTGTATCGAAGCTCCTGATAAGCTTGTTTGTCGGGTAAGCCACATAATCATCCAGGCTATAGAAAGGCGAGAGTTTCTGAACAGTCCATTTATAGTTAGCTCCTCTTTTTAGATTGAAGCCGTAGCCGGAAAGGTCAGGGTATTTGAATTGCGGAGTGGAATTATATAGCCACACTGTATAAAACAGGTTGTTATCCGGCTGAAACTGGTAAATGTAAACTCCCTGCGCGCTTGTATTTCCATTCACCAGAAACGTCGCAGTAGAATCAACATCAACTGCATTGTTTGCAGGAGTAATTAATCCTATTTCAGGAATTCCATTAATTGTGATAATAGAATTTTCGAGCAAATAATTGTTTGTTGCAACGTAGCTGTCGTTTGAATATTGCGAATTAGTAGTTATCCGCATTCTGTTATTTGAGAAAATTTTTGGAACAATAAAATTAAAGCTGCCTCTGAAATTATAATTTTCGAGGAACATTTCCGAGTTTGTATTCCCTGAAAGACTAAAATACGCTCTGTTATCGGAAGAAGAACTGTAGCTGAAATTCCGCACATTTATCACTGCCTCATCGGGATTTGTCGTGAAGTCCGTTCCCTGAAATGTGTAATTGATAATTCTGTTCGTATCAATATAAAACTCCTTCTCGGCATACGAATCATAGGAAGAAATCAAAAACGGCGAGAACGCATCGCGCCTGTACGTCATCAAAATCAGCTTACCGAGAATAGTCTGCTTATCCCCTTCCCAGGTAATCGGAATCGCAACGGAATCAGAATCCGCTATGGCATAACTGTAATTGAAGTTGATAATATCTTCCGAAGCAAACTGTATCAGCATACCTTTTCCCGGCTGAACCGTAGGATAGCGCAGTATGAATCCCCCCTCCTTGAAATTTGTATTTGCAGAGTATGTATTGTAGGTTAAGTTAGGATTATTTGCATTAAGATTTTGATAAACGTTCAGAGTGGAATCTCCGTCTTTCAGCAGCATAAGGCTGACGGGATAGGAAATATTTCCAAGAGAAAAAAATCCGTCGTTCAGCGTAGTTGTATAGTTTGTCGGTGATGCATAAACTTTAACTCCTCTGAAAGGAAACCCGTTCACATCAAAAACTTTTCCCTGAATGCTTGTTCCGGTCGGATTTGTATGCGTTGTATCCGGCTGGCTAACCGGATTCTGGCAAGACGTAATAGTAAGTGAATATGACATCACGGCTGCAATAAAAAGTAACGGAACTATGCTGTATAAAATACGCCTCATTAAAAAATTATTATGCAATATACGAAAAGAGAGGAAAAGATTATATTCAGTTTCAGAAATGCAGGCAACTGCTCATGCAAAACAGATAAGTTTCCATTTCTAATTCTCAGAAGCGAGCCTCAAAAGGCAAGCCGGAACTGCGTTCACGAAAAGATACATTTTTCTGTTTTATGCCGATTTTAACTTTTTTGTTACTTTGTCCATTCACGCCTGAAAGTAACATTATAGTAACATTTTGAATTTTAAATATTGTTTATTCAATAATTCTACTTTTCCAAAAATGTAACATTCTTAAACTTTTGTTACATTTCTGCAAAATAGCCCTTTATTCAAAATAACGGCTGACAATTCACACTTTCTTAGCATCAGCCGGTTTATCATTTAGTGAATAGATTTACTTCATTTTACCCATATTAATATATGGTGATTTACTTGCAATATAAAGTCATTTATTTTTCTCATATTCAAACCTTTACCACACGACAAAAATTTTTTATAAATAACTAAAAGGAATTCAAAATTTGAGGCATCTCACTCAAGTTAGATAAAAAGTTTGCTTTCTTTTTACGGGGTATCCATAGAGACGCAACGTATTGCGTCTCTACGCTAATCTTTACATTGTTTAGTAACTCCCAAATTCGTTGACCTTATCATTTTTGTTCTGTTTACAACGCTCCAATGTTGTGAACAGATGATACAATGATTTTACGCAGCTACGCCGGAGAGTAGCTGCGAGACAAAAAGTTTGCTTTCTTTTTACGGGGTATCTATAGAGACGCAACGTATTGCGTCTCTACGCTAATCTTTACATTGTTTAGTACCCCCCTATTCGTTTACCTTATCATTTTTGTTCTGTTTACAACGCTCCAGCGTTGTAAACAGATGATACAATGGTTTTACGCAGCTACGCCGGAGCGTAGCTGCAAGGAAACTAAAAAATTTTGTGGGTAGTGAACTAGACCTTTTTGTTCTGTTTACAACGCTCCAGCGTTGTAAACAGATGATACATCGGTTTTACGCAGCTACGCCGGAGCATAGCTGCGAGGAAAAAAGTTTACCATCGTTTTACGGGGTATCCATAGAGACGCGACGTATTGCGTCTCTACGCTAATCTTTACATTGTTTAGTACCCCTATTCGTTTACCTTATTGTTTTTGTTCCGGTAACAACGCTCCAGCGTTGTAAACAGATGATACAATGGTTTTACGCAGCTACGCCGGAGAGTAGCTGCGAGACAAAAAGTTTGCTTTCTTTTTACGGGGTATCTATAGAGACGCAACGTATTGCGTCTCTATGCTAATCTTTACATTGTTTAGTACCCCTATTCGTTTACCTTATTGTTTTTGTTCTGTTCACAACGCTTCAATGTTGTGAACAGATGATACATCGGTTTTACGCAGCTACGCCGGAGCATAGCTGCGAGGAAAAAAGTTTACCATCGTTTTACGGGGTATCCATAGAGACGCAACGTATTGCGTCTCTACGCTAATCTTTACATTGTTTAGTACCCCTATTCGTTTACCTTATCATTTTTGTTCCGGTAACAACGCTCCAACGTTGTAAACAGATGATACAATGGTTTTACGCAGCTACGCCGGAGAGTAGCTGCGAGACAAATCCTTACAAACTTTACAAACTTTTTTACCAAAGAGAGGGCTATTTTTGTAAGTTTTTAAAAATTTTTAAATTAGGTATATTGGCAGAGTGAAACGGTATTGTATCCTTATATTTCTATTCTTTTTTTCAAGCCTATTTGCAGCTACAACAACGGAACTTGAAAACCTTGTTAACAAAGGGATTAGCGAAAAATCTTTCCCCGGCGCGCAGCTTTACATCGGCACGGATAAAGAAACACTTTTAAATAAAAGTTTTGGGAAATATACCTACGAAGCCGATTCAAAAGATGTAGCTTCTTACAGCTTGTATGACCTCGCCTCCGTTACAAAAGTTATTGCAACAACAGCGGCAATAATGCAGTTGTATGATAACGGAAAACTGAATATAAATGATAACGTCTGGCTGTATATTCCTGAGTTTGCAAACAACGGCAAAGAGGATATAAGAATCGTAAACCTGCTGCTGCACAACTCGGGGCTGAAGGCATGGATTCCGTTTTATAAAACTTTGAAGAGCAAAGAGGAAGTTCTAAACTCTATATATAATATCAGTCTGGATTACAAGACAGGTTCAAAATTTGTTTACAGTGATTTGAACGCCGTACTGCTTGGAATAATTGTCGAAAGAATTTCAGGACTGCCTCTTGATAAATACTGCAAGCTGAATATTTTTGAACCACTTGGAATGCAAAATACTATGTTCGTTCCCGGCGCAGAAAAAAAATCTATGTGCGTACCCACGGAAAATGATTCTTACTGGAGAATGAGGCAATTGCAGGGTGAAGTGCACGATGAGACAGCTTCCCTGCTTGAAGGTGTTTCCGGTAATGCAGGGCTTTTTTCCAACACAGAAGACCTTTATAAATTTATGCGGGTAATGCTCCAAAGGGGAAAGTACTACAACCCTTACACACGAGGGCTGAAGGAAGAAAAATTTGCAAATGCAGATGTGATAAATCTTTTTATAAAAAAATGGGAAACCGCTGCATACAACAACTCGAGGGCATTAGGATGGGACACAAAGCCGGAACCTACATCTTATAGAACTCCCTGCGGAGAGAAGTTTTCCGAAAATTCATTCGGGCATACAGGATATACAGGCACAAGCATATGGTGCGATACGGATAGAAACTTAATAGTGATTTTTTTAACAAACAGGGTTTACCCCTCCCGCGATAACAACGGGATTAGAGAAATAAGACCTGAGATTCATAATCTTGCAATAGATTTGGTCAACGGAAAATAATTTAAAACAAATAAAATCAAATAATATAATGTCGCACGCAAAATTTAAAAACGAGCCGTTTACAGATTTTACAAACAAGAAAAATAAGCAGGCATTTGAAAAAGCGCTTGATAAAGTTACATCAAGATTCAACAAAGAATACCCTGTGGTTATAGGAGGCGAAAAGCTTTATACAAATGAAAAGCTTCACTCTGTTAACCCTTCCAACGAAGATATGGTGCTTGGAACATTTCAAAAGGCATCGGCAGAAATGGCTGTGAAAGCTATAGAAACTGCATATGCAACCTTCCAAACGTGGAAAAACGTTGCGCCTAAAAAACGCGCTGACTATCTCTTCAAAGCAGCAAAGTTAATGAGAAAAAGAAAGCATGAATTTTCTGCTATGATGGTTTATGAAGTCGGCAAAAACTGGGCAGAAGCCGACGGCGATACGGCAGAGGCAATTGACTTCATGGAATTTTATGCGCGCGAAATGTTAAGATGGAGCGGCGACCAACCGCTCGTAAAATTACCTGATGAAAAAAATCATTTAGAGTACTTACCGCTCGGCGTAGGCGCTATTATTCCGCCATGGAATTTCCCGCTTGCAATTTTAGTCGGTATGACTACATCTGCATTTGTTACAGGCAACACTGTTGTATTGAAGCCATCAAGCGACTCCCCTGCAATTGCGCAAATGTTCTTTGAACTTCTTGAGGAAGTAAAGCTTCCTAAAGGAGTTGTAAACTTTGTAACAGGCGGCGGCGGTACTATCGGCGATATATTGACTCAGCATCACTTAACAAGATTCATCTGCTTCACAGGCTCAATGGAAGTCGGTTTAAGAATTAATGAGCTTGCAGCAAAAACTCAGCCGGGGCAAATCTGGATAAAGAGAGTTGTTGCAGAGATGGGCGGAAAAGATTCTATAGTTGTGGATAAAGAATTGCACAGCTTCAATGATGCAGTAAAAGGAACAATATCGGCAGCGTTTGGTTTCCAGGGGCAAAAATGTTCTGCATGTTCAAGAGTGATAGTGCACAAAGATATTTACGATAAATTCTGCGATGCTTTAGTAGAAAATGTAAAGACTGTAAAAGTTGATGATGCAGTAAACAATCCTCCTATGGGACCTGTTATCAACAAGCGTTCACAAGATAACTGTCTGCGTTACATCAGCAAAGCTGTAGAAGAAGGCGGGACAATTATTGCGGGCGGAAACAAAATCGAAGGCAAAGGATATTTTGTCGAGCCGACAATTATAAAAGACGTTGATAGAAAAGCAACAATCGCGCAGGAAGAAATTTTCGGACCGGTTCTTGCCGTAATAAAAGCAAATGACTTTGATGACGCAATTGAAATTGCTAATAACACAATGTTCGGATTAACGGGAGCAATTTATACAAAGAATAAAAAGAGACTACATAAGGGCGCGAAGGAATTTTTCGCAGGAAATTTATACCTGAACAGAAAATGCACTGGCGCATTGGTAGGCGTGCATCCTTTCGGCGGATTTAATATGAGCGGTACGGATTCAAAGGCAGGCGGAAGAGATTATCTCGGATTATTCATGCAGGCAAAGCTTACAAGCGAAAAGAAAATTAGAAAATAGCTTCATAAAAATGGAAAAGACAAAATTCATTCTTGCAATAATGATTATGCTTTCACTAATGAGCTGCGACATGGTATGCAACCGCGTGCAGGAAAAAGTTCAGGAGAAAGTAAACGAAAAAATTGACAAGACCATAGATGAAACAATAAATAAAATTGATTCTTCGATGAATAAAATCAATTTGGATTCGCTTAAGAAAATAAAGAAGGGATTGGATTCTGTCATTGATAAAAACACAGAAAAGCTAAAAGAAAAAACGAAATGAAGTACATATATTTTGTCATACTCTCTCTTTTTATTGTTTCCGGCTGCGGTAAAAGCCAGATGGATTTAGAAAAAGAAAGAATCGAAAAAGAAGCAGCCGATTTAAAGAAAAGAATTGACTCGATGAGCACTTACATCAATAAAGAAAAGCAAAGTCTTGATAGCGGTAAGACGCGGCTGGATTCCCTTTCAAAACAGATTGATGATGCGAAGAAAAAAATTGATAATCAGTCAAAACAGCTTAATGTAACTCCGAAGAAGCTCGATGAAAGTTCAATTAAAAAAACCGACGAGCTTGTTAAACCGGAAAAAACAGAAAAAGAAAATAAATAAAATAATTAAATAATATAAAATGAAATTACACGAATATCAGGCAAAAGAATTACTCCAGAAATACGGAGTTGCTATTCAGGGCGGAGTGCCTATTAAATCAATGGACCACTTCGATAACGCAGTTGAAACTTTGAAGGCAAACGGCGTAAATCAGATTGTTGTGAAATCTCAAATTCACGCAGGCGGAAGAGGAAAAGGAACAGTTTATCATAAGCACAACAGAAACGAAGTTGCAGTTGAAGGCGGAGTAAAATTCTTTGGCGATAACTTTGAAAAAGCAAAAGACTATGCAGGAAAAGTTTTAGGAAATATTCTTGTTACGCACCAGACAGGCGCAGAGGGAAAAGAAGTTCAGACTCTTTTCATAGCAGAAGGTTTAGATTATAAAAAAGAATTGTATCTCGGAATTCTCCTCGACAGAACAAATTCAAAGAATGTCATCATGGCTTCCATAGAAGGCGGAGTTGAAATTGAAACTGTTGCAGAAGAAACACCGGAAAAGATTATTAAAATCTGGGTTGATCCGGGTACGGGACTTGAAGATTTCCAGGCGAGACAGCTTGCATTCGGTCTTGGTCTTGAAGGCGCAGCTTACAAGGATTTTTTAAAGTTCATCAAAAATCTTTATACAGCTTATGAAGGTCTTGATGCTTCAATGATTGAAGTTAATCCAATGATAATTACAAACGATGATAAGATAATGGCACTCGATGCAAAAGTTACATTAGATGATAACGCAACTTTCAGACATAAAGATTTTGAAGAATTAAGAGACCTTAACGAAGAAGATCCGCTTGAAGTGGAAGCTTCTAAATTTAACCTTAACTACATTAAGCTTGACGGTAACGTCGGCTGCATGGTTAACGGAGCAGGTCTTGCGATGGGCACTATGGATTTAATTAAACTTGCAGGCGGTTCACCTGCTAACTTCTTAGATGTCGGCGGTACGGCAAATCCTACTACTGTAGAGAACGGCTTCAGAATTATTTTATCCGACCCGAATGTTAAAGCAATTTTAATTAATGTCTTCGGCGGAATTGTAAGATGCGATAGAGTTGCAAACGGAGTTGTGCAGGCTGCTAAAAATATTGACATTAGAGTTCCCGTAGTTGTAAGATTGCAGGGAACAAATGCAGTTGAGGCAAGAGAAATTCTTGATAACTCGGGACTGAATTTAATTTCCGCAGATACTCTTGCAGACGCTGCGCAAAAAGTGAATATGGCATTGCAGATGGCAGAGCAAAATTCAGGTGAAGAAGTAATCGAGACAGTCGAGATAGTTGAAATAACGGAAACAGAAAGCGCGGTCAACCTAAACTAATAAATCTAATGTCTTATAAGAATATCACAGAAACATATTCTCTGACATACGACGATATTTCGCTTCTGCCCGACCAGATTTCGGCTATACAGCATCGTTCGGGCTGCGATACAAGCGCAGATTTTCTCGGAGTAAAGCTTGATATTCCTATCATCGGCTCTCCTATGAATACTGTTACGGGCGGAAGGATGGCAAAAGCTCTTGCCGATTTAAAATGCCTCGGTGTTGTTCACCGCTTCAATACAATTGAAGAGCAAATTGAAGAGTTTGATGATAATGATTTAAAAAATAGCGAATATAAATCTGCTGCGATTGGTATTAACAAAGCAGTTGATAAAGAACGTTTACAAAAGCTTGCAGATTACGGAATAAAAATTATCTGTATTGATATTGCCAACGGCGGCTCGAAAATGATTGAAGGATTTTTGAATGACATTCAAAGCATGATTAAAAGCTACGGCTTAAAAATCATTGCAGGTAATGTAGCAAGCGCAGAGACAACGAAATTTTTGATTGATTTGAATGTTGATGCAATCCGCGTCGGTATCGGTAACGGAGCGATGTGTTCGACTTCAATTAAATCGGGAATCGGCATAGGTCAGGTTGATGCAATTATCCGCGCGCTCACTGCCAAAGATGAAACTAAGAGCGACGTAAAAATTATTGCTGACGGAGGTATCAATACTCCGGGAGCGATGTGCAAAGCTCTTGCGCTTGGATGTGATGCAGTTATGTTCGGACGAGTTCTTGCCGGAACAGAAGAAGCGCCGGGCGATGTACTGAAGTATAACAATCAGCTCTGGAAAAAATATTGCGGAAGCGCGTCATTCGCCGTAAAGCAGGAAAAGAAAAATTATATTGAAGGTGAAGAATCTCTTGTAACCTATAAAGGAAGCGTTGCGAAAATTGTGAGGGAGTATCAGGAAGGATTGCAGTCCTCGATGAGTTATCTCAATTCAACAACACTGAAAGAGTTTCAGGATAATTCTACATTTGTAAGATTAACAAGCAACTCGTTTAATGAAAGAAAACCTCAGATATAATTAAATAGATGCTGAAAGTTTTCTGGTTTAGAAAGGATTTACGGTTAGAAGATAATGCAGGCTTACGTGAGTTTATAAACAGTGTTACGGATAAAGATGAAATTTTATTT
This sequence comes from Bacteroidota bacterium, assembly GCA_018266845.1. GTDB lineage: Bacteria > Bacteroidota > Ignavibacteria > Tepidaquicellales > Tepidaquicellaceae > JAFDZO01. The sequence goes on along the minus strand of JAFDZO010000023.1, from coordinate 64,691 downwards.
TTATACATTAAGAATAAAAATAAATATCATTACTACGGAGAGAAGAGAATAAATTTTTTATACGAATCTCTCAATGAGTTAAAAAATGATTTAAGGGAAAAAGGTTTTGATTTATTAATAACGGAAGGAAAGAGTCCCGAAGTTTTTAAGAAGTTAAAAAAAGAAAATCCTGCGATAGAAGTTTTTGCAAACGAACAGGTTGAGCCATATAGTATAGAGCGGGATAAGGAAGTAAAAGAGATAATCCCCTCTTTTCAATTATTCATAGATAACACAATTTTTCCATTGGGAAAAATAAGGACGGATGAAGGAAATTTTTATTCTGTTTTCACTCCGTTTAAAAAAAAGTTTTTGCTTTTACTGAAAGGTGAATGCGCAAAACAAAATTGTTCTTTAGACAAATTAGAAAATACAAAGCAGTTTAAAAGCAGCTCATTAAAAGAGTTTTCTATTCCTGAAACGAAAGATGAAATTTTCAAAGGCGGTAGAAAAGAAGCGGTAAGGTTATTGAATATTTTCTGCAAGGAAAAAATGACTGCTTATAAAGAGCAGAGAGATTTCCCCGGTGAGTACGGAACGAGTTTGCTTTCACCGCATATTCACTTTGGCGCAATCGGCTTCAGAGAAGTTTTCAGAGCTGCTCAGCACAAGGCGGATAAAGAAGCAAAATCCGAGATTGAAAAAATAAATATTGATTCATGGATAAGCGAGCTTATTTGGAGAGAGTTTTATTATAATATTACATTCCATAAACCGCATATTATTACTAAATCTTTCAAACCTGAATTTGATAAGCTTAAATGGGAATGGAACGACGAGCTTTTTAAAAAATGGTGTGAAGGAAAAACCGGTTACCCTATCGTTGATGCAGGGATGAGGCAGCTGAACGAAACAGGATGGATGCACAACAGGCTAAGAATGATAACGGCTATGTTTCTTACGAAAGATTTGTTTATGGATTGGAGACTCGGCGAAAAATACTTTGCAGAAAAATTAATTGATTTAGATTTTTCAAGTAATAACGGCGGCTGGCAGTGGAGCGCCTCAACAGGATGCGACGCGCAGCCTTACTTCAGAATTTTTAATCCCGTTCTGCAAAGCAAAAAATTTGATACGGACGGAAGTTACATAAAAAAATATGTTCCCGAATTAAAAGACGTTGATGCAAAATACATTCACGAACCGTGGGAATTTGAAACTGAACTGAAAGAGAAATATAATATTACATTGGGAAAAAATTATCCCTTCCCTGTTGTAAATCACTTTGAGATAAAAGATAGAGTGATTTCGGAATTTAAAAGAATACAACAAAAGAAATTCGAGTAATTGAAAGTAAGAGAATTAATTCCTGGAAAATTGAAACAATCTGATATTTATTATTCTGAGTTTGAAGAAATGGAATTAGAAGAATTTATAGAAAGAACTAAGACAGATCCCAAAGCTAAAAGAATGTTGAAACTAATAAAGCATAAAGAAAGATTAATAGATAAAAGAAAACAAACAGGGCGATTATGAAAAATTTTAAATTAGAATTAAAAGACCTGTATAATCAGGGAAAATATGATGAAATTATAACATTAATTGATTCCACGGATCCTCGATTTATAGATTCAGAATTGTTGGTTTTAAAAGGAGATTGTATACAACTTGGAGAAAACAATCCTTATGAGCTTAGCCATGTTGAAGAGTCATATATACAGGCTTTAAGACTCGATCCCAGTTATGTAGATGCGTATATGGAATTAGGTTTTTTTTATTATAATGTCTTAGATAGAGAGAAAGAAGCTAAGAATATTTTTACATTGGCACTGCTTGTCACACTAGGATTTGATTATAAGTATTTAAGAAAATTTTCTCATGAATTAAGCCCGCTTGGAGGATATTCTTATGCCCATATTTTAAATAAATATCTTGAATCTATTAAATCGGAAGAAGATTTTAAAAAATTAATAAATTTATATTTCCACAATATTCATTGGGGAAATGAAATTGAAAGCACCATAGAGAAACTTTTAAAAGAACACTTTAGAAATTACCATATTTTAGAAGACATTGTTAAAGATGTTGATACAGACTACAATAAGACAAAATGAGTAGCATATACGACAAATACGAACCGGTCATCGGGCTTGAAATACACGCTCAGATGAAAACACAGACAAAAGCGTTTTGCAAATGCTCAACGAATTTTCATAATTCGCCGAACAGCAACGTATGCCCCATCTGTCTTGGTATGCCGGGAACACTTCCAGTACTTAATAAAGAGCTGCTTGATTATGCAATAAGAATGGGACTTGCAACAAACTGCTCGATAAGAGAAAAATCAATCTTCGCGCGTAAAAATTATTTTTACCCTGACCTTACAAAAGGATACCAAATCACTCAATATGAAACACCAATCTGCTACGACGGGCATATTCATATTAAGCTGAAAGATAAATCAGAAAAGAGAATAGGTATTACACGAATTCACATGGAAGAAGATGCGGGAAAATCCATTCATGATTTTTCAGATTCTGAAACACTTGTTGATTTTAATCGCTGTGGAGTTCCGCTAATTGAGATTGTTAGCGAACCCGATATAAATTCTTCCGAAGAGGCTATAACGTATATGCAGAAAATTAGGCAGATTCTTGTCTATCTCGATATATGTGATGGTAATATGGAGGAAGGTTCATTGCGCTGCGATGCGAACGTATCGGTAAGATTGAAAGGTTCAAAAGAATTCGGCAACAGAACGGAGATAAAAAATCTTAATTCATTTAAGAACGTTTCCGATGCAATTGAAACTGAAATTAAGAGACAAATAGAAGCAACAGAAAACGGTGAAAAAGTTGTTTTTGCTACAATGACTTATAACGCAAAGGATAAAACTACAACTGCAACTCGTTCAAAAGAGCAGGCGCATGATTACAGATATTTTCCTGAACCGGATTTGGTAAAAGTGAATGCAGATGAGGCGATGATAAATGGAATAAAATCCAAGCTGCCTGAGTTTCCCGATGACAAGCTGAAAAGGTTTGTAAATGCTTATTCTATCCCTGAATATGATGCGGAAATTTTGACATCAGGTAAAGAACTTTCTATATACTTTGAGAATGTCATTAAGGAATTAAAGAATAAAAACGAAAAAGCTTATAAGCAGGCAAGCAACTGGGTGATGAATGATGTATTAAAAGTTTTGAATGATATAAAAATTAACATTGAAAAATTTAACATACCGGAGATAAACCTTGCAAAACTGATAGACCTCTTACTCGAAGAAAAAATTAATAAGACAGTTGCGCTTGAGCTTTTTGAAATGATGTTAACAATGGAAACCAGAGATGGACAGAATCCCGAGCATTTGTTAAAAGAAAAAGGGTTAGAACAGGTAAGCGACACAGGTGAAATAGATAATATCATTAAGAAAATTCTTACTGAAAGCCCAAAAGAAGTTGAACGCTACAAAGGCGGAGAGAAAAAACTTGCAGGACTTTTTGTAGGAAAGATTATGAGAGAAAGCAAAGGCAAAGCAAATCCAAAAATTGTAAATGAACTTTTATTAAAAAATTTAGAAGCCTTGTAATTTATGAGAAAAAAACTTATTGCGGGCAACTGGAAAATGAATCTGAACATTACAGATTCAGAAGTACTGATAAAAAAACTTACTGAAGGAATTCACGATAGCTACTTCGATAAATGTGATGTGCTGGTTTGTCCCCCGTTTACATCGTTAATGGTAACTCATTCGTTACTGAGGGGAACTAAAATAAAACTCGGCGCGCAAAATTTGCATTGGGAAAAAGACGGCGCTTATACCGGAGAAGTTTCAGCAACTATGCTTTTATCTGCGGGATGTGAGTATGTTATTATCGGGCACAGTGAAAGAAGACAATACTTCGGCGAGACAGATGAAACCGTTAATAAAAAAATAAAGAAGGCATTAGAAAATAATTTAAAGCCGATTTTATGTGTCGGTGAATCTTTACAGCAAAGAGAAGAAGGAATTTTCAAACTCGTTGTTGAGAATCAAGTGAAGGCTGCACTTGAAGGAATTACAAAAGAGCAGATGAAAGATTTTGTAATAGCGTATGAACCAGTCTGGGCAATCGGCACAGGGCTGAATGCAAACTCAGACCAGATAAGCGAAATGAATATGATAATCGGAGATACTATTGGAGAGCTTTATGATTCTGAAGCAGCTGTATCACTGCTGATTCTCTATGGCGGAAGCGTAAATGATAAAAACTCAGAAGAGATTTTTTCAACATGCGGAGTTGACGGCGCGCTTATCGGAGGCGCAAGTTTGAAACCGGAAAATTTTATAAATATAATTAAGTCAATAAAATAGAAAATAAAATGAAAGAAGTAGTTATAGTATCAGCGGTGAGAACACCTGTAGGAAGTTTTAACGGAGGCTTATCTTCAAAAACTGCTCCGCAGCTTGGCGCGATAGCAATTAAAGAAGCAATTAACAGAGCAGGAATAAAACCTGAAGATGTATCTGAAGTGATAATGGGATGTGTACTTACAGCAGGACTCGGACAGGCTCCTGCGAGACAAGCTGCGATATTTGCAGGTCTGCCAAACTCAGTACCATGTTTGACAATTGGTAAAGTTTGCGGTTCAGGATTGAAAGCAGTGATGCTTGGCGCGCAGGCAATTCAGTGCGGCGATGCTGATGTAGTTGTTGCGGGCGGAATGGAATCAATGAGCAATGTTCCCTACTATCTAGATAAAGCCAGAAACGGATACAGAATGGGGGACGGAAAGGTAATTGACGGAATGATTAAAGACGGTCTCTGGGATGTTTATAATAATTTCCATATGGGTAATGCCGCAGAAATGTGCAGCAGAGAAATGAATATTACCAGAGAAATGCAAGATGATTTTGCTGAAGAAAGTTATAAAAGAGCTTTAGCAGCAACAGAGAGCGGGGCGTTCAAAGATGAAATCGTTCCTGTAGAAATTACAGATAAAAAGGGAACAATTACAATCAGTGAAGATGAAGATATTAGAAAAGGCAATGCTGAGAAAGGAAGAAAGTTGAAACCATCATTTGAAAAAGACGGGACTATTACTGCATTCAACGCATCAAGCATTAACGATGGCGCAGCAGCAGTTGTGATTATGTCAGCAGATAAAGCAAAAGAGTTAGGTATTACTCCCCTTGCCAAAATTGTAGGTCAAATTTCATTTGCTCAGTCGCCTGAGAAATTTACAACTGCGCCTGCTTATGCAATTCAGAATTTACTGAAGAAAGTAAACCTTACTGTTAATGATTTAGATTTAGTAGAAGCAAATGAAGCGTTCGCAGTACAGGCATGCGCAGTAAATCAGATTGCAGGACTTGATACAAGCAAAGTAAACGTTAACGGCGGCGCAGTTGCAATTGGTCATCCTATCGGAGCAAGCGGAGCGAGAATTTTAACAACACTTGTTCATGCGATGAAAAACAGAAATGCAAAGAGAGGTCTTGCAACATTATGTATCGGCGGCGGCGAAGCAAGCGCAATGATGGTGGAGAAAATTTAAATTTAAAAGTTATGAAACCTTTAAAAAATCCTCTAAAAGAACAACTTGAAAACATTATTCTAAAAAAGAGTTTAGAAAGTTCAGATTTTGAGAGAAAATTAGGTGGTATAGAAGAACGTAAAACAAATTGGACAAATGCAATAACTCATTTATATAGTAATGTATTGAAATGGTTAGAGCCATTATCAACACAAAAAAGCAAAATAAGAATTGAGCGTTATCCAATTATAATAAATGAAGATTTTATTGGTGAATATCACACTGAAAAAATGACAGTTTCGGTAGGGTTTGATAAGATAAACTTTATCCCAGTTGGTACCAATATAATTGGTGCAGTTGGTAGAATAGATTTAATTGGACCTAATACAAAATTGCTTTTAATACTAAAAAATTGGAATACATGGGAAATAACTGATTATTATAATAAGAATGTAGAAACAAAATTAACTAAAACTTCATTTTATAAATATTTTTTGGCATTAATTAAGTGAGTATAAAAGTTAATCATAAAAAAGAAGTATTAAATATAAATTTAATTTGGGATTGGTATAGAATAACTATTGAAGGAATTTTTAATTTAAAAAAAGAATTAAAACGAAATCAAACTTTACTATCTGATCCGAAATTTACTTCCTTAAAATATATGACTTCTGAAGAGTTTGAAAATTATTTTTACAATTTAATTTTTCAAATTGAGATTCTGACCACATTTAATATTATTGCTGCAACTGAAGGAAAAATTAAAGAAGATTTTAATTTAAAATTAAAAAAATCTATTTCAAATAATATTACAGACCAATATAAAGAATTAAAAAGAAAAATTATCAATCGTTATAGATGTTCAGAAGAGAATTTTATGCGTTATTTAAATATAGATGAAGTTGTTGATATATGGAAAACAGTTCAAACAGGATTAGTTCATGATGTTGGGTATGTAAAAGGAATGTTTAATTTTAGAAACTGGGTCGCACACGGTAGATTTTGGGATCCCAATTTCGGAAGAAATTATTCACCTAAAGATGCTCATATGTATTCAACAAATCTTATAACTAAATTTAGCCATATAGATAATTGGTAATTTTATAACTAAAATAATAAATGGAAATTAAAAACATAGCAGTAGTAGGCGCGGGTACAATGGGCAACGGAATTGCTCACACATTTGCGCAATTTGGATATTCAGTAACATTCATAGACATAAAGCAGGAATTTGTAGATAAGGGCATTGCAACGATTGGAAAAAATCTTGACCGTATGGTTAAGAAAGGAACGATTACAGAAGAACAAAAAAATTCTACTTTAGGAAACATTAAAGCATCAGTAAATCTTACCGATGCTAAAGATGCTGACTTAGTTGTAGAAGCAGCTTCTGAAAAATTTGAAATCAAGAAATCAATTTTTTCTACTCTTGATGAGTGCTGCAGACCTGATACAATTCTTGCTTCAAATACTTCATCAATTTCTATAACAGAAATTGCTGCCTGTACAAAAAGAGCAGATAAAGTCATCGGAATGCACTTTATGAATCCTGTTCCGCTGATGAAACTCATTGAAGTTATCCGCGGACTTGCAACATCGGATGAAACGTATTCAATTATAAAAACTCTATCAGAAAAAATTGAGAAAGTTCCTGTTGAAGTGAATGACTATCCGGGATTTGTATCTAACAGAGTTTTAATCCCAATGCTGAACGAAGCAATGTATTGCGTTATGGAAGGTGTTGCTACACCTGAATCCATTGATACAGTAATGAAGCTCGGAATGAATCACCCTATGGGACCGCTTACACTTGCAGATTTCATCGGGCTTGATGTATGCCTTTCAATTATGGAAGTTCTGCATAAAGGATTAGGAGATTCAAAATACCGTCCATGTCCCCTGCTTATAAAAATGGTTGCTGCAGGTTACTTAGGAAGAAAATCAGGCAAAGGGTTTTACGATTACTCCGATAAAAAATAAAACAAAAATATTTAAAATAATTTAACTACTTCAATATGAACTTTGAACTTACAGAAGACCAGTTAGCTATAAAGATGGCTGCAAGGGATTTTGCTGAAAATGAAATTGCACCAACACAGATTGAAAGGGATAAGGAAGCAAAATTTCCCTATGAGATTGTGAAAAAAATGGGTGAGCTTGGCTTTATGGGTATGATGGTCGCTCCTGAGTGGGGCGGCGCAGGAATGGATACAATAAGTTATGTCTGCGCGATGGAAGAAATTTCAAAAGTGGACGCTTCAGTCGGTGTTATTATGTCTGTAAATAATTCTCTCGTCTGCTTCGGTATCGAAAAGTGGGGCAGCGATTTTCTGAAAGATAAATATCTTAAGCCGCTTGCTTCAGGACAAAAGCTCGGCGCGTTCTGCCTTTCAGAACCTGAAGCAGGAAGCGATGCTACTGCGCAAAAAACCACTGCGGTTAAAGACGGAGATTTTTATGTACTGAACGGAATGAAGAACTGGATTACAAACGGAACAACTGCCGATTATTATTTTATGCAGGCGATGACAAACCCGGAGCTTGGCTACAAAGGCATTTCAACTTTCATTGTTGAAAAAGAGATGGCAGGTGTTGAAACAGGTGTGAAGGAAGATAAGCTCGGTATCAGAGGTTCAGATACATGTTCAATAGGTTTGAATAACGTAAGAGTCCCCAAAGAAAATTTAATCGGCGAAGAAGGGCAAGGATTTAAGTTTGCTATGGAAACATTGAACGGCGGAAGAATCGGTATAGCATCACAGGCACTCGGTATTGCTCAGGCATCTCTTGAGGCTGCAACAAAATATTCAAAGCAAAGAAAAGCATTCGATGCTCCAATTGCAAATCTACAGGCAATTCAATTCAAGCTTGCGGATATGGCGGTGAATGTTGATGCTGCAAGACTTCTTATTCTTCAGGCAGCAAAGCTAAAAGATGATAAACAAAAATATATCAAAGAAGCTGCGATGGCAAAGTTGTTTGCAAGTAAAGTTGCAGTTGACTGCGCTCTTGAAGCAATACAAATTCACGGCGGATATGGCTACGTAAGAGAATATTTGGTTGAAAGATATTTGAGAGATGCAAAGATAACGGAAATTTATGAAGGCACTTCTGAGATTCAGAGAATTGTAATTGCAAGAGAACTTCTTAAAGCATAATCATTTCCCAAAAGGGTTCTCTAATTGTAGAACCCTTTTTTATTCCCTAAACTGAATATCACCGTAACAAGAATAATTTCCTACCTGAATAAATATCCTTCTCACTTCATTTACAAAACCGTAAGTAGCTCCGTTGACTTCTACTTCATATGCCCCTGCTTGTAAATTCTTGCTGACAATGTTATCATCATTGTCAAAATAAACACGAACAAATCCACTTTGTGGCACAGTGAATCTAATTTTGACCATTCTATTAATTGCAGGATTTGGATAAGCGGGACCAAACCCATAGGAATCTGCAATTGTTGTAATAGGTGTTATACTCGTTCCATATTTTACTGTATCGGTAATTTGAAAAACGGTTGATAAGGAACTAGAATCTATTTGACGCAACCTGTATAAATACCTTCCAAAATTATGCAGGGTATCTATTAGATAATAGCGCGTTATCCCGGAGGAGCTTCCAAGGCACACAGTTTTTTTAATAGTATCCCATCTACTTAAGCCGTTCATCTGTCTTTCTAAATTAAATTTTTTGCACTGGGATTCAGATGTAGTAATCCATGATACATTTACTCTATTACTATCCTTCGAAATTTTTAAACTATCTACTCCTGCTGGTAAAAAATCTCCAGTTGTAATAGTATGAACTAAATAATCTCCATTAGAGATTCCATTTGTACACCAGTCGGTGTAGTCCCCACCTATTACCCTGCCTGTCTCATCCGTTATTAGAATATCATCACTATATTCATCCGGTCCCAAGACATTGCATGAACTAATCCATGCTGAAATGATAAGGAAAAAAATTCCCGATGAGATAAATATTATTTTTTTAAAATTGAATGCCTGCATTTAATGTAATGTAATTTGTATTTCCGACAAGTTTATACTTATAACCAAAGAGTTCTAAAGTGTACTCCAATCTCTGGTATTTATATCCTAAATCTGTAACAAAAGTTATATTGTTCTGCAATTTTGTTTTAAGCCCCAAACCAAAAGCAAACATATATCCGCTGCCAATATCCGTTGTGAATGAATATCCGCCATTTACAAATGCAAAAGGTGTATTTGGGGAATTAGTTGCAATGTTGTATTTTAAATCTGCAAAGACCGGAATAAAGGCGTTATCAGGAATAGCATCATAAGATATTCCCGCCCCGATAGAAATTTCTCCTAACTCATAATTGACTATATCACTGGCGCTAAAATAAAATTTATCGTTTTTGCCGTTTCTCATAGGTCCCACTTTGAGCGTATTTGTGAAAGTATTTCTTTTCAGATAATTTATTTTTGAGTTATCCTTTAAAGGGCTGTCTTCCTTTTTAAAATTAACTTCACTTATTCTCTCAAACTTCTTAACGTCATCAAGCTTAACTTTAATCTCTTTACCGTCTTCGGAAATTACAATCAGTTCTTTTTCCGCAGTATATTCCTTCAAATAGCATTTAATTGAAATGCCGTTGTTAAGCTCAAGAAGGAAGAGGTCCGAACTTTGAGAATATGATGTATTGAACAAAAAAAGAAAAACCGGAAAAAAAAGAGAAAACAACAAGGGAATTTTTTTCATTCGATTAATTAAATTTTAATTAAAACTAAAGATTAATTTAGCGGTAAGATTTACGCTGTTCATATCTTTCGCCATAGAAGTTGTCAAAGGCAGCGTATTATTTCCATCTAATGGAATAAATCTGTATGAGGCTTCAAAGCCGTAGCCGAATTTTGCAGTGCTTGCATATCCGATAGAAATTCCGAAATCAGGTTTCCAGAATGAGTTCTTATCCGTCTTTATACCGATAAAATTTGTCAGAGAACTGTTTGCATAGATATAATTGCTCGTCTCCTCTTTTACGTATGCCATTCCCACCTCTGCGCCGATATAAATATTGCTAAGCTGAGAAACCAAATCCTGAGTAAACGGAAAATATTTCAGCTTAATATTAAGAGGCACTGAAAGAAATGTAGTGGTATTAGGCACGTAATAGCCCGTATTACCTAATATCGAAGTGTAAGTAAAGCCTTTGCTGTTAACAGCATTTGAAAAAATAAATGAGGGGGAAAGCTCGACTGCTAAATTTCTGTTTGCCCTTACTCCGCCGAAGAAATTTATTTCTTTTAAAAAATCTCCGCTGCTTCCGAAAACAGGATAAGCATCAGACATAGTTGTATTCGTAAAAACCACAAACGAATATCCCATACCGGCATACACCTGTGTAGTTTCGCGGGTTTTTACCTGCGGGAAAATTTCTCCCGCAGATAATATAAAAATTAAAACGAGGGAAAAAATTACAAAAGTTAATTTTTTCATTTTGAAAATTTTATAAGATGTAACTGCTTAAATCCCTGTCTTTAACTATGGCAGAAAGCTTGTCGTTCACATACTTTCTGTCTATATCAATTTTTTTCTTTTTGATTTTGTCCGGCACTTCAAACAATACGCTTTCCAGTAAAGTAGTAAGAATCGTGTGCAGCCTTCTCGCGCCGATATTTTCTACCTGCTCGTTTACAAGCGCTGCCGTCTTTGCAACTTCGCGGATTGCATCTTCCTTGAAATTTAATTCTATTCCTTCGGCATTCAGCAAAGCTCTGTACTGCTTTATCAAAGCATTCTGCGGCTGAGTAAGAATATTGTAAAAATCTTCTTCGTTAAGGCTGTTCAGCTCAACTCTTATAGGAAATCTCCCCTGCAATTCCGGTATTAAATCACTGGGCTTCGATACGTGAAAAGCTCCCGAAGCAACAAATAAAATATGGTCGGTTTTTACGGGACCGTATTTTGTAATCACAGTCGAGCCTTCCACAATCGGAAGCAAATCTCTTTGCACGCCCTCGCGCGAAACATCGGGGCTTTGATTAGAGGCTTTGTTTCCTCCCGCTATCTTGTCAATTTCATCTATGAAAACAATTCCCGAATTCTGAACTTTCTCGACGGCTTCTTTAATTGCAGCATCCATATCAATCAGCTTCTGCGCTTCTTCCTGAACGAGAATTTTTTTAGCCTCAGCAATAGTGAGCTTTCTCTTCTTAGATTTTTTCGGCATCATATTGCCGAATAAATCCTGAAGATTCAATCCCATCTCTTCAAGCCCTATTGGTCCCAGCACCTGAAGCATGGGAGCTTCCGCTGCCAGATCAAGCTCGATATTTCTGCTGTCCAATTTACCTGACTTCAAATCATCGCGGAATTTATCGCGTGTCTTTTGATTTGACTCTTCGGATTTCTCGTCAACAGGCTCAACCTGCAAAGTGAATCCCATCTGGCTGCCGCCGCCTTCTGCTTTCGCGGCTTCGCTGCTCTCGTTTTCAATGGAAACTTTCTTTTTCATGGGGGGAACAAGTATATCCAAAATTCTTTCGATTACATTTTCCTCTGCCTTTTTTTGAACAAGCTCAGATTTTTCCTGCTTAACCATTGTAACGGATAAATCTGTAAGCTCGCGAATCATTGATTCTACATCACGACCTACATATCCAACTTCAGTAAACTTCGACGCTTCAACTTTTATAAACGGCGCATTGGAGAGCTTTGATATTCTTCTTGCGATTTCAGTCTTCCCTACTCCCGTCGGACCTATCATAATAATATTGTTCGGCATGATTTCATCCTTCATGCTGTCCGGCACCTGCTGCCTGCGCCACCTGTTTCTTAAAGCAATTGCAACTGATTTCTTCGCGTTGTTTTGTCCTATGATATATTTATCAAGTTCGGCAACAATCTGCGAGGGAGTAAGCTGTTTTATTTTATCGCCTGAAATAGTTTTTTCAACTTGTCCGTTTTTTGATGATGCCTTAATTTGTTTTTCCTCTGTCATTAAACTCATTTTATAATTCTTCTATTGAAATATTGTGATTAGTATAAATGCAAATATCCGCTGCCTGATTCAATGATTCTGTTACAATTTCTTTCGCAGAAAGCTTTGTGTATTTCATCATAACTTTTGCAGCTGCAAGTGCGTAAGCGCCCCCGGAGCCGATTGCAACAATTCCGTCATCGGGTTCGATTATATCTCCGTTGCCGGAAATAATATAAGCCTTATCTTTGCCTACCACTGCAAGCAGCGCTTCAAGGCGGCGGAGATATTTATCGCTTCGCCAGTCTTTAGCCATTTCCACGGCTGCGCGGGGAAGATTTCCCTTGTATTGCTCAAGCTTTGCCTCAAATTTTTCATATAAGGTAAACGCATCGGAGGTCGAACCGGCAAATCCTACCAGCACAGTATCGTTATAAATTTTTCTTACTTTTTTTGTTGTCTGTTTCGCAACAGTGTTACCCATTGTAACCTGACCATCACTGCCGATTGCAGCTTTGCCGTTTCGCGCAAGTCCTATTACAGTTGTCGAGCGGATTTTATTTTCGCTGTTATCGCTTTTAAATTTTTTCAATTTTTGGTTTTTAAATTTTAAAATACTTCCCACAGTATTTTCACCACTAAATCTTTATTTATATTTCAACACTAAATCACAAAATACACAAAAAATTTCACTAAACCTTATAATCATAGAAAATCTGAAATCTGAAATCTGAAATCTGAAATCAATACAAATCTTATATCTTAATTCTTAAATCTTAAATTGAGCGTCGTAGTCTCGCCTTTGCAATTCCCATCGCTTCCCTGTATTTTGTAACCGTTCTCCTTGCAATTTTATATCCGGCATTTGTCATCTCCTTTACAAGCGCATCATCTGTGAAAGGATTTTTTTTGTCTTCGTTATCAATTATCTGCTTCAGCTTATCTTTTGCTTCCTTAGCCGAAACATCGAATCCGTCTTCATTGGTTAAAGCATTGCTGAAAAAAGATTTCAGGGAATAAATCCCAAAATCTGTCTGCACATATTTTCCTTTCACTGCGCGGCTTACAGTGGAAACATCCATTGCAATATCTTCGGCAATTTCTTTTTCCGTCAAAGGTCTTAAACCCGTTCCCTCGCTGTTAAAGAAAACATACTGCCTTTGCAGAATGGAATTCATCACTTTAAGAAGTGTCTGCCTGCGCGAATTAATTGCATCCAGAAACCATTTTGCGCGGTTGAAATTATTCGATAAAAAGTCCTTCGTGTCTTTATCAATCTTATCTCCGCTCTGATACATCTCTCTATACGATTTATTAATCCTCAAAGACGGAACATTCTTTTCGTTTAAATATACTTCATAGTTATTGTTTACTTTTGTTACGATTATATCTGGATAAATATAGCTCTCCGCAGCGCCGGACTCCGTCTGCCCCGGCTTTGGATTAAGCTTGTGAATCAACTCAAAAATTTTCTTTACTTTCTCCAGTGATGTGTTCAGCTCTTTGGCAAGCTTTTCATAATTTTTCAAACGAAGCTCTTCAAAATGCGAATTAATAACTTTCAGCGAGTTTCTTTTCAAAAATGAATCTATCGCAGAACGCTCTATCTGAATGGAAAGGCATTCCTGAAGATTTCTTGCTGCAATTCCGGCAGGCTCAAGCGAATTTTGAAGCTCCTTCAACACTTCTTCGACTTCCAGTATTGAAAAAAATTCATTCTTGAATTCAGTATCGGCTTTTATCTCATCAATATCACGGATTAAATCAATCGTATCAGTTGTAAGATAGCCCTCATCGTTCAGCGAACCGATTATCTCCTCTCCGATAAATGCTTTCTTGGCGGGCAAGCCCATAAGGTGAAGCTGAAGCATTAAGCTCTCATTTAAAAATGATGCTGCCTGTATATTTGAATTGTCATACTCGGTTTGAGTTCCCTTAGGAGTGTGCTCTGCGGGGTCATAATCCATTTCTTCCTTATTGAAGTAGTCATCCCAGTCAAGCTCGTCTTCCTTAGTATTTTCAGAGACTTCCTCTTCATCATCTTTTTTGCCTTCATCTTTCGCATCAATAGTTTCGTCAGGCGATTCCTCTCTTACTTCATCTGCCGATTCCTCTTCAAGCAATACATTTTCTTCAAGCTCCTTCTTTATCATCTGCTCAAGAGCAAGCGTCGGCACTGCCAGCACGCTCTGGTTTAGAATTACTTTCGGAAAAAGTTTTTGTGATAACTTAAGATTTTGAGATTGTGATATCACTATACTTTTGTTTTATTTAAAAATTTTTCTTTTGCCGTTTTATAGAAATCAATACCGAACTCATCTATAATCGGCTGCTTTAAAAACTCAAAGACTGTTTTGTCTTCCATTACGCCTTTATCTAAAGCGTCATTGCATTCGGTTATTTTTTCGTAGCGCAGTATGTTTCTTTTTTTTCCGTAAACTCTTATAGGGAACATATAACATGAAACGGGCTTTTTAAATTCAATTTCCCTGTTGTAATATGCCGTTTGAAACGCGCATTTAGCAATTCCCTCTTCATTATAAAAAGAAAACACGCACTCGTTATCATTATATGTGCTTACAGCATAGTTGTTATCGTGCCTGTAGTAAAACCCTTCACGTGAAAGAACTTCTTTGTGATTTTCAGGTATGTACTTCATCACCTTGGGCAAAAGATGCTTTATGATGTTTATTTCTTTTTCCAGCAGCGGCGCGCCTTCAGTTCCCTGAATTGTGCAGCACGCTCCTTTGCATAAAGATAAATCGCAGGAGAATTTCACATCGAATATTCTATCGTCAATTATGTACTTGTCTAAATTTATTTTCATTAATTGTTAAATTTTTTTGCCATAAAAACACCAAAACACGAAAACTCACAAAATAAAGTATAAATCTGTAATCTTTAATCTGAAATCTGAAATCTGTAATCTGAAATTAAATCACATTCTCACAAAGTACTTCCCGGGTAATTGCCTTACTATTCCTTTAAACTCAAGACTTAGCAATTCGACTAAGCACGCCGAAATATTAAATCCCGATTTTTCGCAAATCATATCAATATGAACCGGTTCAAAGTTGAGCAGACCATATATAACGCCTTCGGATTTCGATAAGCCCGGCAGAACTTTTTTCTCTTCCTTGTTCTTTGCCTTAACAAAATTTTTCATTTTGTTTTCAAGCTCTACAAGCACATCTTCTGCATTCATTACCAGCTTTGCATTGCCTCTCTTAATAAGTGTATTTGTTCCGCCTGATTGCTTTGAATTCAGGTCTCCCGGCACTGCAAAAACTTCCTTCCCCTGATCGTTTGCAAATCCCGCCGTTATCAATGCGCCGCCCTTTAAAGCGCTTTCAATCACGATTGTTCCGAGGCTGATTCCGCTTATTATTCTGTTTCTTTTCGGGAAATTTATTTTATCGGGAAAAGTACCCGGCGGAAACTCAGATACAATCGCGCCGCATTCAATTACTTCTTCATACAATTTTTTATTTTCGGGAGGATAAACGACATCTACTCCGCAGCCTAAAATTGCATAGTTAATATTTTCCAGCCTGCACGATGTTTTATGGCATACAGAGTCAATTCCCTTCGCCATTCCGCTAATCAGAGGAATGCTCATCTTTGAAAATTCCGCTGAAAAGCTCTCACACATCTGTTTGCCGTATTCGCTCGGAGTGCGCGTGCCTACAATTCCGATTGAAAATTCATCTGCTGCGCTTAATGCGCCTCTGTAATATAAAAGAACAGGAGCATCATAAACAGGCTTTAAATTTTTAGGGTATTGCCTGCTTAAAATGCTGCAAATTTTTATATCCTTTTTCTCACAATGTGATAAAATTTTTGAAAATCTTTTTTCCGCCTCTTCGCTGCTTTTTCTTGCCTTATCAAAGTTCTTTAGATTATTTACGGAAAGCAGACCCGTATTTTTAAGCTCCAGAAGTCCGGCATTAAAAACCGCTTCAGCGCTTTTAAACAGCTTCAGCAGCGAATAAATCTTTATATTACCAATTCCTTCAATACCGGAAAGAAAATGCAAATACTTTGTTTCATTGAGTTCCTGCGCGCTTAAGTCAAGATTTTCAGCCATTTTAATAATTTATATATTATATTTTTTTAAATGAATGTCTAAAAAAAGTAATAAAATTTGTCAATTTTTTTATGTAAAAAAAATTATTTTTAAGTGTTTTATTTTAAAATTAAAAATGATAGTTTTGTAACTATAATCTTTGGCGAAATAATTTTGCAGATAAAGTAATTCGTTAACCATAAGCAGTAAGAACTATATATTTCAGTGTTTATTTTTATCTAATATTCTTTTAATTTAAGGCAACAAATACTAAATAAATTACCAAACTTGCAGACCTCGTTAAAAAGTAAGCTTTTACTCGTTCTGGCAGCGATATTTATTATTTCTTTCACTCCGCAAAAATCTTATTCTCAATGGATACCGACTAAGGGAAAAAACGGCACGCTTGTTACTATGAAATATGGAGAGTTTAATCAATATTATGACCCGACAGGAAAATTAATAAATAATAGCTCAAAATTTTCAAGATTTGATATTGATGTTTTTAATATTACCGGCATAAGCCAAAGCGTGGCATTTTTTACAAAATTCGGATTTGCTAAACTTACCAATCAAACTCCCAGCGGGACTACAAGCAGCTTTGGATTTAAGAACCCAAGCATAGGGCTTGTTTACCAGATAAGCCCCGGTCCGCCGGTTATGGGACTTGAGCTTGAGGCAAATCTGCCGCTCCACTTTCCGCGTGACCAAGACCCTGCTTTAGATGCTGACTTTGCAACCTACAGCATCGGCTTTACAATCGGAAACGGAATGCGACTTTTCAGAATGCCCTCGTATTACAGCGCAGGAGTAAAATATAAATTCAGAGGAGCAGCAGATGCGGGCGAAGAGCTTTCAGTTTATTTTACGCTCGGCTCGTCATTCAATAAATACACAAGCTGGTATGCAACTATTGAAAGCAATAGAGGGCTTAACGGTAATAATCAAAGTTCTACAAAGCTTTCAGGGGCAATTGTTCAAAAGATTTCAAAGAGCATGAGCTTATCTTTCGGCACTGAATATATAGTTGCGGGAAAAAATGTTTCAACAGGTCCAAGCTTGTTCTTAGGATTTAATTTCGGGTATTAATTGTTTTATATTTACGGCTGTACAAAAAAATTAAAAACAAATGGTAGATAAATTTTTTAGCGATGAGGTAACGATAAAATCTTTCAGGCGCGTGATTTACTTCACTCTCATGGTCGGATTTTTGGCGCAGCTTGCAAGCTACTACTTTGAATACGTTTACGCATACCCTGACTCTATCAGCCGTGTTGATATTGCAAGAAGGTTTTACGATTCACTCACACCGGGCATCAGCCAGCAGCTTGGAACAGCATGGCTGCCTATTCCCGCAGTGATGATTCTGCCGTTTGCCTACTTTGATTTTCTCTGGTACACTGGTCTTGCAGGAAGCATAGTAAACCTTACGTGCTTTGTGATTACTTCCTGCTGTATTTTTCTTTCCGTCCGGCTAATTACAGAGCATCGTCTTTCACAGTACATCGCAGTATTTATTTTTGTAATCAATCCCAATATTTTATATCTTCAGACAACTGCAATGTCTGAAACGATTTTAATGATGTTTATGACGGCATCCGTTTATTATCTTCTTAAATGGAATGTTACGGGTGAAAAAGTTTGGTTTATTTACTCTGCCTGTTTAACAGCTCTTGCAGTTGCTTCCCGTTATGAAGGGTGGACATTTGCATTGTTCTGTTTTATCGGAGTTGTGCTTCTTTGCCTCGGCAAAAACAAAACAATGGTCATCAGATACACCGTTCTTTATGTTGCGCCGACAGCCTTGTTTGTCGGTTTCTGGCTGTATCACAACTGGAGTGTTTACGGCGACCCGATAGCATTCTTACGAGGCGAGTACTCAGCAGGAGCATGGTTTGAAAAAGGCGGCAGATTTAATGCAAAGGGAGATTTGTTATTCTCTCTCGTAGTTTACCTGAATAATATTGTTCAGCTTATAGGAACGATTCCCCTTCTTTTATTTGCAGTGGGAGTTGTAATTTATTTCTTAGTCAACAAGTTCAGATTCTCGCAGGTAGCTCCCTATATATTTTTAATCTCAATTCCCGTTACAATTTATCTCGTTTATTCCGGCTCGATTATTATCGAAATGCCGAACATAGAGCCGTTCGGGTACTACAATGCGCGTTACGGAATTTTTATCATTCCAGGCGTTGCATTTTTTATCGGCTATCTTTCATACAAAGTTTACGAATACAGATACTACGGAAACCTCCCCTATTATATCGGTTATTTTGTTCTCGCTTTGATTATTCCGCTAAGCTATTATTACAACTGGCCCAAAGGCGCGCCTGTAATTGTTGAAACGGCTTTCTTTAACAACTCACGACCTGAAATCAACAGAGCTTCGGAATTTTTGAGAATGAACTACAAAGGCGGCGCGATTTTCTACGATGGAGTTAACTTCTCTATCAAGCCATGGACAAAGATTGACATCAAAGACAGAATTTATCCTGAAAGCTGGGAAGTCGGAGAAAAGACTCTAAGACGACCACAGGATTATGCCACATGGATTTTGATTGACAATAAAAATCCTTATTACAGGCTTAGAGAAAAAATAGACCCGATAATTCTCAAAAGATTCTACGACCTTCTTTATGTTGATAACGGAATCGAAATTTATAAGAGGAACGTTCAGCTTCCCCCCGTTACAGTTGATTTAGAAAAGAAAGAAGAAGGACAATAAAAACTCGCTATAAAATCTAAGCTGCAATTAATGAAACATTATACCGGAATATTCCTTGTAATTGTTTGCACATTTCTCGGAACAGCAGCGCAGATTCTATTTAAGCTTTCATCCAATAATGCCGTCAGCGGACAGCACAGCTTAATTGATACAATCCTTAACCCCGTTCTGATAGGCGGGTTCATAGCATACGGACTGAGCTTTCTAATTCTCACAATTGCTTTAAAAGAAGATGACCTCTCCACGCTTTATCCTTTTATCGGATTAACTTACGTATGGGTGAGCATTGTTTCTCCGGTTTTCTTCGCATCTGATTCTTACAGCCCGCTAAGGTTTGCCGGTGTAGCGGCAATTGTTGCCGGAGTTTCTTTCATAGGATACGGAGGAAAATCTGGAAGATAAAAAAACTGAAATATGGGCTATAGGACTTGTGATACTGAGCACTGTTATCGGAGCAGTTGGTCCTATCATGATAAAAGTCGCCGTGCATCAGATAAAGATGTCGCTCTTTAATATCATCAAAAATCCGAAAATAATTTTCGGGGCTTTTATGATGGTTGTCTCTGCGGGAGTTTACATTATGGCGCTAAAAGGCGGTGAGCTGAGCGTGCTTTATCCTTACGCCTCCCTAAGCTACCTGTGGGTAACGTTGATTTCAAAATTTTACCTCAAAGAGGAAATCAATAAGCAAAAAATCGCCGGCATTGCGCTTATCATTCTCGGCATTATACTAATCGGGCTTTCCAACAAGTAACTTCACTCCTCTACAAAATGTTTGCTTAGAATTTTATACAGCGCCTTTTTATCGAACGGCTTTTGCAGGTAATCATTAAATCCTTCACAAAGTATGTTTTCCCTATCCCCTGCCATAGCTAAAGCTGTGGATGCAATTACGGGTGTGCCTGTGTTCACTTCGTTTTCTCTTATTCCCTTCAGAACCTCCACTCCGTCAATGCCCGTCGTGAATTTAATGTCAAGAAATATCAAATCAAACTTTTCAGCCGAGTAAATGTTATGCGCCTTCATCGAGTCTTTTACTCTCTTCACTTTAAAGTACGGCGCAAGCAGCTTATGTATGTAGTATGAATCAACATCATTATCCTCCACCACAAGTATGGTTCTTTCCTTTTTCTTAAATTTTTCCCATGCGCTTTCATTGTGATTAGCCTCTATATTATATTTTATTATCCTGTCCCTGCTTATGATATTCAGCGAGGGGTTCAGCAGGCACGGAAAAAGCACGGTGAAAGTAGTTCCCTCTCCTACATTGCTTTCAACAGAAATTTTTCCGCCGAGCAGCTCAATAAATTTTTTCGCAATCGAAAGCCCGATACCCGTGCCTTCGTAATTTCTTTTCAGACCTTCGCTCGACTGCCTGAATCTTTCAAATACAATTTCCAAATCATCCTGACTTATGCCTATTCCCGTATCTGCAACTTTCACCACTATGCTCTGGTTTCCGTTCTCAAAAATTTTATCGAGCGATAGCTTCACAAAACCTTTGTGAGTGAATTTCACAGCATTATCCAGCAGCTTGTAAATTATTTTTTTGTAAGCGGGAATATCCATCGTGCAGATTAGGTTCTCCGATTTTATATCCAGAATTAAATCAAGCTCCTTAGTTACGTTTTCTCTAAACCGCGCAAATACTTTTCTCGTTACATTCACAAGATTCACCGCTTCTCTTTTTAACTGGACTTTCCCCGATTCTATTACAGATAAGTCAATCAAATCATTAAACGTGTCAAGCAGCCTTCTGCCGCTTATCTGAATTGCCTCTGCGTATGATTTATGCTCCGAGCTATTAAGCTCCGCCACAAGCATATCGGAAAAGCCGAGTATTCCGTTCAGCGGAGTTCTGAACTCGTGGCTGAGATTTGTCAAAAATGTTGTCTTCAGCTTATTCATTTCTTCGGCATGCTTTTTAGCGTTGCTCAGTTCCTGCTCGACCCTTTTCATAGGAGTAATATCTACAAGGTTCACTATTATATACTTTACATTATCTAAAGTAATCTTTAAAAAATTTGTCAGAACATACTTCACTTCATCTCTTTTAGTCCTCACCTGAATTTCGTAATTCTTTATATGATTATATGCTTCCAGTCTGTCAAGAATTTCCTTTTTGTATCTGCCCGACTCGACAAAGCCGAAATCAAAAATATAGTTGCCTATAATTTCATTATCTGCAAATCCGCTGAACTCGCAAAAGCTCTCGTTCACATCCATTATCAATCCCGATTCAAAGTTTACAATTGCGCCGGGTATCGGGGAGAATTGAAATATCTTTGAAAACTTCTCCTCCGATTCTTTCAGTTTTTTTTCCGCTAGAATTTTTTGTTTGCTAAGATTCATCTTTTCTATTTCGGAAAACATCGAGGGTATCAGCCGTGAAAGATTATCTTTCAGAATATAGTCATCCGCTCCGGCTTTTATTATCTCTACAGCTTTTTCTTCGTTCAGCGCGCCTGTAATAATAATAAAAGGCGTATGCGGAGCATGCAAATTTCTATAGTTCAAAACCTCTGCGCCCGTAAAAGAGTAAAGCTGGAAATCGCTGAAAATAATATCGGGAGGATGCCCGCTGATTTGCTTTTTTACCTCTTCAAATTCACTTAGGTGAATGCTTTCAAAGTTGATTCTGCTTTTATTCAGCTCCCGCAGAATCAGCTCTAAATCATACTGGCTGTCTTCGATAATAAGAATTTTTAATTTCTCCATAGGGGGCAGTAATTAGAATTTTAGGATTTTCCGGGAAGAGTAAAGGAAAATTTTGTTTCTACATCCGGCTTTGACTCACCCCTGATAGTCCCGCCGTGTAGCCTTACAATTTTAGAGCAAAGCGCAAGCCCAATTCCGAAACCCGGAAACTCAGAATCGGTGTGCAGCCTCTGAAAAACGCCGAAGAGCCTTCCTGCGCTTTTTTGATTAAACCCTGCTCCATTATCCTTTACATAATAAGTTACATCTGAATTATTTACTTCGCATCCGATTTCTATTTTCGGATTTTCATTCTTTGATGAAAATTTTATCGCATTCCCAATGAGATTTTTCCAGACCTCCGCAATCAGCATTCCGTCAGCATAAGCGGGAAGAAGAGGTTTGACTGTGAAAACATTTTCGGCTTTAATTTCGTCTTTATACATTCTGATGCAGTCGTCAATTATTTTTCCGAAGTCAACAATCTCGCAGTTTAAAGATTTTCTTCCCATTCTTGCAAAGTCGAGAAGGGCGTTTATTAATGCCCCCATGTTTGCGGCGTTTTCGCGGACAATTTTAAGATAGCGCCTTCCTTCATCATCAAGCTTTATTTCATACTCTTCCTGAAGAATTTTTGCAAAGCCGTCTATCGCGCGCAGCGGAGCGCGCAGGTCGTGCGATACAGAATAAGAAAATGCCTCAAGGTCGCGGTTAAGAACTTCAAGCTCCCTTATTTTCGTTTCCATTTCTTTGTTCAGTTCCTTCACTTTTTCATAGCTTTTGTTCAGCTCTCTTTCTATCTGTCTTTTGCCGGATATATCCCTGAAAATTAAAACTGCTCCGGTAACCTCATCCTTGTCATTTAAAATCGGCGCAGCGCAATCGTCTATATTGATGGAATTTTTCTCCTTATCAATAAGAAGAGTGTGGTTTTTTAACCCTGCAATTTTTTTAGTTTCGATAGCTTCCTGCACAGGGCTTTCAACCGGCGCTCCTGTATCTTCGGTGAAAATTGAAAACACATTTTCAACAGGCATTCTTTCGGCTTCGGAAAACTTCCATTTTGTCAGATGCTCTGCTGCTTTGTTCATGAAAGCAATTTTCCCGCTGCTATCAGTTGAAATAACTGCATCGCCTATGCTAAACAACGCAGTGGAAAAAAATTGCCGGCTCGCCTCTGCCTCCTGTTTCAGCATTTTTGTAAGCCTTACCTCTTTTTGCAGGGAGATAAATACAAAAATTATCATGGAAAAGCTGGCAAAAATACCAAAGCTGTAGCTTACAACTGCCCTTTCGGAACTCATCAGCGTATCATCCTCAGCTTTTTTAAGCTCGGAATCTTCCCTTGTAAGAATTGCTTTAAACTTACTGCGGATTGAATCCATATAAATTTTCCCGTTATCGGAATTTATTCTTATAGCAGCAGAATCTTCCTGCTCCGTTTCCATAAGATTGATTACATAGTTCATCTCATCAAATTTTAAGTTGATGAGACTATCAAGACTTTTAAAGTAAAACAGGTTGGCTGAGTTTCCGGCTTCTAAGGTTTTGTATTCGTCAAGTAAAAAATTGATTTCCTTTTTTGAGCCGTAGTAGGGTTCCAGATAGGCATAGTTTCCCGATATGATAAAGCCCCTTTGTCCCGTCTCGGCATTTATGATGCTCCTCTCAATTTTGCCGAGCAGATTAATCGTAACAAAAGTTTCCTTTACAAGCTCTGCATTTCTTCGTGAAGATGCGAGACTGGTGTATGCGGCAATAGAGATAATGATTACAATCACTATCGCGCATGCAAATGCAATATTGATGATTTTACTTTTACTCATCCCCTATAAACTAAATCAAAGCATTCATCAGAGAGAATGCTTTAGAGTAAAATACCCAAGCCGGCAGAGTTGCACAACTATGTAATTTTAATTTTTTTCATTTTTTTAAGCTCAAAAAAATTCAAATCCATAAACTGCCGAAAAAAATAGCTTCCATACTGCTATAGTAAGCAGAAATTGCCAATGGTGAATAAAACGTTTTTAAAAAAACTGAGAAGATTGATTATACTAAATAATTAAGAGTAAAGAGAGCGTAACTCTCTTTAAAGAAAGATTTCGAAGGGCGAAAAAAGCGCGTAATTTGCATTTTTTCACAACCTTTTCTAAAAAAAAGATTTTTAAAAATGCCACTCTAAGCAAAATAGAAATATTTTAAAGTAATGTCAACTTCTTTTAGCTGAAAAATAATCAGTTAGTTTTTCGGTTGTAAAACAACAAAACTTGAATCGGCAGTTTTTTAATCTTGGAATTCATTTTTGCATCTAAGGACACTATCAGACCCGCTCAAATTGCAATCCGCTTGCTCCAGAGTGCACACAAGATTGTTTAAATTCCATTCCCTAAAAAATCGGTATGAGGTTACATCTTCTCGTTCCCAAGCTCCGGCTTGGGAACGAGCGCACACAAAATTCCATTTTCCTCCTCACGAAACTCCAGTTTCGCAAGGAACAAGTTTTATGAAACTCCGTTTCATTGCAAAGCAGAGTTTTTTTCCTCCTTGCGAAACTCCTGTTTCGCAAGGAACAAGTTTTATGAAACTCCGTTTCATTGCAAAGCAGAGTTTTGCGGGTACTATCCTCTCCAAGCACAATTTGAATTGAAGTTAGGGGCTAAATAACTTACCTTTGACTATTCACAAATTTAACCAAAACTCAATGAAATCCTTTACCCTATCGGTTTTTGTCGTTTTATGCCTTATTGTTATTAATGGCTGCGTGAACGTTGACCAAAAAGTTACGCTAAAATCAGACGGCTCGGGAACGATAAAACTTCACTATTGGACAGGAATGAAAAACCTTTCAATGGGCGATGAAATAGGCGGATTCTCTTTCTCTGAGTCAGGTGTAAAATCAAACTACACTGCTTCAGGAATTGAGCCTTCCAATATAAAAATTGAAGAAAATACAGACGACTCTACAAAGCACGTAAAGCTTGATATTTCTTTCAAAGATTTCAATAAACTCAGCGATGCAAAGGGCTTTGCAAAATCTAAAACAAGCTGGGCTAAAGGCAAAGACGGAATGGATTACAAATATACATTATTAAAGGATACAGCTAATGCCGGCGGAATGGGAATGGAAGAGTTTAAGCTTGTTTACGAAACAACTTTCCCGGGAGAAGTTACCGCAACTAACGGAACTAAAGACGGTATGAAAGTTACCTGGAACAAAACAGTTGCCGACCTTAAAAACGATGTAGAAATGACTGCAAGCGTAAAAGGCGGAGATTCAGGAAAAAAATGCGGGCTGTTCGGTATGGAGCTTCCGATTATAGTAGGTCTTGGGCTTATGTTTGCTTTCACATTCAAAAACAAAAAGAAGAATAAAGCATAATTTTTTTTTCTGTAAAGAAAATAAAAAAAGGCAGTCCATCGGGCTGCCTTTTTTATTTACGGGAAATTTATGTGTTATAAAGCTCCGCCAAGCCGGAATAAACTCCCCTTCGTATCAAATTCGTTGAGATAATTTTTTTAAATAATCTGAAAACATACTAGATTTAGATTATAATTAATTTTTAAAATTATTAAATTGATTTGTAAATTTAACATTTTTGAAAGCTAATATCACAGAGTTAGAACCTTTAGAAAAAGAAAATCCGGTCCAATATGCTGATAGATTGGGGCTGATATATAGCTCTAATGTTATTCAAAAACATAAAAAAGAAAACGGGCAATATTTCACTTCTGTTGAAATTGCCAGATTTTTGGCTTCACTCTCGCATAAATTTGAAAAAACTGTAAAAATTCTTGACCCGGGGTGCGGCGCGGGAATTTTAACCTGCGCTTTGGTTGAACATTTGGTAAGCAATTCTAACAAGTTAAAGGAAATTGATATTACCTCCTACGAAATAGACACTAACCTGATTTCTTATACAACACGAGCGTTTTCTTATCTAAAAGAATGGTGTATATCAAAACAAATAGATCTAATATTTGAAATAATTCATGGGGATTTTATTCTTAACAATAAGTTTGTTTTCGGTTTTGATCGAAAACAAAAAGAAACAAATTCTGATTTTGACATTGTAATATCCAACCCCCCTTACTTTAAATTATCTAAAGAGGATAAAAGAGCAATAATAGCCCAAAGTGTTACCAATGGTCATCCGAATATTTATTCAATATTTATGGCAGCCAGCCTGAAATTATTAAAAGAAGGCGGTGAATTTATTTTTATTACTCCGCGCAGTTTTTCATCGGGAAATTATTTTAAGACCTTTAGGAACTTCTTTTTTTTCTCAGTAAGGCTGGACTACATCCACTTATTTGTTTCCAGAAAAGAAACTTTTGAGAGAGATAATGTTTTGCAGGAAACCATCATTATGAAGGGGCAGAAGAACTTCGATGCTGAAAAAAATAATGTTGTAACTATCACATCATCAAAAAGCGCAGATGATTTAGAAAAATGTAAGATTAAAGCTTATAATTATAAAGAATTAATAGACTTAAGCTCAAAAGAAAAAATATTGCACACACCAATTTCAGATTTTGAAGAAAAAATTTTCAAACTCTTCAAGAACTGGAACAGTAGGTTACAAGATTATGATTTGCAAATTTCTACCGGACCTGTAGTCGCCCATAGAGCTGTAAATTTTATAAGAGATACAGAAGAACCCGGAAGTGTGCCATTGTTCTGGCTGCATAATGTCAATAAAATGGAAGTTAATCCGCTTAATCAAAAACCGAACAAAGGACAGTATATTCAATTAGTTCAAAAATCTCTTTCAATATTAGTAAAAAACCGGGACTATATTTTTTTACGCCGCTTTAGTAGTAAAGACGATAAAAGCCGTCTAATAGCCTCGCCTTATTTCAAAGACTCTATTGATGCCAAATTAATTGGGATAGAGAATAAGTTAAATTATATCTATAAAAAGAACGGGGAATTTCAAAAAAACGAGCTTATAGGATTAGCGGCATTACTGAATAGCGACTTGTTTGATTCTTACTTCAGAACTTTTAATGGTAATATAAATGTAAGCGCAACTGAACTAAGAGAAATGCCATTTCCGACGGAAGAAGAAATAAAAAAAATTGGCGATAATTTACTGGAATTAAATAATTTTACTTCAGAAGCTATCAATGATGAAGTAAACAACTTTTTCGGGATAAAACATTTTTTTGTTAATGAAGAAAATTAAAGAAGCAATTACGATATTAAAGGAATTAGGGCTGCCGAAGGCGCAACAAAATGACAGGTCGGCGCTGACTTTGTTAGCATTATGTAATTTAGGTAAAAATGAAGAATGGGAAAAAGCCGATGCAATCAGTGTATCCGTAGCAGGAAGCAAAAGCAATCCCAAGTATCCGGGAATAATGAAATTCATAAAAGATAAATATAAAATTGTTTACGCAGAAAATTCAAGAGAAACGTTTAGAAGGTTTACTCTGCACCAATTTGTTCAAGCAAACCTTGTTGAACATAACCCGGAAAACAAATCTATCCCGACCAATAGCCCCGATAATCATTACAGATTAACTAAAGAAGCTTTAAAAGTTATCAGAGAATTCAAAACTGATAAGTGGGGAAAAGAAGCAGATTCCTTTAAGAAAAAATTTGGCTTATTAAAAGAAAAGTATAGTGCAGTAAAAACTCTCAAGCAGATTCCATTAACGCTTAGTTCAGGTGAAGTTTTAAAATTGTCTCCTGGCAAACATAATAATCTACAGGCGTTAATTATTACAGATTTTGCAAGCAGATTCGCTCAAAATTCAATTTTGTTATACTTGGGAGATACGGCAAAGAAGAATCTGTATCTTGATTCAAAAAAACTTGCATCGTTGAAAATTCCAATTACTAAGCATTCAAAATTGCCCGATGTATTAATTTACGATGAAGCTAAAGACTGGCTGTATTTAATAGAAGCAGTAACCTCTCACGGTCCTGTCTCTCCAAAAAGATTTATCGAATTGGAAAATGCTTTAGAGAATTGTAAGGCAGGAAGAATCTATGTTTCAGCTTTTCTGGATTTTTCAGAATTCAAAAAACATATTTCAAATATTGCTTGGGAAACCGAAGTCTGGATTGCAGAGAATCCAGACCACTTAATTCACTTCAACGGAGACCGTTTTATGGGACCAAGATAACTACACCGGCTTGAACTGCTCAAACGCCTGCAGGCAGGCATCGCAATAATGAATCGCGCGGCAAAGTGTAGGACCAAACGGATTTTTTAATCTCGTTTTTTTGCTTCCGCAGAAAGGACACTCTACATCGGTAAGCAAATCTATAGAAACAAGGTTATTGTTCAAATGACCCGGCAATGCAAAGCCGGATTCTTTCAGGTGTTTTCTGCCCTCTTCGGTAATCAAATCCGTGCTCCACTGAACGTCAAAATCTACAATCACCTCTGCATCCGAAACCGGAAGCTCAAGAATTTTATTTTTTATCTCCGATTTTAATATATCAAGCGCAGGGCATCCTGCAAATGTCGGAGTCATCCTTACTGTAACTTTATTCCCTTCGGATACGGCAACATCGGTTATCATTCCAAGCTCTACAACTGAAACTTTCGGAATCTCCGGGTCTTTCACTTCGTGAAGCAGCCTCAGAACATCCTCTTTTGTAACGTGCGATATGACTTCCATTACCTTTACCATTCCGCTGTCGGGTCAGTTGCATATACTTCCGTCATTTCATCCAGAAGCGGCTGCAAGTGCTCGGTATGGAATCCCTTTCTTCCTCCGTAAGAAGGAGTAACGGAATCCAGATCCGGCAGCTTTAGATTTGACTTCTCCATCACCTCAGCAGTAATATCCATCCAGACACTCTGCAAAAGTTTTTCCCCGTCGAAAATTCCGCTTTCCGATAGAACATTTTCGTAATCCGACGGCTCAAAAATTCCGAGCGCAAGCGGGAAACACTCATCAAGGGCTTTCTGCATTCTGATATGGCTTTCATCAGTTCCTTTGCCAAGCTGGTTAATCCATATATTGGCGTGCATTGTGTGATACTTCAGCTCGCCCCTCATTTTTTTAGCAAGGTTTGCAAGCGGCTGAAAAGATGAGCGCGTCAGCATATCGAAACGCACTGCCTCGGCAGTATCAAATAAAAAATGCCTCATAATGCTGAAATCATAGTCGCCTATCGGATACTCAACTAAATGACAGCAATAAAAATTTTTTTCATTTCTTGTAAATGCTATGGTATCAGCATCAGGCTCTCCCATAGTGTGCAGAATGTTATACAGCGCTTGAGCATGCCCCAGCTTATCTTGCGCCATTGAAGAGAATGCAATATCCTCTTCCAAAATCGGACCAAGTCCCGTCCATTCTGAATTTCTATGCCCGATGATAAGTTCGTCATCAGCCATTCTTAGAATAAGATTCTTCACGGCTTTTGTCTGCTCTTCGCTTAAACCGAAATTCTTTTCGCTGCTCATTTTACCGCCTCCTTTTTCTTATGTTCTTTCTTATACTTGTTTATTCTATCCATCACTTTATATCCGCCGGCTTCGCGGTACATTTTATCATCGTTAGTTGTGTACATATCTTCATCTTCAAAATTAGTTGTGAATATATCGGATGTTTTCACCACCCAGATATTCACACACCTACCCCTGCGGGCATACTGCTCCTTTGCCATAAGAAATGCCATTTCCGGGTTCGGCGCATGAAGCGAGCCGACATGGCTATGATGATCGCCTTTTTTTTCCTGATGAAATACTTCGTAGGTCTGCCATTGGTCTAACGGCTTTATATCTATTGATAGCTGCCCGTCCTTCGGAATATCAGCCCGTGTTATCCGCGGGTCGAGCGACTTTATTGTGGAATTTTCTTTCAACTTTTATGTTTCTTTCTCAAGCCCCTAAAATTTTAAACTGCGCGGGTGTTGCGTTTCAGGATTATTCATGATGTGTGATACATCCCTCTCCTCGATAAGGAGGGGGACTGAGGGGGCGGTCTGATAACCTCACCCCTACCACCTCTCCTTAGTAAGAAGAGGGGAAAAATTATTTACGCCAGCGGCGTTATATATCTTTCGTCTTGCTTCATCAAAGCTCTTCTTACCCACTCGCCTTTTTCTTCTGCCATTTTTCTTACGGCAAGTCTCTCTCTATTGCAGGGACCATCGCCGTTTATCACTCTCTTAAATTCTTCCCAGTCAGGCTCGGTGTAATGCCACTTACCCGTAGCTTCATCTTTTCTTAGTTCCGGGTCGGGAATGTTCAATCCTAAGTCCCAGATTTTCGGAACATACATATCCAGAAACTTCTGTCTCATATCATCGTTCGATGCCATCTTCAGCTTCCACTTCATCATAATCGTATTGTGCACGGAGATTTTATCCGATGGACCGAAGAAGTGCATTATCGGTTTCCACCATCTTGTCAAAGCATCCTGAACCATTGCTCGCTGCACAGGCGTTCCTGTCGCAAGAAAAACCACGCTGTCATGTCCATACTTCAAATGGAAACTTTCTTCAGTGCAGATTCTTTCAAGCGCGCGGCAGTAAGGTCCGTAGCTGCCTTTAGAGTTCGCCACCTGATTTATAATTGCGCCCGCATCAATCAGCCATGCAATCACTGCCGTATCTGCCCACGTTTCAGCCGGATAGTTGAAAACATTTGAGTACTTTGATTTGCCGCTGATTAAATCGTTTATCATATCCTCGCGCGACTTGCCCAAAGTCTCCGCTGCGCTGTATAAAAGCTGCGCGTGCCCTACTTCATCCTGAACCTTCGCCATCAAGGCAAGCTTGCGTTTAAATCCCGGCGCGCGTGTAATCCACGTGCCTTCGGGTAAAGCCCCTATTATTTCGGAGTGCGCATGCTGTTCAATCATTCTGATAAGCTGCTTGCGGTACTCCGCAGGCATCCAGTCAGAAGGTTCGATTTTTTCGCCCGCCTCAATTCTTGCCTCAAATGCCTCAAGCTTTTTTGCGTCGTCAAGCTCCGTAGAAGCCGACTCATCGAAAATATATCCTCCGCCGTACATAATTTTTTAGATTTATTTTTTTACTAAAACTATTTTTATTGTATTAAGATTCAAAGTTAGTGGATTTAGATTAGAGAAAAAAGAAAGATTTAAATCACTCATGTTTATGATTTGAAATGATTTGTATGATTGTGCAAAATTTTACAAAAAGATAAACAGACCATTAAAAATTTGTGTATAAAAAATTCTAAGAAAAAGCATTAGCGGGAAAAACTGTTTGAGCGGGCGTTAGCGAAGCGAGTTTTTTTCGAGCAGCTTTTTCGAAAGAATTTTTAGCAAATTTTTACAAGGTCTTGATTTTTTTGGTTCTTGGCGCCTGTCCCGATTTGTCGGGATATCAAGACAAAAAGAACATTAAAGCAAAGCTTTATCAGTTTAACAATAAAATTTTATGAACTCCATTTCCCCTGCGGCAAAACCGGCAAAAGTTTTCTTCATTCTTTTCACCATACTAAACGTTTATACGCTCATCTGTTTTCTTATTGTACTGCAAACCGAAACAAAGTTCTGGCTGTTCCTCCCGGGCTATGGAATAGGAATATACGCTCTGCTCTCACCTATATTGCTGTTCGTTTACGGCTCGGTATATCTCTTTTATAAAAAATACGATATGTTTCCCTATCAAAACGCAGCCTTTATTTTCAATTTTCTATATCTCTTTTTTTTAGTCGGGACACTGATATATGATTTGGTGAACGGGAATTGACAAAAGTGGTAACTTTTTACGTCTTGAAAGAAGAAACTGAATTTAATACAATTTAATTTATAGTTTTTATTTGGAATTAACTGTTAGAACTAATAATCAATTTTTTGTCCAACAAAAAATTTTTTTACATTATGTACTTGCTTTAAATGATATAAATATATTATAAAAAACTTGATTCAATGCCACCAAGCAAATCGGCTCCAACGGAAAGCATTTCTCACACAATTAAATTATACTTACATGTATTAGCTCATACTATATTACACCTAATTTTTTTGAGTATTTGGCTAATATCTCAATATTATTTTGATAAATTCCTTCATCTGTTTCAAATAAATGGAGTTGAAAGTTACGTATTGGAAATCTTCAAAGCGATGTTCGCATTGACTAGTTTATATCCAATTCTAATGACGACATATAAATTTTTTAGAATTTTAACCATACAATACAATAAAGAAATTAATAAAGCTAAAAAATAGTTAATATCAGTAAATGAGTTATTCTGAAAACATATTTGAAATTCTATCTATTAGGAAATCCTACAAAAATTATTTTAAGGAATTTTTAATTTTTTTGTCGATAATTTTTGGAAATCTTCTAATTGTCACTGGTTATTTTTTAATAAATAATAATTATGTATTCTTAATTCTAATAGTTTTAATTATTTGCTTAATAGTACTGTATAGAATAAAATTAATTGAATTAATGAAGTTGTATTTGATTTTTAAACAGAAAGTTTCTTGGGGAAACGATGCGATTGGTTTTCATAGTAAAAAATACAATTTATCATCTAATTATTGTATGTATTTAAAAGATTTAGATATTCAGATAAAAGGGGTAACAAAAAGAAAAAATCATAATATAGAGTTTTTTTCTATTATTATTCAATTTTTAATTGAAAATCACAATATAGATAAAATTGATTTTAAAAATTTAGAAAATGCATATATTCAAAAAGCTTTGATGCACTTTAAAAATAAATCCTACAATGAGACCTTCGCATGTTTTTCTAAAGCGCTTGAATTAAATCCATCAAATGCAGTAATATACTTATGCCGAGCAGCCGTATTTTTTAAAATGAATGATATTGAGAAAGTCATTTCTGACTTACATCAGACATTAAAAATAGATTCTTTTATAATAGATGCCTATTATGGGTTAGTAATCTGTCATTCGATAAAGAATGAGTTTGAAAAAGCAGAACAATACTACAATATATTTATCAACCTTTTAGAATACGAAAAAACGAAATATATATTTCTTACTCCAAAATTAGAAAATAATGAATAAATCTTGCAAATGTTTGCTCCCTATATCCTCAAATTGAAATTCATACCAATGACTACAAGTCACATAGAAAGCTTTCCCTCGTTACTACGCTCCCGCGAAGTAACGAAAGAACGAAACTACTTTTCATACAAACGAGTTCAGTTCTTCGATTTGCTTTATTTTTTACAGGGTAATCAGGTATGATTGAAATTTACATTCGTATCAGCAATACACTGCTTCCTCTCATCTCTGAACAGTTTTTAGACACCTCGAGAGTTTTTTGCGCTTAATTTTATCTGCGTACTTTTTTATCAGAAATCGTTTCCGTCGTTTTTAACTCTTTTTTTCTTTCTCTTTTCTTTGTCCTTTTTGATAGATTCATTTACGTAATATTCCGGCTCTTTTCCTAAAAATGCGGATTGAATCAAAGCGCGTCTTCTTACTCCTGTTTTGTGAGCTTGTTTTTGCCATTCTTTGTAGGATTTTGAAATGCCACCGGCTTTTATAACGAAAAAAATAATTAATAAGCAAAAAACTATGGCGACACCAAGTCTGATATTCCTTGAAGCTTGTCTTTCCAAACCTAGAAGCCAAAATAAAAGGAGTCCGAAAACGAGGATGGGTATGGCCGTTCTTAAAAAAAGTCTCATATTCAATAAATATAATTAATTTGTATCATCCTTAAAAAATTATTTACTGTTAATTTTCCTTTCGTAAATTTTTGTTAAGTCTCCATTTTTCTTTTCCCTCAACATTCTCTCTGCAATCACTTTCTTTTTTTCCGCCTCAAATTCATCTTCATCGGGTTCATCGGCGTATCCTTCTTCGTAAAATTTTTTCTTCTGCTTAAACGACAAAATTTCTTTTATCTCTTTCCACGATGGAACGTAAACTCTTTGTTTATACTTCGGAAGTTTCCATTGCGGATGATTATAAATTTTCAGCAGAAGCATAAAAATTGCAAACAACAATAAAATAATCACCCATACAACAGGCATTTGCTCTGATTCCAATAGTATTAAAGAAAATATCATAAAATATTTAGCGCAAATATTGCTTTATAAACTAATTAATATTTTTTTTAGAGTCTATTGAAATCCATGCAATATAGGGAAATCAGGAAAAGCTTTTCTTTTGGATTTGTGATTGCAGGAAATTGCTGTAAGCCATGAAACCGAGTAAACTGATGAATGTCAACCCGGTTTTATATGGGAAATGTTTGAAAAGTGTAAAAAATCAAGAGTTTTATCCAAATATATCTATAAAAATCAATTAGTTACCTGCAAGCCGGAAAATATCTCAAATAAAATATTATTAAAATAATTATTTATTTGCACAGTCCAAATTTAAGCGTAAGTTTTCTCCATAAAGCAAAAAAGCCGCAAAAATCGCGGCTTTTCGATACTTCCTACGTTATACTTTATACCTACTACTTTGCCAGTATCATCTTCCTTATATCCGCCGAATATTGCGTTTCCAGCTTATAAAAGTAGATTCCAGAGGATAGGTCGGGATAGTTAATCGCGTTAAACTCCACCGAGTAGTTCCCCGCCGTCTGCGCCTCATCCACCAGCTTTGCCACCAGCTGTCCCGTCATCGTGAAAACGCTAAGCTTTACATTAGAGGCAGACTTTAACTCGTATGTAATTAATGTACTTGGATTGAAGGGATTAGGGTTATTTTGATGCAGCTTAAAGTCAGGAATATCAGAAATGCCCAGCTTGATTTCCTCGAAGCCAAGCGCGGCATACCTTGCATCTTCAAGAGTCAGCCGGTAAAAATACACTCCATTTTCAGACTTCGTATCCTTATATGAGAACGAGTACACAGCTTCATCGCCCTTGGTGTCCTTTTTAAGGTAATCTGTGAAAATTATGTCATCTATCCTTGTATAGGCGGATTCGGAAGATTTTCTTGACTCCAGCCTGAACTTGTAGAGATTCTTCGGATTGGATACTTTCCAGGTAAGAGTAACCTCCCCTTTCTTTACCTTCGCGGAAAAGGATGAGAGCTTCATATCGCCGTCATCTTTACCGGCGGCAAAGCTCTTGAGGGAAATTAAAACTAAACAGGTTATTATCAGAAGCCGAAATTTCATAGATATAAGTTACCTGTTTTCTTTTAAAAAGTCCAACCTTTTCTGAACTCGTTCCTTTGGGAATAAAAGCTTATCCTTGCCATAAATTGCTTCCGGTTGATTGTTAAAAACAAGCTCGAACTCATCGCTCATTACAATTGCCTCTTCGGGGCATACCTCTTCGCAAAATCCGCAGTATATACATCTTAGCATGTTGATTTCAAACTTCTCAGGGTAACGCTCTTTTTCAAGCTCCGTTTCCCCTGCCTGAACTTCAATCGCAAGCGCCGGACAAACGCGGGAACACAATCCGCATGCTACGCACCGCTCTTTGCCCTGCTCTTCAACAAGCACAGGTCTTCCTCTGAAAGAAGGAGGTGAAACCCATCTTTCTTCGGGATACTGTCTTGTGAATTTCGGCTTGAACATCTGCTTGAATGTCTGCCCTAAACCTTTTACTACCTGCGGTAGATAGGTTTGCTCAAGTATGGTTAAATCTTTCTTTTTAACTATCGCCATTGTATTTGTTGAACGTTTTTTGTTTCTCGTTAATCGTTGTTCGCAGGTTTATTTAAACAACCGGTACTTTTTATTATTTCACTATTGTCAGCTTTTTTGTCTGCGTAAATTTATCGGTTTTTAAGGTATAATAATAAGTCCCTGAAGATAAATTAAAATTGCCTGAATTAAAATTCACTTCGTAAGTTCCGGTAGTTAAGGCAGCATCACTAAATAACTCAGCAACCATTTTTCCCTGTATATCATAAACCCTAAGTGAAACGCTTTGCGCCTCAGGTATTGAAAATTTTATCTTTGTTTCAGGATTAAACGGATTCGGATAATTCTGTTCCAATGAATAATTTTCCGGCACGGAGTTTCCTACCGGATTTACACCCGTTGGAAAATCTACAAGCGCGGTGTATATGCTCATCTGTCCGTTCAGCCTTGCCCATATTGGTCTCACTTTTCCATTATAGGCGGAAACATTTGTATAATCACCAAAGAAAGTTCCAGATGTTGGCGTAAAGGGCGAGGAGCTGACTTTAAAGTTTACAAATGTTTCTCCGCCGTCAGTAGAGCGCGCCATATAGACATCTGTTTGGTTGCCTGAAGAGTAGTTTCTTCTATCATAAAATACGAAGTATAAGTGTCCTGTCTTTTGGTCAACAGTCATCCATGTAAAAAATTGCTGCTTACCAGCCGGGTCATCATTAACGCGTTTAACTGCGCTCCAGTTTAATCCACCGTTAGTTGATTTTATAAGCCATACATCTGTATCAGTTGTTCCGTTTCGCTGGTCAGACCAGTTAATATAAATTGTTCCTCTGTAGGGTCCGTTGCTTAAATCGCAGGCAGTTATTGGCAATCCGTTAGCTCTGTAAATTCCCGGAATAGCATAATCCCATCCTCCCGGATGTGTCGTTACAAAAATATCATTGGAAAGCCAGTTAAGCCCGCCGTTAGTAGATTTATCCATTACAATTCCGAGCGGTCCTGACCATGCCACATAAATTTCTCCGTTTGGACCAACACATGGAACTGCTCCTTCTACGGTGTTATCTTCATCAATACAATCGCCTGCCTTTTGGTTTATTCTTAATGCAGTGCTCCAATTATTTCCGCCATCAGTTGAGCGCGAAAATAAAATATTCGAGCTGTCGGAAGGACTCGAGCTTCCATAGCTGTCAAATTGCGTCCAAGTTACATATAGATTATTATTTCTTGGGTCAACACATCCCCACGCCTTATCCTGCTGCTTGGGAACATTGAATCCCATATAAGAGCCGTTATTCCAGTTTGCTCCTCCGTTGGTTGACTTTTGGCAGACAATTCTGTCAATAAATGTTCCGCCGGAAGGATTTGTTAAATGAAGGTAATAAAAGTTTCCGAGCGTATCAGTAAAAATTGCCGGATCTCCCCAAACCGAATAAGTTGAAGTAAGCGCCGCCTTTGTCCAGTTAGTTCCCCCGTTTGTTGAGTAATAATAGGAGTTAATATTAGCCCCCCCGACAACCTGATTTGGATTTTTCGGATTTATCCAGATAGAAGGTTCATTTGGTGAAGATGAGCCGGAATCAATTCTGACATTTGTATATTGCGCCCAAGCAAAATTTGCGGCAAATAGCAGAATGATTAATAGATACTTTTTCATTGAGGTTTAGTTTTTTGTGTATAAAGATAATGATGAAGAAATTATTGTTGAAGTCAAAAAGTGTTCGTCTTCCCAACAAAGATATAGAGACGCAAAGTTTTGCGTCTCTACTATTATTATACTCAAGTGAATCAAAAAAATTTTATCTGCGTGCCCTGTGAAAAATCTGTGTAATGTGTGGTAGAATACTACTCACATAAAAAAAAACAACCTGCCAATGGTGAAAATAGGGGCATTGGCAAGTTGTTCGACTGGTATTATTTTACTAATACCATGCTCTTTGTGGAAACAAACTCATCTGTTTTAAGAGTGTAATAATAGACTCCTGATGATAAATTTGCGCCGGAAAAATCTGCTTTGTATTCACCTGCATTCAGTCTTTCATTATTAACAAGTGAAGCTACTTCTTTGCCCATCATATCATAAACCTTCAAAGTAACATTCTGTGATTTTGGAATCGAAAAATTTATATTTGTTGTAGGGTTAAAAGGATTCGGATAATTTTGGCTTAACTCAAATGATTTTACAGTTGACGAAATCGGAGTAACTCCTACTGTTCCTCTTCTTACATAAAAAGTTCTTTCAACAAATTCTGATGTATTATTAATGTTAAACAATTTCACTTTCACTGTACCAAATCCGTTATTTGGAACGTACCATGTTACGTCCATAGTATCCTGCTGCCCCGGATTTAGCATTATCATATCAGGAGCCGGAGGTATTACATCAATGAACTCTGCATAGCATAATCCGTAGCATAAAGAACTTGTCCATCCTGAAGATAGGTTGTTAAAAGTTCTTTGAAGTCTTAAGTGAACCATTGTACTTCCTGTGTTTTTCATATAGGCAAAAGTGTATGCAGCATCAGGTTCCACCCCATTATAAACTACTGTATCAGGACCGAACCTTACGAATTGAAAGCTTTGCGAGCGCGCGCCTGAAACTAACGCGAACACCGCAAAAAGAATAAGTAGAATTTTTTTCATTTTGAGTTTAGTTTTAATATAATTGAATTAGTTTAATATTCCCTGCAGACGGTTGAAATTCTGCTTCGCCGGAAGGTAATCCGGGGCGATTTCCTTCGATTTTCTGTATTCCTCTACTGCCTCAAGCCATAAGCCTTTCATCTCTAATGCCCTTCCTAAATTCAAGTGCGCAAAGTGATAGCTGTCATACCGCTTTGAATTTAATGCCATTTCTATATACGGAATCGCATCGTCGGGTTTTCCCTGCGCAATGAGGTATGCGCCAATGTCATTGTAAGAATTTCCGTAATCAGAGTCTATTTCAATTGCATTTTTACATTCTTCAATTGCCTTTTCATAATTTCCAAGAAGTGAATATGTCCATCCTAAAAAAGTGTATGCCTCGGGAGTAGGAAACAACTCTATAGATAAATTGTAATTTTCAATTGCTTTTTCGAGTAAGCCTTCAGTCTGAAATTTGTATGCCTTATTAAAATAATCCTTCGACTGTTCAACTAAGCTCTTATAATAGTTTTCGCTCATAAATAGTTTATTAATATAAACTAATGCTCCATATTTAAAGTTTCGCGTTAACAAACATACAAGTAATGAAAAGCATATTCAAGGTTTAAAAAATTTTTCCTGCAAAATAAATGAGAGTTTCAACACTAAAACACAAAAGCCACAAACAAACACAAATTCATAAAATGTTTGAAAATAAATTTCAGAGCAAATGAATAATCTGCATACAATCCCCAAAAAATGAACTTTATAAATATGTTCAGTTAAAATTTTTAAAAATACTTAGTGTGATTTAGTGCATTTTGTGATTTTGTGTTGAATTTTATGATTATCCTTTTTTATTAACAAAAAATTTAAAATATTCAAAAAAGTGTAATTTTTAATGAAAAAGTAAAAGGAAAATAGATTAATGGGTTTAACGGGGGTAATACTTGGTTCAGGGCTGAACAGGTTTTCGGAAAAGATAACTAATCCCGAAATTCTTTTGCAAGACGACACCGGATTTCATAAAAGAAGAATAATAAAAGGCACAATCAACGGAAAGCCGGTTGTTGTTTTTGAAGGCAGAAGCCACTTTTACGAAGGATATACTTGCGGGCAGGTTTTTCAAAATGTAAACAAAGCTCTTGAGCTTGGCGTAAGGGATTTGATTATTACCAATGCTGCCGGCGGAGTGAATCTTACGTTTCAGGTTTCTGACCTTATGCTGATTACCTCGCATATTGATTTGATGAACAGAAGAACTTTTCTCCCTAACTCGATTTGCTACAACCACACATCGCTTAATAAAATTCTTACGCTTGCAAAAGATTGCAATATCAAGTTAAGAAGAGGCGCATACGCTGCTTTTTCAGGACCCTCTTACGAAACAAAATCTGAAATTAATTTGCTGAGAAAAATAGGCGCTGATGCCGTTGGAATGTCAACCATTCCCGAGATTTTATATGCTAAACAAAACGGAATAAACGTAACAGGAATATCGTGCATAACAAATCTTCTTCGCGTTTCCCCGAATGGAAAAACCGAGCACTCCGAAGTAGTAGATGCAGGTGAAAGAGCATATCCGAATTTTTCAAAACTGCTGATTGAAATAGTTTCAAACTCATGATTGTAGATACACACGCCCATCTTTATTACGAAAGCTTAATAAATAATATAGAAGATGTCCTGAAACGCGCCGAAGATGCGGGAGTGGAAAAAATTATTGCGCCCGCAGTTGATTACAATACTTCCCTTCAGCTTCTTGAGCTTTCGGCAAAATATAATATGATTTACGCTGCGCTGGGAATTCACCCTTGCGATGTAAATAAGTACGAATATAATGAGCTTGAAAAAATTGAAAAGCTTTTCGGCAATGAAAAAATTGTCGGAGTGGGCGAGACGGGTATAGATTATTACTGGGATACATCATACAATGATAAGCAAAAAGAGTTTTTCCGCCTGCACATCGAGCTTGCAAAAGATAAAGAGCTTCCAGTAATCATACATACAAGAAATTCAATTGATGATGCAATTCAGGTTGTTATCGAGAATTATTCCGAAAAATTAAAAGGACAGTTTCATTGCTTCGACGGAACCGTTGAGCAGCTTAATAAAGTGATGCGAATTGAAAATTCTTTCCAAAGCCCTGAAAAATCCTCCGGTTTGGGAACGTTTTATGTATCATTCACAGGCAACGTTACCTATAAAAAATATTCTTATACGGATACGGTTGCAAAAATTCCTATTGATAAAATATTATCAGAAACAGATTCGCCTTTTCTCTCCCCTGTTCCGTACAGAGGAAAGCCAAACGAGCCGGCATATATAGTTAACACAATAAAAAAAATAGCAGAGATAAAAAACATGAACGAAGAAGATATGAAAAAACAATTAAGAGAAAATGCAAAGTCATTATTCAACATATAAATAAAATTTTACAATTCTATGAAATTTGTTGCAGCAAAATGTCCGAGTTGCGGCGGAGACTTGCAGGTCCCTGATGATAAGGATTTTGTGGAATGTGAATACTGCGGCGCAGATGTAAAAGTCAGAGATGTTATTAAAATAAAGGTTGAGAATAATTTATCAGAGCTGATGGACCTTGCCGGTTACAGCAGCAATGCAGGAAACTACCGCGAAGCCTATCTTTATTATTCAAAAGCTCTGGAGCTTGATGCAGATAATTCTGCTGCATGGTTCGGAAAAGCAAACGCCCTCACCCAGATTGCAGAGTTTAACCAATTGCTTGAGCCTGTGGAAATTTTATCTTACTACAAAAACGCCTATGAAAAATCTGCCGGTGATGGAAAAGCAAAGATGGCTTTTACAATTGCAAACAATATTACAGGCTTCGCTGCAAAGCTTTATCAGGGAGTGCAGAGCCAAAAGGATAAATATCCTGAGAATGATATAGAATGGAAAAACTATTTAGAGCGCTGCGGCAAGATAATACTAACAATAGAAAAAGCCATAGAGTACAATCCTGAAGCGCCGGAGTATTATAAAACTATCTTTCAGATAGTTAATGCGAATCTTGAAGGAATATCCTGCAAAATCACAAGAGTATATGGCAGAAGAAGGTCAACCTTTATCAAGAAAAACAATATTACACCGGAGT
The DNA here is from genome assembly GCA_018266845.1 of Bacteroidota bacterium. GTDB lineage: Bacteria > Bacteroidota > Ignavibacteria > Tepidaquicellales > Tepidaquicellaceae > JAFDZO01. The sequence goes on along the minus strand of JAFDZO010000023.1, from coordinate 23,486 downwards.
ACAAAAAATACTTAGAAACAAAATTAGATTACTATGGCAGAATTTTAATGGCAAAAGATCCGCTTTTTATGCAGGGAGTGGAAAATGAGCGCAAAGCAAAGAAACAGAGTGAAGAGAGTAAAAAACTTTTAACAATTTGTATTGCTGCATCGGTGATTGCAAGCTGCTTTCTGGGAGGTTTAACAACAGGTATTGTAAGCCCTGATACATTAAAGAAAGATTTACCTGTTGTATTTTTCTTCTCTTCAGTAGTAGGCGCGGGAATAGGTTTCGCAGCATTTTTTGTTATAAACACCCTAAGGAAGAAATAGTTTTCATCATAATTCCGTCAAGGCATATAAGTGAAGCCGCAAATTTGAATTCATCGCAGCAGAAAATCACACTTAGGAATCGCGTCCTAAAATTCTTTAATATTTCAATTTACCCTTCAATCTCTTTTAACAAACCGGGATTTTTATCAAGCAAATATAAAAACCGCTGAGCAGTTCCATTCGGCTTATTCCTGTTTGCTTCCCATGCTTCGACAGTTTTCACAGATACTCCCAAAGCATCAGCAAACCTCCTTTGAGTTAAGGCTAATTTTTTTCTGATTTTTTTCACCTTTACCGATTTAAAATCCGGCACCGGTTTTAATGACCTTATACTCATTTTCAAAGGATTGCCTACAGGATTCTTAGACCATTCCAACGCTTCCTGCAAACCCCTCATTATACTTTCATTTACTTCCTTTGCCGTTCTTCCTTCTTTTTTTTTCATGTGTAATAAACTTTTAAACTTCTTTCTAATTCTAAAATTAAGTTATTCATAATATTTTGTTCTATCGAAGAAATATCTTCTTTATCATTTTTTTTAATTAATGATATGAAGAATAAAATATTAAAATTTTCAAAATCCACATAAAATATTCTTAACCCTCCTCGCTTACCCTTCCCTTCAGTTTTCCACCTTAGTTTTCGTAATCCGCTTGTTCCCTTTATTACCTTCCCTCCTTTAGGATTTTCAAGAAGAAAATCTTCAAGCTCTCTTAAATTTTCATATGTCCCGAAAATCTCACTCCATAATTTCGAAAACTCTTTAGTTTATATGAACATTCTCCTCATAAACAAATATACCCTATTAAATAGTATATGTCAATTAACAATTGAAATGCCTTACTTAACTAAACTTTCATTCCAAAGAAAGCAGTGCTTTTAAAATTTAGAGCCTCCGGCTTCTGTGTTTTAGATTGAATTCATAATTCAAAAATATTCTTTTATATTTGCTTAAACACAAAACTTATTTTTCCAATGAACAACACAAGACTTTTTAATCAGGATAGCGGAAACGGAGGAGGCTCAGTACCGCCGCCACCACCGCCGCCGAATTATAATCCACCGCCTCCGCCTTCAGGAGGATATAATCCGCCGCCACCACCTCCCCCTTCGGGAGGATATAATCCGCCGCCACCACCGCCGCCGGGATATAATCCGCCGCCGCCACCACCGCCATTCGGAAATACACAGTATGGGGGAAGCAATAACGATAAAGCAAGCTCAAACGCTATAATTATTTTGGTAATGGGAATTGCATCAATTGTTTTTTGCGGCTGCTTATTAGGTATTCCCGCGTGGATTATGGGCAAAAATGAAATAGCGAAAATCAACAGCGGCGAGTCAGCGGAAGCAGGCAGAGGTTTTGCAAAAGCAGGTATGTGGCTGGGAATCATTGCAACAATATTAAGCGTTCTTGGTACACTTTTTTGGGTATTTTATTTCATTTTATTAGGTGGATTAAAAGATTAGAGATGAAAACTCTCTATAAGAAATTTGATGCTTCCACTGAAGCATTTATACCGGAGTATAAAACCTCAGGCTCTGCCGGCGCAGACCTGAGGTCATCTTCTCAGGAAACAATTTCAATAAAACAAGGCGAACGAAAATTAGTTCCTACTAATTTAATCATCGAGCTTCCAGACGGATATGAAGCGCAGGTAAGACCAAGAAGCGGACTTGCGCTTAATCATGGAGTAACGGTGTTAAATACTCCGGGCACGATTGATTCGGATTACAGAGGAGAAGTGAAAGTGCTTCTTATAAACCACGGTGAGAAAGATTTTGAAATAAACTTCGGGGACAGAATTGCGCAGCTTGTAATTGCAAAACACGAGCAGGCGGAATTTATAGAAGATGAAAACCTTTCCGAAACCGAACGCGCTCACGGCGGCTATGGAAGCACCGGCGTAAAATAAAAATTTACTATATGCAGAGACGCAGCATTTTGCGTCTCTATAGTTTTGCTTAAAGATAAATCTTGCCTTTAAATCTTATAACAACTCCGATTGGAAATTACGCAGATATGACTCTGCGCGCGCTGCGTTATCTTAAAGAATCCGACTACATCATCTGCGAAGAATACAAAGAAGCATCGAAGCTTTTGAAATTCTTTGGAATAAAGAAAGAGCTTAAAAGAATAAACGAGCACAACGAAAACGAAGATGCAGAAGAAATTTTTCTTGATTTAGTAAACGGAAAAAATATTTCAATCATATCGGATGCCGGCACGCCTGTTTTTGCCGACCCCGGAAAAAATCTTTTAAAGAAGTGTATTGATTTTAATATCAAGCTGGAATTCCTTCACGGACCTAACTCCGTTCTTGCTGCTATTGTGCTGGCGGGATTTGACATCAGCAGATTTTATTATCTCGGCTTCCTCTCCCCAAAAAGCGATATAAGAAAAAAAGAAATTTACTCCTTAAAAAATCTCAACAAAGTATTCGTCCTCCTCGAAGCGCCTTACCGCCTTAAGCAAATTTTAACTGACTTAGCAGAAGTTTTTCCCGATAGACAAATTTTTATCGGATTTGATTTAACGATGCTGACTGAAAAAAAATTCAGAGGCACTGCAAAGGATATTCTTTCGCAAATCGGCGAAGAGAATTTAAAGGGAGAGTTTGTGATAGTGGTGGATAAAGTATAGTTAATGTTTGTAGTGAGTATTGGGTATTGAGTAGTGAGTTTTGTTGGTGAATAAGGAGTAATTCATAACAAATAGTATTTCAATACAATTTAATCATTACAATCCGAGCCTCACCTCCTTAGTGATGAGGGGGAAATTTTTTTATTATACCTTTCTTCCCATTCACCCAAATATTTTTCTATATTTTGTGTTTCAAAACTTGTAACTTGACACTTGCAGCTTGAAACTGAAATATGATTACAATTCTAACGCAAAACCATAACGGATGTTCTCAAATTGATTTTCACGAGTTCAATTCGTGGGATATAAAAAACGAAAATGAATTTGTCTGGCTCGATTTATGGCAGCCAACGAATGAAGAAGCAGAAAAAATCCTGAAACAGGTTTTCAACTTTCATCCGCTTGCCATAGAAGACTGCATGAAATATATTAATCAAAATGAAGAGGTACACCTTCCAAAAATAGATAATTACAACGACTACCTTTTCCTTGTTTTCAACGGTCTTGATATGGGCGAGAAAATGCTGCGATACTCTATGTTTTCACTTAGCTGCTTCATAGGGCATAATTTTATCATAACGGTGCATAATGAAAAAGATAAGAACGTAATTATCTCAAACATCAACGAGCAGACAAAAGAAACCATTCTCAAAAAAGGTCCTGACTACGCTTTGCACATTATACTCGATTCGCTTGTTGATAAATACTATCCCCTGATGGATTATGTAGAAGATGAAATTGATAAAGTAGAAGATTTTATTTTCAGAATGGAATCTTCAAACAGAACTCTAATTAAAATTCTCAATCTAAAGCGCGAGCTTCTGAAAATAAAGCGCATTGCTTCTTATCAGAAGGAAATTCTTTTTAAGCTTTACAGCGGCGTTTACGATTTGATTTCAAAAGACGAATCAATGTTTTACCGCAATGTTTACGACCACCTGCTTCGTATTGTTGACAGCGCAGAATCGTACCGCGATATTGTTACGGGCTTGCTTGACTCATACCTCTCCATCGTCAACAACAACATGAACAACATAATGAAGCGGCTTACGCTCATTGCAACGATTATTCTGCCGCTGAATTTAATCACCGGAATTTATGGGATGAACTTTGAGTTCATTCCGTTTATGCACAGTGAATCTGGATTTTACATCAGCTTAGGTGTGATGGTTGCGATAATTATTATGATGCTCATAATCTTTAAAAAAGCCGGATGGATAACGCTGAATAGCTTTAAAAATATCCCCGGCAAGGCGGAAAGGAACCGGATTTAGTTACGTAAAAATTACAATCCGAAATATAGAATTTTTTGCCTCAATTCGCTCATTCCTCAAAAACCCACTTTAAACACTTTAAACGCAGTTTTTTTACTATGTTATTGCATTGAAAAACAGGCTAATTTTGCGTATTTTACAGTGTGAAAGCAAGTTACAAGTCCTCAGGTGTCAACATAACGGAAGGCGATAAATTCGTCAAGGCAATCGCGCCTTTAGTAAAAAGCACGTTCACAAAAGGCGTTACACAGGGAATCGGCAACTTCGGTTCTTTTTTCCAGATAGACTTCAAAAAATACAAATCCCCTGTTCTTGTTTCCAGTGTTGACGGAGTTGGCACTAAACTTAAGCTCGTTGCACTTTTAAATAAGTACGATACAATCGGTGAAGACCTTGTGAACCATTGCGTGAACGATATTGCAGTCTGCGGAGCAGTGCCGCAGTTTTTTCTCGACTACTATGCAACAGGCAAACTGAAAAGCAAAACTGCTCAGGAAGTTGTAAAGGGATTAATAAGAGGATGCAAAACAAACGGATGCGCTTTGATTGGAGGAGAGACTGCCGAAATGCCCGGAGTTTATCACGGAGATGATTTTGATTTAGCCGGCTCGATAACGGGAGTTGTTGAAAAATCGAAAATCGTTAATAAAAAAAATGTTAAGCGCGGAGATGTGCTGATAGGGATTGCATCAAGCGGCTTGCACACAAACGGATACTCGCTTGTAAGAAAAATTTTCGATACGAAGCAAAAGCTGAATAAGAGATATTCGGGGCTAAAGAAAACATTAGGATTAGAATTACTTAATACACACAGATCATATTTAGAATTAATACAAAGCTCTTTAAAAAAATTTAAGGTAAAATCCATTTCTCACATCACGGGAGGAGGAATAGAGGGCAACACGAAAAGAGTTGTGCCGAAAGACCTTAAAGTTAAAATTGATTATGACAGCTGGGAACGCCCTGCCATATTTGATATTATACAGGTAAAAGGAAATGTTGATGAAAAGGATATGCGGAAAACTTTTAACTTAGGCATCGGACTTGTCTTTATAGTATCGCCGAAAGATGTTTTGGCTTTCAGAAAATTTTTAAAACAGAAGAAGGAAACTTTCTATATTATAGGAAATATTCAATAAAGATTTTTACAAATTTCAAACACGGAGGATAATAAAATGGAAGTAATGGAAAAAAAATCAGCAGGTTCAAACGGACTCGGTGCTGCCTCTACCATCGAAGCTAATAATGTTCAGGATGTACTAAGAAAGTATATGCTTGTTGACGGATTCGATATGACATTAGATATGCACAAGTCTCAAGGCTCGTATTTATACGATGCGAAACACGGAAGAAGATATTTGGATTTCTTCACTTTCATAGCTTCAAATCCTCTGGGAATGAATCATCCGAAAATCAATAACGATGAATTCAAAAAGAAGCTTGGCGAAGCAGCGGTATCAAAGCCGTCGCTATCCGATATTTACCTACAGGATCAGGCGGAGTTCGTTGATACATTCTGGAAATATGCAGTCCCCTCTTATTTCAAGTATTCATTTTTCATAGAGGGCGGAGCGCTTGCAGTGGAAAATGCTTTAAAGGTTGCATTCGACTGGAAAGTCAGAAAGAACTTTGCAAAAGGATACACAGAAGAAAAAGGGCACAAAGTAATTCACTTCAAAGAGGCATTCCACGGCAGAAGCGGTTACACAATGTCGTTAACAAATACCTCGGCAGATAAGACAAAGTATTATCCGAAATTCGATTGGCCCAGAATAACAAATCCCTATATCACGTATCCGCTTAATGAAGAAAATTTAGCCCGTACAATTGAGAACGAAAAAACCGCTATTGCAGAAATTCACGAAGCGATTAGAAAAAACAAAGATGATATTGCGGCGATTATCCTTGAGCCTATACAGGGCGAAGGCGGAGACCATCACTTCAGAAAAGAATTTTTTGAAGAGCTTAGAAAAATCTGTGATGAAAACGAAATCATGTTCATCCTTGATGAAGTCCAGACAGGAATCGCTCTCACCGGCAAATGGTGGGCGCACGAGCATTTTGTAAAGCCGGATATTATTTCTTTCGGAAAGAAGATGCAGGTTTGCGGTATATTAGTTACTGATAGAGTAGATGAAATTCCAGACAATGTATTCCATGAACCGAGCAGAATAAACTCCACATGGGGAGGAAACATTGTTGATATGGTCCGCTCGAAGAGAATACTTGAAATCATTCACGAAGATAATCTTGTTCACAATGCCGAAGTAATGGGCGACTATATGCTTGCAAAGATAAAAGAACTTTACGAAGCATTTTATGGTTTAGTATTGAGTCCGAGAGGAAAAGGCTTGATGTGCGCATTCAGCTGCAAAAATACTGAAACCCGGAACGAAGTAATAAAGAAAACTCTCGAAGCAGGCGTAATGGTTCTCCCCTGCGGAAGTAGAACAATCAGATTCAGACCGCCCGTAAATATAAATAAGGCGGAAATAGACGAAGGATTTGACGCATTATATAAAGCGCTGAAAAGCTTTTAAGAGTTAAGAGTTAAGAGTTAAGAGTTATGAGTTTCTTTGATATTCTTACGACAGTAAAATTTTGAACACTCTTCTCCCTCCTTATAAAGGAGGGGGAAACACAGGAGCGAAATTATAAACTAAACCGCGCACTAATTTTAATAGTACGGATAAATTTAACAATCACACTTTGGTAACAGAAGACGCAAGAAAAATTTTTATAGATTACCTGAGGCAAAATGCTCATAGAATTACGAATGAAAGATTTCTCATTCTTGATTCTGCGTTAAACATGGCAGGACACTTCAACGCAGATGAGCTGTATCTCAAAATGAAAAATGATTATCTGAACGTTTCAAGAGCAACTGTTTACAAAACGCTTGACCTAATGAGCGAGTGCGACTTGCTTACAAAGCACAATTTCAAGGGCGAGCGCACACGGTACGAAACTAAGTTCGGGCGCAATCAGCATTATCATATTATATGCGTTCATTGCAACCGCATACTGGAGTTTGAAGAGCCGAAAATCGGAAAACTGCAAGAAGAGGTATGCAAGAAAAACGAGCTAAAGTTAGTTGACCATACTTTGCAGGTTTTTGCTGAGTGCAAAGATGAAAAAGCATGCGAGTATAAAAACGAAGGAAAACATCATTAATCAATAAAAAAATTTTAGCCTCATATTTATACAAAGTCTTAATAAAGAAAAATTACACCACAATTGAGAAGAGCAGATGAACTAAGCATAGGCGAGCGCGCTGTAATAAAGGACGTGGATAACTCGCACCCCTCGGCGCACCGAATCCTTGAAATCGGCTTTACGCCAGGGCAGGAAATAGAGCTTCTTAATTGTTCAGTTTTTAACGACCCTCTTGCCTTCGCAATACGGGGAACCATAATTGCCATCAGAAAAAAGGAAGCGCATTGCATTCACATATAAAAAGCAGCGATACAAATACTCCGCTCATTACACTTGTAGGACCGCCGAACTCCGGCAAAACGACGCTGTATAATTATCTCAGCGGGAAGAAATCCAAGACGGTAAACTATCCCGGCTCGACTGTAAATTATTCCGTATCAAAAATTTTAAGTAAGCATGAAGTAAATGCCGATATATTAGATTCGCCCGGAATTATTAGCTTAGTGCCCACTTCCCCCGATGAAAAAGTTTCTGTTGATACACTGTATGAGCATCCGAAGTACGGCAATCCCGATATTGTAATTGTTACAGTTGATGCCAGCCAGCTCTCAAGGCATTTATATCTCGTAAAGCAGCTTATTGATTCCAATTTTAATCTCATAGTTGTTGTTACCATGATTGATATTTTGAAGAGAAACAATAAGGATATTGATATAATAAAACTAAGCTCTGTGCTTGGCTGCTGCGTAGTAAAATTTGACGGAAGAAACGGCGATGGGATAAAGGAGCTTCTCGAAAAAACCCGCGATAAGATAATGGGTCTTGCAAAAGAAGAAAAAATTTCTCCCATTGCAAAATTCAAGATAGATAAAGATAAGCTTCTGCTTTCGTACAAGCATATCGAAGAAATAGAGAACGATGTTATCATTGATAAAGTGCTGGGTAAAAACGGCAGGATAGATATTGCATCTCTTAATGAAAATTTAGTTGTTCTTAATAACAGAAGACCTTTTGTTAAGCCCGATGAAAAGACATTGAAGCTCGATAAAATTTTTCTTCACAGATACTGGGGGCTTGCAATATTTTTCATTGTGATGTCATTTACCTTCACTGCAATATTCTGGATTGCCCAGCCATTGATGGACTGGATAAACGGAGGATTTGAAAACCTCTCCGATTTTTCAAGCGGACTATTAGGCGATAATTTATTCTCCGATTTAATTTCCGGCGGACTTATTCCCGGGCTTGGCTCTGTGCTTGTTTTCCTCCCGCAAATATTAATTTTATTTTTAATACTCGAAATGCTGGAAGACTCCGGCTACCTTGCGCGCGGCGCAATGCTTGTTGATAAGCCGCTTTCATTGATAGGGCTGAACGGACGCTCGTTTGTTCCCATGCTTTCGGGGTTTGCATGCGCCATTCCCGCAGCAATGGCAGCGCGCACAATCGCAAATAAGAAGGAAAGATTTCTTACAATTTTTATTCTTCCCCTTATGTCATGCTCGGCGCGTATCCCGGTTTACGCTTTGCTTGTGGCATTTCTCACACCAAAAGATAAGCCGTATCTCGGCGGAATATTTTTTACTCTGATTTATCTTTTCAGCATCGCAAGCTCTCTTGTTGTAGCTGCTATCGTAAACAAATTCCGCGATAGAATCGTAAAAGAAAAGGAAGATTCATCTTTCATTATAGAGCTTCCCGCGTACAGGAAACCAAAGTTAACGGTTAATCTGAGGAACGCATACAAAAACGCAAAAGAGTACATCAAAAAAGCGGGACCTGTGATTTTAATTCTGTCTTTTGCGCTATGGGCGCTGACAACTTTCCCGAATTACAATCCGAACATTCCGGACTCGGATAAGTTACCGGCTGAGGAAGTAAATTCTCTTAAAAACTCCGAGCGCCTTTCAGGCTCATATGCTGCTATGATGGGTAAGTTTATCGAACCCGTTATGAAGCCGATGGGAATGGACTGGCGTATAGGTGTTTCTCTTGTTGCTACTTTCGCAGCGCGTGAAGTGTTCGTCAGCTCCTTAGCGCTTATTTTTAAGGTTACCGATGATGATGAGACAAATCACAACAGTCTCCTCACGGCAATGGAAGAAGCTAAGTCGGATGATACAGGGCAAAAATTATTTACCACTTCCACAACAATAGGGCTTGTGATATTTTTTGTATTTGCAATGCAGTGCCTATCCACAATCGCAATTTCAAAAAAAGAAACGGGTGGCTGGAAAATCCCTATTCTTCAGATTGTGGTTTTTACTTCGCTTGCTTATGTGCTGACAGTTATTGTTGTGAACGGATTGAAGGCTATGGGAGTGAGTTAGCGTTGGTCGTTGCTCGTTAATTGATTTAGTTATTAGTTGTTAGTAATTGCTTACTAAAGATTACTAAATTTTCTTTCTTTTGATTCAGAAATTGAATATATTTTACTATGAAAACGCAAACGGAAAACAAATCACGAAGAGTAAAATCTAACACTAAGATTTCCAAAGAAAAATCCTACAGGATTTTTGATGATAAATTCATAAAAGATCTGATAGAAGAAAACAAGATTAGCAAGAAAGAATATCAACGAATTCTTGATAAATGGAGTAACAAAAAATCTTCATAGACAGCAATATTTTATTCCCCATAGTTTACACAAAAAACTCACCCGACAGCAGATTCAGTCTCTTTATAGATTTACACGACCAAAATTTTTTTGATTGATACATTTCACATTACGTCAAAAACGAAGTGCACAAAAATGTTGAAAAGAAAATTCCTTCAAGCTTAATGTTTCTTCAAAAAATATTAGAAAACTTCAATATTTTGAAAGATGATGATGAAATTTTAAATGAAATTAAACCTTACAATCTGCCTGCCGGAGATAATATTATATTGAATACTTCCATCAAAAAATAAAATGGATTATTTTATAACCGGCAATACAAAAGATTTTAAAGATTTATATGGAGTAAGAATTAATAACTGTTTAATTCTTCAGCCAAAAGATTTTTTTGAACTTTTCTGAGAAGAAAAAACTTCTTCAAGAAAATTCTCAAGGAAGTTTTATTTTTTATAGAGAATGGTTTTCGCTTGCCTATGCTGACGGCTTTTGCCCTGAACGGGTTGAAGATGTTGGTCGTGGATTAAAGTGGCCAAAATTAACCCGCAGTTAAGTATTAACAAAACTAATTCAAGTAAATATATTTATCCTTGTTATTTAATATTTTTATTAGAAAATTTAGGTGTAAATTCTTAAATTATGGCAAAATCAATTTTACTTTTTATCTTTCTTATTTTTTGCGCAGGTTGTTCTCATAAAGATAATAAATCTACTTCTACAAAAAAAGAAGAAGCTAAAGATTCCTCTCAGTTTGAAAAGGCTAACAACTTATTTCAATCTAAGTCCTATGAAAAATCTAAATCAATTTTAGAGCAAATTCCATCAACAGATTCCGATTTCAACAAAGCTAAGTTTTTATTAGAAAAAATAGATTCTATTGAAACCCTAAAATCAGAAAATAAAAAATTGGAGCAGGCACTGACTATTGAAAGTTCAAAAATTACATATAATATAATTGATAATCCCGAGCTTAGCGTTGTGATAAGAAATAATTCAAATAAAGTAATTGACGGCTATACAATTGCAAGTGAGTGCTTTGATAATTTTAATGAACCTGTAAGAGGCTATAAAGGAAATACACACAGCGGAATTGATCAAACTAAAATAAAGCCAAAGGGTACGGTAAGAGCAACTTGGACACTCTTTGGAATGGAGAACGCTACAAAAGCTACAAGCCATATAAAAAAATTTCATTTAGCAGATGAAGATATAACAATTGATATTTCACCAGAAAATTACATATTCGTAAAGACAAAAAAATAGCCTGCTAAGTATTTTAATTACTGTAGTTATAAAAATTATATACCCCTTCAAGAAAATTCTCAAAGGAGTTAAAATTTTACTGACAACAAGCAACTAGCAACGAAAAACGAAATCAGACATTGAACCTGAAATTCGCAATGTCTCCATCCTCAAACACATAATCTTTTCCTTCAGTGTGAAGCAGACCTTTTTCTTTTATTGCTGCTTCAGTTTTATGTTCAACAATATCTTTGTATTTAATAATTTCTGCGCGGATAAAGCCCTTTTCAAAGTCGGTGTGAATTTCTCCCGCTGCCTGAGGAGCTTTTGTGCCTTTATGGATAGTCCATAAGTGCAGCTCTTTCTCCCCTGCCGTAAAATATGTTATGAGGTTTAAAAGCGAGTATGCCTCACGGATAAGTCTGTCTAATCCCGATGCTTCAAGTCCCAGCTCTTTCAAAAATTCTTTCTTCTCTTCTTTTGTTTCAAGCTGTGAAATTTCCGATTCTATCTGAACCGAAAGCGTCATAAAATTTGCGCCTTCTTTAGCGGCAATCTCTTTCACAATATCGGAATACTTATTCCCGCCCGCGCTGGCATCATCTACATTTGCAACATATAGGAACGGTTTATCGGTAAGCAGATGCAAATCGCGGATAGTGATTTTATCGTCGGTGTCGGTCAATTCATTTGTAAAATATTTCGCAAGTCTTCCGCCGGATAAATGCGCTTTTAATTTTTCAAGAACTTCTACTGCTGCTTTTATTTTTTTATCGCCTGACTTCAAGCCCTTTGAAGTTCTTTCAATTCCCTTTTCAGTTGTCTCTAAATCTTTTAAGATTAATTCGGTTTCTATCACTTCAATATCATCGGCAGGATTTACTTTACCCTCTACGTGAATAACATTTTCATCTTCAAAGCATCTTACTATATGAATGATTGCATCAACTTCTCTGATGTGAGATAAGAACTGATTGCCAAGTCCCTCACCCTTTGACGCGCCTTTTACAAGTCCGGCAATATCTACAAACTCAATTGTAGAAGGAATCGTTTTCTTAGGATTATAAAGCCCCTGAAGTATTTCAATTCTCTCATCGGGAACAATAACTGTTCCGACGTTCGGATCGATTGTACAAAAAGGATAATTCGCCGCCTCAGCATTTTGTGAAGAAGTTAAAGCGTTAAACAAAGTTGACTTCCCTACATTCGGAAGTCCTACTATACCACAGCGTAAAGACATATTTTATATTTATGAATTAAGATTTTGAATCACTGATTACACTGATTCTTAATGATTAAAATGATTTTGTTAATTAAATTAAAACACTATTTCATTATTTCACCATCTCACTATTTGTTAACACCCGCATCCCGCTCCTGTAAACACACTCATTCCTAAAAACACGAGACAAAACGAAACCGGAATTGTAATATTATCGTCAATTGGAATCGGTAAGAGTTCAAGCACAGTTGTAATTGTTAGAGCAACAAGAGCAGGGATTAAAAACACTCCGCTAAGCAATCCCATAAAATATAATATCACGCAGCCGGTAATAAAAAAAACTAAACTTCCCTCGAGCGTTTTGCCGAACATCTTTATTTTGCCGAAATATTTCCCGTAAAGAGCAGCAGAAGTATCGCCGAAAGTTGTAATAAACATTGCGCTGATGGCAACATTTTTCGAAAAAATTAAAAAACAAAACAGCGATGAAAGAACAATGTATGTACCGCCCGTAAATAGTGATTTCGAATTATCTGTTTCATGACTTCGCAGAATTTTCCCCAACGTCATCATATAAAAATTTTGCAGCCATTGAAATTTTATTCTTCCCAAATCAACTGCAATCATAAACACACTTAGCGCAATCACAACCGGAATTATTACCTGCTTGTTTGTAAAAAGATATAGGAACGGAACAGCAGAGTATCCGACGTGAATGCACTTTCTTAGAATCTCATTTTTTATGTCGAGCTTTTTTCCTGATTCCATTACCACCCCCTGCCCCCTCCTTAAAAAAAGGAGGGGGTTCAGGCATAAAAAAAGCGATTCCGAAAAAATTATTTTACGGAACCGCTTGAAACATCTTTTGAAAAATTATTTTTCTAAAGTAATAGTTCTTAACTTACAATCAATAATTATTTTATAACCGAACATCATAAAGAAATCCATTCCTACAATTGGCAAACCACTTGAAATTAATACTTCCACTAAATTAAATTCTTCATTTAAATTAACAACAACAGAAGCTGCCATCATGTTTACAATTGAGTTATCTGCTAATCTGGCTGTCTTCGTTTCAGTTATATCCAATGCTAATTGAGCTGCAAGAAGCGGAGTTATCATTAATCCTCCTGCAAATCCCGTATCAATTAAAAAAGTTTCTTCAAGGGTTGTTGTCCCCCATGATAAATTTAAATTTATAAAAGCAATATTATCACGGAAAAAACCTTTAATCATCTGCTGCTCTTCAAGTATAGGCTTGAAAAGCCGGGATACTCCAATGTTACTTCAAACCCGATTTTTTTAATATAAAAAATTGTTTCCTTTTTATCTTTGCGCGCTATTTGTGATGCCTGCAAACTTGTTTCACCTAAATACACCTTCTCTGTATCTGTATCAATAGCTAAAAACTTGCCATTAAACTGAGGTTCATACTGAGATTTTATCTTCTCATATATTTTTTCCCCTTCAACAGCAATTTTATTGGTGTCAATATTTTTTATATTCTCAATTGTCATTCTCAATTGTCATTCTTAATTAGCAAGCGCTACATTACCCGAAAACCCCGGGTCATCCTTCATTTTCTTTTCTTTCTTTGTCTCTATATTTTTATCGGGAACAAGAGTTGTAGTTTCCTTCACTACAGGAGGAAGCTCTTCGCCTCTCATAATTTTATCTATCTCTTCTGCATCAAGAATTTCCCTCTCGAGAAGAATATGCGACATCTTATGAAGCACTTCAATATTATCGCGGAGAATTTTTTCAGCTTTGCTCATTCCTGCCGTAACGGTTCTCTTTATTTCATCATCAATCAATATCTGCGTTGTCTCACTGTAATCTCTGTGCTGATTTATTTCTCTTCCTAAGAAAATTTCTTCCTGCTTTTGTCCGTATGCAACCGGTCCGAGCTTTTCGCTCATACCAAATTCACATACCATTCTTCTTGCCATGCCTGTTGCGCGCTCGATGTCATTGCTTGCGCCTGTGGTAAGCTCGTTGAATACAATCTTCTCCGCTGCTCTGCCGCCCATGGCGTATGCAATCATTGCTTCCAGATGCTCCTTAGAGTAGCTGTGCTTTTCATCCATAGGAAGATAAGTTGTTACGCCAAGCGCTCTTCCTCTCGGAATAATTGTTACTTTATGTACAGGGTCTGCTTCGGGAATCATCTTCGCAACCAGAACGTGTCCGCACTCGTGATAAGAAGTTGTCAGCTTTTCCCTCTCGGAAATTATCATGCTCTTTCTTTCCGTTCCCATCATTACTTTATCCTTAGCATCTTCAAGCTCGCGCATGCTTACAACATCTTTGTTATTTCTTGCAGCGAGAAGCGCTGCTTCGTTCACTAAGTTTGCAAGGTCTGCGCCTGAAAATCCCGGAGTTCCCTTTGCAATTGTTTCAATCTTAACATCTTTTGAAAGCGGAATTTTTCTTGTATGAACTTTTAAAATTCCTTCTCGTCCCTTTACGTCAGGTCTATCTACAACAACCTGTCTGTCAAATCTTCCCGGTCTTAATAAAGCCGGGTCAAGAATGTCAGGTCTGTTTGTTGATGCAATTACTATAACACCGTTGTTCTGTTCGAAGCCGTCCATTTCGATAAGCAGCTGATTTAATGTCTGCTCTCTTTCATCGTGTCCGCCGCCTAAACCTGCGCCTCTGTGGCGGCCTACTGCATCAATTTCATCTATGAAAATTATACAGGGAGCGTGTTTCTTTCCCTGCTCGAACAAATCTCTTACTCTCGATGCGCCGACACCGACAAACATCTCAACGAAGTCTGCACCTGAGATTGAAAAGAAAGGAACGCCTGCCTCGCCCGCAACTGCGCGCGCAAGCAAAGTTTTTCCTGTTCCGGGAGGTCCTAAAAGAAGAACGCCTCTCGGAATTTTACCGCCGAGCTTCTGAAACTTGCCCGGTGATTTTAAAAAATCTATAATTTCTGAAAGCTCCTGCTTTGCTTCATCTGCTCCTGCTACATCGCTGAATGTAACTTTCGTTGCAGACTCGTTCAGCATCTTTGCTTTTGATTTTCCGAATGAGAAAATATTTCTCGAGCCGCCTGCACCGCCGGACTGCATTCTGCGCATTATTAAAATCCAGAATATGATTATAAGTATCCATGGAATCGCTCCGAGAAGAGGTCCCATCCATCCGCCGTCATCTTTTTCAACTGAGAATTTTACACCGGCTTCGTTAAGAGATTTTATAAAAGCGTCATCTACATTTGTATATGGCAGGAATACTGTGATTTTATCCGTGGTGAAAGTTCTTCCATTAATGTTCACCGGCTCATTGCCTTTCAGCTTGCCGAGGAACTCATAATTGTTGTCGCTCTTTTTTATTACTGCGCTTTCGATTTTTTTATCACGCAGCAATCTTTGATATTCATCAAACGAAACATCTGAATATTTTCCCTCAGAGCCTTTCGTATAAATCATTATCAGAAAGAACCCAATTAATATTGCGCTCCATCCGAGAACAATTCTGAAAATCCGGGTCCAATTAAAATCATCGTTGTTCTGTTTTTTCTTTTTATTATTATCCATTTAAAAAATTTGTTATTAAAATTTAGTTCTTTTACTACAACACAAAAATGCCATTTAAATTCCTATACTTCTGAGCGTAATCAAGACCGTAACCGATAACAAAATCGTTCTTAATTTTAAAGCCGATATAGTCAACAGGAAAATCCAGCTTGGCAATATCCTTCTTGTATAGTAGTGTAACGAATTTTAATGATTTTGGTTTCTTTGTCATAATCAAATCGCGGATAAATTTTACAGATAGCCCTGTATCAACAATATCTTCTACGACAATAATATCTTCGCCCTCTACTTTGCAGTTAAGGTCTTTCAGCAGAGTTACCTCTCCCGAAGAAATCTTACTGTCTCCGTAGCTGGAGAGCTTGAGGAAGTCCACTTCGCACTCGACTTCAATTTCCCTGATTAAATCTGCAATAAAAATAAATGAGCCGTTGAGAATGCCTATAAAAATCGGCTTCTTGTGCCTGTAATCTTTATTGATTCGTTTGGCGAGTTCTTTAATGCGTTTTTTTATCTCGCTCTTTTTTATATACGGTTTTATTTTTGCTTTTTTATTGACTTCCAAAATTTTTCGCCCCGGTTCTAAAAAAATGTTTGTTAAAAATATCTTGGTTCTCCGTCCCAAACTCCTGTTTGGGACGGAACTATTAAGTGAAACTCTGTTTCACTGCGAAACGGAGTTTCGCGGTATATGCTTTCCCAAACAGAGTTTGGGAAAGAGTCCTGCAAAACACCCCACGTTCCGACTCTGTCGGAACACTCCCCTCAAGGGGAGAATAATTCCTCCCTTGAGGGAGGTGTCTAGCGAAGCGAGACGGTGGGTGTAGATAAAATACCAAAAACAAAAAACCCGCTACTACGAAAAACGTAATGGCGGGTAAAATTGAATTAATCTTTAAGAATATAAAATTAATTATTTTCTTCCGCTATTATTCTTTTATTTTTCCTAATAGCGCGTTCTAAATCCATTTTCTTTTCAACTGAAGGTTTTGTGAAAAACATTCTGCGTCTGAATTCTTTTAAAATTCCTGACTTCTCGTATTTTTTCTTGAATCTTTTAAGAGCTTTATCAATAGATTCACCTTCCTGAAGAACGACTTTGAACAAAGAAATTACCTCTTTCTAATTTAGATTTTGTGAACTGTAAAAATAGTGAAATAAAGTGGGAAATTCAAACCATAGAAAGGGTATAACAGTCATTTATCAAAGAGTACTAGAATTGTGCGTAAGTAAAGGTATATCAAGAGTTTAGAAAAGGCTAATTTCACGTTAAATAATCTTTGCCTCGAATGTAAAAATTTATAATATTGATGAAACAAATTATGAAAAAAATAATTTTAATAATACTGCTGCTTGCCACCCTCCCCTCTTTTGCGCAATGGACAAAAGTAGCGGGCATTTCTGGAGGACAGGTATATAAAGTAAAAAAAACTTCTCAATACTTATTTGCAGTTACAAAACAAAACGGACTTTTCCGCTCATCAGATAAAGGAGAAAGCTGGGAAGAATGTAATACCGGCTTCCCAAAAATTACTGTTTATGATGTAACGGAAATCGGAACTACTCTTTTCGCAGCGTGTTACGGCGCGGGAATATTTAGTTCGACAGACAGAGGAAATAACTGGGCTCCTTACGGTCCCCCCTTGTTTACTCCATTCGTGAATTGTGTTGAATCAATTAACGGGAAGTTAATCATTGGGACGTATATTGGGATTTATCTTCTTGAAGAAAATCAATGGATTGATAAATCATCCAACCTCAATTCTCCTTTTTCAGTGGAAATAAGGAAATACAAAAATATATTGTTTGTCGGAGTTAATGCCGATCTATACAAATCAACCAATGAAGGAAATAATTGGGTAAAGTTAGGACCGACATATTTTTCGGATTATACCTTCAAAGATAATTATATATATGCTTTAAATTTCGACAGTGTTTACAAATGCCATATAGATTCATCAAAGTGGTACACGATGAAAAAACCATACTCGTCCACCTTTTATCCGCTTACAATTTTTTCTGACTCGGTGAATCTTTACTGCACTTATAAAAATTACATTTATAAGAGCACTAATAATGGCGCAAATTTTTCTCAAACAACAACTGCATTAGCTAACACGGAGTACCCTGCTTATAATGCCCTCATCTTAGGCAGTGATATTATTATGGCAAATGTTACAGGAATTATGTATTCATCTGACGGCGGAGCAAATTGGAGCAGCAGAAATTCCAATATAGTAAACACAGTATTCGACAGAATAAACTTTTACGGCAACGAGATGTACTGCACACTCCTTGGAAAAATTTACAAAACACTTGATAATTGAGGGCAGTGGCTGCTGTATTTTGACGGCTATGTAAATAACGGATATTATCCTGCTAACTCTATTATAAAAAAAAACCAAAGCAAAATTTTTATTCCTGTTAATAATATTTATAACACAATATTACGCACGTCTAACGCTGGCGTAAACTGGCTTAACGGATTGGAGGCTTCTGCTCACGGAACTTATATAGGGGAGTTTAACAATCAGGATATAATCTTTCTAAGCGATACATATTTGAATGTATATCGTGATGATAACACTGCAAACATGTATTCATATTCTTTACCTTCCAAACTTATGGACATGAGTAAATACGGACAAGATTTTTTTATCAGCACTCAAAATAATGGAGTTTACTTATGCTCATCATCATATCAGCTTACTCCGATAAATAACGGCTTGACCCCTTTGAATTCAAACAGCACCGCCGCTGCAGGAGGTTATTTATTTTCAGCATCTAATTCAGGTATTTACAAAACTAGCTTAAACACAATTAACTGGGTAAGAATATTTGAGGAGCAGACACAAGCACCTTTTAACAAAATAATTTCATTTAACAATTTTTTATTTGCATGCTCTAATTCAAGAATTTATAAATCATCCGATTTAGGAAATTCATGGGTACAAATTTATACACAGCAGTCAGGTCGCTTAGTAAACTCAATTTGGAGCAACTCAGAATACATTTTTGCTTCTATTGGTAACAGTGGCTTAATCAAAAGAAGCCTCGCCGAGGTGATTGGAATTACTACAAGTTCTTCTGCGGTATCTAATTACTTTTCATTACATCAAAACTACCCCAACCCGTTCAACCCAAATACTGTTATCAGTTTTCAATTACCTATAAATAGTTCTGTAAGTTTAAGAGTTTATGACATTAACGGAAGAGAAGTATCTGAACTTGTAAACGAAAAATTATCCGCCGGAGAATACAAAATTGATTTTAACGGCGCATCGCTCCCCAGCGGAGTGTATTATTACAAAATGACTACAGAGAATTTTTCGGAAACAAAAAAAATGATTTTGGTGAAATAAAGTTTGAACCTTTCAGGATTAAAAACCTGTTAGGCAATATTCAGCACTATTTTCAAAAAAGCTATATCTCCTCTTAACCTCCTCCATTTTCAGCAATTTATTTTTAGGATTTTCGGCTAAAAAAATCTTTGGAAATTTGATTAATCTCCCGTAACTTAACGCAAATAATTCTCATGAAAAAATTTTATATACTTTTGCTTTTCCTTCAGTTCTTATTTATCGGCGCTTCGGCGCAGTCAGGCTGGCAGTACGTCAGCCCTACAATTCCCCTCCCTGCGGCTATTTGTAACGATACATATTTTGTAAATGATTTGACAGGCTGGGTAGTGGGCAATAAAATTTTAAAAACCACTGACGGCGGATCAAGCTGGAATATTCAGCTTAGCCCCCTCACCTTAAATGCAATTTCTATGATAAACACGCAATACGGTTTTGTATGCGGTGAGCAGGGCAGCATTTTATTGACTCTAAACGGCGGAACTAACTGGCTGGAGGTTAACTCGTCCGGCATTTCTGCCAATTTTAAAGATATGTGCTTTTTAAATGGCACTACAGGTTTTGCCGTCTCCGATTCAGGAAGAATTTTCAAAACAACTGACGGCGCCGTTACATGGACTACTCAAAAACCCGAAGTAAACAATTACACGGGTATCTCTTTTATAAATTCCAACACGGGATTTATTTTTACAAAAAGCAGCCTGCACATATTAAAGACTACAAATTGCGGCGTAAACTGGAGCTTCATTCCCACTCCTTTCAACGGCTCGAACAAGGGGTGTTTTATCAACGAAATGACAGGTTATGCTGCCGGATCGTTAGTCTGGAAAACCACTGACGGCGGGGCAAACTGGAGTATTTCTGCAAGCGCAGGCATTGGAGGTTACAACAAAGTGTTTTTCAAAAACGAACTGACGGGCTTTGCGCTTGCCAATAACGGCTACTTTGTCATTACTACAGACGGCGGAAGCTATTGGGCTACGGCTGATATTTCCGCGAACTCTGATAGCATGATGAGTATCAGCTTTTCAGGAAGCACGGGTTTCCTTTGTTCTCATCAGGGAGCAATTTATAAAACTACAGCTCCTCCATTTTCGTGGAGGACGCTTCAAACTTTCGTTACGCGCAATGATTTAACCGCTGTAAAATTTCTCAACCCGCAAACAGGATGGACTTCCGGCGCAAATGGCACTCTGCTAAAATCAACTAACGGAGGAATCAATTGGTTTAACATCACAACTCAGACAACCTCTAAAATTTATTCATTCTTCTTTCTCAACGAAAACACAGGGTGGATTGGCTGCAACGGTTCGCTTCTAAAGAAAACAACAAACGGCGGAAATAACTGGATAACTGAAACCATTGACAGCCAAAACGGAAACATTGTAAAAATTCTATTCCTAAATGAAAATACAGGATACACCGCAGATAACCGCGGGAAAGTATTCAAGACTACCAACGGAGGAAACAACTGGCTGATTAGTTTTTCTTCGGGAAATTTAGTTGTCAATGATATGCACTTTGCAAATACTTCAACCGGCTGGATTACGGGGGGGTATTTTATTTCAAAAACCACTGACGGAGGGCAGAACTGGTTCCAGCAAGGCAATGAAAGTTATTCCAATAATTCCATTTCTTTTATTAATGAACTTACAGGATTTGTGGGTTCGGGAAACGGATTAATGAAAACTACTAATGGCGGAAATAACTGGACTTACATTGAAAGCGTCTCTGCTTTTTACATCAAATTTGTAAACGCGTTAACAGGATGGGCTGAGAACGTGCGCAAAACTACTGATGGCGGCTTAACATGGAAAAATCAGCTTACTCCGGTGAATGCGTCAATCAGTTCCATTGATTTTATTAACGAAAATACAGGCTGGGCTGTTGGAACATCGGGATTAATTTTAAAAACTACCAATGGAGGTAATGTTTTTGTGCCGCAAAGCTCTTCCTCTCTTCCCGATAAATTTTATTTACATCAAAACTACCCCAATCCGTTCAACCCAAATACTGTTATCAGTTTTCAATTACCTATAAATAGTTTTGTGAGTTTAAAAGTTTATGACATCAATGGAAGAGAAGTATCTGAACTTGTAAACGAAAAATTATCCGCCGGAGAATACAAAATTGATTTCAACGGGGCATCACTTCCCAGCGGAGTGTATTACTACAAAATGACAACTGAAAATTTTTCGGAAACAAGAAAAATGATTTTGGTGAAATGATACACTTCTACTCTCCCTCTTTTAGAATGAGAGCTTGTCCCGATATATCGGGAGAAATAGAAGGGGCGGTCTAAACAAAACTTATATGAAAAAAATAATTATAACAATATTACTTCTCGTTTCACTTCCCTCTTTTGCGCAGTTGGTGCCGCAATGGAGGAGCCAGATGGGTCTTCCGCTTTATTCGGGAGGAAATCCAAGGGGTATGGTTCTGGATGACAGCAGCAATGTTTACCTTTTAGATAACGTTGTAAATTTCGGTGATGCAAGAACCGATTGTATAGACCCTGTTCTTCATAAACTAAATAAAAATGGTGAAACTATTTGGATAAGAAATTTTGGAGCTGTCCCTTGCTGGCAGGAAGATGCCAGATGTTTAAAGATGGATAATGAAAATAATCTTTTAGCACTTTGTCAAACAGCCGACACATTAAATAATATAATACTAACATATGTAGTAAAAGCAAATAGAAATGGAGATATTTTATGGAAAACTAATCTCGGTAATGCCATAAATTTTTTCGATAGTAAACTGGAAATTTCTTCCAGCGGCTTTATTTATGTTTCCATAAAAAATACAGATTTCAATTCCAACTATGAAAACAAAATTTTTAAAATTTCTTCTTCAGGTTTAAAAACAGATTCAATAAAAGTTTCACATAATGGTACACCTGTATTTATATATGATTTCAAAATACTTTCCGACACCAAAATCTATATTTTATACTACACCAGCAGTGATAGTACATACATTTCCTTAGTGGATACTGGCAGCAATGTACAATGGACTAGTAAAAGTCCCTACTTTTTATGCAGTAAGATAGGAAAGGACTCATCAATTATAGCTGCCAATGCAGAAAGAATGAGCAAATTTAATATTAACGGAGAATTAAAATGGACGAAATTATTATATGGCTCAAATCCGGGTTCTTTCAATGGCAATTCCATTGAACCAAAAATATTGCTTACTCGCGATGATAATATCATTTATGCAGGCTGCGCACCTATAACAGCTCAGACTCACACATTTTTAGTATCAAAATTAAATTCACAAACAGGAGATTCTATCTGGAGCTTCAAACTTAACAGCACTCTGCCAAGCAATAGTATGCTTACAGATATTGCAATGGATAGCTCTGGAAATTTTTATGCTTGCGGCTTAATTCTTCCGACCAATTATCAAAACGGGAATACATATGGTATAATAAAACTATCTTCACAAGGAAATCTTTTAAGAACAACGTTGAATAATAATTATATCAATTTATTTATGATGCCTTATTATATATCGGTCACGAATGATAACTCAATAATCATGGAAGGATTTTACGATGGCACAATTCAATACGAACAATCCCTTACCATAAAATACTCCCAACCTGTAAACATAACTCCGAGCGGAAATTCATTGCCCGATAAATTTTCTCTAAAGCAAAACTATCCCAACCCGTTCAACCCTAATACAGTTATCGGTTTTCAGTTACCGGTTGCCGGATTTGTTACAGTAAAAATTTATGACATCAACGGAAGAGAAATATCGGAATTAGTAAACGAAAAATTATCTGCCGGAGAATACAAAATTGATTTCAACGGAGCATCGCTCCCCAGCGGAGTATATTATTACAAAATGACAACTGAAAATTTTTCAGAAACAAAAAAAATGATTTTAATTAAGTAATACAAATGTTCCCCCTCCTCTTTCGAGGAGGGGTTAGGGCAAGGCTGTTAAGTTCTAAATTAACCCAATTAAAACAATATCCTCTATTCCGTCCCAAAGTCCTGTTTCGGACGGAAATAAGGCGTGAAACTCCGTTTCAGTGCGAAACAGAGTTTCGCAAACAATGCATTCCCAAACAGAGTTTGGGAATGAGAACCAAGATTTTACAATTAC
>JAFDZO010000022.1 GCA_018266845.1 Bacteroidota bacterium | reverse complement strand
AGAACGCAAAATGTGACAGCAATGTTTGCAAAGATCTCAAAAAACGAACTCAAAATATGATTTCTCAAACTCGAAATTGTTCAGCCAAAACAGACATTAAAGCGCAATTAGTTTTATGTTTGGGATATTTAGGAAAAATATTTTATATTTTTTGCGTGCTTTGCAAAAACTTTGCATCTTTGCGGTTAAATTCAATTTTTTAAGAAAAATTTTTGTCGTGTGATAAGAAAAATCCTATTGTATAGCTGCGATAGAATTTTTAATGTTGTCATAAAAAAAATTATTGAAGAATATACTTCTCAGCCATTTTGTATGTCGGGCAGCCGAGAGATACAATGCGCTTATGGAATTCCTTCATCCCGTATTTCCCGCTATGCTTTTCAAAAAATATCTGCTTCAATTTCTTCAGGTAAATTTTACCGAGCGTATAGCTTAAATATCCGGGATCAAAAGCTCCGCGTTCGGCTTCCTGTCTTGCAGTTGTTTCAGGCATAAAAGCATTTTTCATGAAAAATTGAACAGCTTCTTCAATTGACATCTTTTCAGAATGCAGCCCTACCGCAACTAAATACCGGCAGCATCTTATCAAAGCTTCAATCAACTGAGCCAGCTTCATCTTAGGGTCAAAATCATCGTAGCCCATATCTGCCATCATTTCTTCCGTGTAATGCGCCCAGCCTTCCACATATGTATAGCTCATAGAAATTTTTGCAAAGCGGTTTGCATATTGGTTAGAGTATAAGAAGTGCGTATAATGCCCGGGGAATGCCTCGTGTATTGAAATCATTTTTAGGGTGGGGAAGTTGAACAGTGTCATCCATTCATTTCTTTTTTTATCGTCAAGCGATTCATCGGGAAGATTTACATAATAATATGACTCGTCCGTTTTTTCAAAAGGTCCTGCAGTATCCATTGCTGCAAACCCGAATCCCATATACTTCGGCATTTCAGTTACTATGCAGTTCATTTTTTCCGGGAAGTCAATTATATCTTTTTCTTTTATAAATTCTATCAAATCATTCAGCGTATCTTTTGTATCCTGCACAAGTGTATGTGCTGCAGGGTGATCTTCTTCCAGAACGTACGGGTCAAGTCCGGGATGTTTTACGTTCACAAGTTCATTGTATTCATTTAACAGCCTGTGCAATTCCATTTCGCCAAGCTTTTTTATCTTTTCAATTGGCAGATTAATATGCTCTTTCACGCTCAGCATTTTTTCAAAAACTTCTGCGCCAAGTCTGTAGCTGTCATCGGCAGTAGGAACAAGTTTCTCCTCTATAAATCTCATATATTCTTCTATTGCATTTGCAGCTTTCGGAAATGCTTCATTGTACTCATTCTTTAATTCATCACTTACTTCTCTTCTTTCCAGTTCAGCGGGAAGGTCTTCACGCAAAAACTTTACATATCCCTCAGCGAAAAGCTTTGCATACTTACAGTGAAGCGCGGCGCATACAGGATTCAGATTCTTCTGCGCATTTTCGTAAACCACAGGAACTCCTTCAATTAGCTTTATTATTGAACGTACCCTGTCTTCAAACGGAGCATATTCACGGCTGATGTACGAGCCGATATTGCCTAACGCACTTGAGTAATACATAGGATTTGTTACATGCGATTTCAATACATCGAAGTCAAAGAAAAATGATTCTATAATCCATTTTATAAATTCATATTCAAGCTGCTGCTCATCCTCTAAATTTTCTTTTTTATATGTTAAAAGCTCGTCGTATAAATCCTGATATTTTTTTCTGTCTCCGCTCAATTCTTCCAATGAGAGAGTGTTCAACTTGCCGTCGAACTCATGCAAGCCGAGAGATGATGCATGAACGGGATTATCGTTTAAGAAGGTATTAAATGCTTTGTCTGAAAATTCCTGAAAGTTTGACATTGAAATATTTGTAATGATTAAATCTCGGAATATTCTCCGAGGTAAAGTTTTTTGCTCTGATTATGAATTTTACAATGCTCGCCGACTAATGATTCATGCAGCACTGAATTATTTATGTGTGTATTAGCATTGATGATACTGTTCTGAATATTGCTGTCTTTGATATGACAGTTATCATTAATTGTCGCATAAGGTCCTATGATGCTGTTTTCAATTTTTACGTTTTCTCCTATGAAAACAGGGTAATTTATCTTCACTCCAGGGAAGTCATACTTCTTATTCATCTTTTCAAGAAGGTACCGGTTTGTCTCCAGCATTGTTTCCGGCTTTCCGCAGTCAAGCCATCCTTCTATAGGATAAATTGTCATTTCTTCTTTTTGCGAAGAGAGCATATACTCAAGCGCATCGGTAAGTTGATATTCGCCTTTAACGGTTATTTCATTTTTAATTACATGTTCAATTGCATCAAAAAGCTTATCGGAATTTTTTAAATAATAAATTCCCGTGATTGCTTCATTGGAAGGGGATACTTCTTTTGAGGCGGGTTTTTCAACAAAGCGTGTGATTATTCTATATGAATCGGTTTCAACAACTCCGAACCTGCGCGGGTCTTCGACTTCCTTTACTGCAATAACAGATTTAGAGTTATCCACAAGCTTTTTTAAATCAACATCGAACAAGGTATCGCCGAGAATAATAAGCGCATCTTCGTTTTTATCAAAGCCGGGTTTTGCGCAGTAAATGGCATGTCCGAGTCCCTTTGGCACATCCTGAACTAAAAACTTAAACTTTCCGTCAAAAGTTTTTTTAATGTAGTCTTCGAACTTATCGCCAAGATACCCGGTTATGAAAATAATTTCGTCAACAATTTTTTCGCTGAGGAGCTGCTCAACAATAAAATATATCATCGGTTTGCCCGCAACGTTTAAAAGAACTTTCGGACTTGTCAAAGTAAAAGGTCTTAACCTTGTACCGAACCCTGCAACAGGTATAATGGCTTTCATAAAATTCGATTAAGAAATATTTAACAACTTTTTTAAGTTTGATATGTAAGGTTCATCTTGAATCCATAGAGGTACTGATCTAACTATAGAATCTCTTATGTTTAGTAAATTTTTCATTTTTTCTGAAGCTAAATAAGGAGGATTCTTTCCTTTCGTATTAATAGAAGAAATTTTGATGCAATGTTGCAATTGCTTGCTTTTTTTATGATCGCCTTCAACAATTACTAAATTTTGTTGAGATTTTGAACTCCTTAAATGAGCATTATTATATAGGGATTTCTCAGTTAATTCTTTTTTCTCTTTGGTATTTAAGTTGTTCCAGTCATAGATCTTTCTTACTGTAAAATAACCAAATATATACACTCCTTTTTCCGGTTGAGATTGATTATTTATTTGAACTCCTCCCAGATAAAAAACTAATAGGTCATTTTCTTTTAGTTTTAAAAGGGCAAGTCTTTTTATCATAGTGGGATCACCATAAGTAAAAGTATCAAACTCAGGATCAAGGTGAATAACTTTGTTTTGAATTTGTAATGGAACATAAGAAGAGATTGATTTATTTTCCGCTTTTTTTGAAAAACATTTTATATCGAAGTAAGTTCTTTTTTCTTTAGTTTCAGGTTCTTTTTTATTCTTATAATAGATAGGAATATATTCGTAAGAAAAATCTTCAAAAACAGGAGATAAACTTCCATAACCTGAATCTATACCAACCCTAAGTAATAATGCTTTCAATTTTTTACTAAATTTTTTAATCTAATAATTTCTTCTAAACAGCTATCATATATATTTGTTTTTGTCTTAAAATGTTCTAATATTTTTGTGGTCTTATCTGTATCAATTTTCAAAACTCTGTAATTTCTCACTTTGTCTTTTTTTAGAACTATATCTATTAAAGGGAAAGCATCTTTAAAGTTATAAAGATTGATTTTTCCTATAACTGAATAATGGTTCTCTTCAATTTTTTTATAATTTTGTTTCTCTAAATAACCTACAATATATCTATAATTATTATAAGGACTTTTAGAATCTCTATTAGTAGTGAATAAAAATAGATATTTTTCATCGCTTATTAAAAATGGCTGGATGGTTTCGTTTTGATAACAACGACTACAATAATTTTCAGCATTTTTTTCAATATGTGGTTCAGTTTTACCTAAATGAATATCTCTAATAGGCAAAGAAGAATGTGGAGAGTGAAAGAAGAATTTGATTCTTCCTTTCTCCTTTAAATTTTCTAGTTTGGGTTGTATATCAATAGAAGTAGGGAAAATTCTTTGTAATTTATTTTTTGTATTACATCCCATATAAAATTAAGAAAGTAATTTTTTTATTTCATCGGAGGAAGATGCCAGAACCGAATCCAGCTTATCAATATCTTTTCCTCCGGCAGTGGCAAGCTGAGGTCTTCCGCCTCCGCCTCCGCCAAGCTGCTTTGCAGCATCGCGTATAATATTTCCCGCGCTGATTTTTTTATCACTGACTAAGTTATCACTTGCAGTGCAGACTAAATTTATTTTTTCGTCAAGTATTGTGGCAAGCAGCGAAACTCCGTTACGTAATTTTTTTCTCATCTCTTCACCTATAGCTTTAAACTCTTCACTGTTATGAGTATCAATCTTTGAAACCAGAACTTTGCTTCCGTTTATTTCAGGCGCTTTGGAAATCATATCATCGAGCGTTGCAAAAGCTTTTTCAAGATTCTGCTTCATCATCTGCTTATCAAGCTCTTTCTTCTCTTCCAGATATTCCTCTTTAATTTCAATCAGATTTTTTAGAGTAGATTCCTGTTGAACAAGAAGAGCTTTCATTAACGAGGCATCTTTGAAATCTACATTTCTGAGGTTTCCTTTGAAATTTGAAATTGCGTCTCCGAAATTATCGGCATATTTATTCGGAAGCTCTGCAAGAATTAAATCAATATCTTTTATCTTATCATTCAGATAATGAATGATTCCTTCTCCCGTCCGTGCAAAAATTCTGCGGACACCTGAAGAGATACTTTCCTCTTTTACGATTTTAAACAAGCCGATTTCATTGGTAACTTTCACGTGCGTTCCTCCGCAGAACTCAACACTGAAGTTTGGGTCAATCTGAACAACACGAACTTTATCGCCGTATTTTTCACCGAATAATTTTTTTACGTTCGGAATTTTATTCGCTTCTTCAATAGGAATATCAATCAAAGTATTAACAGCAATGTTCTCATTAATTTTTCCTTTAACCATATCTTCAATATCTTTTATCTGCGCAGCTTCCACTTTCTGAAAATGCGGAAAATCAAAACGCAGGTATTCATCGCTTACAAGCGAGCCCATCTGTTTTACTGTATTGCCAAGCACGCGCTTTAAAGATTCGTGCATAATGTGAGTAGCGGAGTGGTTGCGTTCAATTGCCTGACGGCGGTTGAAATCTAACTTTGCAGTTACTTGAAACTCTTTGTCAAGTAAAGAATCATCTGCATTTTCAAGCAGAACAAAATTCTTTTTTGAATCAATTACTTTTATTTTTAATCCGCTGCCGGAAATTAATTCACCCGTATCGCTTATCTGTCCGCCTGCCTCGGAGTAGAAAGGATTTTCATTCAGCACTCCGATTTTATTTTCATTGTTCTTTAAAACAATCATAGATGTGCTCACGCCTTTTTCATCTACATCGTAAGGGTCATAAATAACATCAGTATCTATGGTAAGACCTTCTTCAACTAAATGCACATGCTCTTTTCTTGCGCTTCGCGCTCTTTCCTTTTGCTTCTCCATTTCAAGATTGAAGACATTCATCTCAACTTCAAATCCCTGCTCGCGCGCCATTACTTGAGTCAAGTCAACAGGGAAGCCGTAAGTATCATAAAGTTTGAACGCCTCTTCTCCCGGAAAAATTTTATCGGGATTATTTTTTATTCTGTCGTAAACTTCATTGAACAATTCAATGCCTCTATCAAGTGTAACATTAAAGCTTTCTTCTTCGGCTTTGATAACATTCTTTGCAAACTCTTTTTTCTCGTTCACTTCAGGAAAGATATATCCGAAGTTTTCAGCGATTGTATCAACAAGCTGCCATAAAATCGGTTTGTGATAATCAAGCTTGCGCGCAAAGCGCGATGCCCTGCGGAGAATTCTGCGAAGCACATATCCGCGTCCTTCATTGGAAGGAATTGCCCCGTCGCTGATTGCAAAAACAAGCGTGCGGATATGGTCGGCAAGAATATTCATTGGAGAAATATTATCTCCCTCGTATTTTTTGCCGGTTATTTCTGAAATTTTTTCTATG
Organism: Bacteroidota bacterium; assembly: GCA_018266845.1. Taxonomy (GTDB): domain Bacteria; phylum Bacteroidota; class Ignavibacteria; order Tepidaquicellales; family Tepidaquicellaceae; genus JAFDZO01. The sequence continues at coordinate 30,325 of JAFDZO010000022.1, read as the reverse complement.
ATAGGAGAAAATACATCTGTCTCGTAATTCGATTTTTTATTTTGCAATACACGGCATACGCGTTCGAATCCCATACCTGTATCAACATGTTTACTTGGCAGGGGAGTAAGCACACCTTTTTCATCTCTGTTATATTGAATGAAAACATTGTTCCATATTTCAATCACATCTTCTATTCCTGCGTTCACATCTTCGGCTTTACATCCGTTTGCCGAGAGGTCAATATGAATTTCAGAGCAGGGACCGCAAGGACCGGTATCGCCCATTTCCCAGAAGTTATCCTTTTCATCAAATCGTAAAATATGTGATGGGTTAATGTCGGTTTCATTTTTCCAGATTTCATACGATTCGTCATCGTCTTTGTAAACCGTTGCCCATAGTCTATCCTTCGGCAGCTTCCATACTTTTGTGAGCAGCTCCCACGACCATGTAAGCGCTTCTTTTTTATAATAGTCGCCGAACGACCAGTTGCCGAGCATTTCAAAAAAGGTATGATGGTAGCCGTCAAAACCTACCTCTTCCAAATCGTTATGCTTACCGCCTGCACGGATACATTTCTGCGTATCGGCAGCGCGTTTGTAGTCGCGTGTCCCTGTGCCGAGGAAGACATCTTTGAATTGGTTCATGCCTGCATTTGTAAAAAGCAGAGTGGGGTCGTCATACGGAACGACAGGTGAAGACGGGACAATTTTATGCCCGCGCTCTTCAAAAAATTTTAAAAACGAATCGCGTATATCTTTAGATTTCAAATGTGTAAAAAGTTTAATAATCTATAAATTTACGATTATTTAGGGTAAGATTAAATGTAAAGAAAGGGGGACTTTAATTTCAGATTTCAGATTTTAGATTTAAGATTTGCTCATATAATCATTTCATCAGAGCTGCTTTTTTTGTATCCATTAAAATTCCCTCTGAATATAGTGAGAAGAAATACACTCCCGATGAAAGACCCGCAGAAGAAAAATTTATTTCATATGAGCCGGCGGGCTTAAATCCGCTTTCGATAATTTTTATCATTCGTCCGTTAATATCAAATAGCTTTAATTCTATAGCTGAAGATTTTTTTAATGAGTATGAAATTTTAGTTGAGGGATTGAATGGGTTGGGATAGTTTTGGTGTAATGCAAAATCTGAAACAAAAGTATTCGTTTCCTTTATGCCAACAGGTGGTATTTCAAGTGTACTGTCTGTTTTGATTATTAAAATGTCGGATCTCTGATTTGTCCCTGAGTTTTTCCATGTCAATCCAGAAAAATAATAGAAGCTGTCATTCAATTGCACAGAATATAACTCTGTATAGTCATTAAAAAGCACGGGCTTTGTTTTCAATAAATTAAAATTTGTATCCAATATATTTACTGAAGCCTTTGATGATTGACCTGATGAATTAAAAATAGATGAAACATAGACAATGCGATTCTTATAAATCTGAAAATCATTTAGACCCTCAGAGTTTTGATTACTTATGATACTTTTCTTCATTACAATACCATTTTCATCAATCAATTCAAATGCAGTCTTAAATGATTGTGACTGAGTTGTATCTCCCGTTAAACCGGCAACCAATAGTCTTCCATTTAATACATCAATTTTATTTCTCCATATGCGGCTATAGTTTCCATTATACGTAATTGGCTTACCCCAAATTATATTTCCGAGTGAATCAATCTTAGTCAGATATGGTATATCCCAATCATCAATAAAATAATAATATCCGTTAAAAAAAGTTCCGCTTTCAGTAACTCTCCAATTATTTGGAACTGTGTCAGTAAGGACTTTTTGCCATGCTAAAGAAAAATCAGAGTTAATTAAAGCAGCATATCCCGAAGTGTAATCAATTCTTCCGCACAATAAATATTTATTGTTGGAAGTTTTAATCATGTGATGTACCTGAATAAAATAGCTTCCGGGAATTATGTACGAGTATTTTTTTAGTAAATTTCCTTGAGAATTAAAATTCAGGATGAACGATGAATCCTGCCCAAATCCTGAAACTAAAATTGAATTATTATTTCTACAAACAACTGAATATCCTATCCAACTACCAGAAACAGCTGGTATTACATTTTCCCACAATAAATTTCCAAAAGAGTTTAACTTAATAGTTTGTATTCTTGGCAGCGGATTTTCCTTTGCGCCTGTTGAATAAATATTCCCCAGGCTATCCACCGCAATTGAATTGGAATATTCTTCCTGATTACCAAGTGAGTTTATTATGCGGGTCCATTTTGACTGTGAAAAAATATTGGCGCAAAGAGATGTAATGACAATTAAAAATAGAATGAATTTTTTCATGATTAAAACTACATTTAGTCCAAAATAATAGCAAAGATTTTTTTTGAAGAAATCACCCAAATTTAACTTATTGATATTAAAAAAAATAAGTGAGAGTTTTGATATTTTTGTAAGATTAGTTTGCAAAATACAAAAATCTTTACTTCTCTCCTTCTGCAAAATAATTCATCTAAAAGCATTTCTAAAGCAATTGAATAAAACCTATATTTTTAATATATTTGTCTCTTAATTAAATTTAACGGTTATGAATACGCCCAAAAATCTCAAATTTACAAATGACCATGAATGGGTTGATGTCAACGGGGCTGTTGCATCTATTGGAATAACTGATTATGCTCAAAGCGAGCTTGGCGATATTATTTATCTTGATATTACGGCAGCTGTTAATGACCAGGTGAAGCAGGGTGATGTAATAGGTACTATCGAAGCCGTAAAAACTGTTTCAGAAATATATAGTCCTATTTCAGGAAAAATAGTTGAAATTAATACAGGCATTAATGACGTTCCGTCTATAATTAATACTGACCCCTATGAAAGAGGCTGGATTATCAAAATTGAGCCTGATAATGCAGATGAGATTTCTAATCTGTTAGATGATACTGCTTACATTGATTTAATCGGGCAGTAAATTTTTTTAATTACGGATTTTGTTTTTAGTGAGAGGCGCATATGAAAATAAACATTGTAAATTTAAGAGACGGCGAGCATAAGTTTGATTTTAACGAGAAGCTGGAAAACTTCAGGTATGAAGGCATAACGCTTCCTTCTGAAATTTCAGTTTCAGCAGTTCTTTATAAATCGGCAGGGCAGATTACACTAAAAGCTACAATAAAAGGAGCTTATGTTTTAACCTGCGACAGGTGCCTTGATGACTACTCTTCGGATTTTGAAATACCGTATTTCGTGATTTATAAGTTTGAGCAGGATGAAGAGCTAGTAAAAGGCGATGAAGATGACACAATAAAGTATCTTTCTCCCAAAACGGTTTTTATCAGTCTTGGTGAAGATGTTGCCGAATACATAATTCTTTCAGCGCCTATGAGGCATGTTCCGCCGGAGGAAAATGAAATTTGCTCGAAGTGCGGAAGAAACGTGAACGAGTTTTTTAAGAGAGAAGAAACGAAAGAAGATAATCCCGTTTGGGATAAATTAAAAAGTTTAAAAAAATAAATTAATAATAAGGAAATAACAAATGCCAAATCCTAAGAAAAGACACTCAAAAACAAGAGGAAGAAAAAGAAGGACTCACTACAAGGCAACTGCGCCTTCTACAATGAAATGTCCCAATTGCGGAGAGTCGAAAGCGATGCACAGAGTGTGTTCACACTGCGGTTTTTATGACGGCAAGAGTATTGTATTGCCGAGAAAGTAATTTTCACTGCAAAGAGACTTAAAATTTTTACATAAGATAAAATTCAGATGATTTTTTAGTTATCTGAATTTTTATTTTTTATAGACAGTTGTAAAAAATATTCAGTCTAATAAAATGGATACGAACAAGAAAGTAAGTGTAGTTGTTGATGCTATGGGAGGAGATTTTGCTCCTGTTAACGAGATTGCGGGCGCAATTATGGCTTGCAAAGAAAAAGGAGACGCGCTTAAAATAATTCTTACAGGAAAAGAAGAAATCCTTAAAAAAGAATTATCCAAGCAGAATGCAGCAGGAGATATTGAAATTGTAAACGCCGGTGAGGTTGTTACAATGGAAGATTCTCCCACGGATGTTTATAAATCAAAGCCCAATTCATCTATTAATGTAGGGCTTGCTCTTTTAAAAGAAAAAAAAGCAGATGCCTTTATCAGCGCAGGGAATACCGGCGCAGTTATGGCAGCATCCACTTTGAAGCTCGGAAGAATTAAAGGTGTAGGCAGACCTACTATCGGTTCAATTTTTCCTACCGATAAAAGAAAAGTTATGGTCTTTGATGTCGGCGCTTCCGTTGACTGTAAGCCGATGCACCTCAAAGAATTCGCAATTATGGGAACGATTTATATGGAGCATATTTTCGGAGTGAAAAATCCTTCTGTCGGTTTACTAAGTGTAGGCGAAGAAAAAGAAAAAGGAAATGAACTGACTTTTGAGGCGTATGAGCTTTTGGAAAAATCAGGACTGAATTTTTTCGGCAATGTAGAAGGAAGAGATGTTCTAAACGGCAAAGTTGATTTAATTGTATGCGATGGATTTGTAGGGAATATAATCCTGAAATTTGCTGAGGGAGTTCTTGATTTGCTTAAAGCAAAATTCAGAAGCTATGCAGATAAAAGTTTCGGCAATAAGCTTTGGATGGGAATGATTCAGGGAACATTAAGAGCGATTTTAAAAGATTTCGATTATCAGGAATACGGCGGAGTTCCGCTTTTGGGAGTTGACGGAGTTTCAATCATCGGGCACGGAAAATCTTCACCGCTTGCAATAAGAAATATGATTTACAGAGCGGAAGAAGTCGTTCGAAAAGATGTCTGCGGAAAGATAAGAGAAGAAATTAATAAGTAGTTGACAGTTTTTCAGTTATCTGTTATCAAGAAAAAAAAGTTTTCATTTCTTGACCCCTTCTAACTAAGGATGGGGCAGGGGGTGGTTAGGCGAACCCGTTTCAAAGCAGGAGTTCCACTAAAGACGGGATGTACTACATCATAATTTAGTGAAGTCAGAGATTGTAAGTATAGTGTTCTTTGCGTTTAAATATAAACGAGCAATCTGACTTTAAAATGCAAGTTTAAAAAATTATATTAACAACTATTAATAAACAACAATGGCAAAAGTACAATCATTTGCAGATAAGGCAAATAAAAAGAAGCAGGCAGACCTTATCGTAATGTGCCCGGATACAGGCAAAGAAACAAAAATTGTAAACGTAAGACTTGTAGATGCTGTTCCGACAGGAAAAGGCTCTTTTAAATTCTTAGACAGAAACCAAAGAGTGTACGAGTCAACTTATAAACCATATAAAGGATAAGGAGAACAAAGAATGTCAAAAGTTTGCGCAGTTACAGGGAAAAAACCCTTAACAGGAAACCACGTTTCACATGCTAACAACAAAAGAAAAAGACAGCAGCTTCCGAACTTACAGGTAAAAAGAGTCTGGAACGAAGAGACAAAGAAATGGGTTAAGATGAGAGTCTCTGCAAGAGGATTAAAAACTCTCGATAAAAAAGGCGTTAAAACTGCCTAAGCAGAAGCTCTTTAATATAAGATTTTAATGGTAAAGGCAAGCGTAATTATCCCTGCCCTTAATGAGGAGAAACTGATTGAAAATGTATTAAGCCAGTTTACCGGTGAGGATATTAAGAATTACAATCTTGAAATTATCGTAAGCGATGGGGGCAGCACAGATAAAACACTTGAGAAGGCAAGAAAATATGCGTGTAATGTAATCGAGCATAAAACAAAAGTCAGACAGAACATCTCTCAGGGAAGAAATAATGGAGCATCCATTTCCCGGGGAGATGTTCTTATTTTTTTTAATGCCGATACGAGAATTTCCGATAAAAAAATGTTCTTTGAGAAAATTTTTGAAATTCTGGAAAATAAAAGCATGGCTGCGATTGCTTTTCCTATTTATGTTTTTCCTGAAGAAGAAAAATTATTCGATAAAGCTTTTCACTCTTTCTATAACAACTACGTTATCTTTCTTAATAAATTTTTTATGGGAATGGGAAGAGGTGAGTGCCATGTTGTAAGAAGGGATTTGTTTGAAAAAATAGGCGGCTACAATGAAAAGCTCTTTGCCGGCGAGGATTTTGATTTGTACAAGCGGCTTCGTAAGCATGGAAAAATTCATTTTATGAAAGACGTTGCCGTGTATGAGTCGCCGCGAAGATACAGAAGGTTTGGCTATTTTAAAGTTGTTTATGACTGGTGGAAAAATTCAATTTGGGTAACGCTGTTTCATAAAAGCTCCAGTGATGAATGGGAAGCGGTAAGATAGAACAAAGTTACAAGTTCTTAAAGTTTTTAAAGTAAAATCTCTTGAGCTAAAAATTTTATTAACACACGCGCAGACTTTATGAACTTTACAAACTTTTAACTTTATAAACTGAGGAAAAAACTTTTAACTTTTTACTAAAACGGTGTTTAAAGTTCTTTATAAGTCAGAAGAAAAAGGATGCAAGGCGCGTTTAGGTGTAATAAACACAGACCATAGCGAAATTGAAACTCCCGTTTTTATGCCTGTCGGAACTTTAGGCACGGTGAAGGCAATCGAGCAGCGCGAACTTACCGAAATGGATGCGCGCATTATTCTGGGCAATACTTATCACCTGTATATGCGTCCCGGAATGGAAGTGATGAACTCTGCTAAAGGTCTTCATAAGTTTATGAACTGGAACAGAAGCCTGCTTACAGATAGCGGAGGATTTCAGGTTTTTAGCTTATCGAAGATGAATAAAATCCGTGAAGAAGGCGTTGAGTTTGCTTCGCATCTTGACGGCTCAAAGCATTTATTCAGTCCTGAAAAAGTTATAGAGATACAGAGAACAATCGGTTCTGATATTATGATGCCCCTTGATGAATGTATGCCTTATCCTGTTGATAGGGCGAGAGCCGAAAAATCAATCGAGCTTACTTTGCGATGGGAGAAAAGATGTTTCGATGCTTATAAAAATTCAGAAGATAGATACGGGCACAGGCAGTTTTTATTTTCAATTAATCAGGGAAGCACGTTTAAAGATTTAAGAAAGAAGTGTATCGAAGAGCTTGAGCAGGTTGATTTTGCGGGAAATGCCATCGGGGGACTTGCCGTCGGCGAATCTAATGAGCTTATGTATGAAATCACGGACTATTGCACAGATTATATGAGCGAAAACAAACCGCGTTATCTAATGGGAGTCGGCACTCCTGTAGATTTGTTAGAGAGTGTCGAAAGAGGAGTGGATATGTTCGACTGCGTAATGCCTACACGCAATGCAAGGCACGGAAGAATTTTTACCACAAACGGCGAGATAAATATTAAAGGCGCAAAGTATAAAGATAATCACAACACGATTGATGAGGAGTGCAAGACATATACATCTGAAAATTTTTCGTTCGCATATTTAAGACATTTGTTTATAGCCGGAGAGATTTTGGGAGCGCAGTTAGCGTCTATTCATAACATAGGATTTTATTTGAACTTGATGAGAAACATAAGAACTGCAATCAAAGAAAAAAGGTTTACAGAATTTAAAAAAGAGTTTTTAGAAAAATACCGCAGCCGCAGTTAACTTTATTATGAAGATTTTATTGCTGATAAACGATTCAGTACTGAACTTTATTATAGGTGTTATTCCTATTGCAGGTTTTATCTTCTTCGTTTTTATTATATGCGTTGTTGCTTTGTATTACTCTAAAAAGAAAAAAACAAAAAATAGTAAATACTAAATAATTAATTATAATGAATCACTTAATATTATTACAGGCAGCGCCGGGCGGCGATAATATGCTGATGTCCCTCGCTCCTTTTCTTTTAATAATCGTTATTTTCTATTTCCTTATTATCAGACCACAGCAAAAAAAGCAAAAGGAAAGACAAACTCTTTTAGCGGGACTTAAAAAAGGAGATAAAGTTGTTACCAATGCAGGAATTCATGGCATAGTTGAAGGGCTTGAAGACCAGACAGTGCTTGTGAAAGTTGCCGATAACGTGAAACTGAAAATGGACAGAAGCGCAATTTCCACCATTATGGGCGTTACCGATGTTGCGCCTGCAAAAAAATAATTTTTTATGAAGCTTATAAAAAGCAGGACAAGAAAAGTAAGCACGATTGAAGCGGCTTTGAAAGATTATGCCGATGGAAAAATTGTAATTGTTACCGATGATGAGGATAGGGAAAACGAAGGCGATATGATTTTCTCTGCGGAGAAATCCACGCCGGAGCATGTAAACTTTCTTGCTAAATACGGTCGAGGGCTTGTATGTGTGCCGATGGATGAAGATAGATTGAATGAGCTTGAGCTTGGAATGATGACTAACCATAATACTTCGCTGCATGCCACACCTTTTACTATCAGCGTTGATTATAAAATAGGAACGACAACAGGAATTTCAGCATCTGACCGCGATAAGACAATAAAAGCTCTTATTAATCCGAATACCCGTTCGGAAGATATAGGAAAACCCGGTCATATATTCCCGTTAAAAGCTACAAAAGGCGGTGTGCTGAGACGGGCAGGTCATACAGAGGCAGTTGTAGATATGAGCAGACTTGCAGGACATTATCCCGCAGGAGTTCTTTGCGAAGTAATGAAAGATAACGGCGAGATGGCGCGTCTTCCTGATTTGTTTGAGATTGCCGATAAACACAATCTGAAAATTATTACTATTCGCGATTTAATAAAGTATAGGCTAAAGAGGGAAGTTCTTGTTGAAAAAATGGTAGATTCAAATCTGCCGACAAGATTCGGTGATTTTAAAATTTCTCTTTACAGAAGCTATGTGGATAACAAAGAGCACATTGCAATGGTTAAAGGTGAAATTGACAGCAATAAGCCCGTGCTTGTGCGTGTGCATTCGGAGTGCCTGACGGGAGATATTTTCGGCTCGCTGAAATGCGATTGCAGAGACCAGCTTATTCATTCTTTAAAAATTATTGAAGAAAACGGCAACGGAGTGCTTCTGTATATGCGTCAGGAAGGAAGAGGCATCGGCTTATTTAATAAGCTGAAGGCATACAATCTTCAGGAGCAAGGAAGGGATACTGTAGAAGCAAATGTTGAGCTTGGCTTTAAGCCTGATTTAAGAGACTATGGAATCGGCGCGCAAATTTTGAGAGATTTGGGAGTGAAAAAAATAAACCTTCTGACAAATAATCCTAAGAAAGTTGTGGGATTAAACGCATACGGGCTTGAAATAGTAGAACGTACTCCAATAGAAATAAAAGCAAACAAAGCAAACATAAATTACCTGAAGACAAAGAGAGATAAAATGGGACACCTGATTTTGATAGACACTAAAGAGAAAAAAGTAAGAAAGAAAGCAAGATAATTCCACGGAGAAATAAAAATATTTTATAAGCAAAATTTTATGCAAAACAAAAAATGAAATCTGAAATTATTTATCTGACCAGAGCGAGGTTAGTTGAACTCGAAAATGAATTGAAAGAGTTAAAAACTAACGAGAGAAAAAGAATGGCTGAAAAAATTGCCGAAGCGCGCTCGCACGGAGACCTCAGCGAAAATGCAGAGTACGACGCGGCAAAAGAAGAGCAGGGGCATCTTGAAATGAAAATTTCAAAGCTCGAAGACATGCTCTCAAGAGTGAAAATTGTTATACCTGAAGAAATGCCTGAGGGGCAAGTATCTATACTTTCCAATGTTACTGTACTCGATAAGTCAATTAATGAGCAAATAACTTACTGCATTGTATCACCGGAAGAAGCAGATTTTGAGCTGGATAAAATTTCGGTAACATCTCCCGTTGGTAAATCACTTATGGGAAAAAAAGTCGGCGATAAGTTTGAAGTAGAGGTTCCGGTAGGAAAAATAAAATACGAAATCTTAGAAATTACAAAACCTGTTTAATAATGGCTCAAAGTAAGTATGCCGGTGCAAAAGTCGGCATTTTTGTTTCTGTAGCGATTCTCCTGACGATTTATACATTGTTCTGGGCAAAGGGTTCCTGGTTCGGAGAACCTCAAAGAAAACTTTCTGTATATTTTCGGAAGATTGATGTTTTAAATCCCGGCGATCCGCTTAATGTGAACGGAGTTAAAAAAGGGAAAGTTGAGAAAATTGAGTTAGTTGCCGATTCTGTTAGAATTGATTTTTCCCTTGCGGAGAGTGTAAAGATAAAACAGGATTACAAAATCGAAGTTGCTATTCTTGCGCTTATGGGAGGCAATCAGCTTGCCCTTTCTCCGGGAAGGTCTTCCTCTGAAATAGATTACAGCCAGCCTATGAAAGGAACCGAAGGCGGAAGCATCGGAGGGATGATTAGCCAGTTTCAGTCAATTTCGGATTCTGTGAAAACTTTGCTTTCAAAATTCGGAGGCTCTGTTGAAAAAGTGAACATAATTATGAATGACCTTCACGAATTGACAGGCGACCAGGGCTTAAAAAGCAACTTAAGAATGACTATGAGCAATGTGGAGATGGCTACGCGAAATCTTAATGCGCTGATAGCTGAAAACAGAGGCTCGTTAAAAGGAATTACATCGAAAGTAAACAACACGATTGGTAATGTTGACAGTCTGATTACAACGAATAGCGGTGAACTAAACGGAACGATTAGGAATATCCGTTCAATCACTGAAAAAGTTGACAGCCTTGTTGCAAACCTTGGCTTGCTTGTTTCTGATACACAGCAGCAAAAAAACGGAATCGGGAAGTTTATTTATGACGATAAGTTTTTTGAAAATATAAATGCCACAGTGAAGGAACTTGATGCGTTAATGAAAAAGATTAGAAAAGACGGATTGAAGCTTAACTTATTCTAAAATTATTGACATTAGAAGTTCTTTTATCTATATTTGTAATGGAGGCTTTGTCAAGAAATTGACATTGCCTTTTTTTTATCCCAAAAAAACCACGCTCCATACTTCTTGTTGTGAATTGTTTGTTATATCTATGGAAGTTCTAAATCGCATGGGTTTTATTAGTTCTATAAAAGGCAGTAGTTCTTCTCTATGATTTTCCTCCATTCCTTTAATTCTGAAAGCCCAGGAAATTAAATAGGCTATAATATCCGCAAACTGAATACCTGTCGTCAAATCACTATGCACAAACAAAGGTTCTGGAATTAAAAGACCTGCCCGGGTTTGACCTTTTTCAGTCTTTTTAAAATAATTTTCAATTTGAGATATTAATGTGTGACAGCGGGATTTTTCGGTTTCGTCAAATACAATTATTCCAGACTGATTTGTCTGGCACTCAATATAATAATAGAATCTTTCAAACAAGTAAACAAAATCTTTCCGTAAAAAATTTGGAATGTCCTCTTTTCCAATTTTAGAAGAGGTGATTGAAGCAAAAATTTTAGCTCTGTTTCTTGTTAAAAGCAGCAGAAGCTCTTTAATAAATTCTAATTTTGCCTGCGCCAAAGCTGTTAGATGCTCTTTGCTCGCGTTATTCCCATTATCAAGGCACTCTTTTGCAAGTAACCGCCGTTTTTCATTTGGAATTACTTCAGTCTGCGAAGCTTGTTTAAAAGTTTTTCTTTTTAGAAGTTTCTTCGCTTTTAATTCTTTGCTTTTTTCGCTATACCTTCTGCCAAAAAATTTTTCTTCAAGCAAGTGCACATCGCAAATTAAATTCCAAACATCTTTATCTTCTATAGCAACACCGGCAATTACCTCATATGGCGATTCCCTCAAGTCACTTCCGCTTTCATCAATAAATAAAATATATGCCATAAATAATTTATTTCACCAGTATCATTTTCTTTGATAAAGTCTGGGAGGTTTTTTCATTTGATACTTTCATCACATAAAAATAAATTCCGCTTGATAAATTATACTCGCCTGCGTTAAAATCAGCTTCGTAGCTTCCGGCATTCAGAGTTTTATCAATTAATTTTGAAACTAACCTGCCTTTTAAATCAAAAATCGAAATCTCTACAAAGCTCTTTGACTTAATATCAAACTTTATTAAAGTCGAGGGATTAAATGGATTAGGGTAATTTTGATATAATTTAAAGTCCTCCGGCACTTCTGAAGAAACCGGATTGATTCCGACTACATCCCTGTTCTCGTAATAATAAATTCCGCCTTTTAAGTTTCCAAGAAATAAATCAGCATCGGTATCTGAATCTATATCCACAAACTCCGGGCATGCCCCGCCAAAAACATTTATATCTTTATAGGTTGTAGTTTGCAAAACAAAATTCGGATTTCCTGCGCTGCCTGTATTTATGTATTGCCAAATCGTTCCTGACCGCGTTCCGATTAGCAAATCCAAATCTCCGTCCCCATCGCTATCAGTGAAGCGGGGAGTGCTGTCATCTCCGACATCAATATTCATGTAAAAATCGCTTACAAGGGTGAATTGCGGCGCTTGAGAAGTGCCGGTGTTTCTATAAAAATAAATTTTCCCATTTGAACTGCCGAGGAATAAATCATAATCTCCGTCATTATCTATATCAACAAAAGCGGGAGTGCTTGCCTGCCCTAATGTTGTTAATCCCAAAGCAGCGCCCGCTGCCCCCATGTATTGAAAATTAAAATCAGTTGGTGTGCCTATGTTTTTAAAATAGAAGACTGAATCTTTATAGTATGTGCCGAGAAGCAAATCCTTCGTTCCGTTCCCGTCAAGGTCTGCAAAGGCGGGTGAAGAGTTAAACCATCCCGCCGAGCGGATTGGAAGCGAATCCGTCATCAATGTAAATGCCGGCGCTGCGGCTGTTCCTATATTCCTGTAGTAAGTAACTGTTCCGAAATCGCAGCCGATAAACAAATCTTTTTTGCCGTCATTGTTTATATCGGTAAATGTAATGCTTGAGTTGCTTCCTGCATCCACATTGTTGAGATAGTTATTTGATTGTCTTTGAAAGGAAGGCGAAGAAGCCGTCCCAATGTTTTTATAATAGGTGAAATTATTTTTTGTCTGCGAAAGATAAAGAACTGACACAAATAAATCTTTCTTTCCGTCATTATCAATATCTGCGAACTTCTGCGAGTTATATCCCAGAGAGTAATACGAATCCGGGTGCGGATAAGATGAGTCTGCAACTACCATTATGGGATTTGTAAGCGTTCCGTCATTTCGTATCCGGTAAATTCCATGTGAATACAAATCTCCCCAGAATAAATCCATTATTCCTGTTCCGTTAAGGGAAGCAAACTCAAGCGCGTTTGCTCCGTGTCTTGGGTCAAGCGCGGGAGAAAGGATTAGGATGTTTTGCCAGAAATCCGTTATGTATTGAAAACTAAAATTTGTCTGCGTTCCTATATTTTTGTAAAATGTAACCTGCCCGACAGATGTTCCCGTGAAAAAATCTTTAGTTCCGTTGTTGTCTATATCGCAGAAAGTGGGAACACAATTTGATTCTGAATATACAATTTCTCCGGTATTAGTGTGCAGCTCGTTTATCTCCAATACAAAATTAGGAGCGGCAGCGCTGCCGTTATTTCTGAAAAATCTTATAGTCTGTACTTCACCGCCGCCGAATAAATCGAAATCGCCGTCGCTGTCTATGTCAACAAAATAGAACCAGCTTTTTATAGGTAAATTCTGGAATGACTTTGTGAGAAGCCGGAAACTTGGAGACGAGGCGCTGCCAACATTTGAATAATAATAGAGAGTAGTATCCCTGTCGTACATAAACAAGTCCAGCTTGCCATCGTTATTAATATCAATAAATTGAATCCGCGCATTATCCATACCTCCGTTAAATGGCGCTGAAGAAAGCCCGGTGCCCGTATTGAACGGAATTCCGTCAAACTTCTGCAAAAGATTTTGTGAAAAACCCGCTGCTGATATTAACAAAAAAAATATTAAGAAAAATTTTAATTTCAAATTAGTTTAACCCCGTGCCGAATTTATAATCTTCTGTAATTGTAACAGGAAGTTTCCCTTTGAAGTTTATTTCTCCAAATACTGCCTTTACTGCTGCGCGTATCGAACTCTCGCTATCGCTGTAAGCGCATATATAGGAATCAATATTGGTAAATCCCTGTATGAGATAAGGATTGCCGAACGAAATAACAATTACTTTTTTACCTTTTGAAACAAGGGTATTGATTAACCTTATCTGTGATTCAGGCAGCCCGACAGTTCCTGTTTTTATTTTTACTTTGGCATATACAGGAATGATCACGGTTTCATAATTGTTTTGGACAGCTTCATTTATTATTGCATCGGATTCTGAAATATCTCCTGACAGATCGTAAGTAGTCTCAAACGAAAAATATTGCCCGGCTTTTGAGTTGAATTCATTAAAAAATAAATCCGAATTTGCCTTATCGTTTCCATTGTTCAGTGAAACAATCATCACTTTATCGGGTGTGGTTTTTTTCTTGAAAGGGAGCGATTTAGTTTCATTCTTTACAAGCGTAATTGATTCATCCGCAATCTGCTGCGATAAACTAAGGGCATCAGAATTATTTACCACGGAAGAAATTTTAGAAACGTCAACTAACTTATTTTCAAAAAGCCCCAGCCATTTTTTTGCATTCAAAATTTTAGTAACAGACTTGTCTATCCTTTCAGCAGAAATCGTCCCGCTATTCACCGCTTTTTCTATGGTGGAAATAGTAACTTCCTCTCCCTGAGGCATCAAGATTAAATCTATTCCTGCATCAACACACATCAGAGCAACCTGCTCGGTAGAAAAATGTTTTTTTATTCCTTCCATATTCAGAGCATCCGTTACGATTAATCCGTCAAAACCGAGTTTCTCAATTAAAAGATTGCCGACAATATTTTTTGAGAGCGAAGCGGGAACAGAAGCATCTTTTTCAAGCTCTGGAAAAGCAAGGTGCGCAATCATAACTGACATTACACCCGATTTAATAGCGCTCTTAAAAGGAACAAGCTCGATGCTATTCAGCCTCTCAGTGCCGAAGTTAATCACAGGCAAATCATTGTGCGAATCAATATCCGTATCTCCGTGCCCCGGGAAATGCTTTGCAGTTGCAATCACTTTTCCTTCCTGCAATCCTCTTATCATTGCATCACCCATCTCTGAAACCAGCTTCGGGTCTTCACCGAAAGAGCGCACGTTGATTATAGGATTTAACGGATTATTATTTACGTCAACAACGGGAGAATAATTCTGATGTATTCCCATAGCGCGGCATTCCTTTGCAATTTGAATTCCCATCCTGTATGCAAGGTCAGGGTTTCTTGTCGCGCCTAATCCCATATTGCTTGGGAACAAGCTGCCGTCTTCAAGCCGCATTCTTGTGCCTCGCTCAAAGTCAGCCGAAATCAGCAGGGGAGTTTCAGATTTTGATTGAAAGTCATTTATCAGATTTGCTTCCTGAAGCGAGTTCCCTTTGAAAAAAATTATTCCGCCTACTTTTTTGTTTACAACTAAGTCCTGAATTCTTTTATATTCCTTTGAGTTTTTTTCTAAAGCATATCCCTCAGAGTTTGTTACAATCATCTGGGCAATTTTTTCCCGCAAAGTCATTTCGCTCAGCTTCGTTCTTACCCATTCGGAGTTTTCAGTATATAACGAAATCTTTTTGCTCTCTTCCTTTATTGCCGGAGCGCTGCTTTTAAAAAAAGAAAATGAGAAAAATGACAGAGCAATTATTAATGAGGATTTAACAAATAGCATTTACCTGAAAATTTATTTTTAATAAAAAAAGATTAACCTTGTTTGTTTTCGCGTTCCATTTTCTCATTCATATTCGTGAAGTACTTCATGATTTCTATAGGAAGCGGGAGAATTAATGTAGAAGTTTTTTCAGCGGCAATTTCCGTCATCACCTGCAAATACCTTAGCTGCAAAGCATACGCATTGCTTCCGAGAATGCCTGCTGCTTCTGAAAGCTTTGCAGCGGATTGGAATTCACCTTCTGAATTAATTATCTTTGCTCTCTTATCTCTTTCAGCTTCTGCCTGACGGGACATTGCGCGAATCATTTCCTGCGGCAGGTCAACATTCTTCAGCTCAACGTTCATTACCTTCACGCCCCATGGCTCTGTTTCATGGTCAATCAACTCTTTCAGCTTTGCGTTTATTACATCCCGGTGGGAAAGCAGTTCGTCCATTTCACTCTGCCCAAGAACGCTTCGCAAAGTTGTCTGAGCTACAAGCGATGACGCATACATGAAATCTTCAACCTGAATAATTGCTCTGCCGGGGTCAGTAACGCGAAGGTAAACAACGGCATTAACTTTTACCGAAACGTTATCTTTTGTGATAATGTCCTGCGAAGGAACGTCAAGAGCAATTGTTCTTAAACTTACTCTTGTCATTTTATCAAGTATCGGAACAAGTATAATCAAGCCCGGTCCTTTTACGGCGGAAAACTTTCCTAGACGGAAAATTACCGCGCGCTCATACTCGTTTAAAACCCTGAACGAACGAACTATTATTATGAATAGAATAAATCCTGCGAAACCCATAAAAACAGTTAATACACTTAGCGCTGCGCCTCCCATTTTAATCTCCTTTTTTTAGTTTGATTGTTATGTTGGAAATTGGAAAAATTTTTTGTGAGTTATCTTCAGTCTGGTCAAAAGCTTTTATCTTCCGCTCTTCGTTCAAATCAATTCTGTCTATAACAGGAATGAATTTTTCGTCCGAGTTTTTTTTATTTATTATCCATTCTTTTAATCTGAATCTGTAGTCGTTCATAATATCTTTTTCGTCGTCTAAAAAAGTTACGTATGAAAACTCTGGAATTTTTTTATTAGAAATCCTTTTGCAATTAATAGAAATATACTTTAATGATGTTTCAATATAATCATCAATATCTGCATTCATAAAATTAAATCCTTCTCAGTAAGTTCTAGTTTTTCTAGGATAAACATCTTTACCTTGACAGCCAAATCATATGCTTCTAGGGCTTCTTTATCAGAAGGTAGTGAAAAATCTTCTCCGTATCTTACATCGATTGAATAATTTGATAAAATGCTAAAATCAAAATTCTTAACCTGAGGCAGGAATTCGGAGCATTTATCCTGTAAGAATTCCAGGTTATGTGTTTTTTTATTAACTACCTCTTTAGAGATTAGGTATGATTTCAGAAATTTTTCAATAGCTTGTTGTGCATGAAAACAAATTACATCGGTCAACAAATCTTCGGATGAACTTCTCAATAAAGTATCCATCACCTTTATATCCGTATTAGCTTTAACCAGCCAGCCCTTTAAATAGTTGTCGGTCATATAACAATTCCTTCTTTGTTTGCATCAAAAATTGCATTACCGACTTTCTCCTTTAAGTAGTCAAAATCTCTTGCACTTTTAATAATTATATCAATATCAGTTTTTTCTTGCGCAAAAAATTTTCGAATTTTACTTTGTAACAGAAATCTATCTATTCTAGAGATTTCATTCTTTAATGTAACTATCACATCATAATCACTATCCGCGCGGTTCTCGCCCCTTGCTCTTGAGCCGAACAATAAAATTTTTTCGTACTGAAGCCCGTCTAACAGTTTTACAATTTTATTTTTAATTTCTGCATTTGTCATATTAATGCTAATTGCTCTTCTTTAAATTTTTCCAATTTTTCTTTTATCGGTTCAAATGTATCAAATCCCATTAGCTCAAGGCGCAGCTTGTTTACATCTTTAATGTTTCTCAGGTAGCCGGAATAATGTTTTCTGAATTCCCTCACGCCTAACTTCTCGCCCTTCAACTCTACTGCTAATCTTAGATGCTCGATACATACATCAACTTTTTCTTCGATGGAAGGTTCATCGGGAAGCGCTCCATTCTTTAAAAAATATTTTGATTGGTTAAATATCCACGGATTCGTAATCGCAGCCTGACCGATCATTACTGCATCGCACTCATAATTTTCAAAAACAAATTTTACGTCCTCAGGTGATTTTATATTTCCGTTTAAAATAACCGGCATCTTCACTCCGGCATCTTTTATTCTTTTTACCCAGCTCCAGTCAGCATCTCCTTTATTGCCCTGACTTCGCAGCCTGCAATGAACAGTCAATGCCTGTATTCCAATTTCTTCAAGCATCTTCGCTACATCTATTATTACAATCGAATCCTTATCCCAACCTAATCTTGTTTTCAATGTTACAGGCAGCTTAACGTTTTTTACAACATTCTCTGCAATCTGTTTCATCTTCGGCAGGTCTTTTAAAAGTCCCGCGCCTGCGCCGCGCAAGGCAACATCTTTCACCCAGCATCCGCAATTTATATCAATGAAATCGGGATTAACGCTTTCTGAAATCTGTGCTGCTTCTATTAAGGCTTCGTCCCGTCCGCCAAAAATCTGTATTGAAAGCGGGCGTTCTTCTTCGTAAAAAAATAATTTATTGCGCGCTTTTACTGCGTCACGGATTAATCCTTCGGCAGAAATAAATTCAGTATAGACTATATCAGCGCCGAGGCGTTTGCATATCAATCTGAAAGGTGGTTCGCTCACATCTTCCATCGGAGCGAGCGCAATTTTTCCTATGAATTTTTTCTGAAAATCGTTCATGAAAGGAAATTAATTATACTTTTGATAATTAAAAATTCCAATATTAAGGTCATTGTATTTCTTAGAACACAGATAATTATGGTGAATATATTTCACAGATTTCTAAAAAATGTTTAGCTTTGAATTTGCAGGTAATATCAACTTCATTCTGTTAGCCATAAATTTTTTTGATTAGAACCGGATAATTATGATGAATATGATTTCACAGATTTCTAAAAAATGTTTAGCTTTGAATTTGCAGGTAATATCAACTTCATTCTGTTAGCCATAAATTTTTTTGATTAGAACCGGATAATTATGATGAATATGATTTCACAGATTTCAAAAAAATGTTTAGCTTTGAATTTGCGGGTAACATCAACTTCATTCTGTTAGCCATAAATTATTTTGATTAGAACCGGATAATTATGATGAATACGATTTCACTGATTTCAAACCAAAACTATACTAAAATAACCTAACTCAGCATCAGTAACATCATAAAAATCATAATAATCTGTGTTTTAAAAAAAAGGGAGCATTTCTGCTCCCTTCTAAAATATTAATCGCCCTTTTTATCGTCCTTCTTTGGAGGAGGATCGTTTTTAGGCGGGTCCTGCTTCGGAGGATCCTGCTTTGGCGGGTCTTTCTTTGGCGGCGGTTCGGTTTTCTTAGGCTCTTGTTTTGGCTCCTGCTTAGGTTCCTGTCTAGGCGGATCTTGCTTGCGTGGATTTTCCTTCGGCTTATCATCTTTTGGCTTATCCTGTTTTACAGGAGGATTTTGCTTTGGAGTTTCCTCTTTTGGTTTATCATTTTTCTTTGTATCGTTTTTCTGCGTATCACTCTTAGGGTTCGTGTTTTTCGGCTCTGTTATTTTGGTAGTATTTTCCGTTTTTACTTTGTCGTTACGTGTTGTTTCTGTTTTAGGGGTAACGGCAGTTTTTGTATTTGTCTGTTCTGTTTTTATATAAGTCTGCCGGGTCTTTTCCGCGTCATTAGATGTTTTTACAGGAGTAACTTCAGGAGTCTTGGTTGATGTATAAACCGTCTTTGTTCCGTCAGTATTCTTTGTAGTCTTCACTTTTACAGGGTCGTTTACAAATGTCTGCTTTGTCCCGTCAGGGCTGCTTTCAATCTTTGTCGGAATCTCAATTTCCTTAGGAGTAATTACCTGTTTAGTAGTCTTTGTTATTTCCGTTACATTAGGACCGCTGTATTTAATTTTCGCATCGTTAGTGCTAAGTGTATTTACGATTTTTACTTTCTCCGAATTTTTCAGTATATCTACATTTTTAACAGGATTAATTTTCGTCGTGTTATTTATTTCATTCGTAATATTTGTAGTCTTAACAAACGTCCAGTGAACAGGATTGGAATTAAAATGACTATTGCACACGACTAAATGGCTCTGATAATCTCTCCAGTAAATTCTCGGGCATGTAGGATACCATCCGTAGCATCCTTCGCCGTTGTAATTTCCGCAGTGCCTCCACGTTACCCAGTTCGGCGCCCATCTGCTTCCCGGCATCCAGCACCATCCGTAATAGCTTGACCAGAACCATCTGCCGTAGTTGTAGCAATGCCTGCCCCAGTGATAGCCGGAGCGCCATACCCATCCGCAGTATGTGAATTCCCATCTGCCATTGCAGTACGGATTCCATGAGGATTCATTGCAGTCGTTCGGCTGCCATACATAAATTATTTTTACTGTTACATTGCCTTGAGAACTGTTGTCGGAGGTAGTCGTTACGGGAGCAATTGTGTTTTGCTGCTGAGTGTTTTCCTGCTGAGTGATTTTTCCTGGTTCTAAGTTAGCCGAAGAATAATTTTTTTCTGCGCTGACATATTGCGTAGATGCAGGAGGATTTTCCCGCGTTTGTGTTTCCGGCGATGTCAGGTCTTTTATCAGCTCAGTTGTTTTCACAGGTATCCATTTACCCTGAGTAGATAAATCCTTATCGAATTTTTCTTTGTAAACTGCATTTGAATCAAGAAAATTTTCGGAGTAATCAATGCTGTCAACAAATGACTCAAAGTTAGGGCTGGATTGCGTCTGTGAGGGAACAAATGTAGTGTCCTTTGTGAAAATTTTATATGCTGCCACGGTAGTTACCGCGGAAAGAACAACAGCAGATAAAATTATCGCAAAAAGTTTTTTGTTTGTCATTTTTGCCTCTTTGTTTTGGGTTATATCCTCTTACACTATAAATTTGCGAAATAGTTCCCTAAACTAAGGGAATTTTAAAGTTTTCATTTTCTGTTTTTGATTTTTATGGGATGCGAAAAAGGCAAGCAGCCGCGCTCCATACGAAGCTCTGCTTTGCATGGTATTATTGCCGGAAGCTCCGCTTCCGAAACAGCCAAACCTTACTAAGCAGAGCTTCGTTAATGGGGAAACTAAAAACATCCTCTCACCATTCTCCTGCATAGTGCAGACTATCTCCGGTTGAAGCAGAAAGGTAATCGAACTTCAATTTTGTAATCTGCCTTATGTGCAGATAGTCGTGCGCAAGCCAGTTTATGAAAAACATTTTCGCGTACAGCGGTCCGTATGTCGGGTGGGGATAGGCATTAAGCCATTTTGGATTTTCGAGATTCTCAAAGTAAGCGATAGTATTATCCCGCTCCTGCAAAAACTTTTCAAGCATTGCATTATAATCCTGCTCCATGTATTTACGCGATGTCATCCAACCGATTGGATCGGTTTTTGCCATCACGGCATTTTCATCTTCCAATATGGCTTTTAGTCTTACGCCGAAATCATCACGCTCTTCGTCATACAAATGGCACACTATTTCAAGCAGACACCATTTTTCATTATTTTGTTTCCATAGGTAAACTTCTTTATCAAGGTTTTCCAGCAGGGATTGGAAAATGTTTTTATTTTTTTTAAGCTCCGATATAATAAAGTTTGTATTCATTTTTTATAATTTTGAAAATTTTAGAGTAAACAAAAAAGGGAGTCTGATGACTCCCTCCTTTGTAATAAATAATATTTAAGTTTTATTACTTAACAAGTATCATCTTTTTTGTTTCGGAATACTGTCCTGCTTCTATTTTATAGAAGTACATTCCGCTGGCAAGCTTGCTGCCGTCAAATTCGTATGAATAGTTTCCTTCCGTTGTAAGAATTCCGTCTATCAATGCCGTTACCAGTTCACCCTTCATATCATAAACTTTTAACGTTACGTTAGCAGTTTTCGGAATCGTAAAATTTATCAGCGTTGTCGGGTTAAACGGATTCGGATAATTCTGCGCAAGATTGAATGTAAGCGGCGCGGCATTGACGTTGCCGATACCGACTACATTTGTAATCGTAAAGTTTGTGTTCGATATATCAAAGAAAATATTGTTGGATGCTTTTACTTTGATTCTGCAGCTTGAATTCTGAATGTTCGGTAATGTAACTGAAGCGCTTCCGTTGTTCGGAACACCTGTTGCAAGCGTTGTGGGGAATGTGTTTCCGCCGTCTGTTGATAAGAAAATGTCAACGTTTGCTGCGCTTACCGGCGCTGCAGAAGTATTCGCAACATTCCATGTTACAGTTTGCGGAGAATGCATGTTCCATGTTATGGCAGTATTCGGTGATGTAACTAAGAATGGACCTGCTCCGGCTGAAACGCTGAATGACAATGCAGAGTATCCAATTCCGCCGCCGCCGGCTCTGTAATCACGGGCTGTCAGCCTGAAGCTCAAGTTTCTCGCATAAGTAGGTAAAAGCTCTCCGATTGTAGTAGTATTGTTTATCAGGTTTGAAACTTTCGGGAATACTCTTGTTCCCGAGGTAACAGGATTAAACGAGCGGAAAATAGGCGCATTGCCCGACGGATTATTTGCTGTTCCTGCCGGACCTAAATCATACTCTTCCCAGCAATACTTTAGCGGGTCGCTGTTGCCGTCTGTTGCGCTTCCTGTCAATTCAAATGGTGTAGAGATAGGAATTGTAAATCCGCCGTTCGGCACTGTTACTACCGGATTCAAGTTTCCTGTAGTTGTGGTAACGGGGCACGAGTTTCCAGAACCCACTGATGTATATGCAATTATTTCATCAAGATTTTTTACATGGAAATACGGATCGCTATGCGGTTGTAAATCATCTGCGCCGCAGATACCTGCATAAGCCATTATTGTCGAACCGCTGCCCGGCTCGAAAGCGGTATTATTGTTTCTGTTTCCGCCGCCGCAGCTTGAAGTCTGGCTGTTGAATGAATGGTTTCCGCCGAACTGATGTCCCATTTCGTGAGCAACGTAATCAATATCATACGGGTCGCCTACAGGAGCAGAGTCTCCCGTTACGCCTCTTGCTTTGTTACCTGCAACGCATACGCATCCTAAATATGCAACGCCGCCGCCGCCTGTGCTGAATACGTGTCCCATATCGTAGTTAGCCGTTCCTATTACGTTATCGCAAGTCGTCTGGTTTTGTCCCAGCATTGTGTTTCCGTTTGCGTTTGTATATGGGTCAGTTGAAGCATTTGTATATACTACTGAACTGTTATTTGCAACTAATACCATTCTTACCGATACTTCATTTTCATATACGCCGTTTACCCGGTTCATCGAAACTACAATCGCAGCCATAGCAGCGTTTACTGTGCCGCCGAAGTATGCAGCGTATTCGCCTGTGCAAGCTACAACGGTTCTGTATGTTCTTAATTGTCCTTCTGCAATAACATCTGTAGTATGGGGCGCTTGCTTCGGTTTTCCGTCCCAGTTATCAATTGCTTCGCACGACATTTTTTTATCGCTGTGGAAGTCAGATTTAAAATAGCTTTGGTAGTTGAAGTTATCGCCTTTTGCATACGGGTCAATAAATACTGTTCCTCTTTCGGAAAAAATCATTGCATGGAATCCTAACGGAGTCATATCGAATCTTACCGATGAATACGGGTCGTCAATGCCTTGTCCGAGATAAGTTTTGATTTCAGGGAACTGTGCCGCTAAGCCGTCTTCCATGATTGGTGAATCAACAAACTTAAATCTCAGAAATGTGCCGTCAGGCATCGGAAGCGAAATAACCGAATTTGAATTTTTCGGGTGAACATTCTTTTCCAACGGCGCTGACTGGAGCAGTGTTTTCATTTCAGGAATATTAAGAGAAAGAGTGCGGAATTTTTCCGGCTTTATTACTCTTTCGCCTGTTGTCTGAATGCTTGCTGCCGGAACGTCGTTCCAGTAGTTAGCAGCATTTGCGCTGAGGGAAAAAAGCGCGATAAAAAGCGCAATTGAGAGATAACGAGAGGTCATTTTAGTTTTTAATAATTAATTTATAAAAATTTTTTCCTTCTTAATCGAGGTGAATCTTTTGAAAATAAGAAAAATACCCTATGAAAACAAATGAATTAATAGGAGTTATGTCGGGTTTTCATCACACGACAAAAAATTTTTTATAACTTGTAAATATGTATTTAACCGCAAAGAACGCAAAATATGACAGCAAAGTCCGCAAAGATCTTAAAAACGAACTCAAAATATGATTTCTCAAACTCGAAATTGTTCAACCAAAACAAACATTAAAGCGCAGTTAGTTTTATGTTTGCGATATTTAGGAAAAATATTTTATATTTTTTGCGTGCTTTGCAAAAACTTTGCATCTTTGCGGTTAAATTCAATTTTTTAAGAAAAATTTTTGTCGTGTGATAAGTATCGGATTTTAATAGGAGAATGTGCAAAACACCAGTTGTATTTTGTCATCAGTTATCCTCCTCGTTCCCACGCTCCTGCGTGGGAACACTAATAAACTCTCCCCTTGAGAGGTAGTGCCTTAACGAAGTAAAGGCGAGGGATGTTAGCTAATTGACAATGAACAACTGAGAACTATATACCATTTCCCCCTCGTTCCTACGCGATACTTGTCCCGCAGAAGGCGGGAGCGTAAGAACGCTAATAAATCCCCATCTATATTACATCTGAATTTATTTTCACTATCTATTTATATATTTTACGAAATAATTAATATTACAATGGATTTCACAATAGACGATTTCTCAAGAAAAAAAGATGTTGACTGGCTTTACAGTAAAATAAAAAGTAAGGATAAAAATACTAATACTCCTGAGTTTGCATTTTTGCTTGGAGCAGGCTGCTCCGTTTCAAGCGGCATTCCTACAGGGGGTAAAGTTATAGAGTATTGTCAGAAAATATCTTTCTATAAAAAGAAGCTTAATATGTATGACGTTTCTTAGGAGCATTTCTTTGATAAAAAAGGATTCAAAAAAGAAATTAGCGATTTTTGCACGAGCGATGAGAACATAGATGAATTTAATGCCTATATCAAAAATGTAAAAAAACACGCAAGGGATATTTTCAATCAAAATTATTCCGATGATAAAAAATTTGCAGAATTGTTGCCCGCAAATTTTGTAAAAGATAAAAGCAATTATGATGAATTAAAAGAATTAGTTTTCGATGAATCGCTTTACGGAGTATGGCTTGAAACATGCAACGAAACACCGCGTGAGCGCCAGATGTTTCTTGAAAAAATAATTGAAGATATTGAACCCGATGGAAGTTATCTGCTTTTCGCCCATTTGATAAAAGAGAAATATGTAAACAATATTTTCACTACAAACTTTGATGATTTATTAAACACTGCTCTCTTAAAGTATTACGATACTGTGCCGAGAATTTTTTCTCATAATGAAGCTGCTCTCTACATCAATGTTCATAGCAGAAGACCGAATATTATAAAGCTGCACGGAGATTATCTTTTTGAAGATATTAAAAACACCAACGATGAAACTATGTCTTTGCAGGAAAATATGAAAAAGAAGTTTGAAGAGGCATTGAGCGTGTGCGGGCTTATAGTCGTCGGTTACAGAGGTTCTGACCAGTCAATAATGAAACTGCTTGAGGAGAAAATTAACAGCTCAAGAGGAAATTTTATTCTTATCTGGGTATGCGACGGAAAAGAAAAACTTCATTGGCGGGTGAAGAATTTATTAAGCGAGAAAAAATGTTTTTATGTTGAAGTAAAAGACTTCGATACATTAACTGCCGTATTATGGAATAAGTTTAAGTTTCTGCCAAGTATAGACCTTAAGAAAACTGCCGAAGAAAGAAATACAAAATATTATAATCACATTGAAAGAGCTGTTTTACAAACTGATAAACGGGGAATTGAACTATCTAAATTAGCGACCGATAATTATGAAAAAAAAAAATACAAAATAGCTTTAGAAGCATTGGATGAACTTATCGCACTATTGCCTTCAAAAAGTGAGTTGTATAAATTTAGAGGAGATGTTTACGACGATTCAGGCGATAAAAATAAAGCGCTCGCTGACTATGGGAAAGCAATTGAATTTAAACCGGATGATGCAGATGCATATTATAATCGCGGAATTCTTTATTATAATTCAGGAGAGAAAGATAAAGCCCTTGCCGATTATAACAAAGCAATCGAATTAAAACCCGATGACGCAGATGCACATTATAATCGCGGACTTCTTTATGTAAGTTTGGAAAAGACAAACGAGGCATTTTGGGATTTTTCTAAAGCCATTGAGATGAAATCAGATTATTCAGAAGCATATAATAATCGCGGAATTCTTTATAAAAATTCAGGAGAGGAAGATAAAGCCCTTGCCGATTACAATAAAGCTATAGAACTAAAGCCGGATTATGCAACAGCATATAATAATCGCGGAATTCTTTATTATAATTCAGGAGAGAAAGATAAAGCCCTTGCCGATTATAATAAAGCAATCGAACTAAAGCCGGATTTTTCAGAGGCATATAATAATCGCGGACTTCTTTATTATAATTCAGGAGAGAAAGATAAAGCCCTTGCCGATTACAATAAAGCAATAGAGCTAAAACCGGATAATTCGGATACATATTATAATCGCGGAAATCTTTATAATGATTTAGGTGAGAAAAATAAAGCCCTTGCCGACTATACAAAAGCCATTGAACTAAAGTCGGATGATGCAGATGCATATTTTAATCGTGGAATTCTTTGTGATGAGTTAGGTAAAGAAGAGCAAGCCCTTGCCGATTATACAAAAGCAATTGAATTAAAGCCGGATGATTTAGAAGCATTAAATAATAGGGGTAAATTGTATTTTGAAATTGGAGAATTAGAAAAAGCTTTAGATGACTGCAATAAAGGACTTGAAGTAAATCCAAATCTTGATACGTTAAATAAAATAAAGACACTTGTACTTAAAGCAATAGAGGAAAGGGAAAAGAAAAAAACGGAAACGAAGAAAGCAAAGCCGCAAAAAAGAAAAACTCAAAGAAAGAAAAAATAGGGGCATTACCTTTGTAAAAATAATTGTGCTTACTTTGAATTTTTCTGAAATCGAAATCTGGTAAATAAAATGTAGAAATTAGGTAATTTATCCAGTATTCCGGTACTACGTCCCAAACCCCCGTTTGGGACGGCAAGAAAGGCATTCCTCCACCTCAAAAGCATTCCGAAATCTGAAATTCACAATCATACTCTATAACTTATCTCTTTAAAATTTTGTTTTCTCAATACTTACCACTCAAGACTCAATACATTAATTCTGTAAAAACAATAATTTATCTCAAAACTTACGAGGGGGCGTAAGTTTTGGGTACTAATAAACAATAACTTACCCCTTCAAAAATTTCAGAATCTCCTCGTGCATAAACCCATTGGAAGTCAGCACGCCCCTTGAATAAATGGTCTTTTCGCCGTTTAAATCCGTCATAATACCCCCCGCCTCCTCGACGCATATTTTTATGGGAGCCACATCATAGGGCGAAACATGCGGGTCAAGCATAAACTCTGCCTTGCCCTCAACGACAAGCGAATGCCCGAAACAATCACCATAGCCCCTGTCATAGTATGAGCGGTCAACAAGCTGCAGAAAACGCTCTTTATAGGGCTGTTTTGTGATAAATTCTATCCCCCCGTAAATGAAATAGGATTTTTCGAGGGAGCTAATTTTGCTGACCTTTATTTTTTTCCCGTTTTGGAAGCACCCCAGTCCTTTTCCGGCATAAATTACCTTTTTCATAGCCGGAAGGGCAATTATACCCATTACTACCTCGCCCTGATACTCCAGTGCCAGCAAAGTGCCCCAGAATGGAAAATTTCGCATAAAATTTTTGGTTCCGTCAATCGGGTCAATAATCCATTTAAAATCGGAGTCTCTGTCAGCCAAGCCGGACTCTTCCGCGAGAAAGCTATGCTCCGGGTATTTTTTTCTTATGCTGGAAATCAAAAATGCCTCGCACTTCTTATCGGCAATAGTAACGGGTGAGTTGTCTTTTTTGTATTCCGGCTTAATGGTTTTTTTGTAGTATTTAAGCGAAATTTTGCTGCATTCATCTACCAGCATTAATGAGAAGTCAAGTAATTTTTCTATGTTCTTTTTTTTCATTTTGTTCAAATTCTTGAAGTCAAAAATTCATTATTAAAAAACTAAATTCAAGTTAGATTTAATTTATTTCCTTTACGTAATCTTAACTTGTTATTTAAAGAAATTCACTTTATTTTTAGATATACCAACTATTCCGCCTAACCATCAGAAAGAGATAGAGATAAGGATTGCTAAGGCAAATCCTTATAGTGATTTATATAAAAAAAGTAATCTTTTATTAAACATTAAGAAAAAGTAAAATGAAGAAAATTCTCTTGGTTTTGTGTTTATTCTTCTTCCTTGGGGAAGCATACTCACAAAATGTAGTAATCACTTCCAGACTGCAAAACAAATTGCAGATTGTAAACCCTCTTCAGTACACGAGAGTAATGATTCTTATGAAGGACAGAGTTAACATGGAGCAAATGGATGCTGACCTTTATAGGATGAATGCCAGTCTCGAATTCAGATACAGAGCAGTCATTACAGCTTTGATGGATAATGCAAGAAATACCCAAGGACCTTTACTCGATTATCTTAATTCGCAAAAAAATTTCGGAAAGGTAATGGAGTATCATGGCTACTGGATTATTAACATGGTTTATATGAAAGCAACCGCCGATGTTATAAACCAGCTTGCTTTAAGAAATGACATTGAGCTTATGGATTTAGATGATGAGATAACTTTCGATAAACCCCTTAATCCTTCTCCTGAATATATGCGCACAACGGAAGCGGTTCAAACCGGCTTGAGAGTAATCAAAGCCGACTCTGTTTGGGCACGCGGATTTACAGGTCAAGGCACAACAGTTATGAACATTGATAACGGCGTTAACGGAACTCACGATGCGCTGAACTCAAGATGGTGGGGAAATAACGGCAGAGCATGGTATCATTCATGGCTGAATGTTCAGACCCCTAACGTAAGTTTTCCTGCTCCTTGCGGTACCGACTATCACGGAACCCATACTATGGGTATTATGACAGGCAGAACAGCAGCAGGGGATACAATCGGAGTTGCTCCGAATGCAAGATGGATGGCTGCCGCGGTAACTGACTGTCCGGGCGCTGTTTATCCGACGAATAACGTTACGGCTTTCCAATGGGCAGTAAATCCTGACAGCAATATTGCAACCCTTGATTATCCTGATGCAATTAGCTGCTCATGGCAGGATCCGAATGCAGGCGACCAATGCGCAACATCAATTTACCGAACCTTGTTGGTAAATGTTGAGGCAGTTGGTGTCGGTGTAGTTTTCTCGGCAGGAAATTCAGGACCGGGAACATCTACAATTACTCCTCCAAAGAATATCAATCTTGATTCAATCAACGTAATGTGCACCGGAGCGGTAGATGGAAATACAGCTGGCTATCCGATAGCTTCGTTCTCAAGCCGTGGTCCTTCTATTTGCGGTGGTGTAGGCACTTTGTCAATAAAGCCCGAAATTTCAGCTCCGGGTGTGAATATTAGTTCCTGCGGTTCGGGAAATTCCTATTACACAATCAGCGGTACATCAATGGCTTCGCCTCACGTCGGCGGGTCAATTGCTTTGCTGAAAAGCGTTGCTCCTTATATGACAGGTAAACAAATTAAGGCAGTTATATTTTCTACCTGTACTGATTTAGGAACTGCCGGAGAAGATAATACTTATGGTAAGGGACTTATTAACTTAGCAGCTGCATTTAGAAGCTTAGCTTCATACCCTCTGAATTCTTTTAATTTGCAAACCCCAGTTGCAAGCTCAAGAATAGTTACATTCCCGGGCTCTACAACTCCTGTAACAATTACATGGGATACTTCTGCAACAGGCGCAAGCTATAAATTTATTTTTGGAAGTCCGACAACCTCTCCCAGAAGACTTACAATTTCGTCTTCCTCAAATGTTTACACAACTACATTAGGAGAGCTTGATAATATTTTAGCAGCAAACGGATTTACAAACAACGGCACAGCAACAGACTCAGCAGTAGGTCAATGGGATGTTTGGGCATTTAAAGCTCCAAATGCTTCAGGTCCAGACTCATTAAAAGCAGCAAACGGTCCGAGAGCAATTACGTTCAGAAGAGGCGTACCTGCTTTAACAGCCTTCAACTTAGTTGCTCCTGTAAACGGCACAACAATTACAACTTCAGTATTCAACCCGACAAACGTAGATATTTCATGGACACGTTCAGGTTCAGGTACAAGATATAAATGGTTATTCGACGCTCCGACATTCAGCGGCGCGCCTATTTTCTACATTCAATCAGGAAACACAGGATTTGATTCTTCTTTAAGCATTCCTAATGCTACGCTCGATGCTATGCTTGCAGCCCAAGGAATCAATCCCGGAGACTCAGTTGTCGGTCAATGGAGAGTTTATGCCTACAGAAGCGCAACAGACTCATTAGCTTCAACACAAACCTATGCTTTAACCTTAAAGAGACAAGCTAAAGGTGATGTTATCGTAGCTTACGACTCAACCACTGCAAACTGCAGAATCAGCCGCGACTCAATAACAGTCAACCTCGGCAGATTAGGCGTAACCTTTGATTTATACAACAGAGGCGCAAATACTAACACAAGCTCACTTTCATTCAGAGGCTATAAGAAAGTCATCTGGCTCGGAGAAGCAACAAACTTCATTTCTCTTGTTCAGAAAGACTCGTTAAAAACTTATCTGAATGCAGGCGGTACAT
>JAFDZO010000021.1:57774-58983 GCA_018266845.1 Bacteroidota bacterium | reverse complement strand
ACTTGCTAATAATCTTACATCTCTGCCGTTTGTTGGGGAGCCATTTGTTGGACGAGTAAAAAAACGATTCTCAAAATTTAGCATTTGAACAGCAAACCCATTGAAGTTTACAATCCAACCCGGCGCAGTAATATTATATTGATGCAATTGTCCATGTATCCAAAGCTGTGCTGTTGAATCAGCTGTATTGACAATATAATTTACATTACCGTTGTAATTTAGAGAAACCTCATATGCTAAATCACCAACATCTTTTCCGGAAGCAAGAGGTATTTTATACATGAGATTTCCATTGAAATCATTTATAATTTCTTGCTCATCAAAGTTAACCGAACTGGATTTTTGATAACCTCTTTCATTAAACATCCCGCTGACATCTTTAGAACCAAATGCTGTCTCCTCAGGAGGTGAATCATCTTGTGCATGAATATTTTTGTAACCTATTATGGACATAGCAATCCATAATAAAATTAAAATAATTTTATTTTTCATACTTGTTTTTATTTTATTGAAATAAATGAATTTGTTAAGAATTTTACTCCAATTGAAAAAATTCTTAATCTGAAATTGTACTAAGAGATAAATAAATTCCGAGTGGCCACTCGGAATTTTGTCTTTGTAATTACAAAGGTGAGAAATATTTCTACAGTGGCAAGCTAAAGTATAATTTTAAAATTATCAAGCTAGTGTTACTCATATATAGGTAGATTTGCCAAATTTTATCATTGACATGAATTTAAATTCGTATGCAGTTAACAAAAATTAGACTGTATTGTACAGGACAATTCCCTAATAAACGTTTTAAAATAAAAAAATCCGTCAATTTTGAACCAGGTATGATTAGCCAACTTAGATTATCTGATACATCTGATTCAAGAATGTAATTGACTCATTTATTAGTTCTGGTTAATTTATAATTCTTAGATAAAGAATTTTAAAATTGCAGGGGAGTGAGGTTTTATATGCTTGTTATCCAAGTGAAGCGATTGAGATGCTCTATAAAATCAGTGGTATATAAAATAAAACAGCTCAAAGTTTCAAACTAACCTTGACGAATGATTTAAACATAATTGTAAAATTTTCCGTTAGCAATCCGTTAGCAATTTTTGAAAAAATTGGGTAAAATTAGGTAATATTAGTAAATAAAAACTTTAAATGTGCTAAAATTTTGCACTTTTCAAACTGTGAATTACTCTTTCACAGTGAAAA
>JAFDZO010000021.1:0-57764 GCA_018266845.1 Bacteroidota bacterium | reverse complement strand
TTCGAATCCCGTTGGGACCGCAAAGATAAAGCCTTTCTGATCTCAAAATCCGAAAGGCTTTTTTATTGTATAAACATATAACGAAACTTACGTCCCCTCGCAAGTATTCATTTAAAATACTGTTTCATCTATAACTAAAAATTATATTTTTACTTTCCTTCTATTTCTTTCAGCTTCTCCAATACGTACTCTTTATTCTGCATTTTTGTGTTTTCAATATAGAACTTCATTTCCTCTTTATCTTGATTGGGATTGTTTTTCATATTGAAAAGTCCCGACATTGCTGTAAGATAATTGAGGAACAAATTCGTATGAAATTCCCCTCTGCTTGTATCCCTGTATAAATACTGCCTGAATGCATCAAGTGAATACTCAAATCCCTGTACATCATTCAGCTCAAAAAAACATTTCAAATGCGCATTTTTTATCACTGCTTTACTATTTTTAAAATTAGGATTTATTTTTGAAATGTACTCAAGTGATTTATTATATTCTTTTTTCTGTAAACACTTTAACGCATCATATAAATTATTAATATTATCTTTTTCATCTTCACTCAGTTTATCAAAATGTTGTCTGTAAAATTTTTCAGCGTATTCAAAATCATTTACATTTAAAAATATTTTCAGATATTCTGCAAATAGCGTTTTATCAAAATATCTAAGAGTGCTGCTGATAATTAACCCGTTATCTAAACCATATCTTGCAACTTCAGCTTTTATGCGATTGCTTGCCGGTTTTCCTAATATATCTCTTTGTGTACATATATTGAAAATGGGAGTTGATAAACCATTAATTCTTTTGCTTTCTGATACTCTGCAATATTCATAATAAATACGGACTGTTTTTTCAAAGGCTTCATCATTTTCCGGATCAATTCTGCTTTTATATAGATAATAATACAGCTCTACTTCCAATGAGCTATTATAATCAATCTTCCGGATTTCATTTACAAGATAATCTATATCAATTGATTTTAAAAATGCAGCAGGCAAGCTATTATCTACCTTTATTTTTTTATTCATCAAATCAACTTCAATGTTGTGAGCTAATTTGCTAATCTCAGTAAGTGTAAAATAAATCAAATTTTCGCCGGATTTAAAGATATATTTATCAAATATATCTTTATGATTGATAATTTCTAACTGCGAACGTCTATAATATAAACTATGCAGGTACAAGTTATTAAATTCATTATTTTTTTCATTCCTTTTATTCCTTTCATATTTCTCTATAATTTTTTCAAATTTTTTTCTCATAAAGTCAAACTGCGTATTGTAAAGGCACATTGAAAGCAAATTATAATCCTGCTGGAATTCATTATAGTTAAACTCAATGTTTACCAGAAATTTTTCAAACAGCCGGTTGAAAGAATGAAGCATGTTCTTCATTGTCCCTGCATTATAGCTTTTTCCCGGGAAGATTTTTTTGAAAACTTTTTCCTTCTCCAGTTCATCAATTTCAAACTCCGGCAAATATTTTTTTAATTCATCCCAGAGTGCAATTAAGGATTTTGTTTTGTTAAAAAATGGCGAGCGGATAAAATCATCGAATTTTTCAATCTCCTCAGGCAAAAGTGACTTTATAAATCCTGTTATATGACGGTTCAGCATTCTGTTTTATAAATTATCTATAAATAAAATATTCTTATTAATTATTTCTTTATCTTACTCTCCAGCTCTTCCATTTTCTCTTTCAGCCAGTCTTTGCCAACCATTTTATTATTTAATATCTCAAATTTTATATCGTCAAAATTTCCTTTGGGAAAAAGTTTGTATTGAAAGAGATTGTTAAGTGAGGTTACAAAATTCTTGTTGTAAGTTTTCAGTTCTTCACTGAATGCATCGTTCCTATATAAAATCTGTCTGTATGAATCCAGAGCATAGTCAAACGCTTCGGATTCATTTAATTCATAATAACATTTTAACTGGAGTAGCTTTAAATATATTTTATGTATTTCTATTTTTGGTCTGAATTTAGATGAATAAGACAATGAAGAATTGTAATCTTTTTCGGAAAAGCACTTAAATGCATTAAAAAAGTTATCTATGCTTTCTTTCTCTTCTTCAATTAATGCATCTTTATATTGAAGGTACTCAGAGGTTACAAGTTCAATTTCACCGGCTTCAAATAGATTTTTTATTATAATAATTAATTTAGCGGTGTTTATTTTATCGTTTGTAACTTTTAAATTAAAATCACTTTTTATACGAAACCTTTGAATTTCTGTGTACTCCCGGTACGCTCCATTTATCCCCATATTAATCCTGTTAACACTTGTGTTTAAAATAGAACTTAATGCATTCTCCTGTTCATGCTTTTGAATTAATCCTGTAGTTTCATAAAAAGATTTTTTAAACTTGTTAAAAATCTCTGTGTCTTCACTATCTTCGAAACTTAGCAGCATATAGTAATAGAGGCTCAGAATTTTATAATCAATATCATTCTTATTTTTGAACTTCTCCAGAAAGTTCTCCATATCGAAACTCTCTCTGAAGTCCTTCATTGCAGTTTCTTTAATTTCTTCATTCCGACGAATCTTCAATACAGCTGCATTAAATTGTGCCTGAAAAAAATGAATGAGGAAAAAACAAATAAGTGACTCTCCCTGAGCATAAATTCCTGTTGATATTTTGCCGGTTAGATTGCCGAAAGCAGAACCCAGCCGCTGAATCATATATTTGTTTAGGTAATGATAGTCCTGCCCTTCACTTTTATCATCATAGTCCGCCAGTATTTTTTTGTAATTTTTCTGAAAAAGTTCGGGGTAGTTTTTTATAAGGCAGTATATCAGCGTATTGTAGTTACACTGAAATTTATCCATTTCATGAAATCTTATTT
Source organism: Bacteroidota bacterium (assembly GCA_018266845.1). GTDB lineage: Bacteria > Bacteroidota > Ignavibacteria > Tepidaquicellales > Tepidaquicellaceae > JAFDZO01. The sequence goes on along the minus strand of JAFDZO010000021.1, from coordinate 54,923 downwards.
CCAGAAATTTCTCGATGAGATTATTCATTGACGAAATCAGATTTCTCATTGTCCCGTCTTTGTACTCCCTGTCTTTAAAAACTTCTGCAAAAATTGCTTCTTTTTTAAGGTTTTCACTATTGTACTCCGGTGAGTATTTCTTTACAGCATCCCAAAGCCCTATAAGGGATTTTGACTTATTGAAATATGGTGAGCGGACAAAGTCATTAAAATCTTCAAATTCTTCAGGCTGAAAAGACCTGAATAATTTCAAAATCTGAGTGTTCAGCATTTTATTTTTTGTGACAAATTTAAAAGAAAATATGTAAAAACAGCGCAAAAATCAACAAAACTATAAATGTACTGAATGAAAATTAATAAAAACTGTCGTTGGAGAAACAGATTCGCAAATATATTTTTGTTCTGTGTGCACAAGTAAGTGCACGGATTTGTGCACACAGGACAAAGACAATGAAAAAAATAACAAAAATAGCGAGAGGGTACAGGTTGTATCCGAAAACACATAAAAAAATTGCTGAGCTTCAGAAACTGCTCAATACAGATACAGATAAAGCTATTTACAAAGCCTGTGTGCATTTTATAAAAAACTTTAACACAGCAGAAATTAAACAGAATTTTCAAAATTAATCCCCAATAGAACTTATGAGAGCAAAGAAAATACAAACATTTTCATTTACTTTCTTACTCATCCTTTTATCGTTCGGAAATGCTTTCTCCCAAAGCAGCGATACGAAAATAATAAAGCTGGATGATGCAAATCTTACCGGTAAAAAAACAATAGAAATCGAATCAGATGCTCTGAGTATGAGTACTTTGTATGGTCAGACTGCAAATTCATTATTTGGAAACTCAACCGCAACTGCAGGTGATGTAAATGGAGATGGATACCCTGATATAATTGTCGGCGCTCCATATCCAACTTCAGAAACAGGTAAAGCATATATTTATTACGGCGGTCCCTCATATGATATAATACCAGATGTAATACTTACAGGAGAAACTGCAGCAGATTTATTTGGCTCGTCAGTGGCATCTGCAGGCGATTTCAACGGTGACGGGTATGATGATATAATAGTGGGAGCTAAAGGCTACAAAATAGGAGGAACACAGGTTGGAAAAGTTTATATTTATTACGGAGGAGTGGGAATGAACTCTTTGGCTGATGCAGTTATTTACGGTTCAGCTAATGAAAGTATCGGAAACTCAATTTCTACTGCAGGTGATTTTAATGGAGACGGATTTTCTGATATAATCATAGGTTCGCCAATTGCTGCAAATCAATTAGGAAGGGTATATTTATACTTAGGTGGTATATTCCCGGATTTCACAGCTGACTATACATTTGAGGGCCAGGTGACAAACATGTTATTTGGTACTTCTATAGCCTGTGCAGGAGATGTTAATGCTGATGGATATTCGGATATTCTTGTAGGTGGAAACAATGATGTTGCTTCACCCACACATTCAGGTAAAGCTCTTCTTTTTTATGGTAAAGCCGTATTAACAAATCTTAATGGAATTTATTTAAACGGCTTGTATCAGTCTACAGGTGATAGATTCGGCTCCTGTGTTTCGTCAGCCGGTGATTTTAACGGAGACGGATATTCCGACTTTATGGTCTCAGCTCCTTATCAGTCAATGTACATGCAGTCAGCAGGATGTGTATATTTATACTTAGGGGGAATAGCTATTACAGGTGAACCTAATGCCGTATATACCACTTTAAACTATTTAAACAAAATTGGCACTTCAATTTCTCAGGCCGGAGATATAAACGGAGACGGTTATACTGACATTTTAATAGGAGCACCAAATTATTCAAATTTAAATGGCGAAGCATTTTTAGCTTATGGTAATGCAAATCCAAATGGTAATATTTCAACGACTTTTGGGATGACTTTTTTAAATGGTTCCGGTCAAATTGGCACAAGTGTCTCATATGCAGGAGATTTGAATAATGACGGATATTTTGAAATGCTTATCAGCGCTCCTGCCAAAAGTCCAAATGGCGCAGTATATATTTATCAAAATTCCATGTCGGGAAATGATGTTCACGATATAGTTTTCTCCGGTACTGGTTCTTCAGATGGATTTGGTGCCAGCATATCAAAAGCGGGTGATTTCAATGGTGACGGTTTTGACGATGTAGTAATTGGAGCAAATTCTTATAATAATGGTGTAGGAAAAGCTGTTTTGAAATTAGGGGGTGCTTATCCTGAAAATCAGGTATCAATAAATTTAATAGGAATTGGACAAACTCCAGATGCCTTAGGTGCATCAGTTGATTGTGCAGGTGATGTCAATGGAGACGGTTATTCTGATATTATTGTTGGAGCGCCCTACAATGGGGTCGGTAGAGCTTATATATACTTGGGAGGCTCATCTCCAAATGGTTATCCTGATATTTTTTTATCTTCAGGAAGTAACAATGCCATGTTTGGATACTCGGTCTCTACAGGCGGTGATATTAACAGAGATGGATTTTCAGATGTGATTGTAGGTGCACCTGGTATAAATCCTACAGATACAGGATTTGTTTATGTTTATTTTGGAGGAACAAACATGAATAATACGCCTGATATTGTTCTGAAACCAGATAATTTTGGGACACAATGGGGATTTTGTGTTTCAGGAGGAGGTGATTTTAATAAAGATGGTTATTCGGATTTTATTGTTGGGGAACCCGGCTATCAAACCACCGGGAGACACGTATTATATTATGGTAGGTCTAATGGAGTCTATAAAGTTCAATCTCTCCTTATAGGTACAGGCCGTACATTTGCAAGTAATGGTGACATAAATGGAGACGGATATTCAGATTATGTTATTAGTAGCAATAATAAAATTACAATTTACTTAGGCGGCTTGTTTCCTACTCTACAGCCTAGTTTCGTAATTAATGATTATGAACAAGCTATTTTCAAAAGTCTTTCATTAGGTGATGTAAACAATGATGGTTATGATGATATTATTATATCAAGGTATCTTGATGCTCGAGTTTATTTTGGAGGTAAAACAGTTGATGATTTTCCGGATATACAACTCGAAACCATGCCGGATACCAATATTTATCCAAAGTATCTTGCTACTTATGCTGGGGATTATAATAACGATGGTATTGGTGATATTTTAACAAGTTTTCAGATAGGCAATAGCTCTGGTACTGCCGGCGGAAATGCATTTCTATATTTATCATCAAGTCCTTCGGCAAGTCCGGTATTGAATTATGTAAAAGATGTTGCAAGAGACCAGGGAGGTAACGTGAATATAAAGTGGGCAAGAAGCGGTTACGATGCATCAGGAATAAGCCGTATAACGGATTATATAGTAGAAAGAAGCTATGCGCCTTTCAACGGGCAGTTTGCATGGCAGACTATTGGTACCATCCCTGCCACTAATAATTTATTTTATTCCTATACAGCTTCAACGCCATCTGATTCTGTAAATTATTTTTTCAGAATCACAGCCAGAAATACAACTGAAAGCGAGTACTTCAGAAGTGAAGTAGTAAGCGGCCGCTCAACAGATAACTTATCACCGGATGCCCCTGCAAATCTGGCAGCATCCGGAATGACTAACTCAATTAATCTTACCTGGAGGGCCAACACTGAAGCAGACCTCAGAGACTACCTTGTTTATAGGAACGGAAGAAAAATAAGCGAGGTAACAACAAATTCATTCAGCGATTTAACCGCAAGCTCAGATTCAACCTACATTTATAAAATTGCAGCAAGGGATATACATTTTAATATAAGCGCATATTCTAATGCAGATACTGCATCGCTTGAAAGTATTACAATTTATAACGTGAAAATCATTCCCGAAGGGTTATACAATACGCAGACGAACCAGCTAAGAATGCGTGATACAGTAAGGGCTTTCCTATGGGATTTAACCGGAAGCGAAATAGTGGATTCGGCAGTATCAGTGATTGACTCTATGACCTTCCTAGCAGATTTCAATTTTAAATATGCGCCAAGCGGAACATACTATCTTGCAATCGTTCACAGAAACTGCATTGAAACCTGGAGCAAAACAGGCGGTGAACCGTTCACTAAAAACGGTAGCAACTCATATGATTTCACATCGAACCCGGCTAATGCTTACGGAAGCAACTTAAAGCTTAAAGCCGGCAAATACTGCCTTTTTAGCGGTGATGTAAACAGAAGCGGAGTTGTAAATGCAACCGATAGAACTCTTGTAAGAAACAATGGAGGCGTAACCGGATATACAAGGTATGACTTAGACGGCAATGGAGTAGTGAACGCAGCGGACAGAACAATAGTAAGGAATAACTCAGGAATAGCAAAACAAAGACCTTAAATTAAAAATACTTTTTAAAATATAATATTAAAAAATATGAAAAAGATTTTTTATGTAATACTGTTATCACTGATGCCTTATATATTAAAAGCGCAGACAGGAGAAGTGTCAATCACACAGACAAATAACGGTACTAACATAGATGTATCAGTTTTTCTGAAAAGAACAGGAGGAACTGCATGGAATTTAGGTGAAGGAAGCTTTGTGTTTAATCTTAATAATTCAGCAATTAATAATTCAGGAGCAGCATTACAAACCAAAGGTATATGGGATGTAGCAAACAATGGAAACTACGGAGGCATGTACACAGCGATTTACGGAGGAGTTGCCCGTTCAGTAGAAGTAACATTGAATACAAATCCCGGAGCAGATGTGCCGGTAACCTCAACTTTAGTTGGTATGATTAGACTTCCGATTACAAATCCTAATGCAAATCATAATATCACATGGCATACTACTTTTACTGCGGTAATAACAGATATAGGAGATGATGTTGCTCTTACATTTGTAAATCCGGAAAATGCTTTACTGCCGGTGGAACTCTCATCATTTACTTCTATAATAAATAAGAATACTGTAGAGTTAAAATGGAGCACTGCTTCAGAACAGAACAATAAAGGATTCTCGATTGAAAGAAAAAAAGAAGGCGGTGAATATACAGAAGCAGGTTTTGTGAATGGTGCCGGGAATTCATCAGAAGTAAAAAATTATTCTTTCAGTGAATCGAATTTACAGTCAGGTAAATATATTTACAGATTGAAGCAAACTGATTTTAACGGTAACATAAAGTACTACGAGCTTACAAATGAAGTAATAATAGATGTTCCGAAATCGTTTGCAGTTTCTCAGAATTATCCTAATCCATTCAATCCTTCTACAAAAATAAATTTTGAAATTCCTAAAGACGGATTGGTTAACTTAAAAGTTTACGATGTTTCGGGAAGGGAAGTAAGGACATTGGTTAATGAAGTTAAGCAGGCGGGATATTACACGGCAGATTTCAATGCAGCCGGTTTATCCAGTGGAATTTATTTTTATTCTGTTTCGGCAAACGGATTTAATCAGACTAAAAAAATGATTTTGCTGAAGTGATTAGTTGTAAATTTCTGTTAGTAATTTTGGAAAAATTCAGGTAAAATTGGGTAAATCTGGTGAGAAAAAAGTTTAATTCTGCTAAAATTTCCCATTTTTCTAACTATGAATTACTCTTTCACAGTGAAAACACGGGTTCGAATCCCGTTGGGACCGCAATAAAAAGCCCTGCAATCTTATGATTGCAGGGCTTTCTTTTACCCAAGAGGCATCTGTCAAATTATTTTTTTCCATTTATCAATACTTTTACATCAGGGTAACCCATTATTTTCAATATATAATAATGCAAAGCGCTTTCTCTGATGTCATCCGAACAGCATACAAGCTCACCATATCTTGGAACTCCGGCTTTAGTTAATGCTCGCCATATCTCTACTGCTTCTTTTGGTTTACCATCTTCATTTATTAACTCGGAAAATGGAACTGCAGTCTTTGTTAATCCTTCATCGCTTTGATGTGTGTCAGGTGAAGAGGTTATCAGAATTTTTTGATAAACTCCTTTAGAACTACTTAAATCTGAAATAAACATTTTTTCATTTTTATTTGTAGAATATGAGACCGGCTTGCCGGGAGAAATGTCAGAGGTCATTTTATACCCCAAGCTCTCACTTCTTTCCATCGTATCCACAAATATTGATATTTTATTTTGTCCTATGGATTCCAATGCCAGGAAAACTAATGCTGATTCCCTTGTTAGTCCCGAGCCTGAGACAATAACAGCCTCGAAAGATGGATTTATGCCTGCTTCTCCAAGAATTTTTGATAATTTTTCTGAATCATTAAAGTGGTCCATAAAAATACCGGATGGGATATTTATAGCAAACGGCAAGTGCCCTTTGGCAAAGTCCTCAGGTGAACGGATATCAATAATGCAGACTGTAGATACTCCATACATTTTAAGTTTTTTTCCTCCCCAAGTTTGAAGCCAATTCGTTTCTCTTAATAAATTGGGAGCGTCATACGTCCACATTGGAAGCCCTCTGGGGTCAGATAGCCATCCAATCTGCGATTCTATAAATAATTTTGCTGCAGTATTTTTGAGAATAAACCTTAATGCAAAGAACGGAACGCTTGCTGCAATTCCGCCTCCGCAATGAGTTAGGATTTGCTTTTTATCACTTATTTTATAGTAATCAAAAATTTTTTTCATGTCATCCTGTGATTTGAAAGTTTTATCAGGATTGAAAAAATCGGATACCGGAATCATTATGGAATTTGGTATATGCCCTGTTCGGTCAAAAAATTGTGTTCCGCCAAAATGCCAATCAGGTCCGAGCGCATCTACTATGGAGTTGTTTTCTAAATCTCCCGTTGCGCTTATGAATTCAGTAAGTTTGATTCTAACCGACTCATTAATACTGCTAATTTTGAAGTTACCCTTAGATTTAGCTTGCGCTGTTTCATTAGTTGAGGCATAACCTTTTTCCAGCCATTTTGATAAACCGCCATCCAGAATAAATAGATTTTCAACCGGGAAACCGTAATAGAATAACGAGAAAAAAGACCTTGTTGCTGTAAACGTTCCGCCCTCATCGTAAAGCACAATTTTTTTGTTTGTACTTATCCCGAATGACTGAAATAAAAGCTCCATTTGTCCAACGGGTTTTTCTGTTGTTCCGTAAGTGAATAATACTGCGTTAATTGCGCCGGGGATATGTTTCTCAACATATACATTTGGCATCGACACATCCAATATTAGTATGTTTGTGTCATTAATATTGCTTTGAAGCCATTCAGCGTTTACAAGGCTGCCCGAAACTCCATTCTGTCCGAATACAAATTCAGGATGTAATGCAGCTAACAATAAAAATAAAATTACAAGCAAAACTTTCATATTAGTTTTTGAAAATAGAAAGTGCGTAATTCTTATTGTCGTTTCACAATCATTTTCGGATTGGCTGAAGTATCTGTGTTGAATTATTTTTTTCATAATTTTTTTTGTTGATTTCTAAATGCCGGTTTCGATATTTGGGTAAACTTTGTTTACATAATTTTCAGTAAAAATTTTAAACTTTTCACTCGCATAGGATTTATTTACAAACGGACTTCCGCTTCTATACTTTGCTAAAATTCTGTTAACGGCAGTAGGTTTTGATTCAATAATTTCTTTCAAGGTGCTGATTAATCTATCTATATCTGACTCGTCGTTTTGTAATCCTATACTAACTCTTAAAAGTCCGGGAAGAAAAGACCTTGCAAGTCGAGGTGTTAATTTGAATGCAATCTTTGTAAGGACAAAAGTAATTGCATTTATTTTCAGAAGCTTTCGCAAAAGTATGTGCGCGCAGAAGCATCCGCTGCGAACACCTATGGCGCTTTTTTCAGACAGATATTTTGCAGCTTGATTATGGGGTATCCCTTTCATGCAAAATGAAATCACCCCTGCCCGCTGATATAATTTTTCTATCTCCCAATCTTTAATTCCAAAAAACTCCAAATCTTGCATTTCTGAAATGCTTTTCAGTAATTTTTTTATCAGCTTTTTTTCATTTTCTTCGATTGTATCAATTCCTATTCTTTGCATAATTGAAATAGCTTTTCCTATAGCAGCTATTCCTACAATATTTTCTTCTCCCGAAGATTTAATTAATTCAAGTTCGTCAGCGTCAGCTTTAACAAATTCTTTCCTGATCATAAGCGCGCCGGTTCCGAAAGGCGCGTAAATTTTATGTCCTGAAAATGCAAAATAATCAACTCCGGCATAATCTATATTAATGCTGCGGTGCGCTGTCAACTGTGCTCCATCTACGAATAGTCTTGAGTTATATTTGTGAGTAATTTTACTGATTGCTTCAATATTGTTAAAAGTACCGAGAACGTTCGAAGCTCCGCTGATTGCAACTACTCTGATTCTTTTTTCTCCGTATTTTTTTTCCGTGTTATAATTTTTTAGTACCTCTTCCAATTCCGAGTGAGAAATAAAACCCTCCTTGTCAACGGGAAGCCTTATTAAAGTTGCTCCCGGAATAAACCGCCATGGAAGTTCATTGGAGTTATGTTCAAGTTCGGAACTAAGAATAACAAGGTTTGAAGTTTGTTCATACTCTGCCTGAATAAACTGTGCTGCTATATTAACAGCTTCTGTAGTGTTTCCGGTAAATATTATCTCAAATTTCTCTAAATCTATCTCAAAAAAATCAGATAGTATTTTTTTTACTTCACCAATAATTTCCGGGCTGCGCGAAGGCAGGATACGCAGAGCCTTAAGAGCAGCATCTAAGACGGGCAGAAGCGCAGGAGTGCTCGCTGCATTATCAAGACTTGTGAATGAATTTTCGCCTGTTTCAACGGGTACTTTTAAAGCGCGTCCCCTCAATTGATTTTTCACTTTTATGTAAAGTTCCTGCCCATGGTATCTGGCAAGACTATCATTGTGCAATAAATCAAAGGTTAAAAAATCAGATTGCTGAATATACTTGAGCGAATTAATTTTATATTTTTTGCAAATCTGTAAAGCTGCTGCAAATGCAATTGCATTTATTGCCGAAGGGGTTCCTGCTTCCAGTTTTTGAGGAGCATCTGCCCACATTACAGAATGTGAAGATACAATTTTCACCGTGCTTCCGCCTTTCAAAATGGGAACGCCTCGAGGTACTGCTTTTGTTTTAATGGCAAGAGCATGTAATCCAACCGGCAAACAGATTTCACAACTTGTGATAATTTTGTAGTCCTCATTTTTAAGTTTCTGCCGCAAGCGGCGTGAATGTTCCGGGGTGCAAAAAATTACGCAGTATTTTTTTGCGTTCAGATTTAGGAAATCAAGGACAATCCCTTTCGCTTTTTCATACAATTGAGTTGTTATTTCCGAGCAGTATCCAGCTCCTCTATGCACATTGGAATAAGAAGCTGCTGCTGAGCTTATTGATTGTTCAAGCTCCAGTAAAGCTTTTTGTGAATTCTGTTCTATAGTATCCATTTTAACATCAAAAAATTAGAAGGCTTCTATTTGCTTAATTGCTCAGAGCTTTTCTTTTCACCTGCCAATAAATCAACCGGCTGCTTTTTGAAATTATCACCAAATAGGAAAATCAGAACAATTGAATACGCGATAAAAGAAATGGTTATCAGAATTTGCGAAAAGGAAATTTTCTGAATCTCTTGCTTAGTTTTTACATCACAGATTTCTCCCGGGCAATATTGAATTTTACCGCGGGTGAAAAACGGATAAAATTTGCAGCCAAGACATATACCAAAAGAAGTTTCAAAAAATAAAAAAGCCAGACATATCAGGCATATCAACCCCGTAACCGGACTTCTCGAATTGTAAATCACTAAATGAATGAATGTTATTGAAGCCAGTACAATTCCTATAATCCACGCAAATTTCTTTTGCTTTGCGCCAACGTATTCCGGTGTTTGATTTCTTACTATCATCCTTCCAAGAATCAACGACGGGGAGAAACGCGGACTGATTAATACTCTGATTATTAAATCGGTGAGAAATAACGTTACAGAGTATTTAAGAGCAGTAAAATCGCCTTTTAGTATTGCGCTGTTTACTGAAAAGAAGAATAGTACAAATAGAAGTCCCGCTCCGGCTCTGATTTCTCTTTCATTAAGAACTGCTATCTCGAACCCTTCAACTCGTTCACCAAACTTTAGAATTTCTCTCATTGATGTATATAATTTTATTTCTAAATTTTATTTAGCTGCTGCTAAGTTTTATGTTATCCTGAAAACAAAAATATATAATATTGTTTATAGCTAAAATAGTGTGTCAACATATTGCAAGTTTGAGTATATGCAAAGCAGATTTTGGTCAACTAAAAAAGACAAACTTTTTATGTAATATTTGTATATTGTATGAGTATTGAATTTTTTTTTAAAACGAATTAAACTAATTGTATCAGTATTTGATACTTCCCGATAAAAAGGTATATGAAGTCATTTTTTAAAGGCAAAGAATTTAATATCTATGTTTGGATTGCCGTAATCTATTTTATTATTACCGGTCTTGTGGAAGGCATCAGCTATCCCGAGTCAGCATTTGTTAGAGTAATAAACTTGTCTTGGCAAATTATTTTTATCCTGTTCTTCAACTTTGTACTATTTGAGTTTACACTGCCCTTTTTAAGGACATCGTGGAAAAAACTTTTCTTTGCGCTTCCATTGATAATTGCGCATTTACTTATAAACTCTTTTGGGCTTTATCTATGGAGGGAGATTGGTGTTACGGTTCATGTTTTTTCACCGCTGGTAGAATTCAAAAGTCTTATGCATGGTGTTACAGCGCAAGCTTCATTGGGTATTCCTTCGATAATTTTTTTCGGAGTACTGAAACATTTTTATAACTATAGAAAACTAAAACTCGCAGCCCAGCAGCTTACAATTGAGAAGCAGCAGGCTGAGCTAAACTTTCTTAAATCTCAAATTAATCCTCACTTTTTGTTCAACACATTGAACAATATTTATTCTCTTGCCAGAGATAAATCAGACGCCGCTCCTGAATCCATACTGCGGCTTTCTAAAATCTTACGATTTATTTTAAAGGAAACGCGCGGAGAGTTCATTACTGTAGAGCAAGAGCTAAAGCTAATAAGCGATTATATTGAGCTTGAGAAACTGAGGTATGATGATACCTTGGAAGTAAGCTTTAACTACGAGATTGAAGATGTGAAGCAGGCTATACCTCCGTTCCTTTTAATTCCATTTGTAGAAAATGCTTTTAAGCATGGAGTATCCGAAGCAGGGAACAGCCCTTTTATTTCAATTAATTTATCGGTAAATAGAAAGCAGTTAAGCTATATTGTCAAAAATTCAAGTGAACCCGCAGACCAAGAGCTAAAAGTGAAAGAAAATATTGGACTGGCAAACTTGAGAAGACAGCTTGAGCTTTTGTACAGAGAATTTAGCTTGAATACTTTGCAAAAAGAAGCAACCTTTACTGCTGAGTTAAAAATAAACCTTGCAAGTCATGTCCAAAATTAAGTGTATCATTATCGAAGATGAGCCATTAGCAGCAAAAATTTTATCGGATTACATAGGGGAGGTTCATTTTTTGGAGCTTAAAGGAAGGTTTAAGAACGCGATGTTAGCCGCAGATTTTTTGCGGGAAAACAAAGTGGACCTTATTTTTTTGGATATACATCTTCCTAAATTGAAGGGGATAGCTTTTTTAAAAACCTTGACAAATCCGCCTGCTGTAATAATTACGACGGCTTATCACGAATATGCTGTAGAGGGGTTTAATTTGAGTGTAGTTGATTACCTGCTAAAGCCTTATGAGTTTGAGAGGTTCCTGAAAGCGGTGAACAAGGTGAAGCATAGCCATGAAAAAAATGAAAAGCAGGAAATAAAATCAGGCACGCAGGATTTTATCTTTCTGAATATACAAAAAAAGAAAGTTAAGATATTATTTGCTGATTTGATTTATATCGAAAGCCAGAAGGAGTATGTAAAAATTGTTACAGCAAAAAAAACATACATGGCAAAAATCAGCACAAGTGAAATAGAGTCAAGACTTCCGGCATCTTTGTTTAAAAGGATACACAGGTCGTTTATTATATCGCTTGAAAGAATAGAATCATTCAATGCGGAGGCGGTGGAAGTCAACGGAGTTTCAATTCCCATTGGAAGAGATTACAAAGGAGTAATCGAATCTTTATATTAATAGACAAGGTTGATATGCTTTAAGAAGCCGCTTCATAAAACCACTATACAATATTCAATCTACAAGAGATATATCTGCCTCAGTTAAGATTAATTTGTGAAATACAGCAGCGAGCTGAAGTTTCACTTCCTCTAAACCTATCTGCGCAATAAACTGCAATCGTTTCAAAAATGCGATCAAGTCCCCGCAAGTTTCTTCATATATTCTACGTCTAATTATTTAATAGCATTTACTTGAAGCACTCATTACGATATTGATTTCGCTGTAATATTTTTTAATTGTAAATTTTACCCCCTACGTGAAAAAAAATAATCTTAACTTTTTTTTGCTACTGGCATTTATTCTATTTGCCGGTAAGCTGCATTCGCAAAATTCCGATAGTGTTGTAACAGCGGCAAAAGTTCTGCGAAACCAAAAGAAGTATTTAGAGGCGGAAAAGCTTCTGAAAGAATATCATAAATCATATCCGTTGGATTTTAATTCAACATGGCTTTACGCTCAAACTACTTATTGGAATAACAATATTGATAACGCCATAAATCTGTACGAAGAAGCTATGGAACTTCAACCAGGTAATTATTATCTGAAGCTTGATTATTCAAAAATTCTAGTTGATTTAGGAAGGTTTGAAAAAGCGACTCCTATTATTGATTCTTATCTTGCGTATGATAAAACAAGTGCTGATGCTTCACTTCTGAAAGCAAAAATATTATACTGGAGCGGAGATTATTCCGAAGCAGAAAATAATCTGAATGTCGTTTTTAAAAAAGAGACGGGTAATCAGGAAGCTTTTACTCTATATGAAAATATAAAATACATGAAGTCCCCATGGCTGAAAATTAACGGCTCATATTTTAATGATTCACAGCCATTAGAAAATGTTGCGCCAACAATTGAAGCCGGGAAGTTGTTTAGTTCATTATCTGCAATGAAAGTTTCTTTAACTCCCTTGGTATATCAGCGTTCAGAGAGCAGTGTAAACATAAATTGGTTTCAGATAGAAAATAAATCTGCTTTTTTTGATGCGGCGATGGAATTAACTCTTGGTGCAGGTTTAATAAAATATCCTGATGTTAAAACCAATTTTACCGGCAAAATTCAGGTAGATAAACTTGTAGAAAATGTTGTAACTCTATCAGGAATATTTGAGAGAAAGCCGTACCTTTCGACTCTATCCAGCATAGATACGTCTATAATGGAGAGCTTCGCAGGAGTTTCAGTTGCATTAAACACGAAAGACAGTTGGACAGGAAGAGCCGCGTATGAAACAAATATTTTTTATGATGACAATTCCACTTATTCATTTTCATCATGGGTACTAAGCCCGAAAATAAAAATTTCTGATATTGATTTCAGACTTGGATGCGGATTTAATTACAGTATGTCAAAAGAAAACAGATTTGTTTCTGAAAAATCGCTGGATTCTATTATGGCAGAATATGTTGAGGGTTACCAGATAAAAGGAGTTTATAAGCCATATTTTACCCCTCAAAATCATAGAGTAACATCGTTAATTTCATCGCTTACTTTTCATCCCGGAAAAATATTTAGAGCGGGATTAACAGTAAACTACGGAGTAATTGCAAAAACGCAAACTCCATATTTATATCTTGATTCAAATAAGGAAGGGGTAAAATTTATTACCCGAAATTATCTGGATGAAGATTTTTCTCCTTTGAATGTAAACTTCTTCATGGGATTGCAGGCATCAAAAAATGTTTCATTAGGTTTTAATTTTGACTATAGCAGCACGAATTTTTATATAAGGCGGACAGCAGGTTTAAATCTTCTAATTAATTTTTATTAATTCAGTTAATGAAAAGAAAAAGAAGTAAAAACCTCTGGGAATTCAGGCAATCCGCGAATGTAAGATACAGGGATAAATTAGTTCTGCTAACTTTATCAGCAGCGGGAACATTAAGCATAATACGTTTTGCCGACTGGTGGTTTAAAGAAGAAAATATCGGCAATATCTGGATGTATGTTTTGCTAAGCTTAATTTTCTGGTACGGAATATTCAGAATAATTATCATTTGGATAAGTTACCTTGGCGTTGCAAAACCCGTAACTCCAAGCCCTAAAGAAGGATTAAGCGTTGCAATTTTTACTACAAGCTCTCCGGGCGAACCCCTTGAGATGTTTGAAAAAACTCTCGCCGCTTGCAGGAATATAACTTATCCTCATACAACATATTTGCTCGATGATACCAGAATTCCTGCTTTCAAAGAAACTGCCGAAAGAAACGGGGCAGTTTGGCTTGAGCTTGTTGGTTATCCCGGAGCAAAGGCGGGCAAAGTAAACGAAGCATTAAAAAGAACGAAGGAAGATTTTATTCTAATTCTTGATCCTGACCATATTCCGTTTCCCAATTTTTTAGATAATACTCTGGGATTTTTTCAGGATGAAAAAGTTGGCTTTGTTCAGGTATCACAGGCGTATTATAATCAGTATCGTTCTTTCACGGCAAAGGGCGCGGCAGAGCAAACATACACTTTCTATGGTCCGATGCAGATGAGTCTTCATGGATACGGATGTAGTGTTGCAATCGGCGCAAACTGTACCTTCAGAAGAAAAGCAATCGAAAGCATCGGGGGGCACGGAATCGGTTTGGCTGAAGATTTAATTACTTCAATAAGAATTCATGCTGCAGGATGGAAATCAATTTACAATCCCGTTGTAGTCAGCAGGGGACTTGTTCCCGAAGATTTTGGCTCCTTCTGCAAGCAGCAGCTAAAATGGGCAAGAGGAGTATTTGAAGTAACATTCGTAGAAATTCCAAAGCTTTTTACAAAGCTTACATTGTTTCAAAAAATTTCATACCTGACTATCGGTACTTATTATTTAGTCGGCGCAACATCTTTTTTCTTTGTGCTGATTCCGTTTTTATATTTTGCCACCGGAATTTTGCCTGCACATATGAGCTTCTCGGAATTTTTTATACAAGGAGCATTCGTAACATTTTTCGGTATATCAATTTACTTTTACATGCAGAAATGGATGTGCCATCCCGAAACTGAACGAGGTCTTCATTGGCGCGGAATGGTTTTAAAATTTGCAGCAGCGCCGGTATTTTTTCTTGGATTCATACTGGCTGTTGTTAACGCAGATATTCCATATATTCCAACAGCTAAAAAAGCTCAAAGAGGTTATTTTACTCCATTTGCCAGACCTTTAGTCATTCATATTATTATTTTTATTATAACTTTTATCAGTGTTTTTATTTATAGAAGATATTTTATAAACGAAGTTGATTTAGTTTTTACAGCAGAAAAAACATGGGGTATGCTTGGCTTTGCCTTCATTGCTTTTCTTATGAGTGTCGGAGGGGTTCTCGCTGCGCTTGAAGCAAACATTTTAAAGGAAGAAGACCCCTGGGATTCTGTAGATTTAAAAAGTATTAAAACAAAAGACGATGATTAAGAAATCTCATAGAATATTATTTACAGTTCTTGCGCTTGTTATCAGCGTAGGAATTGTAGTAGCGCTTTCATTCGCAGGAAGCAAATCAAAAGGACCGTTGGAAAATTTATTTTCCGGCGCAGGAGATGTTGTTCAGAAAATTGAGAACAACATGATATACCAGTCCAGAGAAAAAAAGCGCGCCGATAAACTTGCGTGGTTTCAGGAATACAAGTCAGATTTGGAAGTGCTAAAAAATCCAAATAAAATTTTAATCGGTGCATTTGATAATCAGGCAAAAGAAAATTTTGAGAGCGTCATAAATCTTGAAGATACACTTAAAACAAATTTTCCTCTCATACATGTCTATACTGCATGGGGAAGCAAGCCCGAAGAACAATTTCCAAAGCTTCAGATGGAATCTATTTATCAGTTAGGTTCAATTCCCGTTGTTACATGGGAGCCGTGGCTATCTGATTTTGATTCTAAAATTATTCCAAATCTCAAAAAGCCCGAGCTTAGAGACAAAGGCGGAATGAATGATGTTGCAAGAGGACTGTACGATTTATACATAAAAAAATGGGCTGAAGATGCAAAAGAAATTAACCGTCCTTTTTTCCTGCGTATGGGACACGAAATGAATGACCCATACAGGTACCCATGGGGACCACATAATAATTCAGCGCGCGAGTTTGTTTCGGCATGGAAACATGTGCACGATATATTCAAAGAAGTTGGGGCAGATAATGTTATCTGGATTTGGTCTCCGCACCCTGCCTATGGTTACTTTGAAGCATTCTATCCCGGCAGCGCTTTTGTTGACTATGTAGGAGTAGGAACACTTAACTACGGTACCGTTGCAACATGGAGCCAATGGTGGAGCTTCGATGAAATTTTCGGTAATCATTATAAAGAACTTGCTGCTTTCAAAAAGCCGATTATGCTTACTGAGTTCGGTTCGCTTGGAGTCGGCGGCAGCAGAAGCAAATGGTATAGTGATGCGCTCGTTGATTTGCCTTCACAATACCCCGCAGTCAAAGCTATATTGTTTTTCCATTATTCTGACGATAAGACAACTACGCAGCAGCCGCTGAACTGGTATGTGAAATACGATACTGCAAGCACGAAGGCAATTATTGAAAGCATAAAATCATGGAGCGATTCCAGCCGGATCAGAAGAGATAGTTTGAAATCCAATGCTGATACACTTGCCTCAAAATAGCAGCTTTAATTTAACTTATTTTAAAAAGCCGAAATTTTCATTTCGGCTCTTTTATTAGAGGCAAGGTGAGACGAAAATTATTGAACATGACGGGTATTATCCTGCTGTCTTTTCAATCTATAATAATCTGTTATATTGGAAAAATTTTCGTTATACAGTTTCATTCTATTATATGAAAGAAGCAAAAGGAGAGTCATGTTCTGCTCTTTTGTAGTTTCTTCACTTTCTTTATTTATTGAACTGTTCATAGTTTTGTAAATCCCCCCTATTATTCAGTTATTTTTATTATTAACGTTTATTTGAGGTGCGTATAATTCAATTCCTGTGCCGAAAGTAAAATTTCAACCCCCAAAAAGAAAATGTTACAGAACCGATTGTTAAGTGTTGTTAAAACAACGCAGAGTTTTCCTGAAAAATTGTTACAAAGTAACATTTTTGTAACATTTCTGCAAAATAAGGATTTTTTGCCTCATGAGAAGATGTAAAAGAACTATCTTAATATAATAAGAATACTCTGAAGGTGTTTTAAAAATTTGCCTATTACTACTAATGAGCAAAATTTTTTCTTTTGTACTTGACAGATAGGAAGCAAACGGGGTGCCTCGTAGCCCGGCTTTCAGTCGGGCTTTGATGCAAACTCTTTTCTTCAGTATCTGAAGAAAAAAGTTTGTGCAGCTTTCGCCGGAGGCGAAAGAGGAGGCTCCCTGAAAGTGCCAATTTTAAAAAATTTAGAAAATTTTTTATTTACTAAAATTGTTGTTTTATGTATTATTATTTCTTAATTTTATGAAAATAAAATGACGTGCTAAAAAATATTATTACACCCTTAATATTATTATTATTTTTCATATTCCTGCGGAGTGAATCAAATGCAGAATCTTTTTTTAAAGCAGGAAAATTTGTTACGTCAGATACTGTACTAAATCCTGAAGTAAAAGTATTTCGAAACGTATCTGTTTATGAGTATTTTAGTTCGAATTCTTTATCATCACTAGATTTATATGATGGTCAAACGTTACTTGCAAATGTTGCAATAAGAGATGCCGAGCTTGCTGATTCCACGGGGATTGGTAGAGATAGATTTTTTCTCCGTTCAGGAGACGGGAATCAAGATTTCTTTCCTCAAGGGCAGGAGACTAAATTTGTTCCGTTTTTTAATACAAGAGGCACAGCATATTCGCAGGTAAATTTTGACACTATCACAAGAATAGAAACGGGGCATCCTGACCCTATTTTTCCTTCAAATGATTTTTATAAGTGGAGCACATATTCACTAGGAAGAAATTTTGTTCAGTCTGATATAAGATGTTATGGCTTTTGGCTGAAGGGTAAAAAGGTAAATTATGGATTGACTTATGAGTGTTTTGGTATCATGTATTTGAAATCTATTGAAACGGTTGTTATAGGAGGAATAAGTACTTATAAATTAACCGTTGATATTAAAATTAATATTCGAGCAAAGAATGATTTCAGAGAATACATTGTTGGGATTAAAAATATGAATTCAAACGTGCCTACAGGTTATTCTTTATCTCAGAATTATCCCAATCCTTTTAATCCGTTTACGAAAATAAAATTTGAAATACCCAAAAGTTCATTTGTTAAAATTACAATTTACAACAGTCTGGGTGAAGCGGTGCAAATTAACAATGAACAACTTTCTGCTGGTGTTTATGATTATAGCTGGGATGCATCCCGGTTTTCAAGCGGACTTTATTTCTATAAACTTGAAGCCAACAATTTTACTCAAATACGAAAAATGATGCTTGTCAAATAAGTATTTGTTAATTTAATGAGAGGCGCTATAACTTAATTTTTATTAAAAACAGAGGGAAAGTTATTTATATTATGTAATCCTTTCTCCCTTTTTTTTCTCCCCAAATAAGACTAATTTAGTCTTGATTAAAATCACATGGTAAGATTATCGAAAAAAATGGAATACGCTCTGATGGCGTTGAAGCATTTTGCATTGGCTGAAGGGGGAATTGTAACAGCTAAGGAAATTTCCGAAAAGCACAATATCCCTTACGAACTGCTTGCAAAAATTCTTCAGAAGTTAAAAAAGGATAAAGTGCTTTCTTCTATTCAGGGTACAAAAGGCGGCTATCAGCTTCTTAAAAAACCTGATGAGATTGATTTGTTTTTTTTAATGCACACAATTGACGGCGATATGGCTTTGACCGAATGTCAATGTTCGCACAACGAAAACGGAAAATGCACATTGAAAGAATTATGTACCATAAAGCAACCGGTTACGAAAATGCAGAAGGAAATTGAAGATATTTTTAAGAGCAAGACTGTTTCTGATTTTGTGTAAACCAATGACTTTTCCCGTCTCCCACTAAAGCGGGACGATGATATGCGTTAGCTTACTAAGGAGAGGACTGAGGGGCGGTTTAAATAACGTTACGACGCTAGAGCGTCGCAACGAGTTCAACGAATTAAAATTAGTTCAACAAAAGTTTAAAATAAAATTCACAGGAGAAAAAATTTAAAATGAATTTCCCGATTTACATGGACCACAACGCTACCACGCCTATGGACCCGCGTGTGCTTGAAGCAATGATGCCGTACTTCACAAACGTTTACGGAAATGCAGCAAGCAGAAGTCACCAGTTCGGCTGGGAAGCAGAGGAAGCTGTTGAAAAAGCAAGACAGCAGATTGCTGATTTAATCGGCGCAACTTCTAAAGAAATTGTCTTTACCAGCGGCGCAACCGAATCAGATAATCTTGCTATTATGGGTATTGCAGAAATGTATGCGCCGAAAGGAAATCATATAATCACTCTTCCTACAGAACATAAAGCTGTAATAGATACCTGCAAATATCTTGAAAGACACGGCAAAGAAGTAACATATCTTGGCGTTGATGAATTCGGAATGGTTGACCTTGATGCATTAAGAAACGCAATTAAGGATACTACTATTCTTGTTACCATTATGATGGCTAACAATGAAATCGGCACAATTCAGCCTGTTGCAGAAATAGGAAAAATCTGCCGCGAGAAAGGTGTTATCTTCCACACAGACGCAACACAAGGCGTTGGAAAAATCCCCGTTGATGTGAATGCAATGAATATTGATTTAATGAGCTTTACTGCTCATAA
The DNA here is from genome assembly GCA_018266845.1 of Bacteroidota bacterium. Lineage (GTDB taxonomy): Bacteria > Bacteroidota > Ignavibacteria > Tepidaquicellales > Tepidaquicellaceae > JAFDZO01. Next base: position 35,170 of record JAFDZO010000021.1, on the reverse strand, counting down.
AATGTACGGACCAAAAGGTGTCGGAGCATTATACGTAAGAAAAAGAAGTCCGAGAGTAAAATTAGCCGAGCAGATGCACGGCGGCGGACACGAAAGAGGGATGAGAAGCGGAACATTGAACGTTCCCGGTATTGTAGGATTTGGCAAGGCATGCGAAATCTGTAAAAATGAAATGGCAGAAGAATCGGCAAGACTGATAAGATTAAGAGATAAGATGATTAATACTTTCTTAGAAAGAGTAGAGTATAGCTATTTGAACGGGCATCCGACAGAAAGACTTCCTCACAATGTAAACGTAAGCTTTGAATACGTTGAAGGTGAAGGTCTTATGATGGGTATAAAGGATTTAGCAGTATCTTCAGGCAGCGCCTGCACATCGGCAACTCTTGAACCATCCTATGTGTTAAAAGCATTAGGAAGAGGCGATGAGCTTGCTCACTCATCTATAAGATACGGTCTCGGAAGATTCACAACCGAGGAAGAAGTAGATTTTGCAATTGAGAAAACAATTGAAACGGTCAATCACTTAAGAGAGCTTTCACCGTTATGGGAAATGTTCAAAGACGGAATTGACTTAAAATCAGTCCAATGGGCTGCTCACTAAGAATTTAAAATTTAAAATATATTATTAAGGAGATTTAATAAAATGGCTTATTCAGATAAAGTAGTTGACCATTACACAAATCCGAGAAACGTCGGAAGCTTTGATAAGAATGACCCTTCAGTCGGTACCGGCTTAGTCGGCGCTCCTGAGTGTGGAGACGTTATGAAGCTTCAGATAAAAGTAAACGAAAGCGGTGTTGTAGAAGATGCAAAATTCAAGACATACGGATGCGGAAGCGCAATTGCTTCATCATCGCTTGCAACTGAATGGTTAAAGGGTAAAACTCTTGACGAAGCATACAACATAAAGAATACACAAATTGTAGAGGAGTTAAATCTTCCTCCTGTAAAGATTCACTGTTCGGTTTTGGCGGAAGATGCTATAAAGATGGCTATTGAAGATTACAAAAAGAAAAAAGGCGAGCCTGTAAAAGAAGAAGCTGCAGCCTAAACTAAAAACTTAAAATTTTTTTAACTATGGCAGAAACGATAGACGTAAAGCCGGAATTTATTCCCGGAGTAAGCGAAGATATTAATATTACCGATAAGGCGATAACTGAGGTAAAAAAGATAATGGAAGAAAATAGCATTCCCGCTGAATATGGATTGCGTGTAGGCATTAAAGGCGGTGGATGTTCGGGGCTTACATATACTCTTGGATTTGATGCCGAAGAAAGACCGGGCGATAATATTATTGAGAAAGACGGCGTAAAAGTTTTTATTGATATGAAAAGCAATTTGTATCTAAGCGGAACTGAGCTTGATTTCACAGACGGCTTGAACGGCAGAGGATTTGTGTTCAACAATCCTAACGCAAAGAGAACCTGCGGCTGCGGAAGCTCATTCGGAGTATAGAGTAATTAGCTGTAAAAAAAATTTTCTTTAACCTGACTCATTCCGTTCTAACGGACGGTCAGGTTTTATATTTTTATAAAGTTTAGATTTCGATTGCGCCCCCTCCTTTTTTAAGGAGGGGGTTGGGGGGTGGTAAAGGAGAAATATAAACTTCCTTTGTGGAGATTTTAGATTGGTAATTCTTAAAACACCCCTCCCGACCTAATGGTCGTACTCCCCTCAAGGGGAGAATTAAATTCTTAACTGGAATAGGTTACTTTATATAATGACAAACTACTTTGACGTATTAGGAATTCCGAAAAAGCTGGATGTTGATGTAAACGAACTGGAAAAAATTTATCATGATTTAAGTAAAAAAAATCACCCTGATTTTTTTCTCAATCTTGGAGAAGAAAAATATCTAGAGGCTCTTGGAAAATCTTCACAAATAAATCAGGCATATAAAAGTTTAAGAGATCCGCTTACGCGTGTAAATTATATTTTAGCTCTTGATGCTCCGCAGCTGCTTGCTGAAAAAGATAACTCAGTTGCGCCGGATTTATTGATGAAGGTAATGGAAATACAGGAAACGATTGAAGCGCATCACGATGCTCCCGCTGATAAAAAAGAAGAGATTGTAAACGAACTTGCAGATATAAAGAGAGATTTGAATGGCGATGTGAATAATATTCTGGAAGAAATTTCCAATGTGTTCAAAAAATATGATGAAGAGGCAGAAAAGGGAAATGATACAATAGAGCAGCTTATGAAGCTTAAGACTTTATTGCATAAAAGAAATTACATTAACACATTAATTCATACCATAAATGCCGAAGTTTTCGGCGGAGAAAAGATTAAACATTAAAAAGTTTTGCTGCAGATAGAGATACCAAAGCATTTAAAGAAAAATGATGTTATTGTCGGAATTGACTTGGGCACGACTAACTCGCTGATAGCTTATGTTGATGAAAGCGCTCCGAAAATAATTGCAAACGAAGGCGAAGATAAATTAGTACCATCGGTAATATTTATAGACGATGAAAAAAATATTCTGATAGGAAGCGATGCAAAAAAGCATCTTATCACTGATACAGATAAAACCGTTTATTCGGTAAAAAGGCTAATGGGAAAATCCTACGAAGATATACAGGGAGATTCTCATTTAGTATCGTACAATATAAGCGAGAAGGCGAAGGAGGGCTTGGTACGCCTTACGCTTGCTCAAAAAGATTACAGTCCAATTGAACTCTCCTCATTTATTTTATCCGAACTAAAAGAACGCGCAGAAAAATATTTTGGGCACGATATTAAAAAGTGCGTGATTACCGTTCCGGCTTATTTCAACGACTCTCAAAGACAGGCAACAAAGGATGCAGGTAAAATTGCAGGGCTTGATGTGCTTCGCATTATCAATGAACCCACTGCTGCTGCTTTGGCGTATGGCTTGGATAAAAATGTTTCCGGCTCGGAAGAAAAAATAATTGCAGTTTATGATTTAGGAGGAGGAACGTTCGATATTTCCATATTAAAATTGAAAGACGGAATATTTGAAGTACTTGCAACTCACGGCGATACATATTTAGGTGGTGATGATTTTGACAAGGCATTGATGGATTATTTGATAAAAGAAATTAATCAGAGCTTATCGAAGCAGGATTTAAGCAAGCTGCGCGAAATTGCAGAAGATACGAAGAAGAAATTAACCTATGAGAATGAAATTGAAATTAATGAAGAGCTGCCCGATTCGAAGTTTAAGCTGAATAAAAAAATTACGAGAGAGCTTTTTGAGTCGCTTATAAAAACAATTGTGAACAAAACTGAAGTTGCATGCAAAGCAGCTATAAGAGATTCAAAAATAGATTTAAATAAAATAGATACCGTTGTTATGGTAGGCGGCTCTACACGGGTTCCGCTTGTGATAGAAACAGTTGAAAGAATTTTCGGTAAAAAGCCGTTCAATGAAATTGACCCCGATGATGTTGTAGCGCTTGGCGCAGCAGTGCAGGCAGATATTCTTGCAGGCAACAGAAAAGATATTTTGCTGCTTGATGTAAATCCGCTTTCACTCGGAATCGAAACAATCGGCGGAGTAATGAGCGTGCTTATTCCTAGGAATACTACAATTCCCACTCAGCAAAAAGAAACTTACACTACCTTTATGGATAACCAGACGGGAGTAGTAATAAATGTTTTCCAAGGCGAAAGGGAATTTGTAAAAGATAACAGGAGTCTTGCGCAGTTTATCTTGAAGGGCATCACTCCGCAGCCTGCGGGAATGCCTAAGATAGAGGTAAGTTTTATTATTGATACAGACGGAATTCTTCGCGTGCGCGCAAAAGATTTGAAGACAAATAAAGAACAGGAAATAGAAGTTAAGCCGTCATACGGATTGACCGATAACGAAATAGAGGCAATGATTGTGGAAGGATTGAAAAATGCAAGAGCTGATATGAAGGAAAGAACATTCATAGAAACGAAGACCGATGCAGAAAGATTGATTCATGCAGTTGAAAAAGTTCTTGAAACCCGAAAAGAGAGTATTACAAAAGAAGAGAGCGATATTATAAATTCGATGTTAAGAGAATTAAAAGCAGCAATCGAAGCAAAAAATACTGAATTAGTAAAGCAAATTCAGGAAAGACTTGATAAGGAAACTGAGCCGTTGGCACACAGAATTATGGATGATTCGATTAATAAAGCGTTAAAAGATAAATCGCTGCAGGAGTTGTAAACTCCTTACAAGTTATCCCAGACTCGTGTTAGGTACTGAGTTGAATTATAAAAGTCTCCTCTTGAGGGGAGTACTCAGCGCAGCGGAGGGAGGGGTGTCTGATAAAACACCCACAGTCTCGCTTTCAGCGAGCCACCTCCCTTAAGGGAGGAGTTTAGCTTATATCCCGCAATATATAAATAACGTGTTCAGAGGGGGAGACTGTTATAAGACCAGTCAAAGATTTTTTTTAAAAGCGCTATATCACTCCGTCCCAAACTCCTGTTTGGGACGGTAACATTGCGATACTGGAGTTTCGCAAGGAGAACTTTACTAAAGATTTTTTTTAAGTTTAAAAACAATTTTTAAATAAATATATTCTTAAATTCATAAAAGGAGAAATTCAAATGGCATTCGAATGGAAATTCAACCAAAGACCTTACTCAGACGATGAAGCAAAAACCTTACTGAAGGATGTTATGTCGCCGGAAACTACTGACTGGCACTACAACACTCACCACAAAGGTTATGTAACAGCATTAAACAATATCGAAAAAGGATTAGAGAGCGCAGATAAAGCCGGTGCTAATGGAAACTATAGCCAGTTTGGTGAGTTAAAAAGAAGATTTACATGGAACCACGCAGGTACTTTAATGCACGATGTATATTGGGATAACCTCGGCGGCGACGGAAACATTGACAATGCACCTGAAATTAAAAAAGCTATCGAAGAGCACTTCGGAAGCTTTGATAACTGGAAAGCAGATTTCAAAGCAGCCTGTATGTCGGCAAAGTTATCCGGCTGGGGAGTATTGGTATTCGATATGCTCTACAGCGGAAGGTTGTTAAACATTACAGCGGACGAGCATCATTACGGAGCAATCTGGGGCGGTATTCCGCTTGTAGCATGCGATGTATTTGAGCACGCATATTATCATAAAGACGGTCCGGGCAGAGCAAAATATATTGATAACTTCATTAATGGTCTGCATTGGGGAAGAATAAATGAAAGATATAAAAAATTCATTAAGTAAAAATTGGTTTTTGTAATTTGACTCTAATAGTAAAAAAATATTTTACTGCAGTATTATTAATCTGCGTAATTTCAAGTTCTTTTGTTTTACAATCCTGTAAAAAATCAGATGATGTCAAACCGCCTCAGGGAAATAACAGCAAAGATTTTTCATGGAAAGAAAAAATCAGTGTTGCTGATATTCCCGATGCGCCGATTAAAGGATTTTTGAAAGGTAAGGAGCTTAAAATTGATTATATCAATTTTGAAAAGTGGCGCGGGAGCGGAGATAATGTAATTAACTTCGGAGATAAGAAGCCGTCGCAAAATTGCGGCTATGTTGAAAATGATAATGCAGTAACTCTGATGAAGAAAGCCGGAGATATTCCGAAAGGGGAGTTTGTAAAATCTTCCTTCGATGCGAATATGGATAGCTTCATTGCCGATTATCATATTACGGAGAAAGATAATATGAAAAAAATAACGGTGCCGTGGAACTGCGCTTTATTTATTGAAGAAATAAACGAAGAAGTTGTGAAAGGAAAGATTGCAATTTGTTTTAAGGATGAAGCAAAAAGCTGGATTGCAGGAAAGTTTGAAGCAATCCGTTGTTCGAATTAGAATTCTTTTAATCTAAATATAAAAATGAAAAAAATATTTTTAACTCTTTTCGCAATTGGGCTGGTTGCAGTTATTGGATGTAAAGTAGATGTAAAGACAGGTGATACTGCAAATGATAAAAAAACTGAAACAGGTCAGACAAATTCTAATGAGAATAAATCTTCTGGAGAAACTGCAAAAGAAGAAAAATCCGGCTCCAATGATTTAGGACTTAGCACCGGTTTACCGGGCAATTTTCCGTCAGATGTTCCTCAGCCTAAAGATAGTAAATGCCTCGGTTCATTGAATAGCTCTGAAGGCACAGTTGTTACATTTGAATCAACGCAGGGTGTTAAAGATGTGCTAGATTTTTATAAAGCAGAAATGAAAAAGAATGGATACGAATTAGGAGAAGGCGGCGAAGTATTAATGAGCGATAAAGGTGGAATCGTCGGCTGGAAAAAAGGCGCTAAAGAGGTTGGTCTTATGCTCGGCGTAAATGATGAAAAGAAAAATACATCAATTGTTATAACTTATAAATAAAAATTAGATTTTTTTTAAAAAAGAAACTATTACAAAGATATTCGTATCGGAGACTATATAAATAATTATGCCTAAAGTAACATTTTTACCGGATAACAAAACTTTTGAGGGAAAGCCCGGACAATCACTTCTGGATATTGCGTTGGAAAATGATATAGACCTTCAGCATAACTGCGGGGGAGTTTGCGCATGTTCAACCTGCCACGTCATAGTAAAAAAAGGCATGAATAACTTTGATGAAATGACAGATGAAGAAGCCGATCAGCTTGACGAAGCAGAAGGACTAACTCTTGATTCAAGATTGGGATGCCAATGCAAAATAATGCTCAAAGAAGGTGAAGATATTGTTGTCGAAATACCATTAATCAACGAACAGATAAGGTCTTTTTTCCATGAGGGAAAACCTGTAAACGCAATTGAACATTAAGATGTTTGATAAATTAAAATGGGAAGATACTGAAGATATTGGCATTGCTCTCTATGAGAAAATGCCAAATGTTGACCCGCTTACTATAAGATTTACAGATTTGCTTGACTGGATAAAAGCGTTGGGAAACTTTGATGATGATATTTCTAAATCAAATGAATCAAAGCTGGAGGCTGTTCAAATGGCATGGTATGAAGAGTGGAAGGATAACCAATAAGAAGTAAAAATTTTTGAATTTTAGTTATTATGAACTTCCTCAATTTTGTATTGAGGAAGTTTTTTTTTATGCAAAACCGGATGATAAAAATACCTTTATTCCCCTTGAATCTTGTTCTGTTTCCACACTCAAAGCTGCCTCTTCATATTTTTGAGGAGAGATATAAATCAATGATAACTAAATGTATGGAGGAAGGCGGACCGTTCGGGATAAATTTAATGTCGAACAATAATATAAGCGCAATCGGTTCAACTGCGAGCGTGCTGAACAAATTCAATGTTATGCCGAATGGAGAGATGGATATAATTATAAAAGGCAAATCAAGATACGAATTGCTAAATTATAATCTTTCTTCGGAAGGATATTTTATAGGAGAGATAAAATATCTGGAAGAGGAAACAAACTTTGACAAAGAAGATTTTTATAAAGCAGTTGAAAATTATAATAAACTTATTGATGCTGCTTATAAAGGCACGCTTGAAAAAATAAATCCTGCTGATATAAAATGGATTGACGGGAGCGAGTCAGTTTCATTTTTCATGGCACAAAAATGCGGATTGAATTTACAAGAACGGCAGCAGCTTCTTGAAATTGATAAAGAACAGGAAAGATTAAAGTATCTTCTTAATTATTTTAATGAAGTGATGCCGAAGATTGTTGAGGCAGACAGAATTTCGCAAATAATTCAGAGCGATGGATATTTACAATGAAAGTATAAAAAAAATTATTGTATCCCGCACTGACAATCTGGGAGACGTAATACTTACACTACCTTTGATTACTCAGATTAATAAAAATTTTCCCAATGCAGAAGTAACATTTTTGGTGAAAAAATATGTTTACGATTTAATAAAAGATTATCCCGGGATTAATGATTTTGCTTTCATAGATGATTTGAATTCTTCTGCGTCATTGAGAAAATTCTTTCGCGCCGGAAGTTTTGACTTAATGTTTAATGTATATCCTAGATTTGAAATTGCGCTTGCGGCTTTTCTAGCGGGAGTAAAAATAAGAGCGGGAACGGGTTACAGGTGGTATTCATATCTTTTTAATAAAAGAAATCACGAGCACAGAAAAACTGCGGAGAAACATGAGGCAGAATATAATTTAAATTTATTGAATACTGTTGTACGCGATAAAAAATTCCCGGTTGAGTTTAATTTCCACGTTACAGGAAATGAGATAAAAAATTTATCGGAAAAGCTGAAGGACAAATTGGATTTGAATTCCGATTTTATAATCGTTCATGTTCCAAGTAAAGGTTCAGCAGCGACACTTCCGTGTGAAACATTTGCGGAATATATAAACCGATTTAACTCTGAATTTAAAGATGTAAAAGTTATTTTTACCGGAGTTGACGGCGAAGAAGATAATATAAATTCGGTGATAAATAAAATTGAAGATAAAACTAATATTGTGAATTTATGTGCATTGCTCTCTCTTTCAGAGCTGAAAGTTCTTATAAAAAAATCACAGCTGTTTATTTCAAACTCAACAGGACCGATTCACATTGCAGGAGCGTTGAATAAAAATATAATCGGATTTTATCCGCGCCATCTTCCGGCAAGCAAAACAAGATGGAAACCTTTAAGCAGCAATGCAATAATTTTAGAGCCGGAAAATGAAGATAAAATGGAGTCAATCTCTATTAAAAAAATTTTAGAAGCCACTAGGCTGCTTCTGAAATAAATGAAACAATTTGCTGAGTTCATAAGTTAAAGCTATATAAATATTACATATGAAAAATAAGATAATTTTAACAATTTTACTCCTTTTCGTTACTTTAAAAATCACTGTTGCGCAGGATACAATTTTGCGAACTGTTCCGAATAATGCTTTCAAGCCAGGTGAAAAACTGACATTTGAAATTAATTACGGATTTATAACAGCAGGAACTGCGCAAATGATGATTGCGCCTAACACTGTAAACATCAATGCAAGGCCCGTTTATGATATTACTTTTACTGTTAATTCTTCCTCTGCATTCGGTTCGGTTTACAAAGTTAATGACTATTACAAATGTTATCTTGACCAGGCAGGACTATTTCCATGGAGGTTTGAGCAGCACATTAAAGAAGGAAATTATCAACGGGATTTTGAAGCTCTCTTTGATCAGGTTTATAAAAAAGTTAAGACATACACCGGTGAAAAGGACCCGAAAAAATTTGAAGGGGAATATGATATTCCTCAATATGTTCATGACGGCATCAGCGCTTTTTACTTCGTTAGAACACAAAGTTTTGCGGGGATGAAACCCGGTGATGTAATGAAGCTGCAAAATTTTTATAATGATAAAACTTATCCTCTCGATGTAAAATATCTGGGGAAAGAGACTATTGAAGTTCCAGCAGGTGAATTCAATTGTATAAAAGTTCAGCCGTACTTTATAGAAGGCGGTTTATTTAAGAGTGAAGGTGATATTACAGTTTGGCTAACTGATGATGACAGAAAAATGCCGGTGAAGGTTAGCTCGAAAATTATTATCGGTTCTGTAGATGTTGACCTGACTGAATATTCCGGTGTGGGACCATTAAGTTCAAAGAAATAATGTAATGAAGATTTCAGAATTATTTTATTCTATACAAGGCGAAGGAAAGAGGGCAGGAAAGCCCTCTTTTTTTATTAGAACAAATCACTGCAATCTGCGATGCCAGTTTGCCGGTGGCAATTTGTGCGATACTGCTTATACAAGCTGGAATCCCGATGATGAAAAAAATATTGGTGATATTCCAATAGAAAGAATTATCGGTGAATATATAAAATACAATTGTATGGATGTAGTAATAACAGGCGGTGAACCGAGTATGTTTACTGAGGATTTGAATTTACTTTGCAGTGAATTGAAGAGAATAAATCCTGAATGCGTTATTACAATTGAAACGAATGGAACAATTTTTGGGAAGTATGTTGAATATGCAGATTTGATAAGCATAAGCCCAAAGCTGAAATCATCAACTCCTTTTGCTACTCCCTATGAAAAGATGCATTCTAATAATCGCATTAATCTTGAGAGCTTCAATCAGTTTAATGAATGCAAAGAAAAAAAAATAATTGATATTCAGTGGAAGTTTGTGATAACATCTGACGAAGATTTACAAGAAATTTTAAATCTTCAAAAAGAAATAGGATTTAAAAGCAAAGATGTTTATCTGATGCCTGAAGGTATATCAGAGGAAGAATTGACTCTCAAACGTTTAAATGTAATTGAGCTTTGCAAGAAATATCAGTTCAATTATACTGACAGGCTTCACGTTATTATATGGGGAAACAAAAGAGGAGTTTAAAAGTTTATTTGTATATTTAGGGTATTTAAATCTGTAGAAAGATTTGTTTTGCTAAGTATGGGAATTTTAGAGTGAGAAAATAAATTATTAATCGCCATAATTCCAGCCAGGCTTCCAATCGCTGCAAATTCGTTTATGCTGTTATTCCTTTCGTCCGAATAATCTTCACCAAATACACTGTTTTTTGCCTTAAGAATTTCTTTTCTCAAAGAATAAATCAACGCCGAACTTCCTGCTCCAATCAATGCTCCTCCTAGAACATCCGAAGGATAATGCACTCCAAGATAAATTCTTCCATATCCTACTATTACCGCATAAGTAAACATACCCGCTATTAAAAACGGCTTATCAGTGTATCGTAAAGTTAAAGTTGTTGCCATTGAAAAAGCTGTTGCCGTGTGAGATGAAGGGAATGAATATTTGTCTGTGGGCGAATTATCCTTTTGATAGTAAACATTGTTAAGAGTAGAAAATGGTCTCTCGCGTTTAAAAAGATGTTTCATAAATATTGCTGTTCCCAAAGATGTAACTTCAGAGGCTCCAAGAAGTACAGAAGAATTTTCATCGTATGTGGTTTTATTTGCTCGTGCAAATGCAAATAATGTGATAGGAGTTACTATTGCTGCAGGGAAAACAGATTTATCAGTGAGTGAAATTGATTTGTCTAAAAAATGTGAGCGGTTATTATTAATAGAACGGAAAATCCTGATGTCAAGATTTTCCGTTTCAATTTTGTTTTGTGAGTATGAGTTAATTGAAAAAAATAATATTAAGAGTAATATTATTTTTTTCATTAAATTTTATCTAAAGCGTTTTTAATTGCTTCGATTAAATCCTCCTGGTCTTCAATGCCGACTGAGAGTCTAACCAGTCCATCGCTTAATCCAATCTTTTCTCTTAGCTCTTTCGGAATGCTTCCATGAGTCATTGATACAGGATGACAAACAAGAGATTCTACTCCGCCGAGAGATTCCGCAATCTGAAATATTTCAAGAGCATTGCAGAAATTCTGCGCCTGCTCATAGCTGCCAAGCTCAATAGAAATAATTCCGCTGAATCCTCTCATTTGTTTTTTAGCAAGTTCATGCTGTGGATGCGAAGGAAGTCCGGGATAAAATACTTTTTGTATCTTTGGATTATCTTTTAAATATTCGCAGATAGCCAGAGCATTTTCATTGTGAGCCTTCATTCTTTGCGCCAGAGTTTTTGTAGAGCGAAGCACAAGCCAGCAGTCAAATGGTGACGGAACGGCGCCGATGGAATTCTGGAAAAACTTAAATCTTTCTGCCAAAGTTTCGTTGGAAGTAATCAAGCATCCGCCGATTACATCACTATGCCCGTTAATATATTTTGTCGAGCTATGAGTAACTACATCAATTCCGAAATCCAAAGGATTCTGGAAATAAGGACTCATGAAAGTATTATCAACGCAGGTATAAATGTTTTTTGATTTTGCAAGTTTTGCAAGGGCATCTAAATCCGTAAGTCTTAACATCGGATTCGTAGGAGTCTCAATGAAAATCATTTTTGTATTTTCCTTGATGCCTGCTTCAGTTTCCTTTATGTCGGAAGTATCTACATAGGAGAATTCTATTCCATAATTTTTTATAATCTGTTCAAACAATCTGTATGTACCGCCGTAGGTGTTGTTCGTTACAAGTATATGGTCGCCCGGTTTAAAAAAAGTAATAAGGCATTGTATTGCCCCCATGCCCGATGAAAAACAAAAGCCGTATTTTCCGTTTTCCAATGCAGCAAGATTTTCCTCAAGCGCTTTTCTTGTGGGATTTATTGTTCTGCCGTAATCATATCCTTTTGATTCTCCAAGTTTGGAGTTTGAATATGTTGAGGTTTGAAATATAGGAGTTATAACAGCGCCCGTGGTTTCTTCGGGATGCTGTCCGGCATGTATTGCCTTTGTCGCAAATTTAGTTGAGTTAGTTTTCACAATTTTGAGTTTTTTTATACGAATTCTAATACGTCGTAGTTTGTTAATATTCCTGATATTACACCGTATTCAGAAACAAGCACAGCTGGATGTGTTTTCAATTCATCAATTGCTTTTTCTATATTTTCATTTACTTCAAGTATCGGAGGCTTTGCGTCCATTACTTCTTTTACGTTTTTGCTTGCTATATTTCTGTCCTTCATTAAGCCGTTCAATAATTTCTGCTCGTTCAATGAGCCAACACATTTATCTCCGTCAAATACAGGAATTGTTGTAAGGTTATATTGGTTTGTAAGATACAATGCATCTGATACAGTCTGGTCTGAACTTACGGTTACAAGCTCAGGCGTATCTTTTGCAGCTTTTGTATGGAAGATTGTTCCAACCGTAACCATATCTTTATCAAGCAAACGTTTTTCTCTCATCCATTCATCAGAGTGATATTTGCTTAAATATCTTTCGCCTGTATCGCAGACAATGAATACAACAACTGCATTTTCATCTAAATTTTTCGCAACATCTAAAGCCACCTTTGCAATTGTTCCGGTGGATGAGCCGCAGAAGATGCCTTCAACTTTAGAAAGCTGCCTGCACATTTTTACGGAATCTAAATCTGTTACGTTTATAATTTCATCTATCAGGTTTACATCCACATTATCGGGAATTATATCCTGACCGATACCTTCAACAAGATAGGGGACACCTTCAGGAGTCTGCCCTGTTTGTTTGAAAGTTTTGAATATTGAGCCATACGGATCAGCACCGATAACTTTTATATTTGGGTTTTTTTCTTTTAAATATCTTGCAGTGCCGATGATGGTTCCGCCTGTGCCGATACCTGCAACGAAGTGTGTAATTTTTCCTTCAGTGGCTTCCCAGATTTCCGGTCCCGTCGTTTTGTAATGCGCATCGGGGTTTGCAGTATTTGCGTACTGATATGGGAATAATGAATTAGGAATTTCTCTGGCTAATCTTTTTGCAGTCTCAACATAATGGTCGGGTGTTCCGGGTTTTGCAGAGAGGGGTTTTATAATTACTTCAGCTCCTAAAGCTTTAAGGTAATTTTTCTTTTCGGCAGATGCTTTTTCAGTCATTACAAAAATGCACTTATATCCTTTTTGATTTGCAGCGAGCGCAAGCCCTATGCCTGTATTACCGCTTGTTGCTTCAATGATTGTTCCGCCGGGTTTCAATGTCCCATCGCGTTCGGCAGCTTCTATCATTGAAATACCAATTCTGTCTTTTACACTGCCTCCGGGATTTAACGACTCAAGCTTTGCAAGAACAGTTGCTTTATAGCCTTCTGTAAGCTTGTTAATTTTTAACAGCGGAGTGTTTCCAATAAGCTCGATTACATTATTATAGTACTTCATAGTTTCAAAAATTTTAATGTTGATAAAAATATTTTTTATAGCCCTAATTTTAAATTTGTCTCATAAGAGGGAAAAATATTACATCTCTTATTGTTTGTGAATTTGTAAGAAGCATAACTAATCTATCCACACCCAATCCTACGCCTGTTGTCGGAGGCATACCGATTTCGATAGCTCGTAAAAAATCTTCATCCATTGGATGAGTTTCTTCTTCGCCGCCTCTGCCTCTTTCAACTTGCTGCTCAAGCAAGCTTCTCTGAAGAACGGGGTCGTTCAATTCAGTGTATGAATTGCCAAGTTCCCATTTATTTATGTACGGTTCAAATCTTTCTACAAATATTACAGCTTCAGGGTCCTTCTTCATTTCTTCAAGCTGCTGCATTGAGTATTCTCTAAGCGGCTTGCATAATGGAGTTGTATCAATCGGATGGTCAATTACAAAAGTTGGCTGAACTAAATCATCCTCGCATAACGATTCGAAAAGCGATGCAATGACAAGTCCTTTGCTGTGTGTAATTTTTTTATCCAATTCAATTTCATTCTTCACCATATAATCAATGATTTCATCTTTTTTCATAGAGATAACATCAAGTCCGGTTTTTTCTTTTATAGCATCAACCATCTTTAATCTCTTCCACGGGCGTTTGAAGTCAATTTCAGTTTCTCCGTACATAACTTTTGTAGTTTCGTTGGCAGCAATACATGCCTGCTCAACTACTTCTTCAAATGTATCCATACTGTCAAAATAATCACCGTATGCCTGATACCATTCCACCTGTGTAAATTCAGGATTGTGAGTTCTGTCTATGCCTTCGTTTCTGAAGTCGCGGACAAATTCATAAACGCGGTTAAAACCCCCAACAACTAATCTTTTCAGATATAGCTCGTTGGATATTCTGAGATATAATCGCATATCTAAGGCATTGTGATGAGTTATAAACGGTCTTGCATTTGCTCCCCCGTAAACCGATTGCAAAGTAGGAGTTTCAACTTCAAAGAAATTTTTATTCTCTAAAGTTCTTTTTATAGACTGAATAATTTTTGTTCGCTTTATGAAAACATCTTTTACTCCGTCATTAACAATTAAATCAATGTATCTCTGTCTGTATCTTAGTTCAACATCGGCAAAAGCATCGTGAATAATTTTCTCGCCTGTTTCGGTAACTTCTTCCTTCACAACAGGAAGGGGATGAAGTGATTTTGTTAACAATGTAAACGAATGACAATGAATAGAAACTTCACCTGTCTTCGTTCTGAATACATATCCGTTAGCGCCGATAATATCCCCAATATCCAGAAGCTTCATCAGGTTATAGCTTTCCTCGCCAACATCATCTTTGCGGATGTACAATTGAATTTTTCCCTGCTCGTCTTTTATATGAACAAAACAGGCTTTACCCATTTTGCGGATTGCCATAATTCTACCTGCAACAGTAACAATATTCTCTTTCTGTTTCTCTTTTTCAGTATCGTCAGCAGGGTCAGTAAAATTATTTATAATATCTTTTGAGTAATGCGAAATATCGAATCTATGGGGATAAGGATTTATACCCATACTTTTAATATGTTCAAGCTCTTCGTATCTTCTTTTTATCAGCTCGTTTTGTTCCGTCAAATTTTTTCTCCTTATGATTATTTGTAAATTTTTTTGTTCCGTCTTTTTTAAATTTCTTTTTGAAGTCCGGTTTTGAGTTGCTTTTTCTTTTATCGCCGGAAAACTTATTCTCAAAATCTTTTTTACCCGGTACCGGCTTATTACCTCTGTCTTTAATCTTATCGTCTTTTAGCGGCTGCTGTTTAACAACAATAGGTTTTTGATTTGTTAACAAGCTTTCAGTTTCCTGCTTTGTCAGCTTTCGCCATTCTCCCGGTTTTAAATTGCCGAGCTTTAAACTTCCATATTCTGAGCGGTGTAAACTGTTTACAAAATATCCGTAATGCTCAAACATTCTGCGAACCTGCCTGTTTTTTCCTTCGCTGATTGTAATAGCTACTTTAGTAAAATCTTTATCGTTTAAAAAAGAAATTTTTGCGGGCAGAGTGTATCTTCCTTCGAGCCTTATACCTTTCTCTAATGCCATTCTGTGCTTTGCTTCCAGAGGTTTTGATAACTTTGTAATGTAAGTTTTATAAACCTTGAAGGAAGGATTCATTAGTTTATTTGCAAAGTCTCCGTCGTTCGTTAGTATCAATAATCCTGTAGTGTGGTAATCTAATCGTCCTACAGGAAAAATTTTTGTGTTCGAATTTAAAATATCTATTACTGTAGGTCTGTGCTTTTCATCGCTGACAGTCGTTACAACTCCGTCAGGTTTATTCATCATTATGTAATCTTTCTTTTCGCTTTGCTTTATTCTTTCTCCGTCAACTGCAACCTTATCGGTATCGGTATCTATCTTGTACCCTAAATCAAAAATTGTTTTGCCGTTTACTGTTACTCTGCCTTGCTGAATAAACTCGTCAATTTTTCTTCTTGATGAAAATCCGTTTGCTGCAATAAATTTATTTAACCGCTCTTCCATTAATCTGTATCTTTATCCTCTTCTAAATTTTTATCAATCTCTATGGTGCTTTTTATTTCAAGTTCGTTTATATCTATATCAGGAATTTCAGTAACTTCCATTTCGGATTCTTCTGTAATAACCTCAGTCTCTTCAGGTACAATTGCATTACCATTTTCATCAAAATTTATTTCCTGCTGTGTCTCAGGCTGTTCGTCAGTTTTAGGAACGAAGCTTTGATTAACTGAATTGAATAAATCTATATCTGCTTCTGTTATGCCTTCAATTTTTTCGTTCTGAAGAATCTCGTTTATTTCCTTCAGCTTCGGTAAATCTGTCAGAGAATTCAATCCAAGCACTTTCAGAAATGTATCCGTAGTACCGTAAAGAATAGGCCTTCCCGGAGTTTCGGCTCTTCCTGTTATGCAAACCAAATCTCTTTCAAGCAAAGAGTTCACAATGTAGTCAACATTCACTCCGCGGATAAACTCAATTTCGTTTCTGGTTATCGGCTGCTTGTAAGCAATGATTGCAAGCGTTTCAATTGATGACTGCGAAAGTTTTTTTCTCTGCTTTTCGTCAAACAGCTTTCCTACATATACTCCGTATTCTTTACGTGTAGCGAACTGATATCCGCCTGCGATTTTTATTATCTCGAATGAGCTTCCGGCTTCGTTATATTCTTCGTTAAGCTTATCAACTGCTTGCTCGATTTTATTCGCATCAGTCTTGATGCTGAATGAAGATAATATCTCTCGGATTTGCTTTGCCGAAATTTGTTCTTCAGAAGCAAAAATCAGGGATTCGATAATATTTTTTATATCGTTGTTTACCAATTAGTGTGAAAAGTTTTTATTAATTACGGCAATTGGTCTAGCGGGATTAATCTTTTTTTCAGCTTAAAGCTGTTGAGATTCTGGGGGTCAACTTTAATTTCAATTACTCCGTCTAATCCTAACTGTAGCAGCGCTAAAAATGTAAAAATAATTTTCAGTCTATCCTGCAATAGAATCAGTATTTCAAAAAAATCGACTTCCTCTTTTTCGCTTAACAAGTTCAGAAGATATTCTGTCTGCCCGTCCTGTGAAACATCAAGAACTTCAATCGGGTGAACAGTCTGCTGCCTGTTCAGTCCGCTTAAAACAATCTTGTATGCTTTTATTAAATTAAAAATATTAATATTCTTTAACGAAGGGTCATTAGCGGCATCAATGTTCGTATCTGAAATTTTCACATCGCTGTCAAAATAATTTCTGGAGAATTTTTTACGTGCTTCCATTTCAAGCATCGCCAGTTCTTCCGTTGCATCTTTAAATCTTTTGTACTCAAGCAGCTTCTTAATAAGAGTCAGTCTTGGGTCTTCCTCATCTACAACTTCACCATCCTCATTAATTACAGGGATAAGCATTTTTGCTTTAATCTTCATCAGCTCGGAAGCCATAAGCAAAAACTCACCTGCAAATTCAATATTCAGAGATTGCATATAATCAACATAGCCGAGAAAATCTTTTGTGATTTTAGAAATCGGAATGTTGAAAATATCCAACTCGTCCGCCTTTATGAAGTGCAGAAGAATATCTAACGGACCCTCGAATTCGGGCAATTTTGCCCAATAATCGTGAGTTTTTGGAATATATTCCTGCTCAGTTGTAACTGCAGTATTTTCGTTGACTTCGTTTTCCATTAAACCCTAAATATACGAATATGTTAGCTTAGATTAAATGAATAAGGCAGGAGGATTTTTATGGAGATTTTCAAGCTGAGGAAATTTAATAGCTTAATTGCGTCTTATAATTGTTTTCCGCGTAAAGTAATGTGAGGGAAAATTTTCGGTTAAGAGCATATCCGTAAAACCGAAATGAGACTTTTTTCATAAATCTTTTTTAATAATATTGTTGTTTATAGTTTTGAATACTTCGGAAAATCAAATATCAGGGAAAGCTCCATTTTTAAACGCCAATCCGATTGTTTATATTTTTGTCGTGCTGGCAGTTGTGTTTTTCCTGTACCAATTTATAGGTGGAGTGATTCAGTACTTAGCCGTTGGGATTGACTTTTCGTCAACCACAGGAAAACTTGCTGCAACAAGAATAATTATCACTTTTTCTCAATTTGCATTTATACTTGCGCCTGCTATTTTTTTCTCATTGCTGCAGGGAGATAAGATTAAGGATACATTTAGATTAAAGCCGCCGAAGCCGTCTGTGTTTGTTTTAAGTGTGATAGGAATTTTCACAGTTCAGCCCTTTATACAGCTCTATATGTATTTTCAGAATAAAATAATTTTTTCGCTTCCGTTTGCAAACGAATTTTTGAAGTCTATGAAGGAATTGTTTGATTCTCTTGAAGCATCAACTCTGCGACTGGTAACGGCATATTCAGTAAGTGAATTTTTAGTGATTGTTCTTGTTATTGCAATTACCCCTGCAATTTGT
Source organism: Bacteroidota bacterium (assembly GCA_018266845.1). Lineage (GTDB taxonomy): Bacteria > Bacteroidota > Ignavibacteria > Tepidaquicellales > Tepidaquicellaceae > JAFDZO01. The sequence goes on along the minus strand of JAFDZO010000021.1, from coordinate 16,683 downwards.
GAAGAATTTTTATTCAGAGGGTTTGTACTATCTAATTTTGAAAAGAAAAGCAAAGAGGCGGCGGCAATTTTTTTCTCTGGATTGCTTTTTGCAATGTTTCATTTTCATCCGTTTAATCTGATTCCGTTAACTCTTTTAGGAATTTTTCTTTCTTTTATTGCATATCACAGCGGCAGTATTCTTACGGCAATAGTTTGCCATTTTATAAATAATTTTATTTCAGCGCTTGCAGTATTTCTATATGGCAAGGATGAGTTTATTTCGAAAGACATTCCTGCAGATGAAGTTTCGCAGGTCGTAACCATGGGAATAGTTTCATTAGTGTTATTTGCGCTGGTTGTTTTTGCAATCCTTAAATTATCAGCTACAAGAAAAGTAAACCGGCTTCAAATTATTGAGTAACACAGCGACAAGAATATTAGTAGGCGTAATAGGAATACCTTTGTTTATTTTTTTAATTTACAAAGGAGGAATTTATTTCCTGTGCTTATCTCTCATCCTTTCAAGCATTGCTTTATGGGAGTTTTACTTGATGTTTAAAAAGGAAAAATATTTTCCGCTAATAATGATTCCTATTGCGGTGTCAGCTATAATAATTGTTGGAAATTATTTGAATGACGGATTTGCGATTACATTTTTACCTTTAGCAGCTATTTTGATTTTTTCATCGGAGATTTTCAGAAAAGAAAAAAAGAACCCGCTTAATTCGTTAATTGTTATTGGAGGTTTGGTTTACATTACAGTTCCTTTTGTAATGTTGAATAAAATAATTTCGCATCAGAGTTTTAATTATATTATTTTTATTTTTGTATTGATATGGACGTGCGATACAATGGCTTTCTTCGGCGGGAAATTTTTCGGTAAACATAAACTTTCTGAAATTAGCCCCAAGAAAACTTGGGAGGGTTCCATAGCGGGATTTTTGTTTACAATCATAGCAGCATTGATTGTTTATTATTTTTACTCTAATGAAATCTCTTTGAAGGATGCTCTTTGCATTGGTATAATGGCGGGAATATTTTCTCAAGTGGGAGATTTGTTTGAGTCTCTTATTAAAAGAAAGCTGGGAGTGAAAGATTCTTCCAATATAATCCCGGGACACGGGGGAGTTTTGGACAGGTTTGACAGCTTGATTTTTGTAACACCATTGATATTTCTTTACTTGGAATTTTCAAAATTTTTTATATATAATTTCAGAGTGTAATTAATAAAAACTTGACTTGAAAAAATATTTATAAACTTATTAATTGCATAATAAGCTAATGTATTTATCAAATGTCAGAACGAAAATCTAAAGATAAAAATAACGGAAAAAAAGAAAAGGATTCCCTGAAAGAGGAATTGGGGTTCACAGAAGATTCTATTATGGATGAAGATGAAGTTGTTGAAGATGACTTCATAGAATCTATTGAAGATGAAGAGGACAATCCTGAGTTTATGAACGAGGTGATGAAATTTGAAAAGGAGCACTCGAATTCAAAAGTTGTAACTGTTCATAAGAAAATCGGTTCCCCAAAATTCAAAAAACTTTCTGAACTAAAGAAAGATAAGATTCAGGAAGAGTATAAAAGAATAATGCTGCTCCTTGATGAGCACAATATAATTGTGCATTTTCATAATGATTATCCGGTAAGCGAAAAGTACAGATTTGTAACGGAAGAAATTTTTAAAGAGGCAGTTGAAGAAGATAAAAAAAATAAAAATTCCCATATAAGTTTTATATATGAGGATTTTCATCCTGAAATGGATGACGATGAAGAGGAAGATTTTTAAATTTTAATCCCCGCAAGTTGCTCCTTCAAAGTACTCAAAATAACCTAAGCACTCCTTTAATAAATTTTAATTTAAAAGGAACTGACGAACATTTTTATTCTACGGAGGATTTTAAGGATAGGGAGATTCTGGTCATTATTTTTATGTGCAATCATTGTCCGTATGTGAAAGCTGTGGTGAAAAGATTTGCCAGGTTTCAGGAAAATTATTCATCAAAAGGAGTTCAGCTGATCGGTATCAATCCTAATGATGTTTCTACTTATCCTCAGGATTCTTTTGAAAACATGAAAAAGTTTTACGAAGAATATAAAATGAATTTCCCTTATCTTATTGATGAAACTCAAGAGACGGCTCAGGCTTACGGAGCTGTCTGCACTCCTGATATATACCTTTACGATGTGAACAGAATTTTGAAATACAGAGGAAGATTTGACAATAACTGGAAGGACGAATCTAATGTAACACAAAATGATTTGGAGATGGTAACTGAAATGATATTAGAGGGAAAGAGTATTTCATCCATTGAGCAGATTCCTTCTATGGGATGCTCGATTAAATGGAAAAACTAAAAGAGAATTTTAAAAAAAAATTATGCCTAATTTAGTTCTAGTCCGGCATGGACAGTCATTATGGAATCTTGAAAATAAATTTACCGGATGGATAGATATTGACCTATCCACGAAGGGAGAAGATGAAGCTAAGGAATCCGGCAGGAAACTGGCTAACTTTGAGTTTGATATTGCTTTTACTTCTGCCCTGACACGCGCACAAAGAACACTTTCAATTATTCTTGAAGAAAATAAGAAACTTGTAACTCCTATAGTAAAGGATCAGGCGCTGAACGAGAGAATGTATGGAGACTTGCAGGGCATGAATAAAGACGAATGCCGCGCAAAGTTCGGAGAAGATCAGGTAAAAATCTGGAGACGAAGCTATGATATTCCTCCGCCAAATGGAGAGTCTTTAAAGGATACGGCTGACAGAGTGCTGCCTTATTACCACGATAAGATTGAACCGCTGCTCAGAGATGGACAAAATATTCTTATTGTTGCTCATGGCAACAGTTTGAGAGCATTGATTATGTATCTCGAAAAGATGACACCTGCCCAAATTCTTGAATTTGAAATTCCGACAGGAACACCCCGGCTATATACTTTGGATAAAAACTTAAATGTTCTCGAGGTGATTTACCTGTAACGGAGTTAAAATAAGAATTCTACTCAAATCAAATATTTCTCTTTGGAGCAGCCAAAGATAAAAAATATTATTTTCGACCTCGGAAATACTTTAATTTTTTTTGACCATTCATATTTTTATGACGGCTTAGCAAACCTTGAAAAGGGGCTGAATGCTAATAAACTGAAAAAATTTATTAGTAATAAAAAGCTTGATGTAAAAATAAATACGGGCAGGATTACAAGCCGCGAGTTCTTTAGGGCAGTCAAGAAAAAATTTGACATTAAAACGAGTTATTCGGATTTTATCTATCTCTACAGCGATGTTTTCTGGGAGAATAAGCCTATGATAAGACTGCTCGAAAATTTAATTGAAAAAAAGAAGCATAAAATTTTTTTACTTTCCAATACAGACCCCTCCCATTTTAATTTTATTTTAAAGAATTTCCCGTCCGTTAATCTGATTAAAAATAAGGTGCTTTCCTACAAAATGAAGTCAGCAAAACCGGAAAAGAAAATTTTTGTTGATATGATGCAAAAGTACAATATTACGCCCGAAAGCTCGGTTTTTATTGATGACATCAAGGCATATATTGTTTCCGCTCAAAAATTAAAATTTAATACAATTCACTATACGACCCATAAGAGCTTCTTGAAAAAATTCAATAAGTTGGTGCGATATTAAATAGACGGGTATATCTTTGAGCTAAGGCAGGTGAATATTCGCAAAGTAATACGCGTAAGAGCAGGGGTATCTGTCTAAGCAAAACCTTTGGACGGATTTTTTTTCATCATAAATACTGTATTTTCATATAGTGAAACTTACGCCCCCTCGTAAGTTTTGCGATAAATTATTGATAAAACAGAGTGTGGAGTTCCGGGAAATCCCTCGCTATTATTGAAAAAATATATATTTATACTTCATGGATACTTCTTACATCATAGATGAGCTTGAAAGAAACAAATCTGTTTTCAAATCCCTTCTCGAAAACCTCCCGCCTGAAATTTATCTCCGGCGCATGAGTGAAGGAAAATGGAACCTCCTCGAAATTCTCTGCCATCTTTATGATGAGGAGCGCGAGGATTTCCGCGCGCGGGTATTCAGCGTGCTTGAAAACCCCGAAGTAAGCCTTTCTCCCATTGACCCGCAGGGTTGGGTAAGCTCGCGAAACTACGCTTCACAAAATTACAACGATAAGCTGAATGATTTTTTAGAAGAGCGCTCTCATTCACTCAAGATGTTGAGGGAGCTTAAAAATCCCAAGTGGGAAAATATTCACATACACTCTAAGCTTGGAGCAGTAAGCGCGAAAATGTTCTTTGTAAACTGGCTCGCGCATGATTACTTGCACATCCGGCAGATAACTAAGTTGAAGTATGAATTTTTAAAAGCATCGGAAGGGGAGAGTCTTTCTTATGCGGGCGAATGGTAACTGTAATACTTTTCTTTTAAATTAATACACTCGCAAAATATTCGTATGCGGCTCTACTTTTGAGCTGCGCATGGTTTGATATTTATTACTTTGAAGAGTAAAAAGCTATTATTGCAGGAACCATCAACCATAGCAGACCTTTTATAAGAAAAAATATAAAACCCAATATGCCTAATCTCTTAATCCAAAGAAATAATTTCTGCTTTCCCATGTTGTAGATGAATTTTATTGCGCGATAACTTGATAAGTTTTAAAATCTGAACTCATCGGAGGTTCTTTGCCCTCCTCTTTATATTTCTTAATATCTTCAAAACCTCTTTTATGCCCTTCAATAAACTCGGGAGATTTAGTCCAGTTCCTAAATGCGTCGGGACTATCCCATTGGCTTACAATCAGGTAAACATTTCCGTCTGTCGGTTTAAGTACCTGCATATCATGAAAGCCGGGCATTCTGTCAATTGCTTTTGCCCTTGAGGCGAAAAGCTGCTCAAATCTTTTCTTATATTCGTCTTTACATGTAATGTAATTTATAGCAACAAATTTTTTGTTCATATTATTTCCGCCGTTTATATCTGTATCTGCGGGTTTAATATCTTTAATTAGCTCCTGCATTTATTTAGAATGTGATGTTTAATTTTGATAATGCAAATTTATTAATAATACATTTTTATTGCAATAGCTTTATTTAGACTTAGTATAAATAAGGAGTTTGAATCGAATTACGACCAAGTAACAGAACTACAATAAACTGAGCCTGTGCTTCCCTCCAAAGCCGGGCAAGGAAAGCAGGATTTTCTTGTTAATTACACAAAAAAATTCATTTTTCAATTGTAAATATATTAAATCCTGGACTTTGTGGGAGAGGAGGATACAAAATCTGAGGTATTCAAAAAAGTATTCGCGGTGTTTAGTGTGTTTGTAGAGACGCAATGTATTGCGTCTCCACTTCATGCATATACTTAGTATTTCTACTGTAACTTTTTTCATTACAAGCGAATGGTGAAGTTCTGCTGCAGCATCGTGTTTCTGTAGAGACGCAATGTATTGCGTCTCTACTCCACGCATATAACTTAGTATTTCTACTGTAACTTTTTCATTCCACGCGAATGGGTGAAGTTCCGTTGCAGCGTCGGATGGTTTGTAGAGACGCAATGTATTGCGTCTCTACTCCACGCATATAACTTAGTATTTCTACTGTAACTTTTTTCATTCCACGCGAATGGGTGAAGTTCTGCTGCAGCGTCGGATGGTTTGTAGAGACGTAATACATTGCGTCTTTACCTGTGCTTTTCAATCAATCATTTTCCAATAAAAATTTTTATCGTGTGGTAAGGTTATTGATTCTATGTCTTTAATAGTTCGTTGCAGCGGATTATTTGGTATGGAAAGTAAATGCAAAATTCTGTTTCACAATAAAACGGAGTTTCATAAAACAATTTTCCTTGCGAAACAGGGGTTTCGCAATGAGGTGTAAGAATTTTTCGCACAGTCTCTTACGCGGGAGACCGGTAATCAGCTTTAAGTTTTTCAGTTACAGTTTTACCTAATCCGATAAACGCAATGAAACAAAACATTCCCGTTTGAAAGGGGATGGAGTAAGAGAACATTGAGAGAAGAACAAAGTAAATAAAAACGAACACAAGCGCTGTATTTACTTTTGCTACGGATTTGAAAATCAAAAAAATAATAGCTAAGATGAATGCAAGTCCGGCAGCGCCTAATTCTATGCCGTACTCGATAAAAATATTGTGAGGGTACTTTAATCCTCTGGTGTACTCAAATAATTTTTCATCATAATATCCGCCCAAGCCTCTTCCTGTAAAAATATTCTGAATGAACAAATCGAATGAATGTTTGTAAATGTGTATGCGTGTAGAGATAGCTCCGTCAGAGAGGTTTCTCTGATTGAAAATATTTCCTATCTGCGAGAGTCTTTCAATCAGAATTCCGAATGAATTATTGATATACGCTGCAGCAGCTAAAACTGCGCTGCCCGAAACAATAAACAAAAATATTTTTCCGAATGAAACTTTTTTATCCTTTGCTGTATAGATTAAAAAAAGTAGAGAGGCAAAGAGGGAAGTGAATATTGCGCTTCGCAGGCCGCTTAATATCAGCCCTGCAAAACTTGTAAGAAGTAACATTTTATCTAAATGAAATCCCTTTAAAAAATTTAGCCGCGTCAAGTTTATTATTGAAATAAGAAAAGCAAAGCCCATGTATCTTCCGAAGCCGACATGGCTCCACATTCCTATTCCGAAAATTTTCATTTGAGCATATTCATCATAAAATGAAACGAAGGGTCCTCTTATAGCCGAAACTACAGTAAGCAGTAAACCTGCAAACAAAATTACCTCAATAATTTTTTTGAATAGTTCTTTGGAGAAATTTACCAGAATAAACCTTAAGGCAAGAATATTTAAAATTAGATTGAAAATAATTCCATAGAATTTGGAAAGACCGTAAGGAAAATTTGAGGAGTAAATCAGCGTAATGCCGTGAAGCGCGGGGAATAACAAAAGAACTGCAAGAAAAAACTTTGATGCTTTTAAGTCTTTTATAAAAGCAATCAGTTCATTTCCCGATGTGAAAATCAGAAGCCAAAGCAGGATTGGAAAGGCAGCTCTTACTCCGGTAAATTTCTGGTCGAAGGAACAAAAAAAAACCGAAGCTGTAAAAGAACCTGCAAGTAAATAATTTCTGAATCCTGCGTTTCTGATAAAGCTGCTAGTGATTAGTTAGAGTAAGACCGTTTGTATGCTGAAATTCTACCAGAGATTCTTTCAGGTAGTTTACAACTATATCATCGTTGTGAGTATCGGTGTAAGAAATCAGAGTCTCGGCTGTATTTTCTATATTATCAATTATCATGCTGCTGGCATTGGATGCGATGAAAATTTTCTTATGAACAGTTCTTCCGTATTCTTCTCCCGTGATGAAAAGCTCTTCATATAGTTTTTCACCCGGTCTTAGTCCCGTTGTAACAATTTTTATTTCTTCACCCGGCTTGTAGCCCGAAAGGTTTATCATATCATGAGCGAGGTCAATTATCTTAATCGGCTTACCCATATCAAGCACAAAAATTTCGGCTCCTGAACCGATTTCCGCCGCCTGTAAAACAAGCTGAACGGCTTCAGGGATTGTCATAAAATATCTTACAATATCAGGGTGAGTGATAGTAATAGGACCGCCCTCTGCAATCTGCTTTTTGAAAGTAAGCACAACGCTGCCGCGGCTTCCGAGAACATTTCCAAATCTGACAACAACATAATTTTTGCCGTATTCTTTCGCTGCTTTCAGCACAAGCATTTCAGCCATTCTTTTTGTTGCTCCCATAATGCTCGTCGGGTTAACTGCCTTATCGGTTGAAATCATTACAAAGTTCTGAATATCATTTTTTCCGCAGGCTTCAATTAAATTTTTCGTTCCGAGAACATTATTGGTAACAGCTTCACAGGCATTCATTTCCATTAGCGGTACGTGCTTATGCGCTGCAGCATGGAAAACAATATCAGGAATATAATCTTTTAAAACCTGTTCAATGCGCGCCTTGTTTCTTATATCGGCAATTATCGCTTTTATTATTACGTGATTAAGATTCTTTTTCTTTCTTGCAGTAAGCTCGTTTTGAATTTCAAAAATTGAATTCTCTCCATGACCGAGAATGAAAAGCTCGGAGGGATTGCAGTTTAAAATCTGCCTGCAAAGCTCGCTTCCTATAGAGCCTCCTGCGCCGGTTACAAGCACCTTCTTGCCCTTCAGCATATTTTTTACTTCTTTTATATCCGTCTGAATCGGGTCGCGTTTGAGAAGGTCTTCGATTTGAATATCGCGTATGCTGTCAACTCTTACTTTGTTATCGAGAAGCTCGAAAGTATTCGGAAGAGTGCGGGTTTTCACTCCAAGCTTTGCGCAGGTGTTTACGATGTTTCTTACCTCTTCACCCTGCAGCAAAGTCATTGCTATGATTACTTTCGAAATTTTGTAGTCTTTGATGGCTTTCTTGAAAGAATCCTGCCCGCCGATAACGCTAAGCCCTCTTATCTTTAAGCCGATTTTTTTATTATCGTCATCTATAAAAGCAACGGGATTCAATCCGTAATTTGGATGCCTTTGCATTTCTTCAACAATTTTCACTCCGGCTTTTCCTGCTCCGTAAATCAAAACTTTTTCTCCGCTTCCGGTGAAGTTTTGTCTCTGCTCTATTCTTTCGGCAAGACGTATGCTGAATCTGGATGCAGTAAAGAAAATATAGGTAATGAAAGAATCTATTAACGGTAGTGAATTCGGGATAGACCAGTAGAATTCAATTTTATATTTCAATAATTGCAGAAGAGAATTCTGGAAGAGATTGAATAATACAAAAGCTAAAATTATTTTGGCAAGTTCATCTATGCTTGCAACATGCCAGAATTTTTTATAAAGGTCAAGAAAATAGTTGACGAGAATTTTAATCACAAGAGCCATTGCTACATAATTAAGAATAGGTCCGATGTGCAGAATTATGTAGCGCGGGTCTTCAACTCTTAATAGCAGCGCTAAGAAAGGAGACAGCGAAAATAAAACAATATCAAGAAAGAACAGATGCCTGTTCCTGATTTTTTTTAGAAACGGATTAATGTATTTCACGACTTTGTTTCCCCCATACCTTGTCTAAAAATACAGTTTAAAGTGATAAATATAATCTTAAGATATTCTTTAACGGAAATATTATTAATGTATAATTTATTCAATAAGATTTTTTCCGGTAAAATTTTTGTAATATAAAGCTGCTCGGGATTATCGGAATTCGCCAGAATTGCCTCTTCGTTGAAATATTTTATTGCTGCATAATCTGTGATGCCCGGTCTTGCTTTTAAAATTTCTTTTTGCTCTTCCGAATACATGTTTACATATTTTCTTACTTCCGGTCTGGGACCGACAATACTCATCTCGCCTTTGAGGACATTAATCAATTGCGGAAGTTCATCAAGCTTTGACTTCCTCAAAAAGGCTCCGACTTTTGTAATCCGGCTGGCGTTCTCCTTCGCAGTTAAAAAAAAATTGCTTTCGTTATCTGTTTTCATAGTTCTGAATTTAACGACATTAAAATCCCGATTATTTTTTCCAACTCTGCATTGCGTATAGAATACCGGTAATTTTGAATCAATAATAATGCAAATTGAAACTATAACCAGTATAGGGCTGAAAAGAATAAGCCCGAAGAAAGAAATTAGAAGATCAAGAAATCTGATCATTTATAAGATTAGCGCAAGCAAGCTTTACGCTATTTTACGAGAACAGTTAAAATTTAAGGTTTTTATTTGAAAAATTAAAGAAATTATTTTTTTCCTAAAACCTTATTGTATGCTTTTACAACACATTCTACTATATAGCTAATATTCTCATTTGTTAGTTGAGGGTAAACAGGAAGCGAAATTTCAATAGAATAGTTCTTATAGCTGAGCCGGTAATCCTCAATTTTATAGCCGAGATTTTTAAAAACAGTAAGCATGGGAAGCGGCTGAAAGTGCACATTCACGGAAACGCCGTTACGGAAAATTTCCTCAATTATAAAATCCCTCTGGCTCTCTGTAATATCTTTTATTCTTAGAAGGTAAACGTGGTAAGAGGTTTCCTTTTTCTTTGTGCGTGTTGGAGGGGCGATAGCCCAGTCATAATTTTCAAAAGCCTTGTCGTAAAGCGAAAAAATTTCTTTCCTTCGGGGAAGAAGTTTTTTCTTGTAAACCTGAATCTGCGCCACGGCTATTGATGCAAGAATATCCGGCATATTAATTTTGTAGCCGGGATAAATAATATCGTATTTCCATTCAGCGCCCATCGTTTTTGCGTAAGCGTCTTTTGTCTGTCCGTTAAAAGAAACTACGCGCAGGAAATCATAAATTTTTTTATTATCAAACGGCTGCGGAAGATTTATGCAGATAGCTCCTCCTTCAGCCGAGCTTATATTTTTCACGGCGTGAAAAGAAAATACACTAATGTCTGCAAGCGAGCCGGTCGGTCTGCCGTGATATTTAGCGCCTAAGGAATGGGCTGCATCGGAGAGAATGAGAATTCTTCCGAGCTTTTTTTGATTATCTCCCAGCGGCTGAAATTTGCTTCTGATTTCCTTTGAATTTACAACGTCATAAATTTCGTTGTAGTCGCAGGGAAGCCCTGCAATATCTACGGGGATAATTGCTTTAGTTTTTTCCGTAATGGCAGAGGCGAGATTTGCAGTATCAATACAAAAATCATCTTTGATGTCAACCATAATGGGCTTTGCTCCGAGATGAAGCACTGATAATGCTGTCGCAGCAAAAGTATAAGCCGGGATTATAACCTCATCTCCGGGCTTTACTCCAAACCAGTGCAGAGCAAGCGTTAATGCGGAGGAAGCTGAGTTAACACAAAGCACATGGTTAACTCCGGTAATGATTGCAATTTCCTCCTGCAAAATTTTCACCTGCGGACCTGTTGTAATCCAGCCGGATTTTATCGTTTCAATCAGGTTGTCAATTATATCATCGTTAACGTAGGGGAGATAAAAGGGTATCATTTAAAAAATTTTTTTAAAAATAACAAAAGAAATTTTACAAAGATACTTCATAAATTATCTTGACGAGAAAAAATCCCGAATGCTAGCAGCAACAAAATGAATCTGCTCGTTTGTTAATTCGGGATACATGGGAAGAGATAAAATTTCGTTCTGAAAAATATTCGTGAGCTTATAATCTTCGGGAGGAATGTTAAGATATTTGTATGCTTCAAGATTCGGCAGGGCAGCAGGGTAGTGAATAGATGTTTCGATTTCATTCTCCGCAAGAAATTTTTTCAGCGCGTCTCTGTATTTTGTTCGTATAACATAGAGGTGAAAAGTGTGCTTCGAGTTCTCCCTTATTGCGGGAGTGATAACATCGCCCGTTTCATGAAGAAGCGAGGAATATAAACTTGCATTTGCAATTCTTCTTTCCGTCCATTCGTGAATGCGCTTTAGTTTTACATTTAGAACGGCTGCCTGAATGCCGTCAAGCCGGCTGTTAATGCCCTCAAATTCATGTTCGTGTTTTTTTGCTGAGCCGTGGTTTGCGAACTTTCTTATCCGCTCTGCTAAAGCATCATCGTTTGTGATAATGCAGCCGGCATCTCCGTATGCTCCGAGATTTTTACCGGGATAAAAACTGAATGACGATGCTATGCCGAACGTTCCTGCAAGTTTATTTTCATACTGCGAAAAATGAGACTGCGCGCAGTCTTCTATTAAATAAAGATTATGCTTTTCGCACAAAGATTTTATTTTGTCAATATTGCAAACCTGTCCGTAAAGATGAACAGGGATAATAGCTTTCGTTTTGGGTGTGATTTTTGCTTCGATTAGATTTTCATCAATGGTATAATACTCATTGTCAATATCTGCAAATACAGGGCGCGCGCCCGTTTGCGAAATTGTTTCCGAAGTGGAAATCCATGTATTTGCGGCGGTGATTACTTCGTCTCCGGCTCCGATGCCGAGCATTCGGAGAATAATGTAAATTGCGTCAGTTCCGTTTCCGCAGCCGATACAATGTTTTATACCATAGGCGTTTGCAAAATTTTGTTCAAACTCTTTTACATATTTTCCTCCAATGAAAGCAGAGTCATTTATCACGGAAGCAATTGCGGAATCTATTTCTTTTTTGATTGAATTATATTGTGCTTTTAGATCAAGAAACGGTACTGGCATTATATTGTTAAATTTTTTTTGGCATTGGTGTAAACAATCCTTTTAAAGTCCCAAAGCCGTACGAAAAATGAAATGCAAAAAATAAAAACGGAAGCGCAAAAATATTCCGCGCGCTTTTGAATTTCTTTATCTTAAGAGCAAAGAAAAATCCGGTTAGGAGATGAGTAAAAATTATGAGAAGAAAAATTATCAAAGGTATTACCGAGCCTAAAAAAAATCCTACAACACTATCGGCAGCGAACAGCAGCACTGCCGTAACGAACAGCAGAGGAATAAAATGATGCATCATCATTGACTTGGGCGCCACCGATAAACTTTTCGCATTCCAGTATCCGTTTCTGTTTGCATACGAAAAAATCTGCTTTAAGCTGTCAGAAGGAAAATATTTGCAGGAGGTTTTCCATGTGCAATACAGCTTGAAACCCTTTTCGATAATCCTCCTGTTAAAATCATTATCCTGATTACGGAGTAATGCAGTATCATAAAATCCGATTTCATCAATTACGCGTCTTCTATAAACAGGGAAGTTTACCATTGAGGTATATCCTTCTTCGATAGTCCTGAATGATTTTCCCGAAACTCCGAACGGGCTTGTAAGAATTAGCTCGCATAACTGCGCTTCACTGCCATCGCTTTCAAAAGAGGTTATCACTTTTCCTGAAACTCCAATTGAATTTGTTTTTTTTATTTCATCTATACAAATGCGGATATAATTACTCTCGTAAATTGTATGAGCGCCAAGAAGGGCGATGTAATTTCCCTTTGCCTCGCATAAACCGATGTTGCGCCCATAAGGGTTTTTCCTGTCGGGATTATCAATAAGCCGTATATTCGGAAACTTTTTAGTGTACGAATTTACTATATCACGCGTTCCATCTTCCGAAAAACCGTCAATAATTAAAATCTCAATCTGCATCCCGTTAGTTTCCTGCCTTATGAAACTTTCTATAGTTCTCGCTATAAGTTTTTCTTCATTATAAGTAACGCAGATTATGGAAACAGTTTCAGTCATCTTCCGTTATTTTTTAGCGTATCCGTAAATTATATAATGAGATGAGGATGGAGTTATCCGGGAGATAATTTTGTCTAAATGGTATATCATTTTTTTAATGAAATCTCCGGGAGCAAATGCAGATAAAAATCCAAATGTATAAATTTTTCTTTCTGAAAATATTTGCAGCATCCCGTCCATCTCATTTTTAGTTAAGTATCTCCAATACGAAGCCCACTTTCTGAAAAACTTTCTTGCTTCAGAATGCAAAAAGGAAGCTTCGGCATTTTCAGCGAATAAAAAAACTCCGCCTGTTTTGAGTACCCGGTGAATTTCTCTAACAGCAATTTCCTGGTTTTTCTTATTATCATTTTTCCCGACGGAGCCTAATACAGATTTCATTATTACAATATCAAATGTTTCAGAGTCATATTTTAGATTAACAGCATCGGCGTTATCATATTTTATTTTCTCCTGCACATTAAATTTTTTATGCAAATCTTTTGCCTTACCGGTTACTCCGTTCAAATCACTGCTAATTATTTCAGCGTCTGTTTCAATTGAAAGGAATAGGGTAAGTCCTCCATTTTTTGCCCCAATCTCTAAAGCTTTTCCTCCGCGGATTTTATTTTGCCGGAGGTAATTTCTCCATTCATTTAGCGCTTCAGACCAGGCATAGGTATCCCACTCTAGATAATCTTTATTTTCCGGTAATTGTAAAATAGAATTTCCTCCGCTTGGGATTTATAGAGAAAATAATTATAATAAAATTGAAATTAATTGTAATTGCGGAGGTATGATTTCTACGCCGGAGCGCTGTAACAAGAATTAAAAAAATAAAAGCCCGGAAACAAAAAAACATTCCCGGACTTTTTCTGGCGGAGATTGCAACTTTTTATTTTATCAAAGTCATTTTTTTTGTGGTTTCAATTCCGTTTGCGGAAATCTTATAGAAATAAACACCGCTTGGAAAGTTTTGCGCGTTCCACCTGTAAGAGTAGCTTCCGGCTTTTAAATTTTCATTGCTCAAAATCTCAACTTCTTTTCCTTGCAAATCATATACCGAAAGCTTTACGTGTCCGCTGTTCTTTAAATCAAAGTTAATATTCGTTTCAGGATTAAAAGGGTTGGGAAAATTCTGATACAATTTAAAATTTTCCGGTGTTTCGAATGAGATGTTTGAAACTCCTACAGGTCTGTTTGTAAGAACGGTATTCATAAAGCTGTTTGCTATGGGTCCAGTATTAATATCAATGTTCATCATAATTGCGATGCAAACTGTATCTTGCGGATAAGACATCATTACGCATGAATGCCCAAAGCTGTTTCCGCCATGTCCCCAGCAGGTTTTTCCCTGCACATTATACCGCATTGTTCCAAGACCGTAACCGTTAGCGCCGGAAATATTTGCGCTTGTAAAAGTTGTCATTGCGCTGAGAGAGCTTTGTGAAAGTATCACTCCCGGCTTGTAAAGATTGCGAAGCCATATAAGGAGATTTTCAGGACGCGTGATAACACCGCCTGCTCCTCCGGTTGAAGATGCGAAAGATGTCTGCGGAATGAACGATGCGTCATCTAAAATTCCATCGCCGTTTAAATCTACCCAGTTGTGAACCCAATAAGTTGTAAGTGAATCTTCCACTTCGATAAATGAGCCTGTCATTTGAAGCGGAGAGTAAAATCTTTGGTGAATCTCAGCTCCGAAACTATTTCCCGTAATTTTTTTTATTATCATGGCAAGCAGAAGGTAGTTTGTGTTTGAGTAATGCCATGAAGCGCCGGCAGGAAAATACGGCGCTAGTACATACGGCAGCGATTCCTCAAGCTGCCATACTCTTGTCAGGTTTGCATTTACCGCATTAATGAATGAAGGGTTATCCGTAAAATTGTAAATTCCGCTTGTGTGATTCAAAAGCTGACGGATGGTAATATTGCTGTCAATATTATTATAGCGCGGCAGCCATTGGTACAGCCGGTCGTTTAAGGTAAGGCTGTCTGCATCAACAAGCTGAAGAATTGTTGCTGCTACAAAATTTTTCGTTATGCTTCCGACTGAAAAAACCATGTCGGGAGTAACGTTTACGCCCGGTTCTGAAATTCCTGAAGCTCCTTTCCAAACACCCTGACCGGGTACATAAACTGCGGCTGACATGCCCACTATATTGTTGTTTGCTCTTAGCGTATTGAGAGCTGTCTGAAGTTTTCTCGCATAAGCCGTGTCGAAAGTTTGAGAGTTACCTTGATTAGCTGAGGCGAAAAGCAGTAAAAGAAAAAAAATTGCTTTAGCTTTAAAAAAAATTTTAGGGCTTGAGCTGGTCAAAATAAGTCTTAAAAATTTTTCTTTGTTTTTTAAAAGTGTCATCCTTGCCGGGATTAGTTGCGAAACGGAGGGTTGCTCCTCCTATTAAACTGTATATTGTGTATGCCGTTTCTGCGGCATTAACATTCTTTCTTATTGCGCCGTCCCTCTGCGCCTTTATGATTAGTAGTTTTATATATTTTACAAACGTATCGCCGATTTTTCTGTTATCTCCGTTTTTGAGATAGTAGTTATACAGGTCAATCTTCAATCTTGCATAGTTCAGTTCCTGTTTTCTCGTTTTCAGTTCGGGAAAGTTTGCATTAATAAGCCTGAATATTCTGTTCATCGCAGAATCTTCCGATAAGAAAATACTTCTGGTAAACTCAAGCGACTCGGCATCTTTTATCTTTATGAACGAGTCAAGCAGGTCTTCCTTATTGTTAAAGTGCCAGTATATTGCGCCGCGCGTTACTTTTGCTTTTGCTGCAATATTTTCAAGCGTGATGTTTTCTACTCCGTGCTTGATAAATTCCCTCAGAGCAATGTTAATCAGGTTATCCCGGGTTTTTTCGGCTTCTTCTTTTGTTCTTTTCATTTAATAATGAAATTATACATACATACTGTATGTAAAATGAAAAAATAAAATTTTATAATCAAGGCGATAAATGAAATTGAACGATGGCGATAGGCGGGGATAATTACTTACTAAGCTTTTCCAGCTTAGCAAGTATGTATTGCTTCTGGTAGTATCTTCCTGCGTTTTGCGCTTCTTTAAGAATTGAATAATCCAGTTTTTTATTGTTTTCTTCGCAGCGGATTATTTCCCTGAAAAACTTCAATGAATTTTCGACCAGAACAGCAAACATTTCGGGGATTTCTTTGCTCTCTAAATAAAACTGGCGGATAGAATTTAACATTGAGATTGCCTGTTGATAAGATTTCAATTCAATATAGTTCATTAAAGAATAAAATCTTACATTAATTTTTTCGCCGACATGAGTGTATTTTACTTTGCTAAGATAGTCAATTGATTCTTCATAATTTCCTGTATGGAATTTTAATCTTCCAAGATGGTAGTTCATTTCGTTACTTCGGGAATCTTCAGAAAGATAAAGGCAGGTTTCTTTTAGAAAAGTTTCTGCCCAGTCAAATTTTTTCAAAACCAATGCTGCAGCTAAAGTATCCGTTATAAGACCTTTAGATATTGTAGGCTCAATGTCATTTGGGAACAGCTTTAGATTGAAAAAGTAATCTCTTATTCTGAAACTATCTTCATAATACTTTTTTTCTTTTGGAATCAATTTCAA
>JAFDZO010000020.1:17807-37551 GCA_018266845.1 Bacteroidota bacterium | reverse complement strand
TTCTCAACTGCGTCTTCGGCAGTTTTTACTTTCTGAATACATACAACCGGACCGAAAGGTTCTCTCACCAGAATATCAGGCTTATCGGAAAGATTTGGAAGTACAGTCGGCTCCATAAAAAATCCTTCGCCGTCCAATTTACTTCCGCCATGAAGCAGCTTCGCACCTTTCCTTCTTGCCTCTTCTATTTGTGTAAGAACGTGAGTTCTTTGTGTATCGTTTACCATCGGTCCCATATCTACATCATCGCTGCTCTTTCCGACTTTCCAGTTCTTAATATTTTCAAGAACTAACTTTTCAAATTTATCGGCAATTTTTTCTTCTATATAAATTCTTTCAACGGAAACACATACCTGACCTGAATTTCTGAGCGAGCCGTTCACTGCATACTTTGCAGCTTTTTCCAAATCAGCATCTTTCAGAATAATCATCGGGTCTTTTCCGCCAAGCTCAAGCACGAGCCTGTTAAGATTTTTTGCGCAGGCAGCCATAATCTTTTTACCGACAGACTGCGAGCCGACAAATGCAACCATATCTATATCAGAGTTAATAATTAGCTCCCCTACTTCTTCTGCGCCCTGCAATAAATTTATTGCGCCTTTAGGAAGGTGGTTATTATAAATTTCATAAATTGCTTTTCCGGCTAACGGAGTATTTTCCGAAGGCTTGAACACAACTGTATTTCCTGCAAGCAGCGCCGGGGTAAGAAGCGATTCAGGCATTCCTACAGGGAAATTCCACGGAGTGATAACTGCAACAACTCCAAGCGGCATTCTGTGCAGCTCAGTTGTAACTCTTTCTTCTTTGAACAACTCAACATTGAAAGCTTTTTCAGCCATTGCAATATTTTCTTCAATAGCATAAGCAGTGCCAAGCACTTCACCCACAGCAGATTTCAGCGGCTTGCCCATTTCATCGGACACAATTTTTCCGATTCTGTCTTTCGCTTTTGCCAAATCTTTTGCAATAAGCTTCATTACGGCAATTCTTTTCTTTAAAGGAGTTGCGCTCCATACTTTATATGCTTTATGCGCAAGCTTTACTGCCGAAGCAATTTCGCCCGCTGAAGAACATTTAATTTTTTCAATCAATGCGCCTGTCGAAGGATTTACATCAAGTATAAACTTCTTGTGCATTTTTGTTAAATATGTTTGCATTATTTTTCCTTTATAATAATTTTTTAAATAATCCGAGAATTCCCTGTTTCCAGGCAATTCTGTGTGTTACGCCCGTGCCCTGCTGTATGGTGTGTTTGTTATCAAGATACCATTGGTAAGAACGGATTAGCGCCTGTGAATTTGAGTACTTGGGTTCCCAGCCAAGCTGCTTCTGCGCTTTTTCGATTGATACAAACGAGTCTGTATCAGCCGTTCCGTATATCCATTTATATAATGGAGATAAATTTAATAGTTCAAAAATTCTTAAGAAAAATTTTATAGGACCGGCAGGTGTGCCCATTACTCTTGAGCCTGTGCCTGCATATTTGCACATTTCGCCTACGTCTTCTTTTACAGTTCTGAATTCCTTTGCGCCTACGTTAAATGTATCATTAATTTTTTCTAACGGTAATGTTGAGCATAATAAAATTGCATCAACTAAGTCATCAACTTCAAAAAGCTGGTAGCGGTTGTTTCCGTTTCCGATAATCGGAATTTTTACGCCTGACTCAATCCAATCGTATAAAATCTGGAATACGCCAAGACGAGCAGTACCGATAAAACTTTTGGGACGGAGAATTGCAATCGGTAATCCTTTAGTTCTGTATTCTTCGCAGATTTCCTCACCCATAATTTTTGATTTTCCGTAAGGACCTACGCCGACTCTCGGATGGTGCTCATAGAGTGGATGCACATCAGGCACTCCGTAAACGGAGGTGGAGGAAATGAAAACCATTCTGCCGACTTTATTTTTCAGGCATGACTCGCAGACGATTCTTGTTCCGTCAACGTTTGTTTCGTAAATATCTTTTTTCTTCCATAAGGGAAGCGCAGCAGCGCAGTGAATAACTACGTCAGCGCCTTTAAGCATTTCATCCATCTGATTTGCATCGCGAACATCGCCGTAAACTTTGTTTATCTCTTTATCGTAATCGCCTTCTTCAAAAGGGGCAATATCAAAAAACAATGTGCTCTTGTAAGGAGTAACTTCGCTTATCTTCAACCCTATGTGGTATCCGAGAAATCCTGCCCCTCCTGTAACAACAATTTTTAATTCCTGATTAGACATTATGTTTATCTTTATTAATAGTTACCGAATACTTTTAATATGCTGCCTCTGACGGAGTTACCTTTATCAGAAAGCAAAAATGAAATTGCCTCTGCAACTTCTTCGGGCTTAACCCATTTTTTAATATCTTCTTCGCTGCCCCATTCGCGGTTTGCCGGAGTATCAATAATGCTTGGCATAACCGTATTTGCGCGTATGTTAAAATCTTTATATTCTTCGGAAACAGTTTCCATCAGCCATGTTACACCTGACTTTGAATAAGAGTATGGAAAGCGCATCGCTTCGGGCTTCGTCCCGGCAATTGCGCCGATTGAAACGATTCTTCCGAAATTATTTCTTTTCATTACATTAAGACACTCTCTCGTAAAATAAAAAGTAGATTTAAAATTAAACGTAAACATTTTATCGAATGTTGCCGTATCTAAATCCCCTATTGCAACGGGAGCGTGTATGCCGCCGACGGTGTTAACAAGGTAGTCAATCGTTCCTTTCTCCTGAATCTCAACTTTTTCAACAAACTCTTTCACGGAATTTTCATCAAAGGCATTGCAATCGAATGCAAAAATTTTTCTTAGCTTAAACTCGCCTTCATCTGCCGAAGATGAATTATCGAACACATGATTGAACTCATCCATTGTAAGCGTAGGAATGTAAACCTTTACTCCCTGCTCTGCGAGCAGATGCGCGACAACTCTTCCGAGCGCGCCTGTTCCTCCTGTTACTATTGCAACTTTTTCTTTTTTATCTGACATTAAAATTTATATTCGTTCTCGTTATGAAGCTCCGGCTTCGTAACGTTTTGAGACGCAATGTATTGCGTCTCTACAAATTTCTACTACTTCAGTTCTCCTTCCCAAACTCCGTTTGGGAAGACAGGGTGTGTCGAAACTCCGTCCCGATTTTATCGGGACAGAGTTTCGTTCACTCTTTATGAAGCTCCGGCTTCGTAACATTTTGAGACGCAATGTATTGCGTCTCTACAAATTTTTACTACTTCAGTTCTCCTTCCCAAATTCCGTTTGGGGAGGAGGTAAATTTTGCGTCTCTACAAACTAAATCGCTTTAGGTGACTATATACTACTTTGTACAAACTAATTCTCTCCTTGAGGGGAGTCCGACCGCAGAGCCTGTCCCGCACTCGATACGGGATCGGGAGGGGTGTTTGAACGAACACCCACCGTCTCGCTTCGCTCGCCACCTCCCTCAAGGGAGGAGTTTTTTGTTCCTGTCCTAACTGCTATATAGTTACCTTGCCTTACGCTAAACAAATCTTTCCCTGAATAACTTCTCTCTTTGCGCCTGTAACGCTTGGCAGATTGGAAGTCATTCCGTGATATGTTTCATTTGCAAGCACAGCAAATAGAACCGCTTCCTTATTTTTTGAGTTAATACCCTTTGAATCTAATTTAAGAATCTTTGTTCCGGGCATTGCATCTGAAATTCTTTCAACTAAAAATTTATTCTCTGCTCCGCCTCCGCTAATGTGCAGCTCATCTATGCAATCGCATCCATTCGGCATAAAATTATTTATGTTGTAGCAAATTGTATAAGCAGTAAACTCCGTAACCGTTCTTATTATATCCTGCTTAGGTATTCCTTTGGAATTTTTCAGAATAAAATTAATAAAATCTATTCCGTAGTATTCGCGTCCCGTTGCCTTCGGCGGCTTTTGAGTGTGGTACTTATCTCTCGCCCTCATTTTATTGAAGAGAGGAATATTCAGCTTTCCGCTTGCGGCAATTTTTCCGTTAGTATCGAAATCCTTCTTATAAAATTTTTTCATCAGCGCATCTATCATCATATTTCCCGCTCCTGTATCAAAAGCGGTAACTTCATCCTTCCGGCAGTTTTTTTTCAAAATGGTTACGTTTCCGATACCGCCAATATTTAAAAGAGCAATGTTTTTCTTTGTGTTTCCGAACAAAATATAATCCAAAAAAGGAACAAAGGGCGCGCCGTTACCATTATGAGCCATATCTGCAATTCTAAAATCTCCGATTGTCGTTATCCCCGTCAAAACGGCTATAACAGAGGGGTCTCCGATTTGCAAAGTTGCCTTAGTTTTTATGCCGGCAGCCTTTTTTTCCTGAGGAATATGGTGGATTGTCTGCCCGTGAGAGCCGATAAAGGAAACCGAAGAGGAAGAAATTTTCTTCTTTGCGAGAAACTCTAAAATAGTATTTGCAAAAGCTTTTCCGACAGCAAAATTCAGAAAGCAAATATCCTCTACGTTGCTAGTCGCCTTATGAGAGTTTTTAAGTATTAGCTTTTTAAGTTCGTTAGGGTATCTCTTTGAATAAAATTCTTTAACTGCCAGTTTCGTCTTCACTCCAAATCCCTGCGCCTCAAGAAGTACACAATCAATTGAATCAACTGAAGTTCCTGACAAAATTCCAATAATATTCTTCGGCTTAGGCATTTATTCCCTTAAAATTTGAGCATATTTTGAAACAAATATACAATTTTTACGAATTATATTCTATGAAGAAAGATGTCTTATGGCAAGGGCTAATTGTTAGAAATCTTTATTATTTACATTTATTTTGATAATATTTTTTATGATTTTGCTAAAAATTAATTTCTAAAATGGAAGAATTTAGCATTACGAAAAAAAGTTCGGGCGAAATAGAGGTCCTTAACCTGGAAGGATTTCTCGACGCCCATACTTCGGTAGAGCTGGAAAAGGAGCTTGAAACACTATTGGCTGCCGGTAAGTTTAAGATTATAGTGAATTTTAAAAAATTGACTTACATCAGCAGCGCCGGACTTGGAGTATTTATGGCTTACATCGAAAACACAAGAAATAACAATGGAGATATAAAGCTCTGCGAAATGAGCGAAAAGATTTTTAACATATTTGATATGCTCGGATTCCCGATTTTATTCGAGATTTATAATGAAGAAGGAACTGCTTTGGAAAAATTCAGCAATAACTAATGAACGATAATTGAGCGATAATGAAAAAATATTGATTGCAAGCTCTACAAAAAACCTCTCAAAAGTGAGGAAATTTGTAGAAGAGAGCGCAGAACACAGCGGGCTTGACCAAGCTACCGTTAACCAGATTGTGCTTTCTGTTGACGAAGCATGCACAAATATCATTAAACATGCCCATAAATATAATGAAACAAACACTATAGAAATAGAAATCGAAGCCGGATATAACCAGTTTAAAATTACTTTCAATTATAAAAGCGGAAATACATTTGACCCGAACGAAGCGCAGAACCCTGATATGGTTGAGTATTTCAAAAATTATAAAGTCGGAGGCTTAGGCATTCCGATTATGAAAAAGTTTATGAGCAAGATAATTGCCCAGCATAAAAATCCCGATGTAAACTCATTAATTCTTATCAAGTCCATAGATAAGCCTTCATCGCTGCCTTCCGGCACAAAGCTGTTCAGAGGCACAATTCTTTTCCGATAATTTAAGGCATTTTCCAATGTCCAGAACCGAGTCCGAACAAAAACAATTAGAGCTAAACTCTCTTATCGAGTTTTCGCAGACGCTTAACAGCAATCTGGATTTGGATTTTATTTTCCGAAATATCCTTTTGAGCATTATGGGAAAAATGCTTATTGCAAAGGCGCTTGTCCTGATAAAGAAAGATTTCGCAAACGGCTCGAACATTTACATCCCGATTACAAGCAAAGGAATAGATACAAAAAGTATTCCGGCGGAGATGGAGATTGTTTTCCCTAAAGTCCCTTTTTTCAGCAATGCAGATGCAGGCGAGATTCCAGCATTAAAAAGTTTTGATTTAAAATATTTTTTTAAAATATATTTTCAGAATAAATATCTCGGCGTTCTATGCCTTGGCAGCAAACTGGGGGCAAACTCCGCAGGGCTTAGTAAAAATGAAATTGTATTTATAGAAACGATGCTGAATATTTCCGCATCTGCAATCGAGAACACGTTAAAGTTTAATGAGATTAAAACGCTTAACCAGAATTTAAGCTCAAAGATTCAGCAGCTGAAATCTCTGTTTGAACTGAGCAAAGAATTCAACTCGAATATTTTAAACAAAGAAAATATTCTGAAGCTTTTGAATTTTTCCCTGCTGGGAAATTTTGGGATAAGAGACTATGCAATTGTTTCAAAGGATAAAGATGAAAATCTTTACCTGATGAAAGAAAACAAAAATATAGATTTGCACGATTTTGATGTAACGATACTTAATTCCATCAATAAGCCGTACATGCTGCAAAAGGAAAATGATAACGAGTTCCTCAACAGCCTGCACAAGAAAAATTTTGAACTGATAATTCCTACCGTCAATGAAGGAAAAACAGATAACATAATAATCCTCGGCAAAAAGCTGACACAGAAGCCGTACAGCGAAAGCGATTTGGAGTTTCTTGAATCAATTGTTAATCTTTCCGTTCTCTCTATAGAAAACTCGATGCTCTTCGATGAGTTTCTTGATAAGAAAAAAATCGAGAGCGAGCTGAAGATTGCAAGAGAGATTCAGATAGCTCTGCTGCCTAAGGAAATTCCGCCCGTAAAAGATTACGAAATAACGGCGACAAATATTCCCGCTCTTCATATCGGAGGTGATTACTTTGATATTATCAAGCTGAACGAAAACAAAGTCGCTTTAATTATTGCTGATGTTTCAGGCAAAGGAACGCCTGCCTCCCTGCTGATGTCTAACATACAATCGGCAGTGCATTCTTATCTGAAATTATACGATGAAGAAAATTTTGATTTGGAAGCCGTTACGGGAAAGATAAACGAACTAATTTATGAAAACACTCCGCCGGAAAAATTTATTACATTCTTCTGGGGGATACTTGATACAAATACGCATGAGTTTGAATATATAAATGCCGGACACAACCCACCGTTTGTTTTGAAAAATTCCCATGTTCAGTACCTTGATAAAGGCGGATTTATGATTGGCATTCTTGATTTCGGCGTAACTTATGAAAAAGGAAAAATCACACTGGATGATGACGATGTGCTGATATTCTATACTGACGGAGTAACAGAAGCGCAGAATAATTCAAATGAAGAATTCGGCGAAGAGAATTTGATTTCATTAGTGAAAAAAATTAAAGGCGAGGATAGCAAGTTTATTCTTTCTGAAATCACTTCTTCAATAGATACCTTCACTAAAGGCATGCCTCAGTATGACGATATTACCCTCATCATTTTAAAGAAGAATAAAAAATAACTACTGTTCTGCAATAAGCTCTTTTATCTTTGCTTCAGTCTTATCATAACTGCCTTCACCGACCTTTGTATATCGCACGTTCCCCTGCTTATCAAGAATAATAATTGTGGGCCATGCATCTACATTAAACTTATCCCAAATTGTAAACTCGTTATCAACTAGAACAGGATATTTTATTCCAAACTCTTCAACGGCGTTTCTTACATTTTCAAATTTTCTTTCGCGGTCAAATTCGGGACAGTGAATCCCGATTATTTCAAACTTGTCCGATTTATATTTCGAGTACCAGTCTTTTACATAAGGGAGCGTGTTTTTGCAGTTGTAACAGCCAAATGTCCAGAATTCAATCAGAACAACTTTGCCATTTAAATCGGAAAGAGAAACATCTTTATCGGAGTTAATCCACTTCCCTGTTACGTCTTTTAAGCTGCTCAATTCGGAATTCGATTTTGTAGAAAACGCATAGGCAAGACAAACAACAGAAATGATTATTACTGAGAGAATAGAGACAAAAATTTTTGATTTCATCTAAAGGTAAGTTTACATCTATAACCCGAAGATTTTTTAAAGCGTTCCTGAAAACAAAAAACCCTTGCATCAATAAAGATACAAGGGCTTTATGGTTTTGATAAAATTATTATATTAGTGCTTTGTGCCGTCGCTAACGAATGGAATAAAAGCAAGGTGTCTTGCTCTTTTTATAGCTACGGTCAGCTTTCTCTGCATTTTTGATGTTGCGCCTGTAATTCTTGCAGGAAGCAGCTTACCCTGATCATTTAAAAATCTTGTTAATAATCTTACGTCTCTGAAATCAATAAAATCATCAATTCCTCTCTCTTTAAACGGGTCTTTTTTCTTTACCTGAGTTTTCTTTGCGCTTATTTGCTGCGTTAATTTGTAGTTCTTTGCTTGCTGCTTTACTGTTAATTTCTTCATTCAAATAATTGTTAAACATCAAATATAGTAATTATTAATGGTTTATTCAATGGGTATTTTTGGTTTATTTCGCAGAATTACAAAACAACTTTAACACGAAAACTCTAAAAATACGAAAATTCACAAAATTTAAAGAATTTTATTGATGTTTTGGTGTTATTTTGTGCTTTTCGTGTTTTAGTGGTGAGAAATTTTTCTAAAATAAACCGTATTCACAACGCCGAGAAAATTATTCTTCACCTTTTCAATTTTAAAATTATGCTTTTCTGTTACGTTTACAAAATCTTTAACGGAGTAAAAATTTGCAACCGACTTATGCAGATAGCTGTAGGCGTATTTGCTGCCTGAAATCAAATTACCTACAACAGGCATTACTTTGCCGAAATAAAAATTAAACAGCTTCGTTTTAAAATCATTATTGCTGAACATCTCGATTATTATAAGCCGCCCGTTTTTTTTCAGTACGCGGTTTATTTCATCTAAGCACTTCTCCATAAATTCAAAATTTCTTATCCCGAAACCGATTGTAATAATATCAATTGAGTTATCTGCAAAAGGCAAATGAAGCGAATCGCACTGAAGCAGAACAAGTTTTTCACTGCTGATTTTTTTCTTCTGCAATGCAAGCATATTGTACGAAATATCGGCAGCAAAAAGTTTTTCAGGCTTGAGCTTTAAAAGCTCAAGCGATAAATCCCCTGTTCCCGTTGCTAAATCTATAATTAAATCTTTCGGATAATTATTCATTTCAATCTCTTTTACAATTTCTCTTCTCCAGCGAAGGTCCATCTTCATAGTAAAAAGATGATTGAGGAAATCATACCTACCGGCGATTTCATCGAACATTCCCTGAATTTTCTTTCGCGTCTTATCCAATAATACTTATGAGAATTTTAATGATTTGATAGGGCTGATTTTTGAAGCAAAGTATGCGGGAATTGTAGTTGCAAGAAAGCAAAGCGCAAAACTGATTAGAGAAATTACAATTACATATTCAGGCTGAAGCAATATCGGAACGTTTTTCATGTAATAAAATTCGGGCAGGGAAAAGAATCTGAATTTCTGCTCAAGCAGACAAAGTCCGATGCCTAATATATTACCGAGGATAATTCCAATGGATCCGATAATCAATCCGTCAAAAATAAAAATTTTCATTACATCACCGTTACCTGCGCCGAGTGATTTTAAAATTCCAATAGAATTGGTTTTTTCCAGCACAAGCATTAACAAAGTTCCTACAATATTAAATGTAGCAACTAAGATAATCATGCTTAATACGATTGGAGCTGGAGTTTTCTGAAGCTCTACCCACGTAAACAACGCCCTGAATATTTTAAACATGCTTTTTGCAGAATACGGATAACCCAGCATTTCATTCATAGATGCTGCCTGCGCATCGAGGTTATCAATGCTTTTCATATTCATCTCAATGCCCGTAACATTATTTCCGAACTCAAAAAGTTTCTGCGTTGTTGCCAAATCAGTATATATTACAACATCATCATAATCTTTAAGTCCTGTTTCATATGTTCCTGCAACGATAAACTGTTTTATCTTTGGCGGATTTATCGGTGATGGAACTCCTTTTAATCCGAATACAAAAATCTTTTTCCCCGGCTCTACATTCAGTTTCTTTGCCAGCTTTTCGCCTATGAGAATCCGCGAAAAAGTTGTATCAATTGGAGTGAGATTAAACTCGCCTGAAACAATTCTGCTTTTAGCAGTAGAGATGTCAGTTTTAGCATCAATGCCCTTCAGCATAATTCCTTCGACATTATCTTTATACTTAATTAATGCTTCACGCTGAACATACGGCGAAATACCTGTGATGTCGTTATATTTATTTTTTAGCTCTGAGATTACTTTGCCATAGCCGGCAATTCCTTTTGGGTCAAAAGAATTAAGCTGAATGTGAGATACAAGCCCTGCAACTTTGCTTTTTATCTCAAGCTCAAATCCGTTCAATACGGCAGTTACAATAATTAATGCTGCAACACCGAGAGTAACTCCGAGTATAGAAATGTAGGTTATGAATGAGACAAACTTAGAGCCGCCGCCTGAAAATAAAAACCGCTTCGCTATTTTGTATTTGTAATTCAATTAGCTTAAAAGGTATGCTTTTATAAATTCATCAAGCTCGCCGTCCATTACTGACTGCACATCACTTGTTTCAAAATTTGTCCTGTGGTCTTTTACCATATTGTACGGATGAAAAACATAGCTTCGTATCTGGCTGCCCCACTCGATTTTCTTTTTATTCTTTTCGATAGAATCCAATGCTGCAAGCTGCTTCTCTCTTTCAATCTGATACAGCCTCGACTTCAGCATCTTCATTGCAAGAAGCCTGTTATTCATCTGAGTACGCTCAACCTGGCATGATACTATTACTCCCGAAGGAATATGAGTGAGGCGCACGGCAGTTTCAACTTTGTTTACGTTCTGCCCGCCTGCTCCGCCGGAGCGGTATGTATCCATTTTTATATCAGCAGGGTTGATTTCAATTTCAATTGTATCATCCACTATGGGTGTAACTGCAACTGAGGCAAAAGAAGTATGTCGTTTTTTATTTGCATCAAACGGAGAGATACGCACGAGACGATGCACTCCTGACTCCGCTTTTAAATATCCGTAAGCAAACTCCCCTTCCACTTCTATTGTAGCGCTTTTTATTCCTGCTCCGTCGCCGTCCAGCTTATCAACAAGAGTTGACTTAAATCCCATCTTATCGCAATAGCGAAGATACATTCGCAGCAGCATATCAGCCCAGTCCTGCGCTTCTGTGCCGCCTGCGCCGGAATTTATTGTAATAATAGCATCACGCTTATCGTCAACATCGGAGAGCATGTTTTTAAGCTCAATCTCAGAAAGCATATTTTCAAATTTCGTTATTTCGGAATTAATTTCCTCCGCAACGGAATCGTCATTTTCTAATTCTGAAATTTCGATCAGTGTGTTTATATCGGCAAACTGGCTTTCGACTTTGTGATAGTCGTCCACCCATTTTTTCAGAGATGCAATTTGCTGAAGAAGCTTCTGCGCAGCCTGGTTATCTTCCCAGAGGTCGCCGCTTTCAGACTTCATTTCGAGGTCTTTTATCTGAACGGTTTTCTCATCGATTTCAAAGAAACCTCCTTAGATGCACCAGCTTCTCTTTGTAGTCTTTTATTCTGTATTTCTGTTGTTCAAACATTTTACGTTATTCTTTCTGTGTATTAAATTTCAATTTCCATTTTAAGTAAAGCAGATGCAAGAGTTTTGCCCTGCGCATCAAGCATTAGGGAAACTGTTCCGCCGCCGCCCAATGTATTATGTAAAACAAAATTAAGCGCGTTTATGTTCGGCATTTCATAACGGTCAACTTCACCCTTGCAGATTCCTTCAAAAAATTTTTTAACTCTCTCAGCGGTAACTTCTCGCTTGATGATTTCGTAATCTTCTTTTTTATAAGCAATAAGCCCTATGTTTGCAGCATCGCCTTTATCGCCGCTTCTGCCATGGCAGATTTCTTTTAATTGAATTTTCTTCATTTATATATTAAGTGCTTTGTTTTCTGCTTTAATGCGTATTGAAAGCATAATGGCATTCAATACTGTAAAAACTAACGCCGTGTAGTACAAATTAAAAATTAACGGAAGAGCAATAATCTCCAGTGTAACAATAATGTAATTCGGATGCTTTAAATATTTATATGGTCCTGTTTTTACTAAAGGTCTTCTTTTTATTCTGTAAATTTTCGTATTCCAGTACTTGCCGAGTGAAACCAGCACCCACGCTCTCCCAAACTGCAAAAGTATGAAAAATACTAAAAACGAATAATTTATAATATTTAATTCTTTGTGCCCTTTTATGAAGAAAAACTCTTCAAACATAGATAGGAAAAAACAGATGTGCATTAACACAATAAACCTGTAATGCCCTGCGCCATACTGAATCGCCCCGCGAGAAAGCAGCCATACCTCATTTCTTTTGGAAATGACAAGCTCAAGAATCCGCTGCGCTGCGACGATTCCGATTACTATGTAAAAAAGCACTGACATTTCTAAAAGATAAGCATAATGAATGAACTTAAATATACACTTGGGCGGAATACTTTTTCAGCGGCAGCGGAATTTTGCTCCATGTTTCATTTCTTATCAGCCGGACGTAAAAGATATATATCAGGTAATGATACTGAGATGAAATACGCTTTTAATCTTAGCTAAATAGCTTACCGATATGCCTGTACAAAAAATGCGGATATTTTTTGTAACAAATTTTCTTTTTTTTAGTATATTACGAATATATATCGCACATCCCCAAAAGCTCTCGCAAAGTTTTATTAATCACTTACAAAACCATGAAAACTCTTTTTTCTGTTATTCTTCTTTTGTTATTATCAGCAAATGGTTTTTCCCAATGGATACATCAAAACGCTCCGGGAACTATAGCCTATCTAAACTCTATAAATTTTTCAACTTCTGTAAACGGAGTGTGTACAGGATGGGGTATAGACTCCCAGACTCCTGCAACCACTTCGCGGGCATATTATACAACGAACGCAGGTGCAACATGGAACATAGCTTCAGTACCGGATACTTCACGCGTTCTTGTATCAACTGAATTTATTACTTCCAATATAGTCTATGCCACAGGCGCAATGAACGGATTTTTTAGCTCTGCTTTTTCTTCAAACGGATATAACAAGCTTGGTCTGCCAACGGGAAACAACCGCAGTATAGATTTTTCCAAGGGGGCGTTTTTCAAATCTACTGACGGAGGAAGAACATGGAAGCAGTTCGGGACTGTTCCTTCTTATTGTTACTATATGACTTACTCTGATTTTATAAATGAAAATTCAGGAATGGCATTAGGAAGCATTACAGATTCGCTTATCCCGGTGCAGACAACCATAATGAAAACGACTAACGGCGGATTGAATTGGATTAATACTTTACCAAGCAATATTATGCGCGAGTTTAAAGCAATCAAATTCGTCAATGAAAATCTTGCTTTTACTGCCGGGCTTGAATACGGCGATACAACAATTTCAGGTATAGTGATGAGAACCACTAATGGCGGGCTAAACTGGACAACGCTTCGTAATGATACTATAAATTACACGGGAGTGTATTTCATAAATTCAAATACAGGATTTCTATGCGGCACAGATTACAATGGCGGTTTGATTTTAAAAACGACTAATCAGGGTAACTCCTGGGAAAAAGTCTTTAGCCGCGATTCTCTTATTATGGAAGATTTGAATTTTCTGAATGAAACAGGAACCGGCATTGTTTACGGAGAAAAAATAACCGGTGAAGACCAGTATAAACCATTCGTATTACGAACTTCAAATTTCGGGGCGAACTGGAGCTATCAAATAGTTGAGGAAATATCAAACAATGTTACTCTTATCGGCAGCAGTTTGATTGACAGATATAAATATTTTTTAACAGGCGGAACTCTTCAGGAAGGCAAAATATATTTTACATCTAACGGCGGCAGCACTTCCGTAAGCAATGAACCATCCCCTGTTACAACTTTTGCTTTAAAACAAAACTTCCCCAATCCATTTAATCCCGTCACAGTGATAAGATATTCTCTTCCGGCGAAAGGATATGTGAATATTAAAGTATATAACTCAGTTGGCAAAGAAATTGTAGAACTTATAAATGAAATAAAAGCGCAGGGAGTATATGAAGTAAAGTTCAATGGTGAAAATCTGCCGAGCGGAATTTATTACTACACTCTTAAAGCGGAGAATTATTCAGAAACCAGAAAAATGATATTGTTAAAATAAAAATGTTAACACTGTTTTGTTTGCCCGATTTGTACAAAGTTAAACACACTAATTAAATGCCATAAAAAAACCTGCTTCGTTTTCACAAGGCAGGTTTTTTAATAATGTTATTAAGTATTATTTAGATTGCAATTCGGTTAAAAATTTTGCGGCCTGTTCATTTGTTGAATCGTTTTTTAGACTTTCTTGTAAATACATTATAGCATCATCCTTGTATTTTTGACTGTCTGTTGCATTTCCGGCATTCTTTGCTTCCAAATATTTTTTGTAGTAAATTTTACCTAGATTGGCATATCCTTCTGCATTTTTTGGGTCTTTCTCTACTAATATTTTAAAAGAAGATGCAGCATCATCGATTTTATTATCAAGTAACAAAGCAAGACCTTTTGCATAATAAACCGTAACATTCGGAGTATTTAATCCGATTGATTTGTTAAATGCGCTTACGGCATCGGCATATTTACCTTGATAAAGAAATATTTTACCTTGTTCAAAATATGTTCTTTCATAATCCGGGTCAATTCTTATTGCAGAATCTAATATTGCCAACGCTTTAACTGTATCTCCTAATGCTAAATTCGTTTTAGAAATATTTATGAAGTCCTCTATTTCAAGAAAATCTTCAGGAACTTTTCCATATTCGCTCAATGCGTTTGTGTATTCTTTTTGTTCAAAATCAATTGTTGCCTTAATTCTGTTTGCGCCTTCGTCATTCGGCTCTGCTTTTAACACTTCATCAATCAAAGCTTCTGCCTGATCTTTTTGACCGAGGTAGTATAAAATTTTGGCTTTATAAGATTTTCCGTCAATTGAAGACGGCTTTAAAGCAAGAAACTTGTCAATGTTCTCTAAAGCTGTTTTATAGTTTTCATTAAAGTACAAAAGTCTTGCAGCTTCAAAATAAGCATCTGCATAATTTGCATCCAGCTTTGCTGCATCTAAAAACTGGTTTAAAGCTTCTGTATATTTTTTCTGTCTGTAATAAACTCTTCCAAGTCCGAACACTGCTCCGGCATTCTTTGAGTTCAGCTTCAGCGCTTTGTTATAATTATCTGATGCAAGCTGAAAAGCTCTCCTGTAATAATACGCATCTCCAAGACCTACATATACGTCAGCGTTTTCTTTGCTTATTGTAGTTGCAAGAGTTAGAACATTAATTGCATCATCTACTTTTCCTGCAAGAGAGTAGTTAGTTCCGCGTGAAATAAGCACTGCTATATTTTCAGCATCAACTTTAAGGGCGCTTTTGTAATAAGAATCTGCTTTGTCATATTGTTTTTTAGAGCTGTATATA
This sequence comes from Bacteroidota bacterium, assembly GCA_018266845.1. Taxonomy (GTDB): domain Bacteria; phylum Bacteroidota; class Ignavibacteria; order Tepidaquicellales; family Tepidaquicellaceae; genus JAFDZO01. The sequence goes on along the minus strand of JAFDZO010000020.1, from coordinate 22,142 downwards.
TCGCCAAGAATTTTCATTGCCATTACACCTTCATCATCTTTCTTTAAAGCCTTATTCAAAAAAACTTCAGCATCTTTTATATTACCTGTTTTATACAAAGCAAGCCCGTAAAGATAATTGGCATCGTAACTGTCATCGGTTTTCACAACATCTTTTAAGACATTTACTGCGCCGACATAATCCCCTTTGCTGATAAGCGTTTGGGCTTTTTCAAGCTGCGCAAACAAGCTTGTAGCTGTAAACACAAAAGCAAGAATTGCAAGAGTAAGAGTTTTCTTTAATTTCATTGTCTATATTAAGTATTAATTAATTTAATTGTATAGTCTGCACCGGCTGGCTGACCGGCACTAATCCGTTTTTCACAACTACTTTCTGTCCGTCTGCTTTCAATAAAAACGAGAGAAAACCTGTTGTGAGATTTATACCCGCATCTCCGGTAATGAGGTAAACATAACGCCTGTACGGATAGCTTCCGTTAGCAAGGTATCCCTGATGAAACTGAACGAAATCTCTCTGGAAGCCGCTTGCTTCGATTTTTGAAATTCGCAGTGCCTTTACTGTAGCATCCAGCGAATCCTGATTTCCGGCAGAAAGCCATGCCATACTTACAATACCTATAGCATTTGTGTTTTCCCTTATCTCTCTAAGCATTTGTGTGCTTGTAGAGCAGACAACGGCGGCGCTCGAATAGTCCATCTTTTGTAAAATAGAATCTTTTACATAACTATTTATTGAAGAGTTTTGCCTCTGAATAAACAGTTTAATATTTCCTTTTGAACCTCCGAAAAATGATTTTGTTTCTGAATTCTGAGTTTCATTTTGCGCTTTTATATCAGTCCAGTTTTTAAACTCGCCTGTAAAGATTTTTTTTAAATCTTCGGAGGTAACTCTAAGAACGGGATTTTTCGGATTTACAATGAAAGCTATTCCGTCAATCGCAAACTCATATTTCTTAAACTCAAGCTTGCTATCGGCTATAATTTTCTTTTCTTCCACAGTAAAATCTCTTGTCGAAATAATTGTCTTTGACTTGCCGTTGATTAAATTTGCAATGCAGTTAGTAGTGGGTAGAGAGTGAAGAAACAACTTTGCTTCCGGGTTAAGGCGCTCGAATTCTTCCTTCTCTTTATTCATTAAAGGTTCCACGTTTTCGTCAACATCAATATCGAGATTTCCGGTAATTGCCTTAGACTTAATTTTATCAAAATCGCAGCCGGAGTAGAGGGAAAAACTAAAGAGGAGTAAAACTAAAAAGGTATGTAAAAAAAATTTTGTCATGCTTCATTTTCTTCTCATTTGCGTTTGAGAAGTTTATCGGTTTGCTTTTTCATCTCTTCACGTCTTCCTTCCAGCTTTGCAACTTTAAATCTTCCGAAAATAACAATTGCTCTATACACTGCATACACAATCAACATCCCGCCAAAAACCATCCGCGTGCTTTTTTCTGCTGCGCCGAGAAGTTGTCCCGTCATCATAAGCACTCCTGCTGCTGCTATGAGAGCTAATATAAAGTAACTTATGACGGCGGGAACTTTCAAATCAACTATTTATTGTAAAAATTATTTATCGTCTTTTTTATCTTTATCGTCGTCGTCGGTTTTCTTTTTAGTTCCGAGACTGAATTTAAAAGGAACATTCACATAGCATCTTACCGGCTGTCCGCCTTGAAGCGCTGGTGTAAACTGCAAATTCATAATTTTATCCTGAATTTCACTGTGGAACACATCAGGTCCGCTAATGCTTGAAACCTTAATAATTTCACCGCTTGTTCCTACAAGAATTTTCGCAACGCATGTGCCTTCAATTCCGGCTGACCTTGCGATTTCAGGATATTTCATTGAGCCTCTTACAGAGCCGAGGTTAACTGCAACTGGAGCCTTTTCTACTTCAAACGACTGGAAGTCTTTCTTCTTTTCTTCCTTCTTTACTTCTTTTGTTTCTACTTTCTGCTCAACTTTCTTCTGCTCAAGTTTTCCTGTTCCGTCCCATGTAACCTTTGTCGGGTCATCTGTTCCTGTTGATGCAACGGGAACTTTAACTTCTTCAAGTTTTTCCTGAGTTTTAGTTGTAAGAATTTCTGCTTTTTCCTTTGCTACCGGCTCAGGAACAAGAGCTTCCAAATCTTTCAAAGCAATTTTTTCAGGAATTTCAGGCTCCGGCGGAGGAGGTGTTTCTTCGCTTGTCGGAGGAGGCAAATCTAAATCCTGCAAAGTAACTAATCTTTGCTGGTTTTCTTTTTCTGCCTCGATATTTGCTTTGATTTTGTTGTAAGCAAATACGCTTCCGATGAGAACGAATGCAAAAAGTATTGCAATCATAAGTCCTCTCATTGCGTATTTTTGGTAGAGGGCAATAAGTTCAGGCGCTCCGTATATCATTCTGCCGAGCGGCTTAACTTGTTGTTCTGTGTTTGCGGCTGCCATGTTTTAACCTCGCAAGTTTTTGTTTTTAAAATCTTATTTAATAAGCTGTAATAGGTTTAACTACCCTATTGACGTTATTGTTCCTCTTGCCTGCAAAATAAAGAAGAAAAACAATAAAATCCATTGAGAAATACGAATATTACAATTTTTTTATAATTTACTGCCGCTGCTGCCGGAAAAGATAATATGCCTTAAAACATTTATTTTTTACACCCTTCACAAATTTTACTTTTAACGAATAAAACTTAAAATACTTACCTTTTTAGAAATTTCTTCTCTTAACTTATAATTTTATTTTTAATATATTTACATAACTTAACTAAATTTTTATGACGGCTGAGGAATTAATTGCAGGAATTATTACCACGCTCTCCCCTATTATTGTAAAAGGCGGAGATGAAATAATAAAATACGGAGCTAAAGAGCTTTGGGACCTTGTAAAAAAACCGTTTAAATCAGAGAAAGAAAAAAATCTTTTAAATGATTTTGAAAAATACCCCGATAGCGATACGCTAAAAAATAGTATTAAAGAAGTGCTCCAAAATTACATTAAAGAAAATCCTGACTTCGCGAAAGAATTACAATCGTATTATCAAAAAGCCGGAGGCAATATCACCAATACAACCATCACGGAAAGTGAAAAGTTTATTGTAAGCTCAACAATAGAAGTTCATACAGGTGATGTAGTTGTTGGAGATAAAAACGTAAAACAATAATATGGATGGAAAAAATTTAGAAATACAAAACTCTGAAAATTTTATTTCTAATTCAGAATTAAAAATCGAATCGGGTGATATAGTTACGGGAGGCAAAACCGTTACCAATATTTACCTAAGCCCCGACTATAAAAAATTTGAAGAGGAATATCATACATTAAAAATAAAAATCGCCGAGACAAAGGATAATCAAGAACTTTTAATTGCCTTAAATGGAAAATTAGAATTTGTCTTAAAGCAAAAGAAAGAATTTGAACAAGGTGTAATAAAACTTGCAGAAACTTTTTCACGAATTGAGATTAATACTGACCGGCTTAAAAAAGCGCAAAAACTTTTCTCAGAGGGAAAATTTACTGAAGCAGATGAAATTTTAAAATCGGAAGAGCTTAAAGATGAACAGGATAAATTACTTGGCGCAGAAGAAACGCTAGAAGAAAAACTTGAAAGCGTAAAAAATCATTTAATAAATAATTCCAATGAGTGGCTTATAAAAGCTCAAACAACTGCTCTTCGTCTTGAGCTTAAAAATAGGTTTGAGCTCACCTTAGAATATTTTAATAATGCTTTGCTCTCATCAAGAAATTTATGGGTTCTTTTAAACTACGGATATTTTCTTGCAGAGCATAATCAGTATCATTTAGCTATTCCTATTTACAGAGAAGCCGTGGCAATTCTGGAACTCAATAAACCAAACAAAAAAAATAACGAATACAATGACACTCTTGCCGGAACTTTAAATAATCTGGCTGCTTTAGAAGATAATAATAACGAATATGAGCAGGCAAGAGAGCATTACTTAGAAGCCTTGAATATTTACAGAGAACTTGCCGAAAATAATCCTAATGCCTACAGACCTCATGTTGCTATGACTTTAAATAATCTGGCTATTTTAGAATATAATAATAACGAATATGAGCAGGCAAGAGAGCATTACTTAGAAGCTTTGAATATTAGAAGAGAACTTGCTGAAATTAATCCCAATGCCTACAGACCTCATGTTGCTATGACTTTAAATAATCTGGCTATTTTAGAATATAATAATAACGAATATGAGCAGGCAAGAGAGCATTACTTAGAAGCTTTGAATATTAGAAGAGAGCTTGCCGAAAATAATCCCAATGCCTATAGACCTGATGTTGCAACGACTTTAAATAATCTGGCTGCTTTAGAAGATAATAATAACGAATATGAGCAGG
>JAFDZO010000020.1:17603-17739 GCA_018266845.1 Bacteroidota bacterium | reverse complement strand
AGAGCATTACTTAGAAGCTTTGAAGATTTACAGAGAGCTTGCTGAAACTAATCCTAATGCCTACAGACCTCATGTTGCTATGACTTTAAATAATCTGGCTATTTTAGAAAAAAATAATAACGAATATGAGCAGGCA
>JAFDZO010000020.1:401-17543 GCA_018266845.1 Bacteroidota bacterium | reverse complement strand
AGAGCATTACTTAGAAGCTTTGAATATTAGAAGAGAGCTTGCTGAAACTAATCCCAATGCCTATAAACCTGATGTTGCTATGACTTTAAATAATCTGGCTATTTTAGAAGACAGGAATAGCGAATATGAGCAGGCAAGAGAGCATTACTTAGAAGCTTTGAATATTAGAAGAGAACTTGCCGAAAATAATCCCAATGCCTACAGACCTCATGTTGCAACGACTTTAAATAATCTGGCTATTTTAGAAAATAATAATAACGAATATGAGCAGGCAAGAGAGCATTACTTAGAAGCTTTGAATATTTACAGAGAACTTGCGGAAACTAATCCTAATGCCTACAGACCTGATGTTGCAACGACTTTAAATAATCTGGCTAATTTAGAAAAAAATAATAACGAATATGAGCAGGCAAGAGAGAATTACTTAGAAGCTTTGAATATTTACAGAGAACTTGCGGAAACTAATCCTAATGCCTACAGACCTCATGTTGCTATGACTTTAAATAATCTGGCTCTTCTTTATGTTCACTTAAATGATAAAAACGAATCTCTTAAATATGCAGATGAGGCAAAGAAAATAATTGAACCATTTATAAATAAAACTCCTTTTATCCAAAAGCAATTTGACACTTCAAATAAGATTATAGATTATTGGAAGGATAAATAAAAACTGCCGCCGGATTTCTCCGGCAGCAGCCAACCATAAATTACACTGTCTTTATCACACCGCAGCAGTAAAGTCTCACCATCTTTTTTATTTATTCAAACTAAACTTGAACGGAACCGCTATATAACACTTTACCGGCTCGCCGTTTAGCAATGCAGGGGTGAACTGCAAGTTCATAATCTTATCCTTAATTTCACTGTAAAATACATCCGGTCCGCTTAAGCTGACAACTTTCAATATCTCCCCGCTTGTGCCTACTAAAATTCTTGCCGTGCATGTGCCTTCAGTGCCTACCTGCCTTGCAATTTCAGGATACTTCATAGAGCCTCTCACGGAGTTTAGATTTACCGCAACAGGGGCTTTATCAACCTGGTACGGATTTTTCGGTCCTTCATCTTTCGGTTTTTTCGGCTCGTCTTTAATTATATTTTCTCCAATTATCTTATTCTTATTAATATCATCAAGTCCCGCAGTTACCTTATTTGGGTCTTCAGTGCCATCGTGAGAAACCGGCTTATCAACATTATCCAGCGCTCCCTGCGTTTTTGAAGTCAGCACTTCCGATTTTTCCTTAGCAACAGGATCGGGAGTTAACGCTCCGAGGTCTTTCAGCGCAACAGTTTTTACTGTCTGCGGCTCCTCTATTTTAGAAGGCACTTCAACAATTGTTTTATCCTTCACTGGCATATCAAACTCAACAATTTCAAAAATCTTCCTGTCGTAGTTCTTCGCATCGTTTTCATCTGCATGTAGCGAATTGTACGTAATGATTCCTCCCAGCGCAAAGAGGGCAAGGGCGATGGAACCGATTAACCCGCGGAAAGCATATTTTTGATAAAGGGAAAGCAGTTCCGGGGCGCCGTAAAGCATGTTACCAAGGGAATTTAGTTTTTTTTCTTTTGCTGCGGTTTTCATTTTATTTTCCTCGCATTCTTAACTTTTTAAAAAAGTTAAATATTTCAACTAAGCATTTGAGCAAATGTTCCGCGCTTATTTTAGTTGTCAGTTATCGGTTTCCGGTTGCCGGAAAAATAAGAGAAAAAAAAATCCCATTCAAAAAAAAATTTGAATGGGACATAAAATTACTGATAACCGGCAACCGGTAACTAAAAACTATTTGAGGTTCGCTATGTGCATTTCAACGTAATCTTTTGCGAACGACATTAGGTTTTTTGCTGCGGCTTTTCCTTCGGGTGAAGCCATAGCTGCATTGAGAGCGTCTTCATTTTCAAAGTAAAGCTCGGCGCAAAGAAAATATTTGTTTCCGCCTAAGCTGTTTATATTGTAAACTTCCGCCTTCTTTAATCCCGGCATTTGCTTTGCCAAAGGCAGGTGTTCGTTTTCGTATTTATTCATAAACTCCTCTTTATTTTCAGGAGCTTTGTAAAGAGCAACTAATTTTACCATTGAGTTATTTTTATCTTTTTCCCGGCGGATAATATGGAAGAATGCCGATTGGGTTATTAAAATATTTTTTCACCATTTCGTCCGTAGAAGATATGCCGGATACAGGTGTCTTTTTTGTGTTTTTATCATTTTCATTGCTGACAAATTCCGTTTGGCTGCTTTCAGTTCCCTGTTCGTTTACATTAGCAACGCTAATGCTGCCGGGAATAATCTCCGGTTCAGAGAGCTTATCATTGGAATAAGTTATTAACAGCTCAGGCTTAGGAACTTCCTGCTTATCAGGGACAGTTCTGTCATAGCCGATGTAAACTCCCTGCTTTGGGATAATCTTAGGGTCAATTACGAAATACTTCCTGCCGCTTACATAATACTTTCCGCTAAGCACATTGTACAAATTTTCAGCGAGCATCCTCTTATATTCCTCCGGCGAAAACTCCTGCGCCGAAGCATCGTACTCTTTAGGCGCAAAGCCGATTGTTCTGGCATACTTTCCGTTATGCGCAAGAACTATTGTGCCAAGCTCAACATCTCCGAACAGTTTCTTTACGTGGTCATGCCTCATCCTAATACAGCCGTGTGAAGACGGACGGACTCCCAAATGCTGATAATATGCTGTTCCGTTAATCGAGTGAAAACCGATTCCCTGATTAAACGGCATAAAATGATACATATCTGCATTATCGAATTGTGAGGATTCGTGATGCTCTTCCTTTACGAAAATAGCAAAAAGTCCCGGACGGGACTCAAGCCCTTTATCCAGAAATTTATTTCCCGTTGAAACGGGATACTTATCAATCTTGCCGTTCCTCCAATGAACATAAAGCATCTGCTCGTGGATACGAAGCTCAAGCCAGTTTTCTTTATCGGTGTAAACAGTATCAAGAAGTCCCTGCGCCAAATCTTCTTCGGAAACAATATTGACTGCTCCGGTGTTTATTCGCGAGTTAAGTTTTGCTTCACCAAGAAAACTCTCTTTTACAAAATCATTCGGCTTTGCAGAAAGCTCCCTTGTAAAAAACCCGGCGAGAATAAAAATTATTAAAAGAGAGGGAAGTCCGTAAACAAGCAGCATCGGATTTTTCTCTTCTTCGTAATAATAATCGGCTTCTGTATATTTGTCTGTATTTTCCGTATCGGAATTTTGCATATCATAGAAAATACCAAAAAAATCAAAAAAATTCCGCAGTAATAAAAATACCGGAAAGATATTTTTCCACAAGCCCTCTCCACAAAAATATATTCAGAATATAACAATGAAGCGTAAAACTATCTGACTGAATAAAATGGATAATCGAAATTGAAATACATATTTTAAAAAAAATGTTTTTTCAGCAGAAAAAATATGAAATTAAAACCGAATGGGGCTTGAGTGGAATAAAAGCGCTCTCGTCTGTAACCGATTTATTTATTATTGTAGATGTTTTGTCCTTCTCTACATCAGTTGATATAGCTTTGAGCAGAGGCGCAAAAGTAATTCCCTATCGCTGCAAAGATAATTCAGCAATAGAATTTGCCGAAAAGAACAATGCTATTCTGGCAGCCGGAAAAAGAGATAAATCAGCATATTCCCTTTCCCCGTCATCGCTGAAAAATATTCCTGCAAACACTAAGCTTGTTTTGCCTTCGCCAAACGGCGCAACGCTTTCTTTATCGTGCGGTGATATTCCTGTTATTGCCGGATGTCTGAGAAATGCAAAAGCCGCTGCTGACTTTGCAATGAAAAACTTTCAAAGAATTTCTGTCATTCCTGCCGGAGAAAAGTGGGAAGACGGCTCTATAAGATTTGCGATTGAAGATTTAATAGGAGCGGGAGCAATTATTTCTTATCTTCAAGGAAATTTTTCTCCCGAAAGCAAAATTGCTTTATCAGTTTATGAATCAGCAAAAAATAATCTTGTAGATGAAATTAAAAATTGTATTTCAGGGAGAGAATTAATTGAAAAAGGATTTACAGAGGATGTTGAACTCGCATGTGAAATTAATGTAAGTAATTGTGTGCCATTATTAAAAGATAATTCTTATTCAAACATATTAGGAAAATAAAACACTTCATCCTCCTTCTTATCTCACTACACAATACACAATACTCAATACGTAAATAATCACCCAAACTTTCCTGTAATATACTCTTCAGTGAGTTTCTCTCTGGGATTTGTAAACATTCTTCTCGTTCGTGAATACTCAATCAGTTTTCCCATATAGAAAAACGCCGTATGGTCGCTCACTCGAGCTGCCTGCTGCATATTGTGAGTAACGACTAAAATAGTGAACTCTTTTTTAAGATGAAAAATAAGCTCTTCAATTTTTTGAGTGGAGATAGGGTCAAGCGCGCTTGTAGGCTCATCCATTAAAATTATTTCCGGCTCAACTGCTATCGTCCTTGCAATGCAAAGCCTCTGCTGCTGCCCGCCCGAAAGGCTTACAGCCGGCTGCTTCAATCTGTCTTTTACCTCTTCCCATAATCCCGCATGCTTCAAACAATTTTCCGCCACCTCATGAAGATTTTTTTTCTCTTTATTGCCGTTCAGTTTTATACCTGAAACAACATTTTCAAAAATAGACATCTTAGGGAAAGGATTCGGCTTTTGAAAAACCATTCCTACTTTTCTTCGTAAATCAACAGTATCGAACTCTGAAATATTTCTGCTGTTAATAAATATTTCTCCGGTAACTTTTGACTTCGGCACCATATCGTGCATAAAATTCAGAGCGCGGAGAAAAGTAGATTTCCCGCAGCCCGAAGGTCCTATGATTGCAGTTGCAGTGCTTTTTCTTACTTTTAAATTTATCTCTGCAATAGCGGGTCTGCCGTTAAAGAAGACGGATAAATTTTTCGTTTCAACTTCATAGCTCTTTCCCTGCGGCTCATTTTCTAGAACATCTGTCTCAGATAAATCTCCTTCATCGGCAAGCGTAACAATATTTATTTTTTCTTCTTCCAAACTCTAAACTTTATTTGCAAATTTATCTCTTGTAACAATTCTTACTATAAGGTTTACTATGAATACTAATGAAATCAAAACCAAAGCTCCTGCCCATGCCTGTTTGTGCCAGTCATCGAACGGTGAAATCGCATAGTTAAAAATTTGCACCGGAAGAGAAGCTATCGGCTGGTTTAAATCAGTGCTCCAGAACCTGTTTCCGAATGCAGTAAAGAGCAGCGGAGCCGTCTCTCCTGCTGCACGTGCAATTGCAAGTAAAATACCGGTGATAATTCCCCCTGATGCAGTGCGTAATACAATCTGCAAAGTTGTTTTCCATCTTGATACTCCAAGAGCAAGCGAAGCCTCACGCAAAGACTGCGGAACAAGCTTTAACATTTCTTCCGTAATTCTTGTGATAGTAGGTATCATTAAAATTCCGAGAGCAAATCCTCCTGCCAAAGCGGAAAATCCCTGCATAGGAATTACAATTACCCCATAAGCAAAAATACCAATGATAATAGAAGGTACTCCGCTTAATACATCCGTTACAAATTTAATAAGATTGGAAAAAATTCCGCCTGAATATTCCGTAACGTAAATGCCTGCAAGTATTCCTACGGGGATTCCTATTATCGAGCCGAGCGAAATTAAAATCAAAGTTCCGACAATTCCGTTCGCCATTCCTCCGCCAGCTTCTCCAACGGGCTTTGGCATTTGAGTGAAGAAATCTAAATTTAGGGAAGAGATGCCTGACTTGGTTGTGTAAAAGAAAATATAAAACAAAGGAAGAATGCTGATTACTGCCGCAACTACACAAAGAGAAAGCATAATTGAATTAACAATTTTTCTTCTCTTTAGATTCTTCGGCTTTGCGAAAACCGATGTATGTGCTTTATTTTCTTCCAATTATTTTCCTTCCGTTTTTCGTGTAAAGCTGTAAATCAATAACCGCGCAAATGAGTTTATAATAAATGTTACAGCAAACAAAATTAAGCCTACTTCGATTAAACTGCTTACATGCAGATTTCCCGATGCCTCGGCAAACTCATTTGCTATTACAGATGCCATAGTGTAAGCCGGCTCAAATAATGAAGCGCTTATTTCCGCTCTGTTACCGATAACCATTGTTACAGCCATTGTTTCGCCAATAGCTCTTCCAAGTCCAAGCACCGATGCGCCTAAAATTCCAGAGCGCGCATTCAACAAAGCCATTTTAATTGCCTCCCATTTTGTTGCTCCAAGCGCATAAGCGGCTTCTCTTTGCGCAGTGGGAATTGCTTTAAGCACGTCTCTTGTTATTGCCGTTATTATTGGAGTAATCATTATAGCAAGAATAATCGAAGCTGTTAGCAAGCCTGTTCCGTAAGGTGTTCCTTTAAAGAACGGAAGAAATCCAAGTGTGCTTTGCAATAACGGCTGAACTGTGTTACGCATAAAAGGGGCAAGCACAAATATTCCCCAAAAGCCGTAGATTATGCTTGGTATTGCTGCAAGAATTTCTATTAAAAAACTTAACGGAGTTCTGAGTGCTTTATTAACAAGCTCATTTAAAAAAACTGCAACTCCGATGCTTATGGGTAATGAGATTAGTAATGCAAGAAGAGAAGATACAACGGTTCCGAAAATGAACGGCAGCGCGCCGAATTTTTCTTTCACCGGGTCCCAGTCGCTTGAAAAAATAAATTTCCAGCCGAAGACTTCCCGCGCTTCGACGGAATCCTGAAACATCTCCGCTATAATGAACAGCACGATTAAGATAATCGAGCAGGCAAAAATCAAAGTCAGGTTTTCAAAAAAAATGTCCGACCATTTCTTTTTGCTTTTTATTTCAGGGGCAGTATTTGTCGTTGTCTCGTTAATTGTTTTATTTTTTTAACCGCAAAGCGCGCAAAGAATAATTGCCAAAGCACGCAAAGAAAATTTATTTTAAATTTATCTGTGTAATCATAAAAATCATATATGTCTGTGTTCTAAAAAATCTGTATTAGAGCGGTTTCCCGTTGAAATTTATCAGTTCCACTCTTTGCAATGCTTTTTCAACAACTGACTGCGGAAGCGCGGCATATCCTAAATCGTTTGCAAATTTTTTCCCGTCAGTCAAAGCCCATTTAACAAAACTTTTCAAAATTCTTCCTCTGATTAAATCTTTCTGATTTTCTAAAACAAGCAGATACGTGTAGCTTGAAATCGGATAAGCGCCTTTGCCTTTTGCATTCGTAACTGATAAAGTAAGCGACGCCGTCATTTCATCTACGATATTATCGGCAGCTTTTGAAACAGACTCAAGTGAGGGAGTAATAAACTCGCCTTCTTTGTTTTTTACATTAGCATAGTTCAGCTTGTTTTGCAATGCGTAGATTAACTCAATGTAGCCGATAGAATAATCAAGCTGCTTTACAAGCCCGGTAACACCTTCGTTGCCTTTGCCTCCCTGCCCTACCGGAAAGCGGACATCTTTTGCAGTGCCGTGATTTTGTTTCCATTCGGGAGAAACCTTGCTTAAAAAATCAGTATAGATATAAGTCGTTCCGCTGCCGTCAGTTCTATAGCAGACAACAATTTCTTTATCGGGGAAATTTACATCGGGATTATCTTTTTTAATCCTATCATCGTTCCATTTTTTTATCTTGCCCATATAAATATCGGCAATGGTTTCAGATGCAAGATTTATATTTTTGTTTATTCCGGGCAGATTGTAAGTCAGCACAACTGCGCCGAGCACAGTCGGGATTTGCAAAATGCGCGAATTATTTTTTTCTTCCGCTTTTTTTACTTCGCCCGCATTCATAGGGCTGTCTGAAGCGCCGAAATCAACTGTTCCTTCCGTTATCTGCCTTATGCCTCCGCCTGAACCGATAGACTGATAGTTTATTTTTGCATTTTTATCTATTTTGTAATACTCGTCAAACCATTTTGAATATATCGGGAACGGAAATGTCGCGCCTGCTCCGTTAAGCTGTCCGCCGGAGCGGTTCAGCGCTACGTTGCGTTTTCCGCCGCAGGAAAAGAATACAAGCGAGAGCAAAAGAATGGAAATATATCGCATAATATTAACAAATATACCAAAAACGGATTGGAGTTGATGTTAAGAAATTGTTAAAAGAATTGGATTACTTTGATTGAATTTTTTTAAAAACCTCCTTTTCCCGTTGAAACCTTTAGCCTCAAAAATTAGTCTAATTAATAACATTTTATAAATTTTTTACGTAAGCCTATTAATTTCAATTAGCTCGCGCATCCTTTCAAAATTAAAATTTCAACTAATGAAAAAAATTGTTTCGCTTCTAAATGCACTTTTATTGTTTTTCGTTTTCAGTCATGCTTCGTTTTCGCAAACTTCAGAAAACGCAAAAAAGATAGATGAGCTTATAAACAAATATGTTGAGTACGGACTATTCAATGGCAGCGTTCTCGTTGCACAAAACGGGAACATAATCCTTTCCAAAGGTTACGGCTATTCCGATTTTGAAAATAAAGTTCAATGCGCACCCCAAACAAAATTCCGAATCGGTTCGATTACAAAGCAGTTTACATCTATGCTTATAATGCAGCTTGTTGAAAAAGGAAAAATAAAGCTCGATGCGAAACTTTCCGATTACCTGCCTTATTACAGGAAAGATAACGGAGAAAAAATTACAATTCACCACCTGCTTACGCATACTTCCGGCATTCCAAATTATACAAACATCCCGAATTTTATGGATAACGAAATAGGAAAGCCATACACTCCTAAAGAACTAATTCTTAAATTCGGAAGCCTTGATTTGGAATTTGAGCCTGGAACGAGCTGGAACTACAGCAACACCGGATACTTTATTCTCGGAGCAATAATAGAAGAAGTTACGGGCAAAAGATATGAAGACGCATTGAGGGAGAATATTTTTAATCCGCTTGAAATGGATAACTCCGGCTACGAGCATAACGATATTAAAATGACAAATCAGGCAACCGGTTACGATATTGGACCGGAAGGTGTTACAGTTTCCAAATTTATTGATATGACTATTCCTTTTGCAGCCGGCTCTATGTATTCTACTGTAGAAGATTTATATAAATGGGATAGAGCTTTATACACAGATAAACTGATTTCAAAAGAGCTAAAAGAAAAAATGTTTACTCCGTTTTTGAAAAACTATGCGTACGGATGGGGCGTAATGAAAATAAACGCAAACGGAATTGAGAAAAAAGGTTACTCGCACAGCGGAGGCATTAACGGATTTAACGCTAACATCGTTAGAATTGTAGATGACAATATTGTGATAATTGCGCTGAGCAATTATTACAATGGAGAATCGGGTAAAGTATCAAACGATATAGGAAAAATTTTGTATGGAATACCTTACAACTTCCCTAAAAAATCGGTTACTTCGATGCTTATGTCTTTAGGTGCTGCAAAAGGATACACTGCTGCCGTTGCCGAGATAAAGGAAGTTCTAAAAAACGAGAAAGATACTTATACAATTAAAGAAGGAGAAATCAATAATCTTGGTTATACTTTGATGCAGGAGAAGAAACTGGATGACGCAGTCGAAGTTTTGAAGCTTAACGTTGAAATGTTTCCGGCTTCTTCCAATGTATATGACAGCTTAGGCGAAGCATATATGACTAAAGGCGATAAAGAAAATGCTTTGATTAACTATAAGAAATCGGTTGAGCTTAATCCCGATAGCCAAAGCGGAAAAGATGCGATAAAAAAATTGGAAGGAAAGTGAATCACAGATTTTTATGATTGGTATGATGACACAAATTTCCTATCAAGAATAATAAAAAAATACCTGACAGGTTTTTAATCCTGTCAGGTATTTTTCTTTCCGGCTTTCACCGGCATGAAATTGCTAAATTACTTCGCAAGTATCATACTTCTTGTTTCAGTAAATTCACCTGCTTCTATTCTATAGAAATACAAACCGCTGGATAAGCCTGCGCCGTCAAAATCCACGTTATACGTGCCGGCTGCTAAATTTCCATTTACTAATTTGCTGACTTCCCTGCCTAAATTATCAAATACAATAATCTTCACAAATGACTGCCCCGGAATACTGAAATTTATTTTTGTAGCAGGATTAAACGGGTTCGGATAGTTTTGCTTTAAAGAATAGCTGCCGGGTATCTCACTGCTAATATTTTCTATTCCTATTGTTGTAGAGCCGGCTTTAATTACAATATTACTGTTGGGGTCAAAAGTAAATCCTGTCGGCTGCTTATTAAAATTAAATGCGAACTGCTGATTGTTTACATCGTTCATCACTTTTATGGTTGTATCTGTTCCTCCTGCAAAAGAAATTTTTAACTCAACCGGCATTTTAAAAAATGCAGGTGAAGGGGCTGTCTGAGTTTGCTTTGCTGTAAAATTCACAGTCCAGTTAGAGCCTCCATTATTTGTAAACCAATACTTATTAGCATATACAGGATGATTTGGCTGATATACCCATTGGTCAAAGAACCAGTTTAAGTCCTGACCTGAAACCTGATTTACCCTCGTAACAAAATCCGCAGTTACTGCATTCTTAAACTTAAAGTTTGCCGTATCGGTCGCATAAGAGCGCAGGCAGTTAAAAAATACTGAAGTATCCTGCAATACATACCTAAGCATATGCAGCACGCAAGAACCTTTGTAATAGGTAATTGCCGTATTATAAAGGGTATTCAGGTTGGGAGTAGTAACAGCCCAGCTTGGATTATAAATGGGCCAGCCCGGATTGCCGCCCAGATAGCCGCTCGCATTGCTGTTCACCGCCGATTTATATGCAGAGTAGCCCGTAGTGCTTTCCTTCCACAATGCTTCGCAGTACGTCGCAAAACCTTCATTTAACCAGACATCAGCCCACGTGCCCGGTGAAACTAAATCGCCGAACCATTGATGACCAAACTCATGAGCAACTGTATTTTCATTCCACCCGTTTGCAGCAAGAATTGTCAGTGTTTGATTTTCCATTCCTCCCCACTGAAACAATGAGTTAGCTGTTGCGAAGCCATTCTTTTCAAAAGGGTGTTCGCCAAACATCTGAGAGTATCTTGTCATCATTCCGGGCATTTTTGATTTTATGTTTGCAAGTCCGCTCTCGCCCGAATTCCAGTAAAATCTGATTGGAGTACTGTCGTTCGGATTTGAAATTTTTTTCCACCAGATAACATCAAGATTATAGTTTACTTTTCCAATCATAGTCATTAAGTATGTTGAAATAGGGTCTTTGCTAATCCAGTTATAAAAAATCGCTCCCCCGTTAACGGTTGAATCCGCAAGTCTTCCGTTAGAGCCAAGAACTACATTAGTCGGAACGCGGGCAGTGAAATTCCATGCTGCCTTATCACCCGGTTTATCCCAGCAAGGGAAAAAACCTCTTGCGCCTTCAGGAGGAAAGTCAGTGAATACCATTCCGCTGCTTACATAAAAACTATTATCAGTTACATTGTTATGATGATAAGCAATATTCATCACAACTGTTTCCCCCGGATTATAAGTTCTGTCAAGATTAATTGTTACAATATTTGAAAGGTGGGTAAATGTCAAAACGGATGCCCCGATTTTTACAGTATCAATTCCTATAGAAGTATTATTGGCATTCAGCTTTATTGAGTTAATCACAGAGTCAACTTTGAATGTCATTTGACTCGTTCCGTTGAATGACTTAGGAAAAGGAGTTATGAAACAGTTATAAATATCCACATTCAGCTTATACTCCAAAACATTAAATGAATGCACAGGGGAATTGGGAGAAGCATCCGTATTTTGCTGAGTAATTTTTCTGTTCATTTTCCCATGAGAGCATCCGTAAGCGCCCGAAACTTCTGCATTTTGAGCATAGCCTAAACTGCCTGCAATTAACAACAGAAAAAAGGTAATGGTTTTCATATTGGAAATAAATTTTATATGCCTTGATTAAAAAGGTAAGATTGACTATAAAATAAATAAAGCGGAAACACATTCAAAATATAAAAAAAATACCTGCCGGAAATATGAACCCGGCAGGTACTTCGGTAAAATTTATTACTTACGGCTAATTAAACTATTTAGCCAGTATCATTGATTTTGTTTCTACAAAGCTTCCGGCTTGAATTCTGTAGAAATAAATTCCGCTTGAAAGCGAAGATGCGTCAAAGCCGACTGTGTAGCTTCCCGCAGCGTAATCTGCATTTACTAATTCTCTTACTTCTCTTCCTAAATTGTCAAACACTGTAATCTTTACAAATGACTGCTTAGGAATATCAAAATTAATATTGGTAAGAGGATTAAACGGATTAGGATAATTTTGCTTTAATGAAAAAATAGAAGGGACTTCATTTGATACTGCCTCTACTCCCATTAAAGTTGTTCCCTGCTTTAATACAATATTTGCATTCGGGTCGAACGTTAGCGCATTCGGCTGCTTTGTGAAGCTGAAAGTGAAAAGCTGGTTGTTTGCATCATTCATTACTCTTATTGTGGTATCAGTTCCGCCGACAAAAGCCACTTTAATTTCAAGAGGCATTTTGAAAAATGCCGGATTTGACTGGGTCTGTTTTGCCATAAACTTTACAGTCCAGTTTGAGCCTGAACCTGACCAGTTATATGTGTTGGCATATACAGGATGGTTCGGCTGGTAAACCCATTGATTGAAAAACCACGTTAGGTCTTGTCCTGTAACTGAATTTACTTTCGTTATGAAATCAGCCGTTACAGAATTCTTAAATTTAAAGTTTACGGTGTCTTTAGTATAGTTTCTTAACACATTAAAGAACATCGTTGTATCGTTAAGCGTATATCTTAACATGTGAAGCACGCAAGCGCCTTTATAGTATGTGATAGCTGTATTGAACAAAGTATTCTGATCGGGAGTAGTTATAGCCCAAGCAGGATTATAAATTGGCCATCCCGGATTACCGGAAATGTAACTGCTTGCATTGCTTGTAATGGCTGATTTGTACGATGTATATCCTGTTGTATATTCTTTCCAGAGAGCTTCACAATAAGTTGCAAAACCTTCGTTAAGCCAAATATCTGCCCATGTCCCCGGTGAAACTAAATCACCGAACCATTGATGCCCGAACTCGTGCGCAACTACGTTTTCGCTCCAGTAGTTTGGAGCAAGAATTGTCAGCGTTTGGTTTTCCATTCCTCCCCATGTGAACTGATTATTCGCCGTGGCAAATCCGTTCTTTTCAAAAACGTGCTCGCAGAACAACTGCGAAAATCTTGTCATCATAGAAGGCATCTTTGTCTTAATATTTGCAAGTCCGCTCTCGCCCGTATTCCAGTAAAATCTGATTGGCGTGCTGTCATTCGGATTTGAAATTTTCTTCCACCAGATAACATCAAGGTTGTAACCGACTTTTCCAATCATCGTCATAAGATAAGTTGCAATCGGGTCTTTGCTTATCCAGTGATAATAAATTGCTCCGCTGTTAACAGTAGAATCAGCAAGTCTTCCGTTAGAGCCGAGAAGCGTACCTGTAGGCGTTCTTGCAGTTAAATCCCAAAGCGCTTTATCCGAAGGTTTATCCCAGCAAGGAAACCATCCTCTTGCTCCCTCAGGTTCTGCATCGGTGAAAACCATTCCGCCGCTTGCATAAAATCCTGCTGCGGTAACATTATTGTGATGATACACAATTCTCATTACAACAGTTTCTCCAACATTGTATGTTCTATCAAGATTAATGGAAACAACATCGCTTGTATGTGTGTAAGCTAATGAAGTATTACCGATTTTTATTGTATCAATACCAATAGAAGTGTTTAGCGCATTCAGCTTGATAGAATTTATTGTTGAATCAACCCGAAATGTAATTTGGTTTGTGCCCGTATAGGCTTTTGTATAGGGTGAAACGAAACAATTATAAAGGTCAAGATTCAGTTTGTATTCCAGAACATTAAAAGAGTGTACAGGTGTGTTTGGTGAGTCGAATTCCTGATGAAGATAAGCATGCCCTTTGCTCATCTTACCATGAGAACAAACATCTGCTCCTGACATATTATCATTCTGAGCGTTTGCCGGGTAACTGCAGAAAGACAATAGCAGAAGAAAAAGTAACTTTTTCATTTCTTAGTTTTGAAATAGAGGTTAGGTGAATTGTAAGAAAGATATGTTTAAGCGAAGTATATTGTAAGTCAAAAAAAGGGGGGAATAATTTCCCGCCGGAAAGGCTCCGGCAGGGATAAAAAAATTATTTTACCAATATCATTTTCTTTGTTTCAGAAAAACCATTTGTTTCCATTTTATAAAAATATATGCCGCTTTCAAATCTTCCTGCATCAAAAGTAATTTCATACATTCCGGCAGGTTTGTATTCATTCACAAGCGTTTCTATTTCTTTGCCCAGCGCATTAAAAATTTTTACACTTACAAAATCTCCTTTTTGCATATCGAATTTAATATTGGTTACAGGATTAAATGGATTTGGATAATTTTGCTTTAATGAAAAACCTGAAGGAACTTCATTAGAAATTGTATTAATCCCGACCTGCTGAGTATATTTTAAGATTATAAAGTCAGAACTATTTGCAGCTACATAAGTTACCCCTGCTATATACACATTGCCGGATTTATCAACAGCAATTGAATTAGGAATGTCAATTAAGTTAGCTGTTCCATTGTATCTTTGCTCCCATTGAACTACGCCTGCAAAATTATATTTTAAAGATGCAAAATCATTAGAGGCTCCAACACTGCTGCCTGCAACATAAATATAATTGTTCTTATCAAGAACCATATCAGTTGTAAAATCTTGGGCATTTTGAGGACCGTTATATCTTTGCGCCCATTGCTGAACTCCTGATGAATTATATTTAACTAATATGTAATCAGTAGAAGTGCCAATACCTTCACTATTTCCGGCAACATAAACATTTCCGTTAACATCTAATCTTACAAATCCTCCATTGTCAATTGAATTTGCAGGTCCATTATATCGCTGCTCCCACTGTAAAGCACCGGAATTATTATATTTTATTGTTAAACAATCACTGCTTGAGCCAATGCCTACGCTTGAACCTGTAACATATACATTTCCTGAATTATCCAAAGCTATATCTCTAGCATAATCTTCATCATTTGCTGTTCCATTGTACCTTTGTTCCCATAGCAGTGTTCCAAATGGATTATATTTGATTGTTATGTAATCAATTCCAGTGCCAATTCCTATGCTGTTACCGGTAACATAAACATTACCCGAATTATCAACTGCTAATCCATAACCTTGGTCAGTAGAATTTCCTGTGCCATTATATCTTTTTATCCATAAAGGAAGCGGTCCTGATGCTGTGTATTTTATTGTAACAATATCATAATCATTGTTAACTCCTCTACTATAACCTGTAACATATATTTCTCCTAAAGAATCTACAACTATACCAGATGGATAATCGTCTGAATTTCCGGGACCGTCATAACGGTGAACCCACTGCTGCACCCCTGAAGAATTGTATTTTACAGTTGCAATATCATTACCTACACCTATACTATGACCTGTAACATAAACATTCCCTGCTTTATCAACTGCAATTCCACTTGCAATATCAGTAGATGTATTGTTATCATAACTTTGAAGCCATTGCACTGTGCCTGCAGAGTTATACTTTATCGTGATATAATTAATATTGTTTCCGCTTGCAGTGCCGGTACCAGTAACATAAATGTTTCCAGAAGTATCTAATACCATTGCGTTAGCTTGGTCATTACCGTTTCCAGGTCCGTTATAAGTTCTTACCCATGCCTGTGTTATTTGCGAATAAGACGTAATGTTAAATATAAAGAATACTAATAAAGAGGTTAGGATTGTTTTCATTGCGGGTATATGATGTTTTATTTAAGAAAGACATAGCTTTACAATAATATAATTTTTAAAATTATATTTTAACCTGCTTTCGGAATGTTAGTGTGATGCTTCCCTGCAATAACTTACTTCAAAGAGTGTTACAAATACTTTTTCAGTTGTTATTGAAAGATATGATAAATGTATATATATAATTGTTTTATTTCTACCATAAAAAAAGACCTGTCAGGATTAAAAACCCAACAGGTCTGATAACTATTTGTTAAAAGTATTTATTGAAAATTGAAATTATTTTACCAATATCATTTTCTTTGTTTCTGTGAATCCGTCTGCCTTTAAAGTATAAAAATATGCGCCGCTTGCAAGTCCGTATTTTCCTGCGTCAAAGCTTACATCGTAGTTTCCGCCGTCTCTTCTGTCGTTTACAAGGTCAGCAACTTCTTTTCCTGCAAGGTTGTAAACCTTCAATGATACAAAGGAGTTTTTAGGTATGCTGAATGAAATCTTTGTTGACGGGTTAAACGGATTAGGATAATTCTGCTTCAATGTAATTGTAGATGGAATTTCGGCAGTTTGCTCATATCCGATGTTTGTAATAGCGATAGTCGGCTTTACAACATATAAGCCCGTTACCATATCTGAACCGATTATTTTCTTAGACGGGAACATATAAACTCCCCAGCATCCCGTAAATTGGTTTTTATTGTTATTCGGATATGTATCATACCATGCTACTTCAGTCGGCGCAGCGGGATTTGAAATATTAATCAATCTTATTCCGGCAGTATAGTTTGCTACTAAAGCATAGTTACCGTAAATTTCAACATTGTGAACGTCGGATGAATCTATGTTAGTAGGATGCCATGTTGTAACCTGAGTAATATTGTTCAAATCGGAAATGTTCCATATATTCATTTTTCCCGCAGGCGGATTGATATATTCATCCGTTGAGAAAAAGTAATTTCTGTTATATGGCATAAATGCGCAGTTGTGCGTTGAAACTCCACCGGGAGCATATTCTTTAAAAGATTTTATAGCTTTTAAAGAATCAACATTTCGCATATCATAGATTGTAACATATCCTGTATAAATATTGCATGCCCAAAGAGTGTCATTTCTTACACGGCAATCATGAATATAGCCGTTAGTATTGCCGCCGATTGCCGAACCTATCTTACCACGGATTACCGGATTTTCAGGGTCTATGCAATCCATTACTACTACTCCCTGATTTGGAGCAAAAGAAGAATTACATCCATTGAGAAGCATGTATCTTCCGTATGCCTGAATGGAGTGAGTAGAAGAATGGCTTGTAAAATTTGTAGTCTTAACCAAACGGACAGAATCCGGCAGGTATTGCAAGTCAAATATCTGAACTTTGCTGTTTGTTCCTTC
>JAFDZO010000020.1:0-349 GCA_018266845.1 Bacteroidota bacterium | reverse complement strand
ACTCCGGTTTTGTAAGCTACTTCGCGAATGTTTGCAGAATCGGTGATGTCAAAAAAAGCTGTTCCGCCGTTGCATCCGAGAATTGCATACTCCCGGCCGTTTGGCGCAACATAACCCCAAAGAGCAGAATATGTGCCGTGTGTGTTTAAATTTTTCAGCAATACCATATTCTGGTTAGGAAGCTGCGCATTAGCGCTGGTGAAAAACGCAGCAAATAAAAGAATTAAAAGGTGAAAATGTTTTTTCATCTTTGGTTTAATGGATGATTAGTTTTTTAGTAAAAATTTGATAAATATAAGAAATATATTTCTAATTTAATAATGAATTTTATTGAATGAGTCCCCCTGCT
>JAFDZO010000001.1:13564-97444 GCA_018266845.1 Bacteroidota bacterium | reverse complement strand
TTTTTTTCCTTTTGAATATTTTGTAAATAAGAACTCAAAGAATTCTACTAAAAGAATTCTCATAATTTTTTTGAATACTATGTTAATAGGATTCATGAATGCTCCTTTGTTTTGTTGAAGTTAATTTGGTGGATTTAAATAAATGAAAATGCAGATTAGAAATGATTTATCTTTGGGATGATTTGGATGAACTGGTTTGAGAAGTATTTTGAGTTTGGAGAAGATGCTCTCTAAGAATTGAGTCAACGATTTTAGTCATTGGCTTTTTGTTACTTTTAGCTGTTACGTAAAGAATTGGTATTAAGTCAGGTGAAATTTTAGGAGAGTACATATTTTTTTATCCTTTCTATAATTATGATTTTATTTTATTACTAATCATATTATATCATATTTCTTCTACATTATATCAGGTAATCATTAACTCTCTTACTAATAACTATTCTTTTTTTTATATTACAATTTTTTTATTCTTCTGCTCCATTATTAAGTACTTATCTCCTATGAATCAGAGTTTTACAAATTCAAAGCATTTTTTAAATCTGAAATTTGAATATAACAATATCGTTGGGTTACAACCAAAGAGGAATGTCCTGCTAATTTTTGAATAATTATCGGATTAACACCTTTCCTAACAAGGTTCATTATAAATGTTGCTCGTAAACAATGGAAGTGATACCTCTTATCAAACTTTAACTCATCAAGTTTTCTTCTGAAGTATACCGTTATAAAATTTCTTTTATAAGGAATATTATATTTTGAAACAAATAAATATTTATCTGTATCTGTTTTTTGAAGACCTTTTCTCTGTAACGCGAAGTTTATTATTTTTTCAATGTTAATGTTGAATGGTATTATTCTGTTCTTTCCAGATTTTGTCCTGAACTCCTCTGTATTGTTAACTTTAATTAACTCATTTTCAAAGTCTAAGTTTTTTATTTTCAAATTTAATAATTCAGAAATCCGTAAACCTGTTTCAACCGCCAGCATAATTATGTTCTTTATTTTTTCATCTTTCGTATTTTCTACAATTAATTCAATTTCAGATTCAGTGAAACTTATAATTTCTTTCTCAGGAATTTTGAACTGTTTTACTCCGCTAAGATTTGAATTAGCAATAATACCAAGTTTCACAAGTAAATTCCATATTGCTTTTACATACCTGATGTAAGTATTAACAGAGTGCTTTCTGATGTTCTTACTTAGAATTGCTTTAAAGTTTTCAACATCTTGGATTGTTACCAGATTAATTTCTTTATCACCTATCACTTCAATAAATTTCCTTAATGTTAAATCGTACTTTTCTAAACTTCCTTTACTCAAATTTGAATCTACATAATTAAGGATGGTCTTCTTGATATGAGAAATTTTTAGATTTGGATTTACAACTGGTGCTTTCTTATTTTTCTCATAATTTTTAAGAAAACGGAGGGCTTCATTTTTGTTTTTAGTTCTACATGAAACTCTCTTAAAATGACGTTTCTTGTTAATTGTAGTTACAATCGTTAAATAGTAGGTACCGCCTTCAACTCGTTTGTGGAGATAAATGTTTTCAGATGACATGATTTGATTTCCTTACAGGCAATCATCAGGAATTGTTAAAACAAGTGTGCACAAAGTGTTGAACAAATGTGCTCAAATGTGCACAAGTGTTGAACAGATTCTAAGAAAATTTGAAGTGACTTTAACGGGTGAGTACAAACAAAAAATCCCTTTAACTGCTAGCAATTAAAGGGATTTAATGGTGCCCGGGATCGGAATCGAACCGNNCAGGCAACAGGATTTTAAGTCCTGCGCGTCTACCAGTTCCGCCACCCGGGCTTACTTCGTCTGGTAGAAATAAAATTCTATGTTACAAAAACCTAAACTTTACAGGCAATCCCGCTTCAAGCGGGACGCGTCTACCAGTTCCGCCACCCGGGCTTACATCGTCTGGTAGATATAAACTTTCTTAAACTGTAAGAATATACAATTTACCAAAAATCACCTTTAAATAAAAGGTAAATTCAAACCTTTTTAGGTGAATTCTTAAAATACTTCATTGCTTAATTATTTTAGCCTGTATAAATTAAGGCATGATTAGCTCGCAATTCTTTATACCAAGAGAAGGGGAAAAGCATGCCCAGAATTTTCGGAGGGTAAGGATACTGCCTAAGTACTCTTTCCCGCATATAAGGGATTTTGAACTCGGCTTATTGGATAACAGCAAAAGGATATTTTATCATCTCGACCTTGACGCATTTTTCGCGCAAGTTGAGCAAAGAGATAACCCGGAACTGAAGGGCAAGCCCGTTTCAGTCGGGGGATGGGAAAAATCCAACGCAGGCATTGTAATGACTGCCTCCTACGAAGCGCGGGCTAAGGGAGTAGAAACGGGGACATCTGTCATCGAAGCCAAAAAATTCTGCCCGGAGCTTATTTCCCTGCCCTGCAACGGTCCTAAATACGAAAGAACATTGCTTGATGTAATTGGGGTGCTCCAAAATTTTTTCCCGCCGGAAAATATCGAGCAGTACAGTATTGACGAGTGCTTTATGGACGGAACGGGAGTCGTGCAAAATTTTAATGAAGCGACAAAGTTAGGCTGGGAGATAAAGAGGGAAATAAAAGAGCAACTGGGACTGCATGTTTCGCTGGGGTTATCCTACAATAAGTCTTATGCAAAGACAGCAAGCAAAATGCAAAAGCCGGATGGTTTTACTAGAATTCCTTTCCAAAAGGATGCAAAGCATCTTGAGCTGCTGAGCCGCCCTGCCGATAAGCTGTGGGGAATCGGCAGAAGAATCTACCGCAGGCTGCTGGCTATGGGCATTGTTACCATCGGCGATCTTGCCAACTCCAATGAGGTAAGGATGCGAAAGGAGTTCGGCATTAATGGCGTGGTTTTCCGCCGGTGCGCGCGGGGGGAAGATACTTCGGGAATTTTCATCAAGCGGGAGAAGGAAAAATGCCTGGGGCATAACCATACAGTGCTTAATGCCGTTACGGATTCAAAGGAGGCGGAAAGGGAAATCCGCTACCTCACCGAGTACATCTGCCGGAAGCTGCGGAGCAAAAAGCTCCTGGCAGGATGGATGAGCTTCTCTATTAGATACGATACATTGCGCTATCAGGGCGGGGAGCATAGATTCCAAAGCTATACCAATAATGACAATGATATGTTCGAGGCGGCGAAATGGATTTTCTATACCCTCAGGCAGCCGTCGGAATGGCTGAGGATTAGAACCTTCGGGATTTTTGTCGCTGACCTGCATACCGATACAAATGAGCGAAATTTGCACCTTTTTAAGCCGGAAGTGAGATTTCCTTATGCAGAGCTGGATAAGCTGAAAGACAAGTATGGGGAGAAGATTATCCGGGTGGGGATAAATACTTGAAAAAATATATAGCGAAACTTACGCCCCCTCGTAAGTTTTGAAGTAAATTGTTGTTTTTACAGTGTTGATGTTTTTAAAGCAAAACCATAAATATTAAATAAATAATAATTTACATTGAATTTTCTTCGTTCCCACGCAGGAGCATGGGAACGAGGGGGAAAAAAATTTTCTTTTTTGAGACGCAATGTATTGCGTCTCTACAGGTGCAATACGTCAATTTTTTTGAGACGCAGCGTATTGCGTCTCTACGCTAGCAGATGAAACAGTATTTATGCTATTAGGACTCTCTGCGCGTTTTACTTACCATTTTATATAAATTTTTGCCGTGTAATGAGTTGTTTTCACCCTTTTCTCTTCACCCTTTTCTCTTCACCCTTTCCTCTTCACCCTTTTCTCTTCCGTCTTAGTATTTTTTTCTTTGCCGGTGGTGAGGTATTTCGAGGGGCGGGGAGGATTATCCTTCAAAAGTTTCGTCTGCGCTTTTGTAAAAGGCAGCGCATTTACGCCGTTAAGATAAGCATCTTCCCTATCAAGCTGCTTGTGGGAAACCTTGCGCACTTCGGTGTAATCCCACGAGCCAATAAAAAATTCATCCTGTTTATTGAGGCGGTTTTTGTAGTTAACGGAGTGCTTTCTCTGCGGTACTGCTCCCTCCCTGGGAAAGGTTGAGAGATACCATTTAGTTGTTTCCATATCGCTGCCGACTATAGCTTCAAACACATTCAGCTCGGCATAGTCATAGATGCGCGTTCTTTCCTGCTCCAAAAGCTCGAGTATATCCCTGTTTTCAGGTTTATTAATAAACTGCGATACGGCAGAACGCGATACGCGAAGGTCGTCTGCAACACGCTGAATTATTCCGAATGAAAACGGAATGCGGTCTATGATTTTGTTACGGGTTAGCTTCACTTTATATAATTAATAATGATTAAAGAATAATTAATAATTGTGTTTCGGGTTACTGATTTAAACGCAAAGAAAGCAAAGCAACGCTAAGTTCGCAAAGCAAAAAACTAAATCCGAAAAACTAACTTAATTTTAAACACAAAGGGAGCAAAGTAAACGCTACATCAAAAAATAAATTAATTGGTTATGACCTTTCTTTGGGCAATTATATACGAGTTGGGACAAGCGTAAAGAAAGTAGTTAGTGTTCTAAATTCTCCCCTTGAGGGGAGGGCTGTTAAGTTCTGATGTTCACTTAAATATATTCTCCCATATTCTCCTTACCAAACTCTGTTTGGTAAGGTATTATGGGGCGAAACTCCGTTTCGCATACAAAAGCGGAACAGAGTTCCGCTCACTCTTTCCGTCCCAAACAGGAGTTTGGGACGGAGTTCTTCTAATTTTCTTAAGAACTTAACAGCCCTGCCCTTGAGGGGAGTCCGACCGAAGAGCCTGTCCCGCACTTGATGCGGGATCGGAAGGGGTGTTTGAACGAACACCCACCGTCTCGCGGAGTTTATCCCGCAAATTAGCGAGGCTCGACACTTCCCTCTCCCGCTAAAGCTGGACTTACGAAGGGAGGAATTTTTGTTCTTGTCCCAACTGATATATAGTTACTTTTCTTTGTGTCCTTTGCGATACTTCTGCGTTCTTTGCGTTTAAACAAAAATCAGCGCAAAATAAAGAAACTCAAAAATCCAAAAAACGGCAAAACACCTATTAGCAGTAATAGGCAAATTTTTCCGCTCACCATATTGACACTAAAAACAGCGTGTTTTTAAAGAAAAGAGGTTAATAGTCTCATTACTACAAAGCATAATTTCGCACTATGATTTCGGTTTTAGGGGTTTTAAAAAGGGCAAAAAAACTAATAAAATTTTTGGCACGGGAGTTGAATATAAGCGGGATGAAGTTATTTACTAACAATTAAACCCAAATCCTATGGTTGACAGAATCTCTAGAAAATTTGTAATTCCTGCAGTGCTAATTGTATTTACGATAGCGCTTTTGTATCAGGTAATTACAATCGGCACCCAGGTGATTAGGGGAATTTTTCAAATCTGAGCAGTAAAATTGTTTTAGGGGTAAAACAATGCTCACAAAGCGCCCGCTTACAGGTTAAATAAAAATGAGAAAAATTCTCTTTTCACATAAACCAAAAAATTAAGAGCAGAAGCCTGATGGCGGGGCTTCGTAAACAAAAAGCCCGGAAGTGTATCTCCACCGGGCTTTTTTATTTTCAAACGTTACAGAATTTTTTACCGCAAAGATGCAGAGCTATGAGTTAAAGAGCGCAAAGATTTAGATACAATATTTTTTCAAAATTATTTACAGAAAATTATAAAATAGTTTAGCATCTGTGAGGCTCAAAAAAAAAAGCGCAGAAAAATTAATTCCTGCGCTTTTGAAAATTTATACTATGCGAATGTAAAAACTATTTCAGAAGAACCATTCTTTTTGTATCCGTAAAGCTGCCTGCATCTATTCTATAGAAATAAACACCGCTTGAAAACTCCGCAGCATCAAAACTATAATTGTATGTTCCCGCCTGAAGCGTTTCATTCACAAGCTCCTTTACCAATGCTCCTCTAGAATCATAAACCGAAAGCTTTACAAATGACGACTTCGGAATATCAAACTTAATATTCGTTGAAGGATTAAAAGGATTAGGATAATTATTAAACAAGCTGAACACAGAAGGAACACTTGATGAAATCTGGGAAATACCCACTGTGCCTCTTTTCAAAATAAGAATAAGTGAGTTTGATGTTGCAGAGTCAATTCCGTTGTATGCTGTTGCCGACCAAAGTGTAAGAATCGAATCTCCCGCATTAAACGATGCGCGTATAGAATCCAGCAAGCTGTAACGCAGAGTCAAGCTTGAATCCGTACCTCCGTTATTGCTTTGATACAGTTTATCCGGCACGCCTGTTCTCCTTATTTTCCAATTATACCTTATGGAAGGATGCGAACCTGCGCTTCCCCATGAAAAAGTCTGATAAGAGTTTACAGCATTAGGGTTAACAGTTAACTGCGTCAGCTGAGGAGGAGTTGAAGCAGAGAACGAGTTAAGACTTAAAACTATCTTGAACGTTCCGTCTGTTGTATCTGCCTCCGAAGGATTTGAGGCATTATATATTCTCACCTTTGCCTGAGTTGTTGAGCCGATATACGGCACCACCCAGTTAAGCGAACGCTGCTGCGCAGGAACATTGTTCTGCAAGACTGACCAGCTTGTACCGTTATTTGTTGAATACTCAATATTAATGTTACCTGATGAATTAGACCCCCACCATATAGCAGCAGTGTTTCCTGTGCGGAAAGTTTCTCCTCCTTTTGGAAGAACGAGCAATATAGGAAGATTATTTGCTGTAATACATCCGGCAGATTCGGCATTATTTCTAATGAGCGTTCCCGGCTGAGAACCGAACGTCATAATAACAGAGCCTCCGCCTGAAATATCGCAGTAGCTCATAATTGTCCCTACAGTCGGATGCAGCGGACCTGAATAACATCCTCCTTCAATTTCAACACAGGTGTCAATCGGACCGCCAACCCATCCGCAATTATGCGTATGAGGAGAACCGAAGTTATGACCGATTTCATGCGCCGTTGTTTCAACATCATAGGTATAGTTGGGAAGATTCGGCGCAACACCTGTAAGAGTTGCTGATAACCCGTAGCCGAGATTCGTAGAGCAAAGAACTCCCAAGTATGCAATACCGGCAACATCAAGATTTTGCCTTCGAGATAGAAGATGGGCAACAACTCTTGGAACGCCCGATTGAGTCGCAATCCAGTCAAACCTGAACTGATCAAGCATTGTAGAACCGCTTGTAGAAGTGTAAGGGTCCTGAGTAGTCCAGATTCTTAAATAAGAAACAATAAGCTGACAGTTTATTTCTTTTACATACGTAGCAGATACAGCCGCCATATGAGCCATTGCCCATGCAGTAGCGTTTGTTGTATTTCCTCCGTAGCTGTTATAAGTTGCAAAATCCACATCAACTGCAATCTGAGCTTTGAGAAAAGTGGAAGTCATATTATCTTTTCCCGGAGTATATTGCTTCATCATAGCTTTTATTCTATCGGGAATTTCCATCGTTTCTGAGCCGCAGACAAAATTTCTTTTTACTTTTCTGAGACTCTCCTGAAAAAGAATATAATTATCATTTGCAGGATTATTTTCATCGGTAGTTCCGAGTGTGTAGGTTTCATTTCCTGAAGTTATAATTCCCATAACTCTATCCTGAGTAAAAGTAATGGTAACGAATGAGTTATCCTTATCTTTCACTTTTCCCATATAGGAAACAATACAGTTATGAAGCTGCATATCCTCTTCTCCCGATGCAGTTTTTTTTACGATTCTTGTTTCAGGTGTGGTGATGTCGAATTTTTTAAGCTCCAAAACAAAGTTTGAACTTACGTTCCGAAGAGTAACAGGAATGTTAATTTTTATCTCGCTGTTTCGCTCCGAAAATATTTTTGAAAGCTCATTTTTGCTTACTTTCAAAAAAACCGGGTCTTTTACCTGCGACTCAAAAACTTCACTCATAGAAGTTTCAGGAGCAGAGTTTGGTGAAAACAAATCCGAAGACACTCTCTGAGCGTATATATTTGTAACGCACAAGAAGACGACAACAAATGATGTTAAAATCAGTTTCATGTTTTAGTTTATTTTTCATAACTTAGCAATTAAGAGAAAGTAATACAATGA
This sequence comes from Bacteroidota bacterium, assembly GCA_018266845.1. Taxonomy (GTDB): domain Bacteria; phylum Bacteroidota; class Ignavibacteria; order Tepidaquicellales; family Tepidaquicellaceae; genus JAFDZO01. The sequence goes on along the minus strand of JAFDZO010000001.1, from coordinate 89,408 downwards.
ACAATAATATTTTTATCACCGGCGGAACGGGATATATTGGGAGCAGAATCATTCCTATCCTCGCAAAAAACGGATTTAATATAACTGCTCTTGCCAGGAAAGAATCTTTGGATAAGCTGCCCGCAGGATGCAAAGCGGTTGAAGGCAATGCTTTGGATGAAAATTCGTTTAGAGAATATGTAAAGGGCTGCGATACGTTTATTCAATTAGTGGGAGTTTCACATCCCTCGCCGGCTAAGAAAGAGGAGTTTAAAAAAATTGATTTGGCTTCGATTAAGGCTTCTGTCAGCGCGGCAAAATATGCAGGTGTAAAACATTTTGTATATCTAAGTGTTGCGCAGCCTGCGCCTATGATGAAAGAATATATTGAGGTGAGAAAATCGGGAGAAGAAATGCTCGCGGAAAATAAAATTTCTTCATCGGTAATAAGACCCTGGTATATTATCGGTCCCGGGCATTATTGGCCCATAATATTAAAGCCCGTTTATAAAATATTAGAGTGGATTCCTGCAGCAAGAGCGCAGGCAATAAATCTTGGCTTAGTAAAATTAGAAGAGATGCTAAATACAATTTTGTATGCAGTGAAAAACCCGCCCGAGGAAGGAATGAAGATATATGGAACGGAAGAAATAAGGAGGAAAAAATAATTAGAACAAAAACTCTCCCCTTGAGGGGAGTCCGACCTGAAAGGTTGGGAGGGTGTTTTAGAAGATACCCTCCGTCTCACTTCGTTTGACACCTCCCACGAGGGAGGAGTTATAATTTGCCAGAACTGTTTTATAGTTACATGTATTAAAGAAAAGAAACTACCTAATTTACTTTATACTACTCGTTCCGACGCTCCTGCGTCGGAACGGCAGGCTTAATTTATTTTAAAGGAACAAACGTAATTGATTCTATCCTATCTCCTACCTGAATTTTATCGGCAACATCCTGCCCGCTTACAACCATTCCAAATAAAGTATAACGCGAGTCTAAATGAAACTGTGGTGAGTGAGTAATGAACCACTGTGAGCCTTCCGTGTCTTTTCCGCTCGAAGCCATACCTACTGTTCCTGTCATATAATTCAGCGAGGAAAATTCGCTTCGTATTGAGTAGCCGGGTCCGCCGCTGCCCGTTGCAGTCGGGTCGCCGCCCTGAATAACAAAGTTGGGAACTACACGGTGAAAAATTGTGCCATTGTAAAATCCCTGCTGCGCGAGCTTAACAAAATTATAAACAGTAAAAGGTGTTACATCAGGAAACAGCTCAATTTTAATAACGCCTTTATTGGTATTCACCACTGCATACTTGTTATCAAAAATTTTCTTTAGAAATTCCCAGTCAAAATCTTTATTGTAAATTTTATTTTTTATTTTGTCGGAATAATCTTTGCCTGTAATTTTCTTCAGCGCATCGGCGGAACGTTTTGTTATTTCATATTGGCTGCTTGAAAGATTTTCTTCGAGCGCGGGCTTCATTGACTCGATTTTCATTTCACCTGCAAAATCAATGTACTGGTTCATTATATCGAAGTCTTCCGGCAATTTAAAATTTTGATACTCAAACTGCACTACCTGATTTGTTTCGGCTTTCATATTTCCAGCCTGAAGCGAAGAATCTTTCAGCGTTTCGAGGCAGTTGCCGACCATAACTACATCTTTTGATGAAAGAAAATCATAGCAGATTAATCTTATAGTGTTTTTATCTTCATCGTTTACTTTCGGCAGACAGGAATTTATTAACTCAGAATAAGCGCGATACAGCTTGCCTAAATCCTCCGCGCCGATATATTTTTCTTTATCAATCGGGTGAGTCTTTCCATATTCCTGAACTTCGTTGAAAATTAAATCGCGGACATCTTTGCAGATTTTCCCGTCATTAAAACTTGAAAACGCTCTTATAATATCTGATTTTATATCGAAGTTATTGGTGTTTTTAAATCTATCAATAAACTCATTTTTCATCTCATCCTTAAAAATATTGCCTATGGTTTTTATCGCTTCGCCGGAAACACTTTTTTCAAGTGTAAAGTTGTCTAAAAATTTATACAACTTCTCATTATCTTTTCTTGTTAAATTCTGATTAGAATATATTTTATTCACAGCTCCTAAAAATGCTATTATATAAGAAACTTTATTAACATCTTCTTCATCCCTGTTCTGCAATAGAGATAATAATGCAATATTAATTTTATCCTGATTATCTTTTATCTGCTCATAGGTAAAATTATTAATTATATTAAAGGCGTTTACCTTTACTCTCCAGTCCGTTTCATTATTAATATTATCTAAAATTTCAAACAAAACATTTGTATCTTTTAATTTTCCCAGAGCATTTACAGCATAGCTTCTATTCAACGCATCGGAATCTTTTAAGAAATTTTTCAATAATTCACTATGTGGAGCTAACAATGCTGCATCACCAGCCCGCCACATTGTGTAAAGGCACAACATTTTCGTTTTGCTATCGGGATTTGAATTTAAAATTTCAACCAGCTCTGCAAAAGTTTTTTCATTCTTGAGCTTTCTCAAACTAAAGCGTAAAATCATTAAAGCTTTATAAAAATTATACTCCGCTCCATATTTTTCATAGACAAACTGCAAATCCTCTTCGGTTCCGATTTTCCCAATGGCTTCAAATAGCTGATGTTTTACAAGCTCGTCCTTTTCTGATTTCAGCGCCGTCCTTAAAAATATCTGTGAAGGCTCACATGGAATTTGACCCAAGGCATAGGCAGAAAGATAACGAAGGTATTTGTTATCACTCTGAAGAAGAACCGTTCCAAGCTCATCCGCTGAAGATGAATCCTGAATATTAGCCAAAGCAAAAATAGCCCGGCTTACAATATCAGCATTATCTGATTTTAAAAAGGAAAGCAGCTTGTCATTTTCACCAAATGAACGGGAATCCTGCAAGAGAAGAATTTCTTTTTCTTCGGGAGAGAAGGACTGGGAGAAAGATATAGATGCGGCAAGTAAAAATAATAAAACTAATAAAACTTTTTTCATATAATAGAAAAGTTATCGAATAATATTTACTCTCTTTGTCATTCCGGCGAAAGCCGGAATCCAGAAATGATATTTAGATTCCTCCTAACTCGTAATACAAATCTTTCCAATTTGGATTCATCTCTTCTATAATTTTTATTTTCCAATCCCTCTTCCACCATTTCAAAACTTTTTCTCTGGAAATTGCTGAATAAACATTTTCAGTTTGCTCGTAATAAACAAGTTTATCAATATTGTACTTTTCAGTAAACCCTTTTACTACTTTACCTTTATGCTCTTTTGCTCTTCTTAATAAGTTGTTCGTAACACCTATATAAAGTGTCCCATTTCTTTTACTTGCCAATACGTAAACATAATAATATTTCATTATACAACTGGATTCCGGCTTTCGCCGGAATGACAACTTGTTTATTGTTTTGGTATTCAGACTTCGTAGCGAGGGTAAACAAATGCAAGTATAAAATTTCGCGTTCCAATGGGGATTTATCACGATAAAATCGGGGCATTGGAACGGAAATAAGAGTTAGATAAAATTATTTCTTCCCTAATAACCTGAACATATTTTTCTTATATGCTTCTACGCCGGGCTGATTGAATGGATTTACACCCAATAAATAGCCGCTGACTGCACATGCCTTTTCAAAAAAGTAAACCATCTGCCCCAGATACCTGGCATTAAGTTCGGGAATTGTAATCACAATGTTCGGCACGCCGCCATCAACGTGCGCCATCAGCGTTCCTTCCAAAGCCTTCTCATTTACGTAGCTCATTTTTTTGCCCGCAAGATAATTCAAGTCGTCTGCGTTATCCGATGATTCAGGAATAAGCAAAGTAGAATTGGATGTTTCAACCTTTATAACCGTTTCAAAAATATTTCTTGCGCCTTCCTGAACAAGCTGTCCCATAGAGTGGAGGTCAGTTGTGAAAGTAACTCCGGCTGGAAAAATTCCTTTATGTTCTTTTCCTTCGCTCTCGCCGTAAAGCTGTTTCCACCATTCAATTAAATAATTCAACGAAGGAGTATAAGTTGCAAGAATTTCAATCACGCCTCCCTTTCTGTAAAGAGCATTGCGAGTTGCTGCATAAAGATTAGCAGGATTAGCGAACAGGTCTGTTTGAGCTGAAAGAAATTTTTCCATTTCAACTGCGCCATTGATGAACTGTCTTATATTTATTCCCGCAGCGGCAATAGGCATTAAGCCGACCGGAGTCAGCACGGAATATCTTCCGCCTACGTCATCGGGGATTACAAAGGTTTTATATCTTTCATTCCCGGCAACCTTTCTCAAAGCGCCTTTTGATTTATCAGTAATCGCAATAATTCTGCTTCGCGCATCCGGCACGCTGTACTTTGCCTCAATGTGGTTTTTTAAAAGACGGAAACCAATTGCAGGTTCAGTTGTAGTGCCTGATTTAGAAATAACGATAATTGAGTAATCATACTTATCAAGCGCTTTCAGCAAATCGTAATGATAATCTTCGCCGAGATTGTTTCCCGCATAGACAACTATGGGAGTAACTCTGTTTTCCTTTGGCTTCAGATAATGAAAATTATCGGAGAGCGCATCTATAACAGCACGCGCGCCAAGATATGAACCGCCTATACCGACGACAACTACTACCTCAGATTTCTCCGCCATTTTTTCTGCAGCGAACTGTATCTGGTCAATTAAATCTTCAGGAATGGAAGAAGGCAGATGAAGCCAGCCAAGGTAATCTTTACCAAGTCCGGTTTTGTTTTCCAGAATTTCATTCGCATGTAAAACTGCGGGAGAAAAACTTTGTATATCGTTAAACGAAACAAAGTTCGCGCAGTTTTCAACATTGATTTTTAGCATTTCCTTTAAGAGCATAAGAATACTTTTAGACGTTAAGTACTTCTTTAAAATTTTGCCATGTCATTCTTCTTTTATGGTCAACATCTTTATTGTACGGCTGGGAAAAAATAACATGCTCCCATTGAGGAACAAGCGCGCCGGTTACATCAGGCATATCGTCAATCAGCACGTCTCCTCTTACAAAAGTTTTATCTTTAGTCATTATTATTCTTGGGACCCATTCAGAGCCGAGATGGTCTGCAACCCAATGATATTTTTCGAGAACGCAGTTCTCATATTGGGGCAGCATCGGAGCAGTGCAAAGCCTCACGTTATGCCCCTGAGAAATAAGATAGCTAAGACCTTCAATGCTTCCCTCTACAGGAGGAAGCCCGTAATAAAACCCCGGAGAGAGATAAATCTCTTCGACAAACTCACGGTATTCGATTGGGTATTGTTCTTTCAGCCAGAACCCCTTGCGCTCTTCGTGAGGAACGTATTCTTTTTCGGGATGATTAGCGCGCCAGCGTTTTAGAAATTCGCCCTCAAAATCGGCGATAACACCGTCCATATCAACGAGAATATCCATTAATTATTTGCCTCCATTATTTGACGGACAATTTGAACATCGGCAAAAACTTTCCACTCCGATATTTTTCCGTCGGTTATTTTCGCCTGCCATGAAGCAGGGACTTCAAATTTATTTCTTTCTTCAAGCTCGCCCTTCTGCCAATAAGTGCCTTTCGCCTTTCCGAAAATGGCAGCAGAGGTTTCAGTGCAAATGATTTCACTCACTTCAATTGTATAATCGGGGAAGTGAATAAAAAAATCAAGCCATGCGATTTTTAAATGCTTTAATCCGCGGATTTTTATTCCTGAAGAATCTGTCATAAGATGGTCATCGGATAAGTACTTCAGCATCTCATCAATATCGTGCTCATTTATATTGTAAACAAATTCTTTTATTAAATTGAGATTTTCGTTTTTGGGAACTGCTTTATAATTTATTCCAAGATACGTTGAAGGAAGCTCCGATTCAATATAGGTTTTGGAAGTTTTTCTTACCGAGTACGCCTTCACGCCTTTACGCGAACTGATAACATTGTATAAATCTTTTCCTATGAAATGAAGCCCGCAGTAATCTTCGACACCGTAGCCGTTTTTTAATCCACCTTCGGTAATTAATTCTCTGAATGAAAACCTAAGCTCGGTTCTTTCATCATAATGAGGACAGAAACTTCCCTGTAAAAATCCCAGACAAGGGAGCTTCATAAGTTTTTTATCGGTAGGATTAAAAATGCCGTCGCTAAACCAGATGATTGCGCCTGCGCTCATACCTGAAAGAACAATTCCTTTATCGTAAGCCTTCTTCATAATTTTATCAATGCCGTATGTTTTCCACTGGGCAAGAAGAAATCGCGTGCTTCCGCCTCCGACAAAAAGAATATCCTGCTCGAGAATAAATTTTTCAAGATTAATTTCAGGAGGTGTTTTCAGTGATAAATGGGTTGGAATGCACTCAAGTTTATTATAAACATTATAAAACTTATCTATATAATCCTGCGCATCACCGCCTGCATTTGCAAAGAAACATATTTTCGGATTTGGCTTTCCCGAAGCACTAAGAATATAATTATCAAGAAGCGGATTATCCTGTTCCATAGAAAATCCACCGCCTCCAAGCGCTATAATTTGTTTAAATTTTTTCAACTAAAAGATAAGATATTGAGGTCTTTAAATTAAAAAAGCAATTTAAAGAATTAAAGTTAAAAAGAAGAGAAGAGTTTACTGCTGAATCTAAACATCCGATTCTTTTAAATCTTTTAAAAGCTCTCTGGCTTCGTCTGCCCTATTTTCAAGCACCTGAATTTGAATAGCGCCTGTTACCGGATTAAAACCCGTACCCATTACTCCGACACCGAGAAGGTTTTCTACACCCTCGCCTTTAACCACATATTCTATACCCGCTTCATCGAGCATTGATTTAGCAAGAGCAATCACTCCTTCGTGCCCGCTTTCAAATACTGTTACTGCGTAACTGTTATCTTCGTGTTTCATATTGGTAATTTATGTTACTTTAATTTCGGAAAGAATGACATAAAAAACAATTTTGAAAATAGTGGTTAAGCTTTAACAAAAACGGGGCGCCTCTTCTTTCGCCTCCGGCGAAAGCTGTTCAAACTAATTCTTTAACTCCGTTAAAGAATTAGTTTGCGCAGGTCCCGGCTTTGCCGGGACAAGAGGCGCCCCGGAAAATCAGAATTGCAGGCTGAATCCGCCCACCGGAAGAAATGCCCAGTTGTAAATCGTGCCTTGAGCGTTTTTTGTTTCATTCCAGAAATACGAATTCACATTTTTTCTGTTAAATAAATTTTGAAATTCGATATAACCCACAAGGCTTGCTTTCTTAAAGTTTATTTTTTTATCAATCCTTAAATCAAACCTCATATAGTAAGGGTAACGCGAACTATTGAAATCTGTCGTTGCATAAATACCCCTGTTAAACTGTGTTGATTTATCTATATCAAGCGGTGTATAGGGCTTGCCCCCTGCGTATTTAATTTTTATTCCCATAAGCCACTCATCTGCAACCTGATAACCTGCAATTAAAGTAATTTGGTTTGTCGGGTCATACGCTCCCGGTTTTTCACCGCCCGCAAGAGCAGTAAAGTTTGAATATGAATAAGAATAGTTCAACATTCCGTAAAATCCATTGCCGGTTAGTTTTTTGTGAAGCGAGAAATCAACTCCTCTTACATAACCCTTGCCTGCGCTTACAGCGGGACCGACAAGATTGGGTCCAAAATCAGAACCGCCGTCAATCATAATGAAGGTCGGATTGTTTAATGGCACGGGATAATCTCTATATCTTTTTTCATAAGCTTCCACAGTGAATTTTAAATCTGAGCTAAAGAGATGTTCAAGTCCAAAAATGAAATGCTCGCTTCGTATAGCGTTTAAATTCGCGTTAACAGGATTCGATGCAAGCCAGAGATAAGCTGGAGTCTGATAAAAAATCCCATAGGAAGCGTTCAGGGTTGTTCTACTGTCGAATTTTAATGATGCGCCGATTCGAGGGGAGAAATAACTCTTCAATCTGATGAAATCAAAATAGTCATATCTGAATCCGCTATTAACAATTAGCTTATCATTAAAAAATTTGGAAGTGAGATTAAACGAACCGAAAAATTTATATGGATTTATAGTGTTGTCAAAAATTAAATTCTCCCTTACATACCCTGCATACGTTGTATCCTGCCTTGCGAATACGTTATTTTTTACATCGGCATATTTTCCGCCAATGGTAAAGTTTGTGTTTAAAACTTTGCTTAGCTGATAGTTGAGTTCTGTTTTTAGCGTGTATTCTTTTTCGATTGCTTTATCATTAAAATAAACCGTATCCTGCCTTTGTCCCCAGCTTACAATATCGTAATCAGAAATTGAATGTGATGCAGTAGTCTGTAAATATCCTTTCTTAAAAATCTTTGTATAGTTAAATCCTATCACATAATTATTTTGATGAGAGAATGCTTTGCCGTAAGGGTCATCAAGGTCATCTGTTTTATCGCCGTCAAAATCAATTCTGTCTATACTGCCAAAACCTATCATGCTTAATTTATCGGAGGGTGAAAAATCATAATTTACTTTCAGATTTATATCCCAGAAATTAGGAACGGCAGAAAGCTGAATTGCGCCTTTTAGCAATTCGAGGTAGCTTCTTCTAACAGAAACAAGATACGAACCTTTTTCGCTGAACAGCGGTCCTTCAAAAACACCGCCAAAGCCTCCGACATTCAGATTAATGTCATTGTAAAATTTCTTTCTGCTTCCTTCGCGGAATTTTATATCAACAACGCCGGACGCTTTATCGCCGAAACGGGAAGGAAAGCCCCCCGTAAAAATATTCGCCTCCTGTATGAACTTCACATTGATAAACCCAATGGCTCCGCTTGTTGAGCCTTGAGTATTGAAGTGGTTTATATTCGGAATCTCTATCCCGTCAATAATTAAAAGATTTTCACTCGGCGAGCCGCCCCTCACAATAATATCATTTCTCTGGTCATTTCCTATTGAAACTCCCGGCGCAGTTTGCAGCATACGGGAAATATCTTCCGTTGCTCCGGGCGCTCTCCTGATTTCTTCGAAGTCCAGATTCATTGTAGATATATTTACATCGGAGCTTTTTGAAAAATAATTTGCATCAACGTTTATTGTTTCTGTTGTAACGTTCATTGGAATAAGTTCGATAACAACTTCTAAAGGTCTGCTGGCATAAACAACTAAGTCTGATTTGATAATTGGTGAAAAATTTAAAGCTGTAACTTTAAGGCGATAGGTTTCCAGCTTTAGTCCGGTAAAAGAAAATTCACCGGTGTTATCACTTTCTGCGTAGGTCTCCGTTCCTACAATCTGAATCGTTGCCCCAGCAACGGGGTTCTGTGTTTCCTTATCAATCAGTTTTCCCTTAATCACTCCCATATTATTTTCCTGAGCAAAGGTTAAGCAGGAAAACAATAGGGCAAACATAACAAAAAAAGTTTTCATTATTTCGATTTTTTAATATTGAGTAGGTTAATTAAGAATTTTAGTGAACCGAATATCATATCCTTTAAATCTTCCTGAGGAACTGCGGATAATCTTTTTTTGATAGCAAGCGAAGCTATTCCGTGAACAAACACCCACATTGAAAATGCAGCCGCTTCCGTTTCTGTATTCTTTATGTATCCGTCGCGCGCGCAATCGTTGATAGTCTGCTGTAAAAGCCCGTAAGAATCCATTCCAGCCCAGTCTTTCGATTTTTCAATTGAGGCTGAAACACAGTTGCTGATAAACATCAAATCATAGTAATCGGGATTTTCCAGGGCAAAGTTCAGATAGTTTTCTCCAAGCTTCATAAGCCGCTTTAAAGAATTTGTTTCTTCGTTTGCTATTAACAGCGCATTGTAAAATTTTTGAAAAGCTATATTGTGCAGTTCATACAATATTGATTCCTTGTCTTTAAAATGAAGATATATTGTCCCTGCGCTATAGCTGATTTTTTTAGAAATTTTCCTCATGGATACATTATCAAATCCTTCTTTCACAAACAGCTTCATAGCTGCCTGCAAAATCTTCTCTCTGATTTTTTCTTTCTCTTTGAGTTTTCTTTCCGTTATTCCCATATTAGTAGTTTTAATAAACAGTGTAAACTTACTGAACGCTGTTCAGTAAAACTATATAAAAATTTTTCTCTTTTTTAGGCGCGTTTAAAATAGGGAGTTTTAGAGGTGCTACTTGCAGACCTGCTTAAACAGGCGCAGAATATTTAAGCCCAGTATCTTTTTTATTTCTTCGTCACTGTAGCCTTTTTCGATTAGTTTTTTTGTTATCATCGGATAACAGCTTGCGTCATAAAGCTCGGCAGGCGGAGAAATTCCTCCGTCAAAGTCAGAACCAAGACCGACATAATCGGCTCCGACAAGATTTTTAATATAATCTATATGTTCAATTACTTTATCAAGTGTCGTTCCGCCGGTTAATTTTTTTTCCTTCAAAAATTTATCCCGCTCTTCGTTATATTTTTCCAGATTGTCTCCGTATTTTTCGTTCAGTTCATCCAGTTCTTTTCTGTATAGCTGGTACGCATTTTTGGTTCTGTTACGCTTTGCATTTTTATCCAAAAATTCATCATAAAAATTCACCTGTATTACACCGCCCGATTTTGCTATTGCCTGAATCTGCTCATCGGTTAAATTTCTGAAATGAGGGTTAATCGCATAGGCATTCGAATGCGAACTGAATACCGGCTGTGTTGATAAATTATAGACATCCCAGAAACTATTTTCTCCTAAGTGCGCAACATCAATCAGCATTCCAAGCTCATTCATTCTTTCAATAACTTTTTTACCAAAATCCGTCAGCCCGCCTTTTTTCCCTTTTTCGGTTTCATCTTTCGCAGAAGAGCCGATAAGATTAGAGTTGTTCCATGTAAGCCCTATATACCTCACCCCCATAACGTAGAGCTTGTTTATATTATCGAGATTATTTTCTATTGCTGTTCCGCCTTCAACGCCGATAAGCCCGCAGATTTTTTTCTTGGCAAGAATGGACATAATATCTTCATAGGATTTTGCAAACTCAATATCGCCTGAGTTTTCCTGTTCAATTTGATTAAGTCTTTTTATCTGCCCTTTTACAAAACTAAATGAATTCTTTACTTCTTTCATAGGAATCCACACAGCAAAAAACTGAACATCTACTCCGCCGCTTCTGAACCGCGGAAGGTCTGACTGCGTGAACGAACATTCGTTAAACGTAGCGCCTTTATCATAGACCTGCCAGATGAAATCATTATGAGAGTCAACAACAATTGATTCATAATGAAGTTTTGAATATTCGCGTAAAGAATCTTTTTTCATTGGTGCGATTAATTTGTTTGGTTGTGGCGTAACAGGCGCAGGCGCAATTTCGCTGCCTGCCTTCGTTAAAGAAGCAGAATTACTAAAAATAAAATATAGCATTAAAATGCAGCAGGCTAAAGCGGTAATCCACAAATATTTTTTATGCGTATTTAACACATTAAAATTATGCTGAACATTAATACTCGAGGTCATCTTTTAGCAAATCTGATTTATCGGTGTTAATTGCTATCTTCGCAAACTCCTCATCTTTTTCTGCAACATAAAACTTTATCGGATTTCTCATAGCCATTCTTGTAAGCTCGGCATTGAATGCCTCCATTGTTACGGCTATATCGCTATCCCCTTTCACTGCAAATTCTATCTCTTCATCCCTCAGCTTTGCTTTGATTAAATTCGCTTCCATAGGGTCGTATGTTGTGTATATTTCTACCATTAAATTTTTATTTCCTCTCTTAGTAAGTTTGCTTTTTCCGAAAGCATATTTAAATTTTCACCTGTCAAAGTAATATGCCCCATTTTTCTCCCGATTCTGTTTTCATGTTTTCCGTACAAATGCAAAAAAGAGTTTTCATCTAAATTAACTTTTTTAAGAAAATCCAGATTGTACTTTCCGTCAAACTCTCCAAGAATATTTATCATTACAGAAGAATTTTCTTTCATACCAGTTTCACCCAACGAAAGACCTGAAACAGCCCTGATGTGATTTTCAAACTGCGATGTATAACATCCCTCTATTGTGTAATGCCCCGAATTATGAACCCGAGGCGCGAGTTCGTTTACAATTATCTCATTCCCTTTCAGAAACATTTCAATGCCCATTACACCGACATAATTCAAATGCTCAAGAATAATGATTGCAATTTTTTCAACTTCTCTTTTTAAGTTTACGAACAAATCATTCGAAGCAAAAACATATTTGCAGATGTGATTTTCCTGGACGGTTTCCACAACCGGATAAATTTTTATTTCACCGTTTATGCTTCGAACCGCCTGAACTGCAATTTCTTTTTCGAAAGTAATAAACTGCTCGCACATAAGCTCGCCTCTTTTGCCAAGCTCATCCATCGCCGTGCCTATATCGTCATCAGAATCAATTTTGTAATTTCCCTTGCCGTCATATCCCATCGTACGCGATTTTAAAATCACGGGATAATTATACTTTTCCGTAAAACTTCTTATACCTTCTATTGATTTTACATCTGAAAATTCAGCAACCGGAATTTTCAAAGAGCGAAGAGTTTCTTTTTGTATAAACTTATCCTGAATTAATCTTATATTAGAAGAAGACGGATAAACTTTTTTACCAAGCGACTCTATACATTCAAGTTTTTTATAATCTATAAATTCATTTTCAAGCGTTACAACATCACACACACCGGCAAATTTTTTCAGGCATTCGGTATCGTTCCAGTCGCCGGTTATTTCATTATTCGTAATCATTCCGGCGGGGGAATTTTTTTCTTTTGATAAAATCACAAATTCAAATCCATACCTGTAAGCGCATTCCATCATCATTCTTGCAAGCTGTCCGCCGCCTATAATACCGATTTTCATTTACTATAAAATTACCTTAAAGAATTAATTTTTGCCAAGCAGCCTGCTATACTCTGATGAATTTTTAACAATTTTTATAGCTTCCTGAAGCTGCCTGTCAAACTCAAATGTGGCAGCAATCTGTTCTGTTTCACTAATCAACCGCTTATTTATCTCTTCGGCTATGGCTCTTTTTATCTCTTCTTTTGCGTTCTCCAGCTCTGTTGTTTCTTCGATTGCAACTTCGTTTTGAATTTTATTCAAGTAATCTGCAATATTCGGATTGAAGTTTTTCCCATCGGTTGCCTTTCTCAAGTCAGCTATTTTTTTATCAGCTCCAGAAACGTAATCAAAATTCTTACCGGCAATAAATTCTTTAAAATCCGCAAAAATTTCTTCAGTCGGTTTAAAGGATTTCAAGCCGGGATTTTTATCCAGATAATTGTTCGCATACTTGAAAAACATATCTTTTGAAAGAAGCGAGTAATAAATATCACTTAACCCTTCAACCTTTATCTCTACATCGGGAGCAATACCGCCCTTTGCATAAACTGTTCTTCCGCCAAGGGTTTTAAACTCGCTTTGCGAATATTTATTCTTATCTAAAAATACTCCGAACTTATTTTCCTGAAAATAATCTTTCTGCTGTATCCATCTTCCTGAAGGAGTAAAATACTTTGAAGTTGTAATCTTCATCTGCTTATCATTGGATAAATCCCTGAACTGCTGTACAAGTCCCTTGCCGAAAGATTTCGTTCCTACTATGACCCCTCTGTCCAAATCCTGAACAGCGCCTGCAACAATTTCAGAAGCTGAGGCAGTTGATTCATTGGTTAAAATAACTACAGGAACATTCTTCGGAACGAGAGGCTCTTCCGAAGAAAAATATTTTTTCTCAGAAGAGGTTTCTTTTCCTTTTGTAATAAGAAGAAGACTGTTTTTATCAACGAGCTTATTCAAAATACCGATAGCAGCATCCAGAAGCCCTCCGCCGTTATTTCTTAAATCAAGAATGAGTCCTTTGAAGTTACCTGATGCTTTAAAAGTTTTTATTGCGTTTTCAACTTCCGAAACTGCGTTGTTTGTAAACCTGTCGAGACGGATATAGCCAACGCCGTCAGAGCCTGGCTCAATCATTCCAAAATATGAAACAACTTTCAAGATTATTTCCTGTCTTATGAGATTAAAACTTAAAACTTCGCCTTCCCTGTCAATCTTCATAGAAAGAGAAGTACCGACCGGTCCACGCACCATTAGTCTGGCTTTTTCGTATTTCGTATCGCGCAAATCCTGCCCGTCTATTTCTATGATTTTATCGCCTGTCCGTAAACCTTTTTTTTGAGCTTCGTATCCGTTCATAACGTCAGTAATTGTGAACACACTGTCTCGTACACCTATTGTAACACCGATACCTCCGTACTTTCCAGCGGTGATAAGATCTATCTGGTCTTTGCTGTTCTCATCATAATAAGTTGTGTACGGGTCAAGAGTGCCGAGCATACCCTCGATGCCTGCTTTAACAAATTTATCCGCATCAATTTCATCAACGTAATTGAGGGCAATCTCTTTATACACCTTGCCGAAGACATCCATATTTTTATTTATCTTATCATAGATATCGTCGTTTCTTTCCATCGTTGTTCCGAGGAAAAAAGTAAAGCCCGCAAGCAAAAGAAGGGAGAGGTACTTCAGTTTAAATATTCTTTTCATTTTATTCTTAAAAATCTTTATTCTTATACTATAATTTATAGTTAAATGTTTCTATTTATTACGCTAACAATATATTGGTGAATATCGTTTACATTTTTCGTGCCGTCAATCACTTTGAATCTTTTCTTTTCCGAAGATGCAATTCGCATATATCCGTCCACAACTTTTTTATAATATGAAAGAGTTTTTTCCTCTATTCTATCTCCCGCTTTGTTCATGATTTTTTTTCTTCTGAAGCTTTCCTGCGGAGTGATATTCAGCAGGAAAGTTATATCGGGTTTTAATCCTGATGTGGCAAATTTGTTTACGCTTTTTATATCTTTCACGTCAATTTTTCCGCCAAAGCCTTGATAAGCCGTTGAGGAATCAAAATAACGGTCGCATATCACCACAAATTTTTTTTTCAGTCGCGGAATAATTATTTCGTTCGTAAGCTGGTAGCGGGAAGCGGAGAAAAGCAAAAATTCCGTAACGTATTCCATTTCAACATGATCTTTATCTAATAGCAGATGGCGGATTTTCTCTGAAATCTTCGTCCCGCCCGGCTCGCGGACGTATATTACTTTCTTTTTCCTTGATTGCAAATACTCAACAAGCATCCTTGCCTGAGTTGATTTTCCGCAAAGGTCTATTCCTTCAAAGGTTATAAACATTCAGCATATTTTAGCTTAACATACTTCATTTTTAATTTATTTTAAGGGTAATTTTTTAGGGAATTTATTCATTTTAAACTCCTTCAAAATTTGTTTTTCGGTAATTCTATCGTAATCTTTTTTTGATACATTAATAAAACTGCCCGAAAGCTCAATCCACGCAAAGCCCAATGGAAAGATAGTATGCTTATGAATTTTTTGAAAGTTCACCGGAAAAATATAAATTTTCCCCCGTGTGTACAATATATTGTAAGGAATATTTTTTTTGTGAAGAAGCTGAATAAATTTCCATGAAGAAGTTTTATTTGTAAACGCAAAACACTCCGCCGGATATTTTTTTTCCCCTCCGTTGTGCTTCCACATTGAGTTTTCTACAGGAAGAGTTTCATTCTTTATAAAAAGCTGAAAGTGTAGATGATTCACCGAAGCAAATGCCCCGATAGAATTATAGCCAATTGCAAATCCTTCCGTCCCCTTTGCCAAATCACAGGCAAAAAAGTGAAACCTTCTTCTCAAAAATTGCGGGTGATTTTTTTCCTGCTCAGGCACAAGCAGTGTATGCGCTTTTACAAAAGGGAATTTATTGTAGAAAAACGAAACATCTGTTCCTGCTATTCTGCGCTTCATAAATCTTTCTATTTGTAGAAAAGATTTATTAAAGTTAAACGAGTTTTTTTCAAATTTTTTATAAACGGATTTTATTTCCAGTGTTGCATTTCTTCTCGGCTTTAGAGTGCGGAGCTGATTGTATTGTATATGCCAGAGATTGTTTAATTTCTTAAAATATACTTTATGAATATTTTCCCAGCCTGTTTCAATTATCTTTTTAGCAATATGATAATCATCGTTTTTAAACTTTTCATCTATGGCTGAAATTTTACTTTGTAAGGATTTATAAATTTTACAAAGCCGTTTGAATGAAACTTTATATAAATCTTCGTCAAAAGAAGCGTGAGCAGAAAGCAGAACAAGTATTCCTAAATCTTTAACTGTGAAATCTTTCTTTAAAAGATTTATCAGATACCCGGAATAAATACTTCGGAACTTAAAATCAGACTTAATGAAATCAGGCAGCATCTTTTCCTCGGTTAATAAAAATTATTTTGTTTAATGCCCCTGAATAAACAAACAACAGCGCAGCGCAATACCCCATTAGCGAACCGAATATGACATCCGTTTTATGATGAAATCCCAAAACAATTCTGGAGACTGAAACAAATATCATCCATATCAAAGGAGCAAAATAAATTTTTTTTATCTTTTTGTTTTGAATAGTAAAAAATAAAATGCACGAGTAAACAATACCGATAAAAACCGAATTAAAAGCATGCGCAGAAGGGAACGACAGTGCCGGCTCTGCAAGCCAGATTTTGTAAACAATAGGGCTTACTCCTTCAGGAATTTTCTGAATAAGGGAATCGCTGCTAAGCTCAAGCTTTCTTTGTGTATCTGAAAGCTGCGTAAAATTTTCCAGATTTTCCCGAAGCAAATTACGTGAAGAAAGAAACTCATGAAAGGGACGCGGCTTGGGAAACTCCGATTTCAAAAAATTAATAAAGTAAACACCGGCAGAAAGTAAAACAGTTCCTATCAACAGGAAAATAATAAACGAGTGGTGAATTCGGATAAATTTCTTAGTGGAGAAAATTAAAAGAAAAAGTATAATCACCATTGAAACCAGCACGGCGGGAGGATTGCATGAAAGAGATGCGGCAACCCAAAAATAGGTAAGAAAATCTTCTGTAATGTAGGAGTTATAACCAGCCGGCAGCAATAAAGAAAAGACAATAAGTATAAATACGGCTAAGGTGGCGTATTTTATTATATGGCGGTTTACAGAAGAAAATCTTTTCATTACAAATCCACCGGAATGAAATTTGGGAAAGAAAGCTCGCTCTCTTTCAATTCACTCAGCTTGAAACCTCCCTTTTCCCACAACTCATCCATTTTCGCCCACAATTCTCTTACTCCGGTATCTTTATGAGCTAAATCTATATGCTCTTCACTCGTCCATTCAAAAACATCAATCAGAATTTCATCGTCATGTTTCGATTTTAATAGCATTGGAACCCTTGAAGTCATAAAACCGTTTTCAAGAAAATATTTTCTTTTTGCTTTTAAAACTTCAAAAAATTCTTTTTGATTTTCTTTCCTTACTTTGTAAGGAGCAAGCACTACAAATCCCATGCAATTTTATTTATGTTCTCTATAATAAGCGTAAGTATAGTTGTCTTTTACAAGACCCCTTTTCTCAACAAGCTTTTTCGCGCCGAAACTTTCAATTAGAGTTTCAAGCACGATTCCGCATGATTCTGTTTTCTCCGAAATATTTATGCAGGTTTCAAGGAGCATTGTTCCTATCCCCTGATGCCTATATTTCTTTTCAACAAAAATATCATTAAGCAGCCAGATTTTTTTAAGCTGAATTGTGGAATAAAAAGGATAGAGAATTGCAAATCCTGCATATTCCGTATATTCAATAATTCCGCTGTTGAACATTACACTTGCAAGTATTACGTGAAAATCGCCGTCATAAAATCTTTTTCTCAGAAATTTTTCTTCAGCAATGGGAACAGAATGCAAGCCAAGCGATATTCTGTAATCGTGAAACAGACGTATGAATTCGGGAAGAAGCTCCTCATCAAGTTCTGTTATTTCTTTTTGCTCTGTCATTGGAGTTAGGATTTAATTTTCCTATCAGGAATTATTCTCCCAATAATAAAAAAATTCTTTTTTACGAAACCCGTTGGGTTTCAAAAATTAAGCCCGCTGCCCCTTTTATTAAGAAAATTTTATGATTATAATTTTATTTATTAAACCAATAATAAGTGTAAAAATCATCGTCTTTAACAAAGTCATTCTTGTCATAGACACTCTGCGCCGTTAAATTCGTTTTTGCCGTCTGAAGCATCAATCCAGCCGTATTTGTTTCTCTTGCAAGCTCTTTTGATTTCTCAATTAGCCTTGTAGCTGCGCCCGTTTTTCTAAAATCTTCATCAACATATAAATCATTCAGCAGCCATAAACGTGAAATTCTTGTAGAAGTAAATATTGGAAAAAGCTGAACGAATCCTATATATTTATCTTCGCATTTTGCAAGATAAATAACAGATTCTTTTTTTGTGATTCTATCTCTGAGAAAATCTTTCTCCCCTTCGGTATCGGGTTCTTTCTTATAAAATATCCGGTACTTTTGGAACAATACGGCAAGTTCATCAAGATTCTCCAGGGCAGCCGGAATAATTGTTATTGTATTAGTCATAGTTAAAGTTACTGCAAGGCGTGAAAAGAAAAAAGCAAATAAGAAGGTATAAAAAAACCTCTCCTGCAAACAGCAAGAGAGGTTTAATATATAATTATGGAGTAACCCGGTTTATTACTTTTTTCCGGGCTTAAACTTTTCAACAGAATTTTTTACAGCGGGCAAAGAATGCAGATAATCATAGATTGCGCCTAAATCTTCCTCTGACATCTGGGAAACAAAAGTCCAGGGCATTATAGTCTGGAACTCACCTTCCTTCCAGGCAGTATTTTTGTATTCCGGTGTCGAGCATGATTTGAATCTTTTAATAAAATCTTCCTTAGTCCATTTCCCTATACCTGTTTCGTTATCGGGCGTAATGTTTGCAGACTGGTTAATCCATGGTCCTATATCGAACACTACACCTCCGGCAAATTCTTTACCGGCAACAGGAACGCCTTTATCGGATTGAGAATGACATTCACCGCAGCCAGCCGATGTAACGAGATACTTTCCGTAAGCTACTGTATTACTTCTATCGGGAATAGGCTGATGGTCAGGAGGCGCCGGTATGGTGCGCATAATTAAATTCATCGGAAACTTTGCATCGTGCTTTGGAACTTCATTCTGAATCGGGGCAAGTGTTCTTAAGTAAGCAATGATTGAATATATATCTTCCTTATCCATTTTTGCAAAATTTGGATAAGGCATAATCGGGAAAAGAGGTTCGCCATCTTTACTTACGCCTGATGTAATGGCTCTGTAAATTTCGCCGTCTGTCCAGTTTCCAAGCGCTGCCGGTGTAATATTTTTGGAAGGAAATGAGCCGGGCAAGCCGATTCTTTCATCAAACGGTTCTCCACCTTTTCCTTCTGTACCGGGAACAATGGGTCCTGTCAGCTTTGACCAGTCTCTGGTCGAGTGGCAGTCAGCACATCCTGCAACGCTATTGAATAAATATTTACCGCGCGCAAGACGCTGTTCGGTTGGTTCAATTTTTATGTTTGGAGCTTCACCTACGGCAGGGAATTTTTTCTGCATGTAAATGTAACCTGAAACGAGTCCCACTGCTATTATAAGCAAAAGGATGTAAACAACTTTGAGGAATTTCTTCATCACACAAATATTTTATTTATAAAAAATTACGGAAAACTTACAATACTGGATTTGAATGTTTCCTATTTATGTGCGAGTATATAGGAGGTTGTGCGAGTGGAATATAATAATAATGTATTCGTAAAAGTATAGCAAAAGTTGCAAGACCGTTAAAGCTGCTAAAAACCTGTTTCTGGTTGAAAAATCCCACAAAATATTCATTCTTTAAAACTACAATACATTTTGATTTTTTCCTCATTACGAAGAAAGTCAGTTACACCCATATCTCTTGCTATTGATTTCCTAAGCTCAAAATTGCAGTGTTTTGCTCATATTACCTACTCGAAATAATATATTTTTGTTTATTATAAGTTTAGTGATTAGATTTTCATAAAAATGAATTTCTTTTCAAAGCTAAACGATTTTTGCCTGAATTATTGAAAAGAACATAAGCAAAAGAAAAACTCCAAATCACTACCATTTTGATATATTCATTCACCAGAATCGGTTTAAAAGATACAAACTCAAAATAAACTGTTAGACAGCCGCGCAAAAATTTCACTATATTATTAATGTACTAAAGCGCCGGACTCTAAAAATCGGTTAAGAAACAGAATTTGTCGCTTTTTTACATAAAAAAGTCATAATATTTAATGCCTGAAGGAGGGCAAAAAAGGTATTTTTGTATCAGAAATCTTTATGAGATACGAAAATCTTGTCTTAATATACCTGGTAACAACAATAGCCGCGATATTGGTAACGGCTATAATTTTCTCTGAAAGACAATCTTATCTCTTTCTCGGCTCCCTATCAAATCTAGTTATAGCAGCAGTCAGCCTAAAAGCAAAAGTAAAAAGAAAATTTTTGACAATTGTACTGCTGACAATTATAACTTTAATTTTAATAACCTTAATAATAGTCTTATGAAATTTAAGATTTCTCTCTTCTCTCTTTTTGCAGCAGCAGTTTTCCTTACTGCTTTTATTTTAAAAGAAAGCAACGACAAAATAGAAAATGAATCGGGTAAGCATGAAATATTTGAAAACGAAGAAAAAGAAAATTTTGAAAACAAAGAAAAAGATGCCGAACTTGAAAACAAAAGATTTGTAAATATTTCTCCAGAAAAGCAAAACGAAATCTGGAACAATCTTGATAATTACCACAAGAACAAACGCTCACAGGAAGATGCGCAGTTAATCCCGTGGTCTATGTATGGTCCCGCGGGAATCAGAAACATGTATTCTTCAGATGTTCTGCAAAAATATACCGGCAGATGTATGATGGTAGATTTCGACCGCAACGGCAATTACTGGATTGCCTCTGCCCACGGCGGATTGTGGGCAGGACCTTTTTTAACTGTTCCTATTCCTTATTCTG
This sequence comes from Bacteroidota bacterium, assembly GCA_018266845.1. GTDB lineage: Bacteria > Bacteroidota > Ignavibacteria > Tepidaquicellales > Tepidaquicellaceae > JAFDZO01. Next base: position 68,590 of record JAFDZO010000001.1, on the reverse strand, counting down.
AAAACCTAAACACGCAAAAAATCGGAGCATTTGCAACTCATCCGGCACATGATTCAGATTTCTTTGTCGGTACAGGACTTTACCGCCCCGGAAATGATGACGGAGGTACAGGGCTTTGGAGAACCAGAAATAATGCTGCAACATTCCAGCAGCAAAACCTGCCAGGGCAGACTCCGTATTGGTTCAACTCAATAAAGTTTCACAGAACAAATCCGAACATAATTCTCGCAGCTTCTTCGGAGGGTTTGTTCAGAACATCAAATGACGGCTCAAGCTGGGACAAAATTATTGTTGGCGATACAACAATTGAAAACTTTCAAAGAATCTCAGACCTTCAGCTTGACCCTTCAAACCCTGATATAATGTATGCGGTGAGAGAAGGTTCAATAAGAAGAGGATTTTATAAATCAACTAATGCAGGATTAAACTGGAATCTCATTTACCAGCCCGCTACTACAATAAGAAATTCCAGAATTACTGTTTGCAAAAACTTCCCGAATTTTTTGTTCGCAAACATAGTTGATTTAACAAATAAAACATTCGGCATTGCCAAAAGCACTAATAGCGGAGCAAACTGGTCTTTAGATACAAATGCACGGGCAATCTTAGGTAATCAGGGATTCAATAATTGCGCCATTGGCGTTTGCCCGAACGACCCGAATACGGTAATTGCAGGAGGTGTTTTTATGGCGCGCTCAACAAACGGCGGAACTGAGTGGACACAAGTGGATGATAACTATATGCACCCGGACGTAACATCAATTGCATGGAAGAGTAACACAGAAGTCTGGTGCACCTGCGATGGTGGAGTTTTTAAATCGACCGATAAAGGGGCAACATGGTTCACACCTGATAATGTAATGGCATGCTCTGAAATTTTTTACATTGCAATAAGTCCTTCATTCGAGCTTGACCAGGCAATCGGGCTGGAACACAATGGTGTCTGCATTTCTCATCTTGGCGGTGATAATTATAAGATGACTCTTGGAGGCGACGGCTCAGGAGTGGCTTTTCATCCTTTTAATACCAATAAAGTTTATTGCAGTGTTGGAGTTTTTCCTACAGGAGGACTTCCATTCAGATGGTTCAAAAGCACATCGGGAGGAGATTATACAACTTGGTCAGATATAAGTTCAAATATATCCAATCCCTGCGGTCAATGGTATCAATGTATCAGAACCGACAAACAGTCCCCAGTAAATTTATATACAAACGTATGCAAGACCGTATGGATGTCAACTAACGACGGAAGCTCATGGAACGATTTAAACTGCCCCACAGGACCATACTTTATTAACAGAATGATAACAGTAAGTGATAACGGAACGGTCTTCGCATGCCCCAATGATACGGGAGGAGTTAATACAGGAAAGCTGAAAGTTTACAGCGGCGGAACGTGGGGCGACAGAACTCCAAACGGAGTCGGAAAAAATCAAATCGAGCGCGTGAGATTCAGCCCGCGTAACCCGAACATAGCATTCGCAATAACGAGCGGAACAAATTCAGTTGGAAATAAAATTTTCCGCTCAACAAACCTTGGGTTAAACTGGGTGAACATAACAGGAGCAGGATTGGATGACGTTCCGATGGCAGATGTTGTTGCCCATCCGACTGACCCTAATAAAATATATGTGGGCACACAGGGATTCGGATTTTTTGGCACAACTGACGGAGGTAACCACTGGTACAAATGGGATAATGGCGCTCCTAAAGCGGTAAAGGTTACCGAAATGACATATATAGACAGCGGATTTGTATCTGACCACTTTATAATATTTGCTGCAACATTTGGGAGAGGAATTTATATCCGCGATTTATCCGAAGACCCATCGGTAATCGGAAACAACGGCTCCATTGTGAACGACTATTACCTGAAGCAAAACTATCCGAATCCGTTTAATCCATTAACAACGATTGAATTCAATATGAAAAAAGGCGGAGGCGTTAAGCTGCAGGTTTTTGATATTACAGGAAAATTGATTGCTACTTTAATTGATGAATACAGACGGGCAGGAAAGCAGATTACTAAATTCAGCGGTTATGACCTTTCATCAGGCGTATATTTCTATAGGCTGACAACTGAAGATTTTATTGATACAAAGAAGATGATGGTGGTAAAATAGCTATCGGTTTATTGTTGCCGGTTGTAAGAAAAAATACTGACAAATAATTTTAAACCTAAATAATAGAACAAATAGAAATCTTCAAAACAAGAATATGAAACATAAAATCTTAATTTTATTTCTTCTCGTTTCATTCCCTATTTATGCTCAGTTAAGCGCTCCGGTAATTTCTGTTTCAAATATTACATGGGGCAGCTTTACATTAACTCTTACAAACGTATCACCGGAGGTAAAAAATACGCGTTGGATAATAAGAGAAGCGGCAGGCGATACGGTAATGGACACATGGTGGAATCAGTGCGATACTTCGGGAAGCTGGATGTCTTTTCCTTTTACTGCAGACCAATACGACTTGACCTCAAAAAATATTTTAGGCTGCAAAGCGGGGCAGCAGTACATTGCAAACGCAATTTACAATAACGGCAGCCTTTGGTCGCCTTCAAGTAATGTGATAAATTTTACAACATCGGCAGAGCCGGTTTTAAGCGGAGCAGACACTCTCCACATTGTGTTATGGGGACACTCGCTTATAGATTACGGAGACCAGTGCATGTTGAAAACACTTATACGCTGCGGAGATGAGTCATATAATTATCAGGATAATGCAGCCCACATGCTTCAGACTGCTCTGCGCTTATCAACCGGAAAAAAAATATCTGTTATAAATAGAGGTGTAAACGGCTCGCAGCACTCCGATTGGTATAATGACTATCACAACGAATATCTTGCTGGAGGAAGATATGCAAACCATACTGCATACCCTATTGCAGTTTTCTTTTTCGGAGCAAACAATGCTCATAACGGATACCCTGCTTCAAGCTTCGGGAATGATATGAGAAATTATATTTCTTTTTTGAATGGATTAGGAGTAAAGGTTGTTTACAATTCTATTCATCATACTAAAGAAAGTTTCGTAGATGCTTCTACGCAGATTCAATACAGGGATATATGGAACACTGTTATGAACGAAAATGCCGCTAACCCGAAGGTGAAGCGCGGGCTTGATTTATATGCCTTATTCAGCTCTAATGAAAACAGATTTCTTGGAGCAGATAAAGTTCACCCTGATTTATCGGAAGGAATGAACGATGTAATAAGACAGCTTTCCCCTATAGTTCAAAGTGTTACTTCAATAAAAAAGATTGAAGGATTTGTACCGAACTCTATAGAGCTAATGCAGAATTTTCCCAATCCTTTTAATCCTACAACTAACATCAGATACGGAATACACAACTCATCTTTCGTAAGTCTGATAGTATATGATATTAACGGCAGAGTTGTTGAAAAGGTTGTTTCGGAATATCAACAGCCCGGATATTATGAAGCAAGTTTTTCGGGCGAAGGGCTTTCGAGCGGTGTTTACTTTTACAGGTTAGAAACTGATGGTGTAAGTGAAGTAAAAAAAATGACTCTCTTAAAATAAACTCTCATGACTCAAAAAGCAATTATAGTCTGCTCCCTGCTATAAAAAACCCCGCAGGTAACTGCGGGGAGCTTTTCAATAATTGGAAATCTGTTTCGGCTTTTCGTAAAGCTCGTAGCATTTTTCAATAAGCCACTCTTTTGAGGGAATAAATTCATCTTTTTCGATTTTGTTTTTAAGGAATTCAGCATCAAACTTTCCTTTGTTTTCTTTTACTTTTATTAAGTTTTCTACCAATAAAAGAAAAGCAAGCTCTTTATCAATTTTCTTTTTAGAAAGAAAATTATTTTTTCTATTTTGCTTTTTATACAAATTGATTTTTTCTACACATCTCACAAAATCATTTGTTTCATACAAACACCTTATCTGAAGATTGTTAACTCTTGATTCAAGAGACTTATCGTCCAATTTAACTGTATACAATTTTATTAATGCTTTTTGATAAGAGAAATTGAGAAAATGATATAATGCCTCTCCATAGTTTTTTAAATCATTACGTAATTCCGGGTGAAGATATTTTGAGTATTGAAGAAGAAATTTTACTTTTTCTTTATTTTTAAGGCTATCATAATTTGTTAAAAGATTTATATACAAATCTTTATGTAGAAATTCTGACCTGCTATCAATAAACAATTTCTTTTCAAGTATGATTTCCTGTAGATTAACATATTCTTTTGAAAACTCTTCTGCACTTTTCTCATGCCTTTTCTTTATTATACAATACGAAGATAAGCACTGAATATGGTAGTTAATATCATCCGTGCTCATTTTCTTCAAATTTTCAAAAACCGCGCTCTTATATTCGTAATACTTATTGCTATTATTTATGTCAGATATTGCTTCAAAAAAGTAATTTAAAAGCCTCAAATAAAAGTCATATTGATTAAATGGCTCAATAATTTTAAAAAGGCTTTGGATTAACCCTGACTTATGAATTTTTTCAAATATAATGCCGCTTTCGCTAGAGTAGGAAATTGAATAGTTGAAATTGTTTACGCTTAAAGAAATAATTTCAGATATATAAAAATTTGTAAGGGACACCATAATATTTCTCATCACATTTAAATAACCATCAATTCTCTCTTTTCTATGGTTTTTGCCAAATAAAATTACATAGTTTGCTCTTTCAATCTCAATAAGATACTGTTTAAGGAAAAGATTCGAGTCTAATTCATTAAATTGATTTATCTCTGATTTAATTTCTCGATCTTTAATTGTAAAAATATTTTTTAGCGATCTCTTTCGCAGTTCCTCTATCAACATTACATCGGGGTATAATTTATTTTTTTCAATAGCATTTTGTTTAATGTAATTCATTGACAGCTTATATAAAGCGCTTAACCCTTCATTTATTTTTCCATAATTAAAGTCTTCTTTTTTATAAATTTTTTTAAAAATATTTTCCCGTGTAAAATTTTCATCTGTAAAAAAGGGATAGTAACTCTTTACGACATTAAATAATTCAACAAGCTTCTTCCTCTTGTTAAAGTAAGGAGAATCAAGAAAAGTTTTAAAACCTTCCAGCTCTTGAGGATTAAATGTCTTTAAAACGTCAATAAAATGAGAATTTATCATTTTTTTACATTTTATTTTTATAACCTTAAATTATTGAAATTTTTTCAAAAAAACCAGAAAATAATCAATAATGTCAACTCAGCTGTTTTATTTTTTTCGACAAAAAGTTTTGCTTTTGCGCACCATCATTACAATATTAACACTAAACCCTGGAGGAACAAATGAAATACCTAAAACTTTTAATAGTTTCAATTTCAGTTTTTGTTTTATTTTTTTTAGTAAAGCCTGCTAGTTCAGAAACACTGCCTGAAAGACCGGTTTATCCCGGTAGTATTTCAGGAAACAACTATTCTGAATTCGTTTATATTGATGGCAGACTTTACGAAATCGTTTACTCCGATGACGGAAAAATTATTCTTATTCAACCTATAGATTAATTTTAGAATAGAATTCTACCTCCCCCTAACAACTATAATTAGAAAGGACATATTAATGTTCAAATGCTGGATTTATTTATCGGGGGATAATGCAGAAGCAGGCGATGCTCAGCTAAAGATATCCGATAACAAAATAGTTTACCCGAAAAGCTGTAACATTACTAATACGGAAGAAAAAGAATCAGACAAGATAAGCTCATATTTTCCGGATATGAGCAGTTTGAGGTTCTTCGAAAGATTTAAGTATTTTACTTAATTTAATATAAGGTGTCATTCATCTGTTGCCGAAGGTTTTGTGCCACTCCCCCTTTGGCAGCAGATTCCAATAAAAAAGGCTTACATCTTGCGGTAAGCCTTTTTTGCTTTAGAATGTTTTTTTGCGGATAAATGAGAGTGTGTATCTTCTTATCTAACCCTCATATATTTAATAATATTTTCCGCTACAGGTTTATACTGTTCAAAAAACTCTTTGCTTACTTGTAAAGTAGCATTTATTTTGTGGGTCTTTCCGAAAATATAAAATGAATATGTTGTCTTTCCGATTTGAGTATAAGGAGGAAGCACGTAAGCAATCATGGAAGAATCTGCCATCGGGAAAAGCTGCGACTTGTCTTTAAACACATCGTCAAACTTCTTTGGGTCATTATCAAGGAAAATGAAAAAATTCATTTTAGCAGCAGCATTTGTTGAATCCACTAAAAGAACCCCCTCAAAACTTGTTGTTTGAGAGTTTATTTGGCGGGAATCAATCAGAGACCACTTAGGGGCAAACTGTTTGTAAGGCAAAAACAATCCAACGTCTTTATTATTGAATGCGCTTAAAGAATCAATTTTCATAGAATCTGTTTTTGAAGTCAGATTCTTCAGCGAATCCAATTTTTTCAGGCTGTCCTTCGATGCCTGTAATTTTCTTAATGAATCAAGCTCTTTTGTAGCATCATTAGTCAATAAAGAGTCCTGCGGAGTGTTAATTCTAGGTCTTTTAATTTTTGGCGCTCTAATAATATTTTGCTTTATAGTAGGAGGCGCATTTGGGTCAGGAGTAGTTGTCGGGGGCTTTTGCTCCTCTTTCGGCTTATTAGGGTCTTCGTATTCCTTAAAATTAATTTTAGTAGGAATATCATTTAAGATAATTAACCTCGATTCAGGAGCAACGCTTTTCGTTTCAGCTTTGCCATAAAAATTGTAAAACAATATAGTGCACAAACATGCAAACACAACCGCTGAAATAATACCGATTGTCATGTTTCTGCGGTATAAAAGCCTGCCTAAATGGTACGGATTTTTTTTCCCTATTTTCTGCTCAAGAATTTCATCTTCGGTAAGCGGTATTATCGGTTCGTCGGGTCTGCCAAGGTCAACCGGCATGATAAGATTTTCCACTGCCGGATTTGGAGTAATAACGGGCTGCGGAGTTATATATCCGTTTTCATCTTTTTTTTTTTCGACGATTAGCTCGCCTGTAGAAGGGTCAATTGAAATGATAATTTCAACTTCCTGAACTTCATTCCCGGATTTCGGGTGAAGATAAAGCCTGTTGCTTTGAGTTTCCGCCGAAGACTTTGTGTCTTTAACGGAGCAATCTATATTAACGCCTTTTTTTGTTTTAACTCTGATTCTTAATAAATTTTCATTTATTAAGTTTATCTGGTAATTGCTTTCTCCCGGTTCAGGAACCTGCGCCTTTGGCTGAACTTCTTCCTCTGGTTTTTCTTCTTCTGTTTTTTGCTCTTCCGGCTGTATTTCGGTTTCTGTTATTTCTTCATGCGGAATATTTCTGTCTTTTCCGTTTTCGTATGCTTCAATATCTTCCAGAATATACTGCTCAAGAGTTTTGGATTCGTCGTACTTTATATACTTTTCGTCTGTATTTTGTGGCAAATTATCCTTCATTTACTAAAGCCCTAAATTTAGTCATCTTAAATTTAAGATTAAATTCAATATATAATATTTTTAATTCACAAATACCGGGTTAAGTTCCAATATATTTACGGATTTTTCTGTAAAAGTTGTGCCGATTTCCTGCCGCCATACTCTGTTTTTCATTATAGATTAATTATTGAATTTAATTTTTCCTCTTTTATTCCAAACTTTATTAATAAAAATTATTTAATATGAACTACGCAGATTTAAGAAGAGAGTATATTTCAAAAGAGTTTGATATAAAAGATACTGATAAGAACCCTTTTGTTCAATTTGAAAACTGGTTTGCCGAAGCCATGAATGCCGGAACCGAAGACGTAAACGCATTTATTCTTTCGACCTGTTCAAAGGAGGGAAAACCGTCATCACGGATAATGCTTTTGAAAGGAGTGGATGATAAGGGGTTTGTATTTTACACTAACTATCTCAGCCGTAAAAGCAAAGAACTGATTGAAAACCCGAACGGCTTTATTTTATTTTTCTTCAAAGAGCTTCACAGGCAGATAAGAATAGAGGGCATTATAGAGAAAGTTACTAAAGAAGAGTCAAAAGCATACTTTGATTCCCGGCCGGCAGAAAGCCGCATAGGAGCATGGGCATCAATCCAAAGCTCAAAAATCGAAAGCAGAAAAGAACTCGAAGATAAATTTAAAAAATATTCGGAAGAATTTTCCGATACGGAAATTCCTTTGCCCGATTACTGGGGAGGATTCAGGCTTATCCCTGATTACTTTGAATTCTGGCAGGGAAGAGAAAACCGCCTTCACGACAGAATATGCTATGAGAAAACCGAAGGAGGCTGGAATTTATCACGGCTCTCGCCCTAAAGAATAAGTTGATTCTTTTTTTCTTTTGTAATAGATTTACAATACAACACCGTCCACCGATAAACTCCCACCCCCGCATGGGAGAGTAAAATTATTTCCCAAAATGTTATTATTTTTTATGAAAAATTTTTTTGTAGTTCTTGCTTTATTTTTTTATTGCAATTCTTTTTCGCAATGGTCGAGGGCAAATGCCGGTGTTGACGGCGGAATAGTTTTTTCCGTTTATGCAGTTCCTTCCACCAATACTATTTACTCCGGCAGCAACGGCAGCGGAGTATTCAAATCTTCCAACGGAGGAGAAAACTGGATTCCGGTTAATAGCGGGATAACCGACTATGGCTTTTATCCTACTTGCTTCGCGAATATCGGAAGCACAATTTTTATGGGAGCGCAGTATTCCAATTCCGGTCCCGGCGGAATGTACAGAACAACAAACGACGGAGCTTCATGGCAAAAAATTAATAATGGACTTAGCGGAAAAGCAAAGTACATTACAAAAAGCATCAGCAAAGGAACAGATGTTTTTATTACAACTGATAGCGGAGTTTATCGCTCGACTAATCTGGGAAATAACTGGATTAATATTACGTCCTCTTTAGGCGCGATGCCTGATGCTGACGGCTTGTTTTTTAAAGGTGATACTTTGTATATAGGAACGACTCAGGGTGTTTATTATTCATCGGGGAATTTTGCAAATTGGATTCCGGCAAATACAGGGCTGCCATCCGGCGCTGCAACCTCGTTTGCTTTGTATAACGGAAATTTGTACTCTACATTTTTTGGAAGCGGAGTCTATATGTCAACAAATAACGGGGCAAGCTGGACTGCTGCTAACTATAATCTCACCGGCACTTTACTGAATCTAAGATGTGTTTATGTTTTCAACAACTCCCTTTATGTTGCATGCAATGGAGGAGTATTTGTTCTCGGAACAAACATGTGGAACTCTGTCAGCGCAGGGCTTCCGGTTTCGTTCCCGTATTTTTACTGGCTTACATCTCTGCCCGGAAAACTTATCACCTGCACTTATTCAAAAGGTGTTTATATTTCTACAGATAACGGAGCAAGCTGGAATCAAAAAATTTCAGGTCTTGCTGCATTAGGCGTTAATGCAAAAAAAATAATTTCCGCAGGAAATATTTTGTACGCAGCAGTAGGCGGAAACGGAGTTTATAAATCAACAGATAACGGGATAAACTGGTTTGCATCAAACAACGGAAATGGCTTAACAACTAACAGCGTTTCATTAATAGAAAACAGACTCTATTCTTTAACGGATGACGGAGTTTTTTACTCAACAAACAACGGAAGCTCGTGGACGGGAATGAATAACGGCTTATCAGGTTTTGATTTAAGGGCAAGCTGCATTCTAAAAGACGGAACTGCTTTATACAGAGGAGGATATAACGGGATTTTCAAATCAACTGATGATGGAAACTCGTGGGCAGCTACTTCCTTCTATGGCGCGCAAAAGCAGGTTACATGTATGGTTAAACTGAATGGAGTAATATTTGCAGGATGTACCGGAACAAGCCCGACATTATTAAAATCAGCTGATAACTTCGCAAGCTGGAATGCCGTGCAATTCTATCAGGGGTTTTTTCCTGAAGTGTTTTCAATATATCTCGAAGGGACAGATATGTACCTTGGTACTGGTCATGGAGTGCACCGCTCTACAAATGCCGGAGCAAATTGGACTATGCTAAATGACGGACTTGGCGCAGACCCTTATGTTTCATCAATAATAAGAGTAGGAACAAATTTATTCTGCACTCAAATTTTCGGCGGCAGAGGTTTGTTTCGTTCTCACAATAACGGCGCAAACTGGGTAGATGTAACAGGAACAAATTTTCTTTTTACCGATTTTAACGACATTATAAATTTTGACAGCAAAATATTTATTGCCACAAGTTACGCTATCTACTATCAGCCGCAGGAATTGCTTACGAATACTTTTTCCACCTCTGAAATTGCAAACAATTTCTCACTGAAACAAAACTATCCTAATCCGTTTAACCCTGAAACAACTATTAAATTTACGATTGCAAAAAACGGATTTGTGAATATTAATATGTATGATATTTCAGGGAAGCTGGTAAAAACTTTAGTGAATGACTATAAATCTGCAGGGGAATATAAAATTGAATTTAACGCAGAGGCTCTTCCTACAGGAACTTATTTTTACAAGTTAACGGCAGGAAATATTTCCGAAACGAAAAAGATGCTTTTAGTAAAGTAAATTTTCTTTGGCAAAAAGTAGAAGACCTTTATCTGAAAATATCAGATAAAGGTCTTTTTATTAAAATTATTTTATAAGCATCATCTTTTTTACATCACTGAAATCTTCACTCTCAAGTTTATAAAAATATGCACCGCTTGCAAGGTTCGCCCCGTTAAATTTTACATCATAACTGCCTGCATTTTTTACACCGTTAAAGAGAGTTGCTATTTCCTTTCCCGTTAAATCAAAAACCTTAAGCGTTACATTCGATTTTTTATTCAATGAAAAAGAAATTTTCGTTTCAGGGTTAAACGGATTAGGATAATTTTGTTTTAAAACAAAATCACCGGCAGCTTGCGAAATATTCCCGACGCTGCTCGGAAGATTAGAAATATCGGTTTCAAACATACTTCTTCCATGTGTTGCTGCTATAAGCTTTGATGTTGCCTGATGATAGATTAAATCGAACACAGGGGCATTCGGCAGCCCCGTCCCCAGCTGAACCCAGCTAGTTCCAAGCTTTGTAGTGTAATAAACACCGGCATCGGTTCCGACAAACAGAGTAGAATCTTTATTATAATCTATAATGAGAGAGTTTGCAGGAACATTCAAAAGGTTACCGGAAATATTTGCCCACGATACACCGTAATTTGTTGTTCTGAATATGCGCGTATTATTCTCATCCATATTAAAACCGCTCAAGGTAACATAAGCTACAGCGGGATTCCTTTTATCGCATACAACATCCGTAACGTATCTCACGGGAAGAGTTGAAGAAATTTCCGTCCAGTTTGTTCCTGAGTTTGTTGTTACCATCACTCTTCCGTCATCAGCGCCTGTGTAAATCACCCTTTGAGTGGAAGCCAAAACTGCATTTGACATACAAGTAATTGTTCCTAATCTGCCGTTTGCGCCCTTGGTTAAATCCGGGCTGATTGCTGTCCAGCTTGCGCCTTTATTTGTTGACCTGTGCAATTTGTACGAACCAAAATAAACAATGCTCGAATTTTGTATATCAAGCATATAAGGAGATGACCAGTTTGTTCTCGTTAAATCAAGTCCCGAAGAAATATCGTTGAACGAATTTCCTCCGTCATCGCTTCTGCCTATACCGCCATTTTGAGATTCCATATAAATCACGCTTGAATTAGTGTAATCAACCTGACAATGAAAACCATCACCGCCATACAATACTTCCCAGCCGGCTTGACCTGCATTTATTGAACCGTGTGAGCCGTTATCCTGAGTGCCTCCATATTTTTTTGAAGGATTTAGAAAGTCAATGCAGCCCGCATAATATTGGGAAATCGGCAATTCATATTTTTTACTCCAGTTCGTTCCGCCGTTTGTAGATATAAAAATTCCTCCGTCATTTCCGCCGATTAAAAGCTGTCCGTTCGTAGGGCTTATCCATAGAGCATGCTGGTCGGGATGCTGCTGGTCGAATGTGCCGGAATAAGCATTCGTTAGATTTGTCCAGCTTGTCCCGTTGTTAGTAGTTCGAAATACATCTACGCTTCCTATGTAAAGCGTGTTAGAATTGGAAGGGTCAGTCTCAATCAAGCCGAAATACCAGTCAAAACCAGATGAGTTAACTCCGGTAATAGGAAGACTTGTCCAGTTTAATCCTTTGTTCGTTGATTTATATACTCCGCTTATATTATTTCCTGATGTAGTTTTGTAAATTGCATAAACATTGGAAGAATTTGCTCTTGATACATTTATATTAATCCGTCCTGTTGTTGCCGAAGGCGCAGGCAAGCCGTTTGTAGTTCCAAGTAATGTCCAATTTTGTCCTGCGTTGCTTGAACGGTATAATCCGCTTGTTAATCCTCCCGTGCTTGAAACATTTGGAGGTCTTACTCTCTGCCACATAGCTGCATATACAATATTAACGTCAGTGTAATCTATCCCTATGTCAATTGCCGATGTAGAATCGGAAACAAATAGAACCTTAGTCCATGTAGCGCCGGAATTAGTAGATTTATAAATTCCTTTATTAACACTTTTAGAGCGATACCCCATGCCTCCGGCGTAAACAATATTGGAATTCAGCGGATGTACCTTTATAGCCGAAATATTTAATACTTCAGATAATCCTATTACACTCCAAGTATCGCCTTTATCTGTTGATTTTAAAACTCCGTAACCGGGATAAGAATCTATTGCAGCATTACTTTCACCAGTACCTGCATAAATTATGTTTGAGTTGTTCGGGTCCATCTCAAGGCATCCCATTCCCAAAGCCGGAGCAAAATCTGTTTTAGAAGACCAGTTTTGCCCTCCGTTAGTTGTTTTAAAAATTCCTCCCGCAGCAGCGCCTATTATGATGATGTTAGGATTTAACGGATCCGCCGTAACGCAGTTTACGCGTCCTCCGATATTAGTTGGTCCAATCGGATTCCACGGAGCGCTGGCGCTAAGTGAAGCGGGGAAATTTTTTTTCTTCTCTACTGCATCAAAATATTTTTCAACGGGGATATCGTCATACGGATATGCCCTTTGAGTATAAAACCATTCTGACGGTTCGGTTTTCTTTTCGGATTTTTCGTCCGAAAAACTTTCTGTATCAATTTTGTTTTTGATAAATGGTGATTGGACAGAAAAACTGAGAAAGGCGATAATGCCTGTCAGCAGAATTCCTGCGGCAGTTGATATACTTTTCATGAGGTTAGTTTTCAAAAAGATATAAATAATATTGAATTATTTAAACTCACTTACCTTTGAGAGCAGCCACAATTTTTCCGCTGTAACGGATTTTTTTATTCTAACTTCAATATCTTCAAGCTTTTTTTCACCGTTTTTGATTCTTATCATCTCCCTTATGAAGTTCGCGAAATTTGTAATAAGCATTCTCACGTTCTGCGGAACAGATTTATCTCTTTTCAAAATGTGCTTATACGAGTCTATTAAAGAGAAAATTGAATCTGCTTCATTAAGCTCGAAATAAATTTTCAGAGTAAGATTTTTTACAAGATATTTATGAAGAGGAAAGCTGAAGTTTATTTTTGAAATCGCCTCAAGCGAAGAAGAGAATTTCTTTTTCGAAAACAAAATGTTCGCAAGGCAGTAGTTATAAGTATCTTCCCTGACTTCCCTGTTCATTTTATTTTTATAATCGTTAATAAATTTCTCTGCAAACTTTATTTCACCAAGCCGTAAAGCTGTTGTAACTATGTTAACGAAAAGAAACTCCGAAAAAATATTTCCATATAGCTTCCTTTTAAGAATCTCTTTATAGAGGATAAATATTTCATTCAGGTAATTCACCTTTCCGTTTTCCTGCTGTTCTGCGGCATAGTTTGCAAGAGTAGAATATATATTTGAAAGAGAACTTATTTCAATTTTATTAAACACTTTCTCTTTTATATGCTTTAGTGAAAAATAATATTTTTCCTCCCCTGTTAAGTGAAGCAATAGCTCGGTATAATATAAATCAAAAAGATTTTCCTTACCCGAATAAGTTTCGGCAGCGTAATTGCTAATTTCATTAAAAAAGGGCAAAGCAAAATTTGCATCAGTGAAGCTGTGTTTTTCTTTGAACCGCTCAATAAACTTGTGAATAAAAAGCAAAGCAAAGTATTTCGATAGTGAATTTATTTCTTCATCAAAAAGCGCAATTGATTTTTTCCTTTCCCTGTTAAAATAAAATGATTTTGCGCTCTGAATAATATCGTATTTCTTCTGATAATATTGATAGTCTTTCACCTTTTCAGCTTCAAGCCGTTTCATCATTTCCTTACTTTTTATCTCAAAAATAGAATCTATATTTCTTTCGCTCAGTTCTTCAAGCATATACATACCCTTAGAGTGGTCATCATTAAGGAAGTTCTTAATGCTGATGAATTCAAGAGCAAGTTTCATTGTTTCGGATATGAGTTTCCTTAGTCTGGTATCATTGTATTTTTCTTTCGGATACATTGACTTAAAAACTGATTGCTTCGTAAAATTTTCCGATTCAAAATCAGGATAATATTTTTTCAAGCGCTGAAAAAAATTCAGCACATACACGCCCGCTGTATTCAGAAATGGAGATTGAAGAAATTTTTCAAAATCTCTTATTTCCTCTTTCGAAAAGGTCTTCAGTATTGCAGTTAATTTCAATTCTTTCATTTATTCACAAATTAAGAAAAGTTTCTTGGGAAAAATTGATTCTGGAATTTATATTCCGGTTTTTCGGGGACGGAAGCATTAATAATAATTTAATGAATCCGTTAAATATGATAAAGTATATTAAATTTTTATCCCTTGAATTCGCGTTTGAGAGAGCATTGTAATACGGAAACCATTTAACTACTTTTGGTTACCGGAAATGTATTTTAATAAACAAAAGACTATGTCAGTAATAAGCAAGTTAGCTTCATCATTAAATAGAAGAGACGAAGCTCCAAATGTTGAGCTTGCAATAGCAATAGCAGAAAAGGGAGACAAAGGCGCGGTTAAAGAGCTGATTGACAATTTGCAAAACGCAGGCAAGGATATACAGCATGACTGCATCAAGGTGATTTATGAAACCGGAGAGCGGAAACCGGAGTTAATTTCCCCTTATGCAAAAGAAATTATCCGGCAGCTTGATTCCAAGAGTAATAGAATGCAATGGGGAGCAATGACTGCCGTAAGCTTTATAGTCAGCGAAAATCCGCAGATTGTATATGCTGCTCTTCCAAAGATTATTGATATAGCGGATAAAGGTTCGGTAATTACTAAGGATTATGCAGTGAACATTCTTATTAAGCTAACGGCTGTCAAAAAATATTCCAAAGAAGCATTTAACCTCTTGATACATCAGTTAAAAATCAGCGCAACAAATCAGCTGCCTATGTATGCGGAAAGGGCGCTTCCTGTTATTACTGCCGAAAATAAAGAGCTTTTCGTCAAAACCCTGCAAGGAAGATTAAACGATGTAGAAAAAGAAACAAAAAGAAAAAGAATTGAGAAGGTGATAAATAAGTTAAAGAAATAAAAAAAAATTAATTCTGCATCACTGAAAGCTCTTCCCCTTCTAAAGTATGAAATCTCCCCATGCAATTTACCGTCATACATGAGTGCGCCGGCAAAACTCCCACAACATCACCGATTTTAGCTTTACAAAACAATTCATCCGATGCTTTTATTATACCGTGCTCCTGCGAAAGTGAGCTTACATAGCTTTTTTTATCGGGCAAATCCCATCCGCTTTCATTCAGATTTACAATATAGCCGAATGCAGTAACTCCGTTTTCCATTACGAAAGAATCTTTCGAGAAATGCACTCCGCCGCCATAAATAACTATTTCTTTTCTCTCCTCGTTTTTTGCGACAACCGGACATGCCATTGCAACCGCAATTTTATCTAATGAACATGAGCCGTTTCGCCATTGCTGCAAATCATAAAAAATAAAATTGCCGGGACGAATTTCATCTGCGCCGTCAAAGTTATCCATGAGGCTGCACGACGGAGTATCACCAACTGAAACTATAATATCAGGGAAATTCCTTTTGTAATTATCTTTTAACCTTTTCAATTCCAATAGACTCTTTTCGTGGATGCTTTTTATTTCTTCGGTTGATTTTGCTTTGTATGTGTGTCCATAATGAGCAAGAAATCCTTTAAATATTAATTTATTGTTTCTATTTGCTTCGTTTAAAACATCATCTATCATTTTAAAATTATCCGGCTCGATTCCTGATCTTCGCATTCCTGTATCTATCTTTATAAAAAATCCTATAGGAAATTTTAACTTTTCCGAAAGCAATGAAACTGCCTCATGAGATGTAAATAAGATATTCAAATTTATTTTTTCTGCAAGAGAGTTTATTCTATCTATTTCGAGTACGTTCACAGGAAAAGCAACTGTAATATCATCCCATCCCTCTCCGGCAAAATACTCAGCCATTCTGAACGATGAAACGGTTGCCTTATTTACTCCAATCTCTTTATACCATTTTGCCGCCTGAACGGATTGCGGAGTTTTTAAATGCGGGCGGAAAATTAGTTTATGCCTTTTTGCTTTTTCAGACATAAACTTGATATTCTCAATTGCTTTCTTTTTATCAACAAGAAGAGTAGGAACGGTAATTTTCATTTTTTCTCTCCCAACTCTCGTAAAATCTCCCATGAATAAATTCCCGTATTATGCCCGTCTTTCCATATTATTTGAATGGCATAGTTTCCTATTCTTTCAATTTTATCTATCTCATAAAATCCTGCTGCTTTAAACGGAGATTTTATCGGAATATACGAATCGAAAATTACTGACTCCCCCTTGCAGTGAACGCAAGGGCATTCATCACGCAGTTTTGTTATGCTAACTTCAGTCGAAGAGTTGTCATTCCATCCGATGAGCAGTGAGTTTCTTTCTGTTCTGTTTATCTTAACGGGAAAAATCATTTTTATTATTTCTGTTTTTTAAATCTTCCGGTAAATTTTGTTTGCTTGTTCCATTTTGCCTGATACTCATATTTCACATAAAATATTTTTATATCTGCCTGATAATCATAGTCAACAAAAAAGACTTTAGTATCAGCCTGATATTCGTACTTTACAAAAAACCAGTTCTGGTCTTTACCTTGTGATTGATATTCATAGTCCGTTACATATACCAATAAGTCAGCTTGATATTCATATTCAACGACTTTCACTTTTACATCAGCCTGATATTCATATTTTACTTCATGAATATTTCCCGCCTTTAGAAATGCGGGCGCAGAAAAAAGAGCTAAAAGAAATAAAATCTTCTTCATAAAGTTATTTTTAAATAAATTACTTATTAGAAAAAAATAAACATAGGGAAATTTTTACGTGGTTAAAACGCCTTTCAATGTTTATTTTTAAAACTTTTAAAATTTTTCCCTTACAAAAGAATTAATAATGCAGGAAATACTAAACCAGCTTAAAGAGCTTTCATATAATTTATCATGGACATGGAACAATGAATTTTATTCAGTCTTTGAAGAAATAAATAAAGATTTTTGGATATGGAGCGACCGCAACCCGATTAAATTTCTCGATACGATAAATCATTCATACCTGTTTGAAACTTTAGAGAAAAAAAACCTAAAGGATAGAATAACTGAAATGTACATTGACTACAAAAAATACGTTTCAGCTGATACATTTTTTAAAGAAAACTATTCCGATATAGTTTCTCCTACCATAGCATATTTTTCAGCGGAGTTTGGAATCGCGAACTGCCTTAAATTATATTCCGGCGGGCTTGGCGTTCTCTCCGGCGACCACATGAAATCTTCTTCCGACTTAGGCATTCCTCTTGTCGGCGTCGGACTTGCATATTTATACGGATATTTCCGGCAGTACATAGATAAGAACGGGAAGCAGGCAGAGCTGTATGAAAAAAATTACTTCGAGCATCTCCCCATGCATCTTGTTACTGATGACCACTACCGTCCGGTAAAAATTTCAGTTGAAATACCGGGAAGAGTTGTAAAGGCGCAGATATGGAAGCTGGTGATAGGAAGAATTAACTTATTTTTACTTGATACTTTCGTTGATGAAAATACAGTTGATGATAAGCGTATAACGGATATACTTTATGGAGGAGATACTGAAAAAAGAATTCAACAGGAAATACTGCTTGGCATCGGAGGAAAAAAACTGCTTGACGTACTGGGCTATACTATAAAAGCATTTCATCTAAATGAAGGTCATTCAGCTTTTCTGTGCTTTCAGCGGATTGCCGATAAAATGAAGGAACTTCATATTTCCTACCACGAAGCGAAAAAAATCTGTTACTACTCAAATATATTTACGACCCATACCCCTGTTCCCGCAGGAATAGACATTTTTGAAAGATGGCTCGTAGAAAAATATTTTAAAACTTACGCGGAAGAGAAATTAAAACTATCTTTCGATGAATTTTTTGAAGAGGGTGATTTGTACAATGGCGACTCATCCAACAGCCATTTCAATATGGCGGAAGTTGCAATAAATAACTCCAATTTTATCAATGGGGTAAGCAGGCTTCATGGAGAGGTATCCCGAAAAATGTGGAACCTGCCTGCCGAAAGATCGCAGATAGATTCTATCACTAACGGAATTCATACTAAAACATTTTTATCGAAATACTCGGAGCGTCTTTATATAAACAGCTTCGGCAAAGACTGGATTAATCAGGATGGTATTTGGGATAAAATAAGCGCGCTGCCCGATGAAGATTTGTGGAAGGCTCGAAACAGAAACCGAAGACGGCTTATAAATTTCGTAAGAGACACTTTCAGCAGCGAGCTTCAGTCTCTGGGCGCAGAATACGAAAAAGTAAAAGAGGCAGAAGAAGTGCTTGATGAAAACGCTCTTACAATCGGTTTTGCGAGAAGATTTGCAACATACAAAAGAGGCAATTTAATTTTTAAGGATTTGGAGAGATTAAAAAAAATTTTAACTAATCCAAAAATGCCTGTTCAATTTATTTTCTCTGGAAAAGCTCATCCGAAAGATAATGAAGGCAAAGCAATTATTGCAGAGATAGTCGCCTATATGAATGACAACTCGCTTAATCACAAAATTATTTTTCTGGAGAACTATGAGCTTGAAGTTGCAAAGCGTCTTGTTCAGGGCTGCGATGTGTGGCTTAATAATCCCCGCCGCCCGCAGGAAGCATCAGGCACAAGCGGAATGAAAGTAATCGCAAACGGCGGGCTAAATTTCTCAATTCTTGACGGCTGGTGGGCTGAGGCATACGCGCCTGAGTTCGGATGGAAAATTGACTCGGTAGATGAATCGGACTCAGTTTCACTCGATGAAAAAGACTGGTTCGAGGCAAACTCCATGTACACAACTTTGGAAAAAGAGATACTTCCTTTATTTTATCTAAGGGATGCTCATAATATCCCTGTAGAGTGGATTAAAAAAATCCGCGCATCAATAAAAAATTTAGCGGGATATTTCAGCACTGAAAGAATGGTGCAGGAATACACAGAAAAATTTTATACAAGAGTATCTTAAGATTTATTATATATGCTTTGTCTGGTTCCGGCTTTATAAAAGAAAATAATTATTTCCTTTTCTTTTATTTCGTATAAAAATCTAAAATTTCCGATTCTCAAACGGTAGTTTCCTTTGGGAAGATTAACGAGAGGTTTTACATCTAAATTATTATCCCTTTTATAGGGGTCAGCTTGTAGAACACTTATTTTTTCAAGAAATGCAGCAAAAGTTTTTTCATCCAATTCTTTCAAAAATTTTTTTACGCTTTTGCTGAATACTATATTATACAACTTTTCTTTCCTTAATTATTTCATCAAGAGTAAAAACTTCTCCTTTTTCATATTCGGATTTAGCTGCTTTATATGAAATTAAGTCGCTTTCATCTGCTATCATTTCCGAATCAATTTTTATCTTTATCAAATCTTCAGGCAGAAGATTTAAAAAACTAAGGAAAGTATCAAAGTATTCGTCTTTTATTTCTATTTGTATTTTGCTCATGGTTAAATCTAAAAAATATAATCGTAAATTGTAAGATTAAAAATCTTTTTAACATTTGCAAAGGAATTTTCTAATAAAACTATCCGTTTTCTATAACAATTTTCACCCCTCTATCACTCTTTCAACAGTCCAATAAATTGCCGTAAGCCCTATAACAATTGATAAGGGAATTGCCACTTTTTGTTTGTACCAAACTTTGTTTTTTGTCCATTTGCCAAACAAAAAATACGCGAGCATTATCACGGAAATCTGCCCAAGTTCTACCCCTAAATTGAAAAGCACCAGCGCGTAACCGAATTCCTGTTTCGGCAAACCAAGTTCCTGAAGCGCCCCGGCAAATCCCAGCCCGTGAGCTAACCCGAAGAAAAACACTATTGCTATGTTTATCTTCTTAAAATCTTTTACAAAAATTACTTCCACTGCTACTGCAAGTATTGTAATTGCGATTAACGGCTCAACAATATTTGCAGGAACACTTACAACATTAAACATTGCAAGTCCTAATGTTATAGAGTGAGCTATGGTAAAAGTAGTCGCAAGCATTATAACCTGCTTCATTGTTTTGCACATCAAATATAATCCGAGAATAAAAAGTATGTGGTCGAAGCCGAAAGGCAGAATATGAGTGAAGCCGAGCTGCAAATAAAGCCAGCTTATATCCAGTCTGGACAATTTATCCAAATCAATAGGATGGGCAAAAATCAGTGAAGGCGCAAAGCAGATAATCAGAAGAGTAATGGAAAAAAGGAATTTTGTTTTCATAAAATTAGTGTTCAAGTTTTTCAGTAGTGTTCTAAATTGATTTACTTTTACTTCGTTAACACTTGTCTTGAGAAAACAAACGTTACGAAGCAGGAGCTTCGTAAAGAGTCCGAAGTTTTCATAAAATTATTATTCAATTTTTTCTAACCAAGGGTTAATGCTGTGTGAGTACGAAAGATATTTTTCCGCTTTCACCTTATCTCCGGCTTTTTCAAAAATCTTACCTGCATGATACCATAGCAGCGGCTCTTTTATGCCTGTCTTCAATGCTGTTTCAATATTTTTTACAGCTGAATCCGTCTCTCCGTTTTTGTACTCTGCCCATGCAAGTGTATGAAATGTTTTAAAGCTGTTATTGCCTTCTTTAATATATTTTTCAGCAGTCTTTACTGCCTCTTTTATATTTCTTCCCTGATTGATATTAAACAAAGTCAGCTCTAAATCCGTATCCACTCCTTTTTCTTTAAAGTAAGTATTAATGAATTTCACTTTCGCAAACATCTCTTCCGTTTTATCATTCTGCCCTGTAATTTTATACGCTTCTCCCAATAAAATTAAATATTCCGGCAGTTTATTTTTATCTGCAATTTTTTCAAGCATCGTAACCACGCTTATATAATCTCCGTTATGCAATTTTATCTTTGCTAATCCGCCGAGAGCATAAACATAGTCCGGGTATTTTTCTAAAGCAGCATCATAACAAATTTTTGCAGAATCAATTTCTCCTGCATTAAAATATAGATTGCCAAGCTGTACAGTACACCATGCTGTATTTTCACCGTTTGGGGCTCCCGCATTTACTGCCATTTTCATAACGTCAATTGCTCCCGGTAAATCACCGTGTATCTCTCTTAAATAAGAAATTCGCGAGTACGAGCTTAAGTCAGGTCTTGTATTTACCATACTCTGCGCCGTTTTTATTGCGTTGCCATACATGCCAAGCTCAACCTGCGCATCTACAATCACGCTCATTGCATAAGCAGAGTGAGGATTAATTTCCAGCGCTCTTTTACCTGCCTGCAAAGCATCTTTAAAATTGTGTTCGGAAAGGCACACTGAACCAAGTCCGCCGTAAGCATCGGCATTGTTTCCGTCAAGCTCGATTGCCCTTTGAAAAAAATCTTTTGCGTTTTCATAATACTGCGGGTCGTTTTCCTCTCTCGATTTCTGAACATAAGCATATCCCATTTTTACAAGAAGGTTTGTGTTATCGGGATTGTTTCTCAAATCTTCCTGACTGGCAGATATATATCTATCTGCTGATGAGGATGAATTTGAAACGTATGATGTTTTGCTGTTAAGCAAACCGATAACATTGTTTCTTGTTTTATTTTTTTTGTAATCAATAAATTTCCATGCACCTATGCCTAAAACTATAATTGCCAGACTGAGTATTGTTATTTTTTTCATATTTTTAAAAATTTTAAAACCGATTATTTAACTGTAAATTCAAAAAATTTAAACGCGAAGTAGCTTTAAACAAATATTTTAAATCAGTATTAATATAATTAGAAGACAAAAATTATCGTTTAAAATTTTATATTAGCTAAATTACTATATCTTAAAAGAAACACCCCTCATCCCGCTAAAGCGGGATTCTCCCCTCAAGGGGAGAATTTTTATTCCTCCCTTGAGGGAGGCGTCGAGCAAAGCGAGGCGGAGGGTGTTTTAAAAGAGCCTGAGCCTTTGCGTTTAAATATCATCTTATTAAAATGAACTTGTAAAATTTCCTCCGGCAATTCTTCATCACCGGAGGATTGTTGTTTTGGCAGACAACTTTTATATTATTTTACTAACATCATTTTTCTTGTATCTTCACCGGCAGATGTTACGAGCTTTACAAAGTATGTGCCTGTAGCTGCTGCGTTTCCTTCATTCGTCAATCCGTTCCATATTACTGAATTTACTCCCGCGCTCATTGTTCCGTCAACTAAAGTTCTTACTTCTTTTCCTGTTATGTCATATATCTTAACCGAAACTTTGTCATTCTTTAAAAGATTGTATCTTATTTCTGTTGAAGGATTAAAAGGGTTCGGGAAATTTTGCTGTAAGCCGTATGAATTCGGCAAGCCGTTGTTTCCGTTTGGAGTGTTAAAAATTCCTACGATTGAACCGTGTGAATTTGTGTACCCCTGATGCGGAGCTGCAACATACGGGAAGGTTGTCTGGAATGCCACATCGTTTCTCTGCACGCCATCACCAAGCTGATTGTTAATTCCTGTGCTGTAGGGAGGTCCAAGCAGTACGCCTGCAACAACTCTTAAAGCAATATCCGTAACATCATCTTTTAATCTTCTTCCATTCGGGAATCCTGCGTTATCACCGCCGATAACTCCAAGTCTGTTTTCGCTTGCAAATGGTACAGGCGCAATTCCTAAGTTGACTCTTAATACTTCGCATGGAGTTCTTGTATCCTGCGGTCTTTGGTTCAAGCCGCTTACACCTGTTAAGAATGCAGCAACTAAGTCGTTTCTGTTTGATGTAGGAATATCATCTGTTACAGGATAGAGAGCATTAATAATTCCTGCTAATTCAGGATTTGTAACATAGCTCAAAAACTGCGCATCATTTACCGGCTGTGAAGCATTCCATAAATCTTTTTTGCCGAGCGGAACTACAACTTCATTCACCAAAGGCATACCAAGTCTTGAAACCTGAACAAAGTTTCCTGAACCGCTTCTTGTTCCATCAGAATTAATTACAGTTGTTGTTCTTCTTGAAGCAGTTGCCCACACTCCGACTATAGCATTTGAATCGCTTGCTGAAGGATTGCCGTTTCCATTTCTTGTAACTTCTGATTTCGGCACCTGAAGAACTATTGAGTGAACATTATATCCTGCAAGAGCATCTTTACCGCCGCCGCCATTGCCCGGAGCATTCGGTCTGATTTTTAATAAATCGAACGCTGTTCCAAGGTCAACAAAGAAAGGGTCATCTGTCGGACCACAGAAAACTTTTCCGCCGCTTGAAGGAAGATTTTGAATGCCTGCCTGCATTAAAGCATTATAGTTCGGCATCGAAATAGGACCTGCATAGTTCGGGTCGTTATGTCCGGGACCGCCTACATAGCATGGAGGAACAGGTAATGCTGAAGAAGTCCAAACAGTTGAGCCGTTTACAATCTTCTTTACAACATAGGTTTGCTTGACGTTAAGGTTGGGATCGTTAATGCTTTTTACCGAGCCTGTGTTATAAAGAAATGTGTTTCCGTTTCCTACAATATCAGTAAACTGGAATTGATAAGTAACGTGCTCTAATCTATCGCCTACGTTATCAATTTTAATTTCATAAAGAACATCAGAGCCGAATTTATTAAAGTTCGGACCACCTGAAGGTTCTTCCATAGGATTATAACATGCAACAATCGTCAGGGAATTCGTTGCATCAGGCGCGACAAATGCGTAAAGGTCTGTATTGTCAGCCTGTGGGTCTGCGCTGATTATCGGCGCTTCCCTGTGGCTTGATGCCTCAATATCAGGGGAGAAATAAAAGATTCCTCCGCCAATCATAACAAGAGCAATCAAAGTAAGGATAAGTGTCTTTTTCATTTTTTTCTTCGTTGGTTAATTTTTCAAATGAATACTTGAATAACGAATGGAGATTGAAATTGGATTTAAAAAAAATTTTTATCTTAATTTTTATGACTATTTTATTTTTGTACAGCAGAAAATAAGATACAATATTTTTATCGAAACCTTTATTTTTTATCGAAAAATGTAGGTTTTTAGCAAAACAGGGTTGTTAGATAAGATACTTTTCAATTCAAAATTATTTTGCCAATGCCGAAAATCTGTATATCTTTGTTCAAGAAAAATAAAAACCCCTAAAACAATGGTAACTATTTCATCAGTTGCAATTTTAGTAATCTTATCGAGCTTCGTGGCAATGCTGTTCATGAAGCCGGAGAAAAAATAGAAATTTGGAACTCTCTTATAACCCCCTTTAAGGGAGTTCATTCCATCCCGGCTTGGGAGAGAAGCTCAAGCCGGATTTTTAAAAGTTTTTCATAAATATATTTTAACCCAATCAGACTGATGGTGTTTAGAGAAGAGGCACCTGATTTCTGACATGAACTGAAAAACCCGCTTCGCCCAATCGCAGCGGGTTTTTTTATATCTCCCGCCCGGCTTTTTACACCAAAGATGCTAAGAGAATTCTTAAAGAACAGAACACACATTTTGCAAACTTCCTAATTACTTGCTGTAAAGCTCTTACACTTCTATTTTGCAGATAAAAATTTACAAATTCGTTAAACAACTGCCTTTAATTAATTTTAAATTAAAAGTATTTTTATGGTTTACATTTCGCTAAACCATGCTGAAAACTTTTTCCGAAGACTTAAAATATTTCAGGGAGTCAAAGAATATGACTCTCAAAGATGTTGCATTAGATACAAGGCTAAATATGGCAGTTCTTGAAAATCTTGAGAACGGCGATTTCACATTCCAGCCGCAAACATATATAAGAGCTTTTCTAAGACAGTACGCAAAATCAATCGGATTGAATCCCGATACCATTTTAAAAGATTACGAAACTGCAAAGCTTGGAAATTACTCGACTAAAAGACTGCCTCCCGAAGAAAAGCTTGAAGCTTTTGAAAAAATTAAAGAAGAGAAAAAAGAAGAGCAGCCTAAGCTCGAAGTAAAAAAACCTAAGCCCGAAGAGAAAAAAGAAGAAGAGCACAAAGAGGAAAAGGATGAGGTGTTTGATAAGTTCAATATAGATGAGTTTAAAAAACCCGTCGAGAATGAGAAAACAAAACCCGTTGATGATGAAAAAGAAGTAAAGAAGCAGGAAGAAAAGAAAGAAACAAAGAAGAAAACTGAAGAATTTAACTTTCCTCCTCCGAGAGAAAAAAAACCGATTGACATACAAAGGGAAACAGAAGATAAAAAAAATGTAACTGCAGATCCCGATAAAAGATACATAGTCAAAACTAAAAATGTTAACTCATCTTTTCTCAAAACAGTTTTCATAGTAATAATATTTCTTCTCATCGGCGCGGGAGTTTATTCGCTTGTGAATATTTTATTTTTAAATAATAACAATAAAGGACCGGAGATACAGAGAAAGTCGTTCGATGAAGTTGTAAAAGAAAATGAAAAGAAAATTTTAGGCAAGAAAACTCCCGAAGAAATTCAGGATTCCATAAAAAAAGCTGAAGAAGAGAAGCAGAAGCTTCTTGCCGCAAAAAACGATTCTCTTACAATGGAGATTTCGGCAAACAAGAAAACATGGGTGATAGTAGATGCTGACTCGAATACAATAAACGACCCGAAGAGAATATATATAGAAAAAGGCGAGAGCGAAGTTTTTAAAGCAAAGAGAATATTTCACATCGGCACACCGAATTCTGACCTGATAGAAGTAACACTAAACGGAAAGACACTGGAGTTCGACAGAAAAAATTTCAGAAACCTTCCCATTGATAAAAATGGAGTATCGGAAAAATAAATTTGTAAGCAATATCCTTCCTCTAATATTTGTAACTCTTCTTGTTACAGGAATATACAGTTGCAACAACAACGATGTTGTGAACACCGGAAGCATACCGACTATAGACGATTCGATACTGGTTACAGATGAAACGGGAAGAATTTTAGGAGGGGATTACAGCGACTGGTGCCTTGGTTACTCCGGGCAGCGGGGTTTTGGTCCCGCATACCCGAACCCAACCAACGACGTTTTTAATGTCAATTTTTCTGTTCCTTCTGCCGATACTATTTCAATTTTTTTTAAAAATGGAAATGATACTGTTTTCGTTATGAATAAGCAGCCTTGTCAACCCGGTTATTATACTTTTCAAGGAGCAGGGTCAACTTTAGGATTTAGAAACTCTTACAGGCGGTTGTATATAACAGATACAAGGATGTTGTTTGTTTCTTCCTCCAGCTGCAATAACTTTGGTGATATTCATTTCAGATAATTTTCTATTGTATTATGGCAACACTTTCATCCGCTCAGGCATCAAAAAAAATTGAAGACTTAAAGAAAAAAATTGCCGACGCTGATTACAAATATTATGTATTAGCAGAGCCGGATATTGATGACTATAAGTACGATTTAATGATGAAAGAGCTTGAAGCTCTTGAAAAGGATTTTCCGCAATTTAAATCAGACGATTCCCCTACCAACCGAGTTTCAGGCGAACCTACTAAATCTTTCAAAGTTGTTTTCCATCAAGCGCCGATGCTATCTCTTGCAAATACTTATAACGAAGAAGAGCTGTATGAATTTGACAAAAGAATAAAATCAATTCTTCCCGGAGAAAAATTTGAATATGTATGTGAGCTTAAATTTGACGGACTTGCAGTATCTCTCATCTATGAAAACGGAAAATTAAAATCAGGCGCGACACGGGGCGATGGAGAAAAGGGCGATGACATTACGCAGAATATAAAAACTATTCGTTCAATTCCGCTCTCGACAACTCATTCAAAAATAAAATACTTTGAAGCGCGCGGAGAAGTATTTTTTAGGAAGGAAGATTTTTTGAAGATTAACGAAGAGCAGGAGCTTAAAGGCGAAAAAACTTTTGCCAATGCGCGCAATACTGCTGCCGGAACACTGAAGCAAAAAGATTCCAAAGCAGTCGCCGAAAGACCCCTGCAATTTTTTGCTTACTATTTGCGTACTGACGATGTAAAACTTGCTTCCCACTCAGATAATCTGAAATTATTAAAAGACCTGCGCCTGCCTGTGAATGATAAATGGGTAAAGGTAAGCTCAATCGAAGAAGCAAAAAAGTATTGTGATAAGATTGAAGAAACACGCGATGATTTGCCCTATGAAATTGACGGAGTTGTGATAAAAGTAAATTCGCTTTCGCAACAGGATGAGCTTGGCGCAGTATCAAAATCGCCTCGATGGGCAGTTGCATACAAGTTCAAAGCAAAGCAGCAGATTACAAAAATAAAAAGCATATCTTTGCAGGTAGGCAGAGTAGGAACAGTAACTCCCGTTGCAAATCTTGAGCCAGTGTTTCTCGCAGGCTCTACAATTTCGCGCGCTACGCTTCACAACTTCGATGAAATAGAAAGAAAAGATATTCGCGAAGGCGACTATGTGAAAATAGAAAAAGGCGGAGATGTTATTCCAAAGGTTGTAGAAGTAATAAAAGAAAAACGTCCGAAAGGTTTACCGGAATTTCCGCACCCTACAAACTGTCCTGTTTGCAATACTCATTTGGAAAAGCCCGAGGGTGAAGTTGCCTATTACTGTCCTAACACAGCTTGTCCCGCACAAGTTCAGGGAAGAATAGAGCATTTTGTTCAAAGAGATGCGATGGAAATTGAAGGTCTTGGTTTTCAGATTATAGAAATTTTCATAGGTAAAGGATTCATTTCCAATTACGCCGATATATACGATTTACATAAAAGAAAAAAAGAACTGCTTGAGCTTGAACGCTTCGGAGAAAAAAGCATTACAAATATTTTAAACGGAATCGAGCAGTCAAAGGAAAAGCCTTTCGACAAAGTTTTGTTTGCTTTGGGCGTAAGGCATATTGGAGAAAGAACAGCAAAAATTCTTGCAAAGCATTTCGGCTCAATAGATAAATTAATGAATGCTACTCAGGAAGAAATCAACGAAGTGCATGAGATTGGTCCAAAAATTTCAGAGAGTGTAGCAAAGTTCTTTTCTGATAAGCATAATTTAAAATTAGTTGAGCGCTTACGCAAGGCAGGGTTAAAATTTGAAATTGATAAATCCATTACACAAAAAATAAATCCGTTATTTGCTAATAAAACTTTTGTGCTTACCGGCACACTGGAAAAATATAAACGCGATGAAGCCGCAAAAATTATTGAGGATTTAGGCGGAAAGACCTCTTCATCAGTAAGTAAAAAAACTGATTTTGTTTTGGCAGGAAGCGATGCAGGCAGCAAGCTTGAAAAAGCGAGAGCTTTAGGTGTTAAGGTTATTGATGAGAACGAATTTGAAAAGATGATAGGATGATTAGAGTTATAAGGTTACTACGCTGGAGCGTCGTAACCAGAGTAAGTACGTTACAACGCAGGAGCGCTGTAACGAGAGACTACTATCTCCTCGTTGCGATGCTCCTGCGTCGCAACGGAATTGAACACTATTTCACTATTTGACCTTTTCACTATTTATAAAGTGAGGTTATATCCTTCGCCCTCTGCAAAATCTCCTTCCTCAGCTCTATTGGTTTTATCACCTCAACTTCTTTCCCCCAGCCCATTACCCACGCAATAAATTCATAGGAAAGCTTCACCTTCATTTTCATAATTACAAAGTCGTCTTTATCTGTTATCTCCTGATTCTCAATCCATATCTTATCCTTTATCAGCTTGCCTGTGCCTTTAGAAAATTTTAACTCCACGTCATACGCCTCGCCGCCGCTGTATGTTCCCCATGATTTTTCATAAATATTATATGCGCCGGGCAAATTTTTCACCGAACTTTTTTTATCGGTGAATCTTATATCAATTATTCTTTCAATTAAGTAACATTTTATTTCATCGGAATCTTCATTCTCTACTCCATATAAATGGAAAGTTCTGCCTGTATTTATTAAGCTCAATGGAGTTACGGCGCGCCATTTAATTTCCCCGTGCATATTGTAGCCGTAGCCAAGCTCAATTATATGTTTTCTGTTTATTGCTTTCAAAATTTTCACAAAAACACCAAGCGCGTTTTCTCCGAATTTTTTCTGGATGAGCTTTAAATTCCTAATATTAATATTATCATTAAGAGAAAGGTATGCGGTGATTAACGTATTAAGCGTATCATCCGAAATATTTATTATCTCAAAAACATTTTTCCGCGAGTATATTCCCACGCCAAGCTGCCTTAGTTTATTTGCGTCTCTTCTTATCGTGGTAACGCTTGTGCTTAGCTTATCGGCAAGCTCGTCTTCGGAGTAATATCTTTGCCTCTCAAGAATGAGAGAAGCCATTTCTATCTGCCTTAAAAGCTCTTCTGAAAATTTATTTGTCATAGCGATAAAAATCACAAATATATTAACAACAAAAAATGAAATATTTATTCGTTAAACCTTTTTCGTTGTTCTGGTTACAACGCTCCAGCGTTGTAACCAATGGGGGCAGTAGCCTTTTCGCAGCTACGCTGGAGCATAGCTGCGAGTAAGAATATATTGCTAACAAAAGTTGTTCTGGTTGCAACGCTCCGGCGTTGTAACCAATGGGGGCAGTAGTCTTTTCGCAGCTACGCTGGTGCAAAGCTGTGAGTAAGAATATACTGCTAACAAAAGTTGTTCTGGTTGCAACGCTCCGGCGTTGTAACCAAAGGGGAGCAGTAGTCTTTTCGCTGCTACGCTGGAGCATAGCTGCGAGTAAGAATATATTGCTAACAAAAGTTGTTCTGGTTACAACGCTCCAGCGTCGTAACCAATGTGGGCAGTAGTCTTTTCACTGCTACGCTGGTGCATACTGCGAGTAAGAAAATATTGCTAACAAAAGTTGTTCTGGTTACAACGCTCCAGCGTTGTAACCAAAGGGGAGCAGTAGTCTTTTCGCTGCTACGCTGGAGCATAGCTGCGAGTAAGAATATATTGCTAACAAAAGTTGTTCTGGTTACAACGCTCCAGCGTCGTAACCAATGTGGGCAGTAGTCTTTTCACTGCTACGCTGGTGCATAGCTGCGAGTAAGAAAATATTGCTAACAAAAGTTGTTCTGGTTACAACGCTCCAGCGTTGTAACCAAAGGGGAGCAGTAGTCTTTTCGCAGCTACGCTGGTCCATAGCTGTGAGTAAGAGTATACTGCTAACAAAAGTTGTTCTGGTTACAACGCTCCGGCGTTGTAACCAAAGGGGAGCTGTAGTCTTTTCGCTGCTACGCTGGAGCATAGCTGCGAGTAAGAATATATTGCTAACAAAAAATGAAGTGTTTTTTCGTTAAACTTTTTTCGTACCCGTATTGTCAATTTAATATGTATTATTTATTTTGTAGAAATTAACTTTTCCTCAATGAAGGCAGTCCTCACCTTTTTTGCCTGTATATTATTTATACAGTCAGCATTTTCCCAAATTCAGACTTACCGCCTGCTTGATTATTCAAACCTGAAAACAAAACTCACCGGTAACTCAAGCCCAAGCTCGGTAAAAATGTATGACATCGCAATTGACCAGCGGCGCGGTCTTGCATACACAACTCCTATAATGAATGAACACATTGCGCAAATAGATATTATTAATAAGTCTTACCTTAAATCCGTCAGTTATCCTTATGCTACTTCGTTTACAATTTCGTATGTATATGTAAATCCGCCAAACGGCTATATACTTTGCGGCAATACCGATGCCAGTCCTTCAGTTATTTATCTGGTCAATCCTCAAACTTCTGCTTTAGTCGGTTCATACACTTATAATAGCTCTCAAGGCGGAGTTTCATTTGATACCCTAAGAAATAGAATTTTTATAGGAGACGGAAACAAAATAAAAATATTAAACGGAACTAATTTCACCCTGCTTGATTCTATCAATGTAGGATTCACTGTCAGTTCAATGGTATTTGATAGTCTGGGAACAAAGGTTTATGTGTCTTCAAGAAATTTAGTCGGAAGCTACCCTCAACTTAAAGTTTTTAACTGTGTTTCACCTTTTAACACACTGAGAATTCTCCCTATAATAACTTCAACTGTTTGCGGTATAGTTGCTGCTGATTCTTCACGCAACAGATTTATTATGGCAAATCCAGATACAATGTTCGCTGTATCTATGTCAACAGGATTAATTACAATGACGAAAAAACTCGGTTCAGATGTTACCGGATTTGAATATGATAAAAGAACGGGCAAGGGATACTTCATGAATTCAACCGGCTATGACCAGCAGGGACAGGGGGGCGCGTGGTCAAAAATGTATATACTCGATTTTAATACCGGTGTTTTGGATTCTGCCAAAAGAGGAGATAAAACTTACAAGGCATTGGTTTACGAAGCCGGGAATAAATTAGTGTGGCCCGATATGCACTCCGGTTATATCGAAATTATGAATATGGCAACTAACGTTATTGATTCCGTTCACATTGGAGTAACACTGGATGAGATGGATATTTCACCCGATAACAATAGTCTTTTTATAGCTTGCAGGCTTGGCGGCTCAGATATTGTAAAGTACAACATAAATACCTTTGCCGCTACAAAATCAAAAGCAGGAAACTGGTCCTGCGTGGTAAGAACTGATTCGGCACTAAATAAAGTTTTTGTGCTTAATCATATGGCAAGCACTATTTCGGTTATTAATCCTGCAACAAATACCGTAACAGCAACTATTACTCTCCCGATAAACGAAGGAAGAAACGATGCAATAGCAGTTATGTGTTATGATAAGTTCTTGCAAAAAATATTTGTCAGTTTTCCTGAGTTTGGAAACATAGTTAAAATAAACGCAGTAACAAATGCTGTTGAAAGCACTACTCCGATTCCCGGATTTACATTTAATCCCGATGCCGGCGGTATAGGAATGCTGCAGCTAATAATTGCGCCTGATTTCAGTAAATTATTTTGCCTCGATAAAAACGCCCGAAGATTAAAAGTTTTTAACACGTCAACTATGGCAGTTGATTCCTTTGCAGTAGCGGCGCAATGGAATGATACTATGTCGGCGTTTGAAGAAAACTGCATGTATTATGATTCCGTCTCAAACAGGTTATTTGTAGGCAACATAATTGTTAACGCAGCCAATAATGCCATACTGGGAAAGATAACCGGTCTTGGCAAAGTTGTAGGAATTAATCAGGCAAAAAATAAAATGTACGGCTTTATTATATCGGACGATTCTCTCCGAATGAGCGAGCATAGTACTTCTTCCCCCTATTCAAGAACTGCCTTACGAGTCTTATACAAAAAAAGATTTACGGGACCGATTTATTATTATGATAAAATCAGAAATGATTTATTTATTACAGAGCTACAGCTCGGAGTGCTGCGGCATTACGATTTGGATTCGACTGTAAATTTTATAACTAATATAAACGAGAACGGCGCGCTTCCGAAATCATATTCGTTAAAGCAGAATTATCCTAATCCGTTTAATCCTTCGACAAGAATAAGTTTCGAAATTCCGCGAAGTGAATTTGTAAATATTACTGTTTATGATTTATCGGGAAAAATTGTGCAGGAGTTAGTTAATTCGGAAATGAAGGCAGGTGATTATACATTTGAATTTAACGCAGCGAACTTATCAACGGGAGTTTATTTTTACAGGATAAGGGCAGGTGATTTTTCAGAGACAAAAAAAATGATGCTGGTAAAGTAAAGCAAAATTTGAAAGGCGGAAATAACACTCCGCCTTTTTTTATTGGAAAAATCAGTCAGAGTATTTGTAAAGGCAAATCGCAGAAAAATTTCCTATATATACATATAGGCAGCTTTTCGTTTGAGAAAAGAATTCTGCTTATTATATTTACAGAGGAATATTTTTCCGCTTCGTTCTTTGGCAAGATTGTATCTTATTTTTTAAAAATGAATCTAAAAATTTAACACTGATAAAACAATAGTTTACCTCAAAACTTACGAGGGGGCGTAAGTTTCAGTACATGTTTTTACAAAATTTAACCCGATAAAAAATATGGATATTTTTGCAAAATATATCCTGAATAAAGAATGAGAATTTATCTTTTTAAAACATCCCTTATTTAATATTTTGTGTAATACAAAAAATTTAACCTCAATATGTCAAGAATAGTTAAAGCCCCGACAGGAAATACTTTATCCTGCAAAAACTGGATTACCGAAGCCGCAATGCGGATGATAATGAATAATCTTGACCCCGATGTTGCAGAACGCCCCGAAGATTTAGTTGTGTACGGCGGTTCAGGAAAAGCAGCCCGTAACTGGGAATGCTTCGATAAAATTGTAGAGACATTAAAAAATCTTAACGAAGATGAAACGCTGCTGGTGCAGTCAGGAAAACCCGTGGCTGTTTTTAAAACACATACAAACGCTCCAAGAGTTTTAATTTCAAACTCTCAGCTTGTTCCTGCGTGGGCTACGTGGGATGAGTTCAGAAGACTTGAAGCAATGGGACTTATAATGTACGGACAGATGACGGCAGGGAGCTGGATTTACATAGGCACGCAGGGAATTTTACAGGGCACGTATGAAACTTTTGCCGCTTGCGCCAATAAACATTTTGGCGGAACGCTCAGCGGAAAATTAGTTCTCACTGCCGGGCTTGGAGGAATGGGTGGAGCTCAGCCGTTAGCAGCTACTTTAAACGGCGCTGCGTTCTTAGGAATAGATGTTGATAAAACCAGAATACAAAGAAGGGTTGATACGGGCTATTGCGATTTGATAACGGAAGATTTGGATGAGGCATTGAAACTTGTTCTCGCCGCGAAAGAAAGAGGCGAGGCGCGCTCAGTCGGGCTTGTAGGTAATGCAGGAGAAATTTTACCGGAGATTTTAAAGCGCGGAATTATTCCAGATGCTCTCACAGATCAGACTTCTGCTCACGATATGCTGACGGGCTATGTTCCTATGGGAATGAGCTTAGAGCAGGCGCTTGAATTAAGAAAAACTAATCCCGATAAATACATTGAGCTTTCAAGAAAAACAGTTGTGATACATTGCAAAACTATGTGGGAGTTTATGCAGCGCGGCGCAATAACTTTTGACTATGGAAATAATTTAAGAGGCGAGGCGAAGGCAAACGGATTTGAAAATGCGTTTGATATTCCGGGCTTTGTGCCGGAATATGTGCGCCCGCTTTTCTGCGAGGGCAAAGGTCCTTTCAGATGGGTTGCGCTCTCGGGAAATCCTGAAGATATATACAGAACAGACGAAGCAATTATGAATGCCTTCCCGGATGATAAACTTCTTCACAAATGGCTGAAGGCAGCGAAAGAGAAAGTTCACTTTCAGGGATTGCCTGCGCGTATCTGCTGGCTGGGTTACGGCGCAAGAGCAAAAGCAGGAAAGATATTTAATGATTTGGTGAGAGACGGAATTGTCTCGGCTCCGATAGTAATCGGAAGAGACCATCTTGACTGCGGAAGCGTTGCCTCTCCGAACAGAGAAACTGAAAGAATGATTGACGGCTCTGATGCAATTGCAGATTGGCCCGTGCTTAACTTTGCATTACACTGCGTTGGCGGTGCATCATGGACTTCATTGCATCACGGCGGCGGAGTAGGAATAGGTAATTCTATTCACTCGGGAATGGTAATAGTCGCAGACGGCTCTAAAGAGGCAGAAACAAGACTTGAAAGATGTCTGACGTATGACCCGGGAATGGGAATAGTTAGACATGCCGATGCAGGATATGAACTTGCAATAGAAGAGCAGAAGAAATTCGGAATAAACATGCCGATGCTGAAATAATTGGGAGAGTTTTTACAAAATATTGATGTCTCTCTTTTTTACTTTATAAATAAAACTTTAGCAAACCCTCTTTGTGATAAAGTAATGCCCTTTATCACTGAGAATAATCACTGGTTTTTGGTTTATATAATTCTGCTCGGCTGGCTTTTTTTTAAAGGCGGAGCAAAGGGTAAAGTAGTTGTGGTAATGGCTTTGCTGCTTGTAACATTAACTGACCAGGTAAACAGTTTTTACATAAAAGATTTTTTCCACCGTGTACGCCCCTGCAATGCATTGCAGGGCGTTCATTTACTTGTGAATTGTACCGATTCGTTTTCGTTCACTTCATCGCATGCAATAAATAATTTCGGTGCTGCGACTTTGATTTCTCACTTCTATAAAAATTTCAAATATCCGTTATTTATTACAGCATTTTTAGTTTCCATTTCAAGAGTGTTTGTAGGAGTACATTATCCGTTTGATATATTGTGCGGCGCTCTGCTTGGAGTTTTTGCTGCGCTGATTTTTATATTCATATGGAAGAAAATTTCGAAAGCTTTGAAGCTGAAGTTTTAGGCGTTTTATACCTAGGCAATAATATCACACCTGTTATAATTAATACCTCACCTGCAATATATCTGTGCTTAATAATGTTATCAACAATACTAACATATGTTCTATGATTATCGGGAATGAAAATTATAAACAAGCCTATAACCATCAGAATAAAAGATAAATTTCTATATCCTCTTCTTTTTACTAATTCTACCAATATAAAAAACAAAGGGATAAGCCAGATTAAATTCATCACCCATGTAAACGGACTGAACAGAAGAATGAACAAAATTGTTAACATAAACAATTCTATGTCCGAATGATATTTCTTTTTTTTATATAAAAAAATAAAAGCGCATAGTAAAAAAAGCATAGAGATAACACTTGCCGGTATATTTATTCCTGCGGCAGCTTCTACCTGAGCAATTAGTCTTACCAAGGAGGCATTTGAAAAAAAGCTTATGGATTCCGAGAGATAAGTTCTGCCCTCAACCATCGAAATTGAGTACCGTGATATGCGAAAATAGTTTTTTAATATCCATGAGTCTGGTCTCATTTCATCCGTACCGCTCTCTCCATATTGTGATATTCTTGGTGCCTGATATAAAACGTAATCATTAACTTCCTGCGAACTGTTTATAACATACATTAAAATTATTATTGCAGTAAAAGTGAAAACAGTTGATAAAGCTGTTTTATATTTTTTTTTAACTATGTAAAACGGAACAAGAAGAAGGCTGTAAAACTTAAATATTGACGCAAGGGCTAAAAAAAATCCTGAGGCAGGTTGATTGTTTTTTTTAAATGAAAAATATGCGCTGAAAGTAATCAACAAAAAAGAGAGTCCGTCTATCTGCCCCCTTTCAAGAAGTGTATATAAAGGGAAAAAATTGAAAGAAAAAATTCCTGTAATTAAAACAATGAAAATATTTTTTTCAAACCTGAATATTTTTAACCAGAAAAAAATTCCAGCAATGACAAATATGAAGTTCAGATAATTCCAAATATGTTTAGCTGTATCATAGTGAAATTTTGCAAAGGGTTGAAAAAAATTTCCTGCTATAGGAGGATATAAAAACCGGCTGTGATTAAACTGCGCAACGCCATCCCACAAAAGCCAGTCCTGTGTGATATAATTTTTGTAAGGATTTAAACCGAGGTTCATCACTTTTCCCGCAGTGTAGTATGCAGTAAAATCCATCTGAAGACTTTGCCGGCTGACCTGCTCAATAAACGAAATTACTCTGAATATTGATAATGCAAAAAGAAAGGAAAGTACAACTATGAATAATATTTTTTTTCGTTCAGCCAACTACTGATTGAATTTTAGTTTTCTCATAGCAAAGAAACACATGCGCAATAACATCATACCGTCACGGAAACGACTGATATTTGTTTCGCCGTAAGTGCGTTCTCCGTAGCGTACAGGTATTTCGATAATTTTTAAATTCAGTTTTGATGCGCCGAAAAGTAAATCAAAATCACCGAATGGGTCAAAGTCGCCGAAGTATTTTCTATTTTCAACAATTTTGTCGTAATCTTTTTTGAATAAAACTTTTGTGCCGCAAAGAGTATCGGTAATTCTTTGTTCTAGCAGCCAGCTAAACACATTGCTGAAAAAAATATTTCCTGCTTTATTCAAGCTGCGCATTGCTTTTTCGTGCATCTGATAAACCAATCGGCTGCCGTTAATAAACTCTCCTTTGCCCGAGGCAAGAGCGTTATAAAATTTCGGCAAATCTTCAGGAGGAACCGTCATGTCTGCATCTAAAATCATCAAAATATCTCCTGTAGCATTTTCAAATCCTTTACGCACTGCATCACCTTTGCCTTTGCCAGGCTGCTTGAAAAGTTTTATATCTTTACCGGGATTTTGTTTTATGATCTCTTCAATTTTTCCATAGGTATTATCGGAGGAGTTACCCTCTACAAAAATTATTTCAGTGCCGTTTCCCATATCAGGAATACGGGTTAAAATATTTGCTATGTTGCCTTCTTCATTTCTTGCAGGAACAAGCACAGTTGTTTTGTATTTTTTCTCACTGACTTCTCTTGTATCATTGTTAGCTACAACGTATCCGACAAGGCATAATCTTTTTACAAGAGGAATCTTTGAAAAATATTTATTTACAAATGATGATATAAGAGGAATATTAAGAGGCATTAATAATATTCCGCCTGCGCGGACGACATCAAACCCAGCAAGGTATAAAAGATTTTTTATTTCGTGAATATAGAGCCAGTTCTTTTCTCCCTCTTTCATTTTTAGATGAAGAGTTTCGCCAAGCTTAAGTATGGGATTCCAGAAATAGTTATGATAGGTTACAACTATTTTTGTTCTTTCGTGGGAAAAGGTTTTGATTCTTTCAAAAACGGTTTGTATGTCTTTTAGCGTCCCGATTAAGTCGGATAAAATTATAACATCAAATTTTTCGTTTATCTCTTTTGTTTTTTCTTCAAAATCATTTGCTTCTATATCAATGAAATAAAATCTGATGCCCGGATATTTTGCTTTGGCATTTTCAACATGAAAACAATTATAATCTATTCCGGCAGATTTTTTATTACCGAGTGAGTGTAAGGTATCTCCGTCTGCGCATCCGATTTCAAGTACGGACGAGTTTTCTGAAATTAAATTTTTAAATAACTTTTCAAGAGACTGATAATAAAACTTATTCTTTTTTCTCCAGTAGTTTTTTTCTTCCGATATTTTTTTAAAGTCAGTCAATAATTATTTAAAGTATAATAAATAAAATTCTGCTCCCCAAACTCCCAGCAAAAATAAATTAAAAAGTACGGCTGTGGCTTTCTTCCATTTAGCGATGCCGGTAAATTCTGTTTTATAATGATAAATAAAATAAACTGTTCCTATTATAAAAAACGGAATCAGGACATAATGGTATCTTGCCAAAGCGACAAACATAAAAAAAGTGAACAGCCATGCGAATATCATTCCCCATATAAAAAAATATTTTTTGCGAAGCATAAACAGCCCCCATAACCCTAAGCTCATTACAATAAAATACGGAATATTTATTAAAGCTATTATCAAAGGATTTACGCTTTTGTAAACCTGAGTGGAAGTTGATTCTTTACCGTCACCTTTTGTAAAATACAGCACTATCATTCTTTCGCTTGAAAATAAATAGCCAAGTTTTTTTATCCCTGTAAATAAAAATTTATGAGGATTGTGTAATGCGTAATCAATTCCCAATTTATAAAATTGTCTGTCGCGTTCTGCTTCATCCTCAACATTAAATAATGGATTCGATTCTTCAATTTTATGATACCATGTTCCTGTTGCATCGGGGTTACTCCCTGACCAGAATGTAAAGCCTCCTTGCGTAGCAATTGTAAAAGTATTCAAAACTGTTTTATTCCTTATAAGCCATGGAGAGATAATTAAAAATGCCCCTAAGAAAAACAATAAAGAATACTTTATTACACCTGATAAATTGATTTCTTTTCTTTTATAGAAAAAGAGAAATATAGGAATCAATAAAATTGATGGAGCAAACGAGGAACGGATTAAAATGGAGTATCCCCAAATTAATCCTATTAAGAAAATATATTTTACTAAATTTTCTTTAAGGCATAAAAATAAAAGCAGTATTGCTAAAAATCCGAATAACGGCTCAGTTAATATTGTCTGGCTGAACAAAATATTCGAAGGAAAGAAAGTAAAAACTGATAAAGCTACTAGAGATTTTTTTTCATTAAAATAATTTAAGCAGACTTTAAAGAATAAATAACATGTGAATATTTCGAGAATAGACTGAATGATTTTTACCCAGAATTGTTCAGGACCGAAAACAAAATATAATCCCGACAAAAAAATAGAATATCCGGGCGCAATTACTCCCGTAAGCTTACCTTCAAACGAATAAGTAAAAGTATTAACGATGCTTTGCGCTAAGGAATGATAAACATAGCTATCAGAACGGATTTCGGAAGGAAGAAAAAATGCAAGGATTATTTTTATAGCAAATGATACACCAATTATACTCCAAAGAACTTTATTATATGAATGTTTATTATTCTCCAATAAAATTCATTTAGATTTTTTCTGCCACTAAGGTTACTCCGGTTCCTTCTGGATTATCTGTATTTAAATCCATCCACATCAATATTAAAACAAACCATAGAGTAAATAAATAATATAACGGAAGAATAAGAATTAAAATTTTTGAAGCGCCTGCCATTAAAATTGGATATTTTATTCCCCATCTCCATGAGATTGTGCCATACTTTCCATAAGCATATTTGAAGTGTGTCATCGTTAATCCGGCGCTGTTTAATTTGCCTTCAATATCTTCTTTTGAATAACCAAGCCTTGCATGCTCTTCAATAAAACTTTCATCGTCTTCGTCATGTGCATCGCTTCCTCCTAAATTTGATGGAGTATTTATGAGCAGCTTACCTCCCGGTTTTAAAGCTCTCTGATAATTTCTGAATACAAGCTCATCTTCTTCTATATGCTCCATTACGTCAACGCATAAAATGAAATCGTATTTATTCTCAATATTTATTTTAGTTAGGTCGGCAATTTCAAATTTTGCATTTTTATAACCTGCTTTGCTGAAAAAATAATTGCAGTCAGCTACCTGATCATCTTTTACGTCAACTCCTAAAATAGTGCAGTTGGGAAATCGCTTAGCAAGGAAATATGAATACTGCCCAAATCCCATTCCGGCATCATATATATCAAGTTTTTTATCT
This sequence comes from Bacteroidota bacterium, assembly GCA_018266845.1. GTDB lineage: Bacteria > Bacteroidota > Ignavibacteria > Tepidaquicellales > Tepidaquicellaceae > JAFDZO01. Next base: position 28,377 of record JAFDZO010000001.1, on the reverse strand, counting down.
GTATGAGGGAAAACTTCTCTAATCATTTTTCTCACATGCCACGAGCGAAGAAACATTAAATCAAGAAGCCAATAGAAGATTTTTCTCAGGAAAGTATTTCGTGCAACTGTTTTTGCAAAAACATTTTTAATTGGGTCGTATTTCATTTTTTATTAAGAAGTCTTTCTAAATAAATTTATTTTTAGATATTTATTAATAGCGCCTTTAATAGAATAAATTTCAATGTTTTCAAAAAATCTTCCAACATACAAGAGCAAAAAGAAAATCACAACAAGTATAACATTTATACCGGTATTTAAAAGCAGGTTATCCTGCTTCACCAAAACCGATAAATATACCAAACCTATATACAACACAGAAAGCAAAACTAACTTATATGCTTCAAGTTTAATAAAGTAATAGTGTTTTGATTTCATATACAGCAATACAATCAGTAAAATATTTGAGAGCACAGACAAAATCCCTGCAGCATAAATACCATAATACCTGTCAAAAATAATATTACCTGCTACGTTAAATATTAATGCTATCAAAGAGTACCATGTAACAATCTTAGATTCTTTTTTATACAGAAAAGAAAAACTGATAACAGTAAACAAAGAAAGAGCACAGTTTGCGTATAGAATAATTCTGATTATATTTATCGCGTTCCACAAAGCAGGATTTCTTACAAACAGTTTTACCGCTTCCGGCATTATTAAAGCCCCAACCAATGAAACAAATGTCATAGCGAAAAACAAGTATGTAGACATTTTCGTAAAATATCTCTCTGCATTCTCTTCATTTACTTTTTTATAAAACAATCCGCTGAATGCCAACGAAAATGGAACAAGAACAAGCGAATTCGTTAGGCTTCCTACACTATATCCGATTCCGTAAATACCTATTTGTTCCATAGGGACATAGTAAGCTAAAATATACCTATCCGCTGTATTCAAAAGCATAGTGATAATAGAGTACAACATCCAGAAGAAAGAAAAATTTATTATTTGCCTAAGATTCGTTTTGTCAAAATTGATTTTCACGTTATTGATAATCAAAGGGATACAAAACAAAAACACAATCATAGGCGCGGCAAACTTTGCTATGAAAATAAAATCAAAATCTTTTTTCTGAAAATAAACAAAATATACCTGCAGAAAAAAATTTAAAAATAAACTTGTCAGAGCAATTGCGCTATACAGTCCGGGTTTATTTTTCAAGCGAGCAATACATAAGGGCAACGTAATGAGCGATTCAAAAATGCAAACCAGAAAAGCATAAAAAATTACATTGCTGCCTTTATCCTGATGAAGAATAAAAGAAGTAAAGTTTTGATTAAATAAAATCCCTGCAAGCAGAAACACAAAACAATTAAAAAGAAGAATTGTTAAAAAATTAAACAGCAGCTTCTTTCTGTTATCTTCCGACTGTGTGGTGCAATGAGTTATAATAGTAGTCTCAAATCCAAAAAGGCAAATTGTAAGCAAGTATTGCCAGAAGGGTTCAACCTGATAAAATTTACCAACGGTATCCGGGGCATAAATAGCAGTGTACATAGGAATAAAAACAAAAGAAAGCGCCTTGCTGGCAACTCTGCTCACTCCATAAACAGCAGAATGCTTAATTGTATTTTTTAAATCGTCAAGCAATGAGTTTTACATTTGATGTTATTTCATTAACAAATTTTTCCCACATATATTTTTTCTTTTCTTCGCTGACTTTTTTGCTAAATTCACTTTCCATGTTTTCGTTATAAAACTTTAAAATAGCGTCTGCAATTTGAGGACTGTTTTTGGGTTCAACTAAATATCCAGTTTCTCCATCGTGAATAACCTCTGATAGTCCGCCGACTTTAGTAGCCACAACCGGCTTTTCATAAAAATATGCTATCTGAGTAATTCCGCTTTGCGTGGCTGAATTATACGGCAATACGACTAAATCACATGCAGAAAAAAAATATCTTACTTTTTCATTGGGCATAAAATTCGATATGACAAGAATATTTTTTTCGAGATTATTATTTTTTATCTGCTCCATGTATTTATTTTCATCTTCATAAAATTCACCAACGACAAGTAACTTTACGTCAAGTTTTTTTACCACCTCTTTCATAGCATCAATAAGGTAATTCAGTCCTTTGTATTTTCTTATGTAGCCAAAAAATAAAATCACTTTATCGGAAATAACATCAACTCCAAATTCTTTTTTTATACACTCCCGCGCTTCCATCTTTTCTACTTTCTCACCAAACAAATTATACACCGGATGCTTTGAATGAATTACCGGCTTATTTTTTTTATTAAAAAATTTTAAATCTTCGGCAACAGATTCTGAAAGCACCTGAAAAATATCCCCCTGACTTAAAGCCACCTTTGTAAGAAATTTATCTCCGAATCTTTTTTCGTGCGGGATAACATTATCCGCCTGAAACAAAACTTTTGCTTTTGAAAATTTTCTAATTATCCATGCAAGCGTAAAGAATGCGGGGGCAAAAAATGGAATCCAGTATTTTATAATTATCAGGTCTGCGTTCTCTTTTGCAATAATAAATCCCCATTTAATCCAGTTGAAAGGATTAACAGAGTCTATAGAAATTATATTACTTCCTTCTGCAAATTCAGTAAGAGGTTTGCCTTCTTCATATTGTGTTTTTCCAGGGAATAAAAATTCAGGATACTGCCTTTTAAATGAATATATTTTAACGTCGTTCTCTATTGATAAATATTTATACATCAGCTCGTTAAAATGAGCCATCCCTCCGCGCATTGGATATGCAGTGCCTATAATTATTATCTTCAAAAAACTATTACTTTTTTATTTCTTTATTCTTATTCTTTAACTGAAAAAGTAAATCACCTACTTTTGTATTCATTATCTTATCAATAACACCTGAACGTAAAAACCAAAGTTCCATCTTTAAACTATTCCCTTTGTGTTTTTTATAGCTTTCTTTTTCTTCCTTCTTGCCTAAAGATTGTTTTGCGCTGCTTGTTCCCCCCGGATAAAATTTTGCTATAGGGTAATTAAGATATTTAAAAGCCTCGCCGGCTATTCTTACAATAAAATCAAAATCCATTGCAACACGCTTGTTCTTATCAAAAAGCCCGTGCTTATTATACATCTCACGTTTTACAAACATGGTAGGATGCCCGATTGTTGAAATGCCTCTGTATAATTTTTCAGGATTAAAAGCTTTGCCGGTAAGAACCCATATCCCCCCGCGATACTGAACATAATTGCCATGAGTCCACATAAGCTTTTCATCTTTCTCAAATTCACTTGAAACCCTCTCTATTACGCTTTCATCATAATATTCATCTCCTGCGTTAAGTAAATGTATTACATCACCCCTGCTTCTTAATATACCTTCATTAAAGCTTGCAGATATGTGCTCATCTTTAATATTCTCCCAGTGTCTATACTCAGGAAGTTTTATTGACCTTAGAAAGTCATCTATATCCGGTTTTGTTGAAGCATTAATTATCAGGTGCTCATCCGGTTTTTGCCTTTGGCTGTCAACCGACACGCACGTTCTTTTCAGCTCTTTTAAGTCGTTAAAGCATATTGTTACTATTGATATCTTGTATTTCCTGCCTTGCATTTTTAGCGATTATTAATATAAAATTAATAGCCGTGAAATGTAATTCACATATAGGGATATTCTTTTACAATCTTATTTTTCATTTATTATCATTAGCTTTGCTTTTAAAAAATTGGGGATGGGTTATAATTTAAAAATCGGAGTAACTTGCGGCGCAGTATATTGTGGAATCACACTTTTGCTTTTCCAACTGTTCGGAAACAGCATCAATTTTACAACAAAATTTTTTCTTGATTTTGTTTTACTCAATATTGTCCTTTATGTGTTTCTATATTTTCCGATTAAACGGAAAATTTATTCACTTTCGGAGCCTAAATTCTATTATGGCGAAGGAATGAAAAGCGGATTTGGCGCAACTTTCTTTGCCTCCATATTTATCGTAATTTTTATGTTTATTTTTTATAACTATATCAATAAAGATTTTTTAAGTTCGATTAAAGACTCAGCACTGCCCCAGTTAAATAAAGCAGCGCTTGACTCCCTGAAAAAAAGCAATTCGATTAAGACTCTCATTGCAAACTCAAGTCCTGTAACTCTTATGCTTCAACAGTTTGCATTTACTATTATCTCCGGGATGGTGGCTTCATTTATTATCGGAGCATTTACTTCAAAATCTAAATCACAAAAAGATGCCGAAAAAAGAAATTGAGAGATGCGGATGGTGCAAGGGCTCTGATCTGATGATGGCTTATCACGATGAAGAATGGGGAACTCCGCTTCACGATGACAACAAACACTTCGAGTTTATCATCCTCGACGGATTTCAGGCAGGATTAAGCTGGTCAACTATTATTAATAAAAGAGAAAATTTTCGAAAGGCGTTTGATAACTTCAACCCTCAAAAGGTTGCCCGTTATAATGAAAAGAAAATTGAAAAATTATTGAACGACTCGGGAATTATAAGAAACAAACTTAAGATTTACTCTTCTGTTTCCAATGCAAAAGCTTTTTTAAAAGTTCAGGAAGAATTCGGAACGTTTGATAAGTACATCTGGCAGTTCACAGGCGGAAAAACAATAAAAAATAAGTTCGAAAGCTTAAGTCAGGTTCCTGCAAAGACAAAAGAATCCGATGCCATGAGCAAAGATCTTCTTTCCAGAGGATTCAAATTTGTCGGTTCAACAATCTGCTATGCATATATGCAGGCTGCGGGAATGGTGAACGACCACTTAATTACCTGTCATAGATATAAAAAAGTTTCTAAATCATAACCCCTACTAATAAATGAAACATCAAAAATCCTTCTCAAATGTTTTCAGATATAAGTTTGATAAGCTTATGTCTAAAGGTTCCGGCGCGTTAATCGGCGCGCTGGGAGTTTTATCTTTATGCTTAGTTGTTATTGCAGCTACAGTTGTAGCAATTTCTGGCGTTACTCCCGAAGGTGCAGAAGACTCAATGGGATTTTTTGAAGCTGCCTGGGCAAGCTTGATGCGCACGCTTGACCCCGGAACAATGGGCGGAGATACCGGCTGGGGATTTAGAATTATAATGTTTTGTGTTACACTTGGAGGAATTTTTATTGTTTCAACTCTTATCGGTGTGCTTGCCAGCGGTATAGGCAATAAGCTTGATGATTTGAGAAAAGGAAAATCTCCTGTAATGGAAGATGACCATACTTTAATTCTCGGATGGTCAGAAAAAATATTCACGATTATTTCGGAGATAGTTGTTGCAAATGAAAATCAAAAGAAGGCATCGATTGTAATTCTTGCCAATAAAGACAAAGTAGAGATGGAAGATGAGATTGACATTAAAATTCCCGATACAAAAAATACTGAGATAATATGCCGCAACGGAAATCCGATTGACTTAAATGATTTGAATATAGTAAGCCCTGATACCGCACGTTCTATAATTGTTGTTTCTCCCGAAGATGATGACCCTGATATACAGGTGATAAAAACATTGCTTGCCATTACAAAAAATCCGCACAGGAAACCTGAGAAGTATCACATCGTTGCAGAAATTGAAGATGAAAAAAATCTTGAGATAGCAGAAACTGTTGGGGGCGATGAACTTACTGCAGTTCTTTCAAAAGATTTGATTTCAAGAGTGATTGCGCAGACATGCAGACAATCGGGACTTTCAGTAGTTTACACTGAACTTTTGGATTTTGACGGCGATGAAATTTATTTCGAGACAATTCCTTCGCTTAACGGAAAAACTTATAAAGAAGTGTTGTTTTCTTTTGAATCTTCATGCGTTATAGGACTTAGAAAAAGTGACGGCGGAATTTTAATAAATCCTTCAATGGATACAGTGTATAACTCAGGCGATAAAGTTATTGCAATAGCAGAAGATGATGATAAAGTAGTTGCTTCAAATAATTCTTTTACGGTTAATAAGGCAGCTATTTCAAATTCAACTACTGCTAAAAACGAGAAGGAAGATATTTTAATTATAGGATGGAATCATACCGGGTGTTCATTAATAAAAGAAATAGATTCTTATGTAAGCAAGGGCTCTACTATCACAATTGCTTCGGATTTTGACGATGACAAAGATGAAGCATCTGAAATACAGCTTCATAATGCTCAGATGAATTTTGTACACGGAAATACAACTGAAAGAACATTCCTTGAGGCAATTGCGAATGACAGGTTTGAGCATATAATTCTTTTGTGTTACGCAGGAAAATTTGAACCGAAAATTGCCGATGCAAAAGCATTAATTACTCTGCTCCATTTAAGAAATATTGCAGAGAAAAATGATTTTAAGTACAGCATCGTAAGTGAAATTCTCGATGTAAAAGATAAAGAGCTTGCCGAGGTTACAAAGGCAGATGATTTTATTGTCAGCAATAAATTAATCAGTCTGCTTCTTTCCCAGCTTTCGGAAAACAAAGAGCTGAAATATGTATTCGATGATTTGTTCAATGCAGACGGTTCCGAAATTTATTTAAAGCCTGCAAGCGATTACATTGTATCCGGCTCAAAAGTAAATTTTTACACAATACTTGAATCTGCTGCATCAAAAGGACATACGGCTATCGGTTACAGAATTGCAAAACACTGCTATGATGTGGAAAAAGCTTATGGTGTGAAAATTAATCCTGTGAAATCAGATGAAATTATGCTTACTGAAAATGATAAAGTAATTGTACTAGCGGAAGATTGATGTTAAGGTAATGTCAATGTTTAAAATTCGTTTAAGTGAATTGCGGTGTCTGGAAAAGAACCGATAAGTTTATTATCAGTAGTTATTAATTTGATATTAAATTTTTTTGCCAAGGCAATAAACTCACAATCGTAGGCTGATGCTTTCGATGAAGTGATTAACTCAAGAACATCTTTTGATTCAATTTCATATTCATTGCTTTTCATAAAGTTCTCTGCAATAGTCATAATTTCAATTGCAGTTTGTAAATCTAAAGAATTAAATCTTATATGCTGCATAAGCACATTTCTAAACTCTGATTTCCATAGCAAGGGAGAAATCCAATCAGGGTCCTTTTTTAAAAGCTCGAAGCATTTTTCTGTCAAATTGCTTTTAATAAAGGTATATGAAATTATGTTAGTATCTGCAACTATCAATCTCTTCCTAAGTTTTTAGCTTCGTGTAGAAATAAATCGTCCATAGGTAAAAGATTTATTTTTTCATGCAAAGTTTTAAGTTCCTGAATTATGGTATTTACCTCTCTTTGAGTTCTTGCTGCCTGATTATCTGCAAGAATACTTAACGCTTCCTCCTCCAGAGTCTTATGTTTTCTTTCTGCATTAAGCTTTAAAGAATTATATAAAGAATCCGGTACATTATTTAATACAATTTTTTCCATTTATAAAGATATTAAAAATATAAAAAAATTAAACCTTAATTATACTCACTTGGCGGAACGCCGAAATATTTTTTAAATACTCTTGAAAAGTAAGATGAATCACTGAAGCCCGCTGCAAATGCGGCTTCAGTAACATTCTTCCCCGATTTTAACATCTCTGATGCCTTCTCTAATTTTATTAAGGTTATGAATCCCGTCGGAGTTGTATTAAGCTCATCTTTAAAAATTCTCTGAAGCTGCCTTAAGCTTAATGCTAGCTCTTTTGCAAGATTCTCTGCAGTTATTTTTTCTTCAATCTTATCTTCAATAATCTTTCTTGCTTTATCGAACAGTTCTTTATGCTGGAGAATTTTCTCGTCCGGTTCTTTTTCAATTACGTGAAGTAATGTGCTTTCTTTAATTTCATTTTTTACCGGGATATTTTTCAGCTTATTAATTCTCAGGTAAAGAACAAAAATTACTGAAATAGAAATCACAAAGGTAAGAGAAAAAATCAGAAGCCATACCTTACTGAATTTTTTATTGATGATATTTATAAAGTCAGGTTTGCCGGTTAGCTGCACAGGTTTCCAGTCGGCAGGATAGCCAAAATCTGTTTTTCCGTTCCAGTCCATAAAACTCATTTCACCTACAACTCCGTTAGTGTTTATAGTATCAGAAAGTTTTCTGGAATCCCTGTCGTCTAAGCAAACTCCCATTTTCATTTTGTAGCCTTCAACTGGAGAAACTCCTATGCTTGAAAAAGGAATTGAGAACTCTATAATATAAAGAGAGTCTTTATCCGTGTTATTATTTACGCTGCCTATAAAAGAAGTTTTTACATTCATCAGGATATTGGCTGTGCCGAAATCTTTAGGTACTTTAAAATCCGCCGTATCTTTTATCTGATTTTTATCTCCTTTAAAAATAGTAAAATCGCCAAGCGCATCGAAGATGAACTGATAATCGTTCAGGTCCATCCTGTTCTTTTCATCATCGTTTTTTGTATCGAGATAAAGCTCCATTGCATCGTTCAGGAATAAGTCAGGATTATCCATTCCCTTTACTATTTTAATAATCTGCTTATCAAACACTATGAAAATTCCGTAGAAGTTTTGCTCATCCCACGCAAACTGAAATTTTACTTTATTACGGAGAGAATCTTTCTGGTTAGTGTTTGAAAATTCATTGAAGCCGGCTGCGTCCCAGTCATCGGGATTGGCATCAATTGTTTTTTCTGATTGAGTAAAGTTAATATTAAAAACATCGGCTGCGCCAAAGCCGGATGAAAAGAGGAGCAGAAAAAATATGATATGTAGCCGGGTAAAACGCACAGCTAAAAATAATCTTTATTAAACAAAAAAGCCCGATAGAAAACCGGGCTTTATAGTCTAAATTTTTTTGAGAATTATACCAATTCGCTTTCGGCAAAGAAAAACCCAACTTCGATTTTTCCGTTCTCTTCAGAATCGGAACCGTGAACTGCATTTTCGCCTTTAGAAGCAGCGAATTTTTTTCTGATTGTGCCTTCTTCAGCTTCGGCAGGGTCGGTAGCGCCGATGAGCTTTCTCCATGATGAAACTGCTTCCTCTTTTTCGAGGGCAATTGGAATTACCGGACCGGAGGTCATAAAAGCCACTAAATCTTTATAAAATGGGCGTTCTTTGTGGACTTCATAAAACTTGCCAGCCTGGGCTTCGGAAAGCTGTACAAGCTTCATGCCTCTGACTGAAAAGCCGGCATCGAGTATCATCTGCAAAATTGAGCCGGAAACGCCCTTTTTTACGGCATCTGGTTTTATGATGCAAAGTGTTCTTTGTATGGACAAAACTGTAAATCCTTTCTGTTTTTGATGTTTTTCAAAAATGGGAAATTTTATCTTTTTTTTAAAGTCAAAAAGACCTTGCAAAAACTTCGATTTTAGCCTGAAATCACAAACTTACGCTTAAATCGAGAGCATGAAAATAAATTAATGTTTTTTTAATATATTATTCTCGTTCTTTTTGAAACCAATAACATCTACATGATTTAACAGCTACATACTCGAACAACTTTCCTCTTATTTCCATAAATTCTTCTACACATTCTACTCTCCCTCGCCTTACAGCAACACGTTGCCTCGAAGCCAAAAATTAGTGTTTCCCTCATTATATTTGCATTGAATATTTTTTCCTCATAAGCAATGTTGTAGTTTACTTTTTTGAACTGATTCGCTTTTTGAAAAAATTTCTCAACAGGTTTAAGACTACAGATTTCTGGATTCGTTTTCTCTGCGGAGCGTGTTTTGGGCTGGCATTTCCGCCAATCAATTTTTATCCGCTCATTTATCTTGGCATCGTTCTTTTAATAAGAGAAATTATCTCTAGCAATTCGTTCGGGGAAGTTTTAAAAAAAACTTACTCTGTTTTTTTCTGGTTCAATCTCATCGCAATCTCATGGATTTGCCTCAGCGGATTCAGCCACAACGCAGAAAGATATTTAATCTTCGCCGGTCTTCTTGCGCTGCTTGCACATCCTGTTTTTTTCTGGATTCCCGCTGCAGCTTTTTTCAAAGCATATAAAAATTTCCGCAGCGAAAAATTTCCTTACGCTTATCTTATAACATTTCCTTTTATCTGGACGGCATTTGAGTATATTCATACGCTTACGCAGTTCAGCTTTCCTTGGCTTTCTTTTGGGAATACTCAGACGTATAATCTTTCAAAAATTCAGTTCATCGAGTTCACAGGCGTTTATGGTTTGTCATTCTGGATTTGTTCCGTCGGCGCTTTACTTTTTTATCTGATTGAAAAAATTAAAAGCGGTGAATGGAAAATTTCTTCTGCTAAAACTATCATCACCGTTATAATAATTCTTGCAATATATTTTGCTCCCGATGTTTATACACTTACGCGCGGCAGCAAAGCAAAATATGAAAACGCTTTTACCAATGGAGAAATTAGTATAGGAGTTGTTCAGCCGAACTCTGACCCTTGGGAACGCTGGGGCAGCAAACAGATGCAGTTTGTAACAGACTACGTAGATATGATAAAGCAGCTGAAAGAAAAAAATCCACAAACAAAACTTGTTATATTGCCGGAGACTGCAATTACATTTTACCTTTTCAACACTATCAATTTAGAAAAATATTTAAAGATAAAAAACTTTGTTGACTCCGCTAATACTCCGCTTTTAGTCGGTTTGCCTTATTATAAAATTTATAAAGATTCCACCGAAGCACCCGTTGACGCGAAACGCAGCAATGACGGTGCATATTACGATACCTTTAACGCCGCGCTGCTTTTTGAAAAAAACAAAACACAAGCAGAGTATCAGGTGTATAAAAAAAATAAACTTGTCATAGGGGGCGAACGCGTTCCCTATCAGGAAGTTCTCGGATTTTTAAAAGACTATGTTACATGGCAGGTTGGTATAAGCCAATGGCAGATTGGAAAAGACACAAACAACTTTGTACTCGAAGACGGAACGCAGTTTAATACTGCAATCTGCTATGAATCGGTTTACCCGGAATATTTTTCTGCCTTCGTAAAAAAAGGAGCAGACTTCTGCACTATAATTACAAACGACGGCTGGTGGGGAAAACTTTTCGGAACTTATCAGCACAATCAATACGCTGTCTTACGCGCTATTGAAAACAGGAGATGGATTGCGCGCAGCGCGAATACCGGAATATCGGAATTTATTGACCCTTACGGAAACAAATATAACGAAACGGCAATTAACGAACGGGCTTCTTTCGCAGGAAAAATCGGAATCATAAAAGAAAAAACTTTTTATACGGAGCATGGCGACTGGCTTTGCAGAATCTGCCTTTGGATTAGCGGAGCAGTCTTACTTTTTGCAATCGGCGCAGGATTAACAAAGAGAACTAATCGGAAAACCTAACTATAGATTACACAGATTAATTCACACAGAAGTATTCCTTTTCGTTGCTACGCTCCTGCGTAGCAACGTTGTACATATTATGTTCCCACGCAGGAGCGTGGGAGCGAGGAAAACAAAAACCTAACTAGAAATTACACAAATTAATTCACGGAGAAGTATTTCTTCTCGTGCTACGCTACGTTGTACTTGTTACGTTCCCACGCTGGAGCGTGGGAACGAGTAGACAATGAGAGCAAGAGACAATTGATAGTAAAAAATACTCCTCGTTGCTACGCTACAGCGTTGCTACGCTGTAAATATTACGTTCCCACGCAGGAGCGTGGGAACGAGTATAAAACAAAAAAACATACTCCTCGTTGCTACGCTCCGGTGTAGCAACGGTTTCTTCACTTGAATTACAGGTAATGTTCCCACATCGGAGCGTGGGAACAAGAAAAAACAAAGATATACTCCTCGTTGCTACGCTCCGGCGTTGCAACGAACATCAAATTATCCTCTCTACAAAGATAATCCCTTCTATACCAGTTTTATAGTAATTTGCTGATGAGTATTTCCAGTCTGCCATTTCAGCACAATAATTTTTCTTAACGGGATTGTAATGAATGTATTCAATCTTTTGTTTTAATTCGCCATTACTTAAAACTTCTTTAGGATAAAACCCTTCCTGCCAGAACTGAAATTGCCTGTCGGTTTTATGTTTCTTTTTTGTTTCTCTTAATTTATTCAATACTTCATAATTATTTTCGTCTTTTAGTTTTTCAATCATTTTCTTTGCTGAAAAACTTTTAATAGAGCCAATTGATTTTGATATATTTTCCCCGGAGCAAATTAAGTGAAAATGATTTTTCATAAAGACATAAGCATGAACTTTGAAATTTTTTTTACGAATGTAAAAATTTATACAGTCAGCTAAAATCTCAAAAGAATTATCACTATTAAATAATTCAAGCCAATCCACAACAGTAGAGGTAATAAAGTAAACTCCATTAGCGTTATAAATTTTATTTCTGCTTCTCATCAATAAATAGTATTTTATTTTCAGAAGAGATTAAATGAATATTGAAGCCTCTTACCGTTCCCACGCAGGAGCGTGGGAACGAGTAAACAATGAGAGCAAGAGACAATTGACAGTAAAACAAAAAACATACTCTCGTTGCTACGCTCCTGCGTAGTAACGGTTTCTTCACTTGAAGTACAGGTTACGTTTCCACGCAGGAGCGTGGGAACGAGTAAACAATGAGAGCAAGAGACAATTGACAGTAAAACAAAAAACATACTCTCGTTGCTACGCTCCGGTGTAGCAACGGTTTCTTCGCTTGAAGTACAGGTTACGTTCCCACGCAGGAGCGTGGGAACAAGCATACAATGAGAGCAAGAGACAATTGACAGTAAAAAAATACTCCTCGTTGCTACGCTCCTGCGTAGCAACGGTTTCTTCACTAGAAGTACAGGTAATGTTCCCACGCAGAAGCGTGGGAACAAGCTGAACAATGATTTCCACACTGAAGAGTGGAAATAAGGTAAATTAACTCACTTAACGTATTTTACCAATAAAAAAAGCCGCATGATAAGATGCGGCTTTTTGTTACAGATTTGTAGATTATTTCTCTCTCCTTTGAAACTTCTTATGCAGCTTCTGCAAGGATGCTGGGATACTTTGCTACGGGGGTTTCTATTTTGCGCAGCTTAAATCTGAACAGCATTGGAATTATTGACCAAGCCAGTACAACAATTCCTTTTAGCGATAGATATTTCATAGCTTTTATTTGATTAAAATTTTTCTGAATATTTTTTTGCTTCATCCAGAGCTGTGAACATTCCTATTCTCACTCTGTAAAACGTTGAGTTATCCTTTTCAAGCTCTTCAATTCTTACGTTCTCAACTTTTTTATTCATAAGCTCTTTTCTTTTTTCGATAGCAGTTTCTTTATCTTTAAACGAGCCTGCCTGAATCGTAAATCCTTTGTCGGTTTGAAAATAAACTTTGTCCTTTCCGTTATCGTAAAAATATTTTTCATTCTTATTTTCTTTTACTTTAACAAGTCCGTAGTTCTTTTCATTAAGAGAAGGATTTTCTTTGCCCATAATTCCCGAGTTAAAGATTGCAAAGAATAAAAGTCCGAGCGCAATAATTATGATTGCAAGAATTATGAATATGCTTGTCTTTGATTCCTTCTGAAGCCCGTTATCTTCAAGAACCTGATGAAAAGTTGAGTTCCCGTTCTTTCCGTTTGCATACGGCTTCAGGGGATTTCCATTAGTATAAATTTTTGAAGTTCTGATGTCATGCTCAATTCCGCTTTCAGTAAGGTTCGGACCATTGGTTTCTCTCAGAGTGTGCTTGCTTTCTTCGGAAACAGGAATCTGCATTCCTTCTTTTAGCTCAACTCTGCTTTCTTCCTTTGCCTCGTGCATTTCCTGAATCTGCTTTACATCTTCTGCGCGCATAATATCTTTATTTACATCATCCTTCTGAACAAAGATATCGTTGAAGCTTCTTGCGCTTGAATAAACATCACTGATAGAAGGCGTTACTGTCTCTTTCGTTTCCTCAACTACAGGCGGTACAATTGTTTCAGCCGGCTTTTCGCTTTTTACTATTTCATTGTGAAGGTCTTTTACTTCATCTTTTATAATATGCTTTTCCTGTATTTCATCCTTCTTAATATTTTCAGAAGTAAGTATTGAGTTGAAGATGGATGAAAGCGCGCTTGAAAGCTGGGCTTCTTCAATATCCTGCGGCGGCGCAATTTTTGTAATCTCCGGCTCAGGCTCTTTTATTTCTTCAATCTGTTTCTCTTCTTCCGGTTCAATCTTCTTCTCTTCGTCTTCATCTTTTAGTTTTGATGATTCCGTTTTAAACTCGGCAATCAGAGAGTCCACTTTCTTCTGAAGCTCTGCATCGGAAATATCTCCTGCAAGAGGAGTATCAGGAAGTTTTTTCTCTTCAATTATTTCAGGAAGCTTCTCCTCGATAATTTCAGGAAGCTTTTTCTCCTCAATTATTTCAGGGAGTTTTTTCTCCTCGATAATTTCAGGAAGATTCTCCTCAATAATCGAAGTAAGTTTTTCTTCCTCTACAGATGGAAGTTTCTCTTCAATTATTTCAGGAACAGCTTCGATGATAGACTTATCTTCGGGCTTTTCTTCTGTTTTTATGAAAAACTCTTCTGTAATATCTTCTGCTTTAGGAGCTTCCGTTATTTCTTTTATTGTCTCTTCCTCTATTATCTCATCTTCAATTTCAGTCTCTTCAATAGGTGTGCCAAGCGTTCTTAATAAATCATCTATGTTTCGTGTTGAAGGGTCGGCTTCTTTAATCTTTTTAGGCTTATGCTCTTTAACGATTTCAGAAAGGCGCTCCTCTATTTTCGTTTCAATCACCGGAGGCTCTAAAGACTCTTCGATTGGCTTGCTAATCTCATCAATCTTCGGAATTTCAGGAACAACAAAATCTTTTACAGGTTCTTCTTCACGGATGAACTCGGATTCAACAACTAAATTTCCCAGTGAAGAAACAGGCAGTTTGGTTTCTTCAACCGGAGGAACAATTTTTTCCTCTGTAATTTCTATCTTCTCTTCGGCAGG
>JAFDZO010000001.1:3561-13452 GCA_018266845.1 Bacteroidota bacterium | reverse complement strand
TTCGGCAGGAAGAACAATTTTTTCTTCTGCAACCGGAATTATCTTTTCGACCGGCTTTTCAATTACAGGAGGAACAACATCAATGGGCGGAAGCTCCGGCTTTTCAATTTTAGCTTCGGGCTTTGCTTTTGCTTCCGATTCCTTAAACTTTGTTTCAAGCTCTTTTATCTTTGCCTCAAGAGCATTGATGGATGCTTTGTATTCTTCCTCTTTCTTTTTTTCGTCTTCAGCTCTTTTTACATAATCTGCTTTAGGGGGAACAATTTCAGTTTTAGCTTTTTCAAAAGATTCTCCGAGCTTTTCGGCTTCAAAGAATTTTCTGATAACGTTAATAAAAGCTTCAATTTTTCTTACACGCTCTTCAAGGTCTTCAAGCCCGGTTCCGCTGAAATTAGCAGAGGTAAGGTTCACCTGCTGCTCTATAAAATCTTTTTCTTCCTCTGAATATTTATCGAACACTTCTTCGTTATCTGCTGCAGGCTCTTTATAATAAGTGTCTTCGCCTAAAGAGAGAATTCTTTCTTTGTTAATGTTTCTTTCAATATCCCTGAAAAGAATTTTAGCAAGGTTATTATAATTGTAGTTAACTTCCGTAGCAAGTTTTTTAGATGGTGAAAATTTTACGGAATTAACTTTTGCTCTGCCTTCGACAGCCTTTTCAAACACATTAAATTTGCCGAACTCCGTGATGTTAAGATTTTTACTCTTGCGGAAAGAGTTTTCAATGTAATGGAATACATTCTCATAGAACTGAATGGATTCCAGCTCGCTTATCTTAAACTCCTCGGAAATGCTTCTTATTATCTGCTCTTTAGTCATTTCTTATTTATTATGTCTAATAAATTTTGTGATGGAGTAAAGCTTATAAAATCTTTTGGCGGCAGGAGCACTTCCTGATTTTCCTTCGTGTTCATAATTTTCATGCTTTCTCTGTGCTCTACTTTGAACTCGCCGAAATTATCAACCGAAAACCCTTTATCCTTTACAAGGGATTCTTTTATCAACTCGAATATTCTGTCGAATATCAGCTCGCTTCTGTGCCTGCTGAAGCTGCTAGAGTTTGCTATCTTGCTTACTAAAGAATCTTTGTTCATTTTATATAAATGTGAGTTAGTTTTTTCAGCATGGACTCGACGTAAAGCTTATTGAGCGCTGCGGAGAGCATTCTTACCTGCTGAATGTTCACCTGAAGCTTTTCCTTCGAGGAAATACCGTTTTGCTTTACAGTGTTTTGGGTTTTCATAAATTCGTTTCGGATTTTTTTATAGGAATTACTTTTATCTTTGTAATAATCTTATCTTCAGTATTAATTCTCAAATCGCTTCCGCCTGTGCCGGTAGATTTCACCGGTGGATAATCAGTTCCTACAGGGCTGTAGTTCATTTCCTTTTTATCTGCATCGTCAAGGTTCACAAAGATTTCAAGAATCTGGGACTGTGAAAGCACTGAATCTGCCAGCTTGATTTTTCTTTCAGGAACCTGGAAAACTTTCGCAAGCAGCGGCTCAAGATGATTTATCTGCCTGCTGACATTGCTGTTATGGAGGTTGAAAAGCGCTCCGAGAAATTCATGCGTAACAAACAGATGATTGTACATAAGCAGCATAAGTAATTTATCGTCAAGGTCGAGGTCTTGTTTTCTTCCTCCGCCAAAAGCTCTTTTTCTGCTTTTCTTAAAGAGGCGCTTTTTTTCGAGTTCGATGAAAAGCGGAGTGAGCTGCTTGAGGATGTCCTCAAACTTTTCAACACTTACTCCCGTCAGCTTCTTAATGATGCCCGGGATTTTTTTAATTTTGAAGTATTTGCTTACTTTCATTAATTCTTATTTTGCAGAATTTATTATTGCGCAGATTATTTTGCAGTATTAATTTGCAGATAATATGTAAATATTATATTTATAAAGCAAGTACTAATTTGCAGGATAATTTTGCAGGAATGGTTTATTTAAATCTTTACAACTGTCATTAAAATATAGTAGTTATGTTGATTTGAAAAGTTTTTACTTTATTTTGCAGAAAATAGTTTCACGAAATGCTTAGTAACTGCACTATGTTTTATGTGGCTTTTTTGAGATGTTTAGTGCTTCGCTAATTTATCATTAACTCATCTAAACGGGCAAAGAAAAAAAGAAAGTGCGTGAACTATTTTTTTGATTTGAGTTTCTTATAGGCAGGATACCATTTAGAAATTTTCTTTCTGAATTGAAACAGAGATGTGTGTGAAAAAATTATCTGGCGGCGGATTTGATATAAATCGTCCAAAAAATTTATCGAGCCGGAATCCGTTGCTACGCCGAATTCAAACCCCAGCGACTTCACTGCATCTTTTGCCGCCTTGTTACACTCGCCATACGGATAGGCAAAAGAAATTACAGGCAGACCAAGCTCTTTATTAATGTAAATTTTCGAATTATAGATTTCCTTCAGAAGCCCTCCCGTGCTGACTTCCGTAAGCTTTGCATGGCTCAAGGTATGCGCGCCGAACTCAATGCCTTGCTCATACATTTCTATTATCTGCTTTTTGGAAAGCAGTTTTGCACCAGGCTCGTTTTTGCTTTCATCCCAGCTATTGCTTTCCTTCCCTGTTACTAGAAAAATTACAGCCGAGTAATTATATTTTTTCAGCAGAGGAAATGCAGAGGTGAAGTTATCCTCATACCCGTCATCAAAAGTGAGAACAATATTTTTTTCCGATAAAAGCTTCCCGCCGTTAAGAGCATTATGAATATCAAAAAAAGTGATTGTCTTAAAATTATTTTTTTTCAGATGTGCCAGCTGCTCATCGAAAGTTTCCTCCGTTACAAAAATTCCCACAACACTGTCCTTTATTTTTGCTTTCACTACGCGGTGATATAAAAGTATAGGCAGGGGCTTTTTAAGAACTTCGATGTTTTTTTTCAGAATTTCCTCTTTATATATAGAAAGAACCTTTTCTGCATTTGCTTCTAAACTGTACTCCTCAAGTATTTTTTCTTTAACATTAATATTGCCCTTAATATTGTTCTGCGCAGCATTAATTATATCGCCAACTACTTTTACGTTATCAACTTTTTCTGCCTTGTTTGAGTCGCCGAAATTTGTCTCCAGCGCTCTTTTTAATGAGCTATCATTCAGCAGCCCTCCGTAAAGAGATTCCCCCCAGAAAAGCACAGGCTTATCAAGCGCAGCTCCCTCAATTGCGCTCCGCCCGGCTGCTATGACTAAATCCGACTGCTTTAAAGAAACCATCACGTCATTCTTATGCTCATCGCTTACTATATAATTCTCCCCTGCTTTTTTATTTTGCTCTAAAATACTTTGCTTAACTTCACCCGAAAGTTTTCCCGGGCAAAGAAGAAGAAACTTCAAACTGCCGGCTTTCTTTTTTGCTTCGGGAACTATCTCATTTATTAAAGCAAGAACAATATCTTTTTTAGGACCCGTTGCGCGTCCGATATAGGTAAGCAGAAAATCGTTTTCATTTTTATGGGAAACATTTAGTCCGCCTTTGCTTCGCGCGAATACTTCATCGAAGTTAAATCCGTTTCTTACAAGAGAAATACTGCTTTCCTGAATCCCAAAATCTTTAATAGTAATTTCTCTCAGGTATTCCGAAACTGCAATTGTTTTATCGCCCAAAGCAGGAACAAGTTTTTTTGAAAATCTCATCCCGCTGAGTCCGTGAACGCTGACAACATACGGAATATTTTCCCGCTTGCACGCAAAATGCCCTACCCATGCTGAAGCGCGTGAGTTAGCATGAGCAATATCTATATTATTCTCTCTTATTATTTTGCGTACTTCAAGTATATTATTGCGGCGGGCTTTAAAATCCCTTTGATGCAGCGGTACACTAAATATCCGCGCATCCGCTTTTTTTGAAAATGTATCGGATGCAATAAATATTTTATGTCCGAGCGATGAATAGTAATTTGCCAGAGATTCTACGTAGGTTTCAGCCCCCGTAATCTCTACCTGAGACAAGAGGTAAAGAATATTCATTACAGCAAAATGTTAAGAATAAAAACAATTAGCAATTTAGATTTTAAAATGTTTTTAATTAAAGTATTTTGAATGTTTCTTATAAAATTGAAATGAAACGGACGCAAAGCTTTCGCTAATATCGCTAAGTCTTTTTAAAATTTGTTTTGCGAACTTTCAACTATTTCCCAAGCTCCGGCTTGGGAAATAGTTGAAAGCAAATTTTATTTTCATTTGCCTTCCCAAGCCGGAGCTTGTGAAGGAGAATTTTGAATCTATAATAGAACTTAACAGCCCTGCTTATAAAGGGGGACTATATACATGTTGGGGCAAACTAGAAATTCCTCCCTTGAGGGAGGTGTCGAGCGAAACGAGACGGTGGGTGTTCGTTCAAACACCCCTCCCCGACTTCGTCGGGACTCCCCTCAAGGGGAGAATTATTGTGTTTTATAGCGCACAACTTACAGATTTAAACTTTGTCCCAACTGGTATATAGTTACCTTATAAAGGAGGGGGAAAATGATGACAACCCGAATTAATATTTTTAATCTTATTGTACTAAAATTTTTTGACTTCTAAACTTTCAGATAACAGACTTATACTTGCCATTGCCGGTCCCGCAGTGATGCAGACGATTGTAAAATCCTCATTCACTTTAATTGATACATACTGGGTAGGCAAGCTCGGCAGCGTACAGCTTGCTGCGATAACGGTTGCAAATTTCCTCGTATGGGGTTCTTTTGCCTTAGGTGAGCTTATTGCAACCGGAACTAATTCGCTTGTGGCGCAATCCTACGGCGCGCAAGAGCGCGAAACCGGGAAACGAATTGCTACTGAAAATTTAGTGAACGCTTTTTTTACAACTGTGCTCATATCTGCGCTTTTTATCCCTATTCTTAATCTTCTATATGATATTATCAATTTAGATTCAGCGCAAAGAGGTTTTACCGATGATTACATTGTAACCTTTTTAATAGGTATGCCCTGCGTTACTTTGCTTTCTACAACGGCAGCAGTTTTTAGAGGGACGGGAGACACGAAGACTCCGTTTTATCTTATATGCCTTGCCGTTTCGCTGAATTTTTTCTTAGCTCCATTGCTGATATTTGGAATAGGCGGATACTTACAATTTGAAGTAAAAGGCGCCGCGCTTTCCACAATTATTTCATACTTTGCTGCATTTATTGCCGGGTACATAATTCTTAGAAAAAGAAATCTTATCGGTAAAATATCCGGCTATACGTTTGATAAAAAAATCCTGCTTCACACTGTTAAAATAGGTCTGCCCGTTTCATTGCACGGAATGTTTTTCTCATTTATATATGTTATTGTCTCCCGTTTCGTTGCCGATTACGGAACAACGGGTTTGGCTGCGCTTGGAATCGGACACCGCTCGGAATCAATCTCTTATCAGATTTGCGTGGGGCTTTCTCTTGCGGCAACTGTTCTTGTGGGTCAGAATATCGGAGCCGGTAATAAAAACCGCGCTGAAAAACTTTCATGGCGTATATATATAATAGGAACGCTGGCAATGTCCGTTTACGGACTTTTGCTTTTTATATTCGCAAGAAACATCGCGCAATTTTTTACTACAGACCTTGCCGTTATTGATGCCGCAGAAGCATATAATAAAATAAATGCAGTGATAATGATTTTTTCCGCAGCCGATGTAATTCTTAGCGGAGCATTTTCAGGGGCAGGAGATACAATTCCGCCTGTAACGATAGGGCTTATATTTAACACTCTTAGAATTCCCTTATGCGCCGTTCTTTCTCCCGTCTGGGGATTAAACGGAATCTGGATTGCAATATGCGCATCCGTTGTATTAAAGAGTATTGTTTTGACGTACTGGTTCTACAGAGGAAAGTGGAAGGAAAGAAACTTTGAGCTAAGCGAAAAGAAAGAAAATATAATTGAGCTTGTGGAAACGGAATAAGTTTGACAAACAAAAAAGGCGAAGAAAAATTTCTTCGCCTTTGTAAAATGATTTAATCTCTAAAAGATTACTTTGCAGTATTAGAAACAATTTCGGCGGAGAAGCTGAGCACCTTTTGAGGCTCTTTAGCATCGTTTGAATAAACCATAACAGTTTTTTCCTGCTTGCCTTCTCTTCCCTGTGTATTAAATGTAACCTTTATTTCGCCTGACTCTCCTTTAGCATAATCCATTTTTTCTCCCATTGCCGTTCCTGTACATCCGCAAGATGCCTGAACTTTTTCAATGTGAAGAGATTGGTTTCCCTTATTGGTGAATTTAAAAACATATTCAACCTGAGGACCTTCCTGTATCTTGCCAAAATCGTGTTTTGTTTCTTCAAAAACAATTCTTGGTCCGTTGATAGAAGCGGCTAATTTGGAGTTATTAACCACTGAAAACATTATTGCAAAAATTGCAATAAGCCCCAGCATAAAGAAAGAGATTTTTGACCCTTTTGATTGAAACATATATATTACGCCTCCTGATTTTTTGAAAGTAAAATTTCTGTATCTGTATAATTTACGTTTTTGTAATACTTACTTCTGCTAAAAATAAAAATAATAATTGCGCCCGCTAATAACAATATATCCTGAAATATGCGGATTAACAAATCGGTCGGAGTTGAGTTATTTTCCAAAGAGCCTCCGAAACATCCGCAGTCAATGTTCAAGCCCCGGGCGTATGCCTGAATTAATGCGATTAAGAAAACGGACAACAATATAATTATTACAAGTGAGCTTCCTTTTCTGAATAATCCGAACAGCAAAAAAATTCCCGCGATGAACTCCAGCGGAGGAACAATAATAGCTGTTATATTTACAAGAAAATCGGGCAGGAATTTATATCCGTAAACTGCTTTTGCAAAACCGGCTTGATCGAAAATTTTATTATAAGAGGCATAAATAAAAACTGCTCCTATAATAAATTGAAGAGCTATCTGAATGTATCTGGATGATAAAAAATCTTTCATTAAAAAAAAATTATTTCTTTTCTACGGGATGCCCGGCATTTTCCCATTCTTTGTATCCGCCGAGGAAAATATTAACTGCATTAAATCCAAGCTTCGCAATATCGTAAGCAAGGTCAATGCTCATATCGCAATCGCCGCCGTTGCAATAACATATTATAATTCCGTCTTTGTTCAATCCTTTCAATCTTTCCGGCAGCTTATCTTTCATTTTGAAATGATAATCTTCATAGGAAATATTAATAGCGCCCTTAATGTGCCCCTGCTCAAATTCCTCCGGCTTTCTTGCATCTATCATTAAAGCGTTCCTGTCATAAAGCATCTTTGCAAGCTCAAGTTTTATCTTTTGCGGTCTTATAAATCCTTCACTGGTAAGATTCGGATTGTTATTATATGTAAGGGGCTTGTTTTTTTGAGTGGTGTCATACGGGTTGTTCTTAAAATCCGTCAGGTTTTTTACGGCATTAGTAATACTGTCCGTATTATCAAGTTTCATTTTTTCGGTATAATCGGTAAAAAATGATACACGCCGCTCGCTTACTGCATTAACGGTTAATCCCACAACAACTGCCATAATAAAAATCAGCAATGCCTGTTTTATGCCTGAAGGTTTTTTTTCCATATTAAAATTTTGAACCGGTAAAAAAACTAACCTATTTTTGTCCGATAAAGTTCAACTTAATAAACCTTAAAAGAGTTAATCGAAGTAATCGAAGAATTATAAGAGTTAATCATATAGTTATAATTTCTTATAACATTGTCATAGCTAAGCCCGAAATCACGCTCGTTCATATTTCCCTTTTTCATAGCTTTGTTAAACTTATTAACTTCGGAAATAAAGTTCATCGTCATTTTAGAAAAATAATCTTCAAAGCTGAACTTGATGTACTTGCTTTTATCGGAAAATTCAGTTGACTGAATTTTATTTTTTTCTGCTTCAAATTTTCTTTCCATTTCTTCTATATCAGCCTGAAGCCCGTCAACGTTTGAGTTTCTGTTCACGCTTTGGAATTTATTGTAAAAATTCTCAGCCATATCCATTGTATTCTCTAAAGCGTTTTGTACAATCACAACTGCTTTCTCATCTTTATTGGAATAGTCATCCGGGTTTTTTCTAATCTTTTGCGGCTTGAACTTTTTCATCGCATCTTTAAAAATTGCATAGGTGGAATCATACTGCTTATACATGTCTTTCATTTCTTTATCAAAACCCGCAGCCTTGCTTAAATTATCTTTATATTCTTTATCCTTGTAAAATTTTGTAACCCTCTCTGAAACGGAATAATATTTTTCGAGAACTTTCAGCAGCTCGCGGAATGCAGACTCAATTTCCGTTTTCATAGCTTCGTTATCTGCGGCAAGTTTTGATAGGTCGCCTCCTTCATAATATGAACGGCGCAAATCTTTTATTAATCTTTCAAGATTGCTGACCTGTATATCCAGCCCCACAACAAGAATAAACGAGCCTTTAGAAATTGAGGATGGGTCAGGCACCGTTGTTAAAAAGTTTTTATTTACCTCGCCGGCAGTCTCTGAAACTTTGTTTGAAACATCAATATACTTATTATAAAAATTCAGGTCGGACGGAGAATTTTTCGTTAGAGTTTTTTCCTTTGTAAACTCCGGCTCTATCTGATGTGATTCTTCAGAAGATTTCGTGAACTTATTTTTCAAGTATGAACAGCTTGTAAGCAAAATAAATGCCAGCAGCAGAGATAAAATAAATTTTAAATTTCTCATTTAATAAAATTATTGGTTATCGAACAAAGATGATTCTTTTTTTGAATTTGATTTAAGCCCCAGATGCTTATACGCCAGCGGAGTAGCTTCCCTTCCCTTTGGTGTTCTTTTAATAAATCCCTCAATCATAAGAAACGGCTCATAAACATCTTCTATTGTGCCGGGGTCTTCACCGACTGACGCTGCTATTGTAGAAAGCCCGACAGGTCCGCCGTTAAATTTAGAAATAATCGTTTCAAGAATTTTCTTATCCATTTTATCCAAGCCGTATTTATCTATATCAAGGGAAGTCAGAGCAAAGTCTGCAATTGATTTTGAAATATTGCCGTCCTCTTTTACTATTGCAAAGTCCCTCGTCCTCCTTAGCAATCTATTTGCAATTCTTGGTGTTGCGCGCGAGCGTTTTGCAATTTCTTCGGCGCCTTCATCTGAAATATTAATATTCATCAATCGCGCCGAGCGCTTCACAATATTTACAAGTTCGTTAGATGAGTAATAATCGAGATGACAGTTTATTCCGAAGCGGTCGAGCATTGGTGATGAAAGCAATCCCTGCCTTGTAGTCGCTCCGATAAGAGTAAACTTTTCCAGCTTAATCGGAATGCTTCTCGCAGCGGGACCGGAATCTATCATAATATCGAGCTTAAAATCCTCCATTGCAGAATATAAAAACTCCTCTACAACTTTTGGTATCCTGTGTATTTCATCTATGAATAAAATTTCTCCCGCGCGAAGCTTAGTAAGCATGCCTGCTAAGTCGCCGGGCTTTTCTATTACGGGTCCCGATGTACAGACTATGCTTGAGTCAAGCTCGTTAGCAATAATATTTGCAAGAGTAGTTTTGCCGAGACCGGGAGGACCGGTGAACAAAACGTGGTCTAATGATTCGCCGAGAATTTTGGAGCTTTCAATAAATACTTTCAAATTCTCTTTCACTTTTTCCTGACCAAGAAATTCGGAAAAATCCTTAGGACGGATGATGGAAATAAAATCTCTATCAGAGTCTATTACGTCGGCTGTATTTAATGAATTGCTGCGCAAAAATTAAAGGAAAATTTTTTGTAAGGTATTAAATGTTAATAAAAATAATGCTAATTTTATAGATAAACAATTTAGTAAAAAGAAGAATTATGCCTGAAAAATCTGAAATGGTAAAAGAAATTGATTTTATTATTGTATCTCGCAGAATACGGCTGCTTGGCTACGTAATTATCACCGGAATTGCCCTCGTTTATATAGTGGGAGTGCT
>JAFDZO010000001.1:1810-3447 GCA_018266845.1 Bacteroidota bacterium | reverse complement strand
GATAATTTCATTTCGGCATATTTTAATGCGCACATTGCGGCATTTATTCTGTGTGATATGGGCGCGCTGCTTTCCATTACAACTAATCTATTTGTAAATGCAAATATTATTATGGCTTCCATTGGGGTCGGAATAGGGCTTCTGTATATGTGGATAAACTTTCCAAGGGCGGAGGATAGGAAATATTTAGATTAAGAAATGTAATGCCTTGTAAGTTATAACCCTACCCTTTAGGGGCTGTGTGAAAAGCCGAAAATTTAGCTTTTGGTTCTCCGTCTCAAACTCCGTTTGGTCGGAAAGTGCCCGTAAAACTCGGTTTTGCAATGAAACGGAGTTTTATAAAAATACTTTCCGTGCGAAATAGGAGTTTCGCACGGAGAAAAATGGACTTTTCACACAGCCTTTAAAGAATGGGGTTACTAAAGCTAAAACTTTTTATATTCTTCCTGAAGTTTTTTAGGGAGACTTTTTATGATTAAATCATAAGAATGGTCAATTAACTTTTCTACTTCTTTCTTCCCCAATCTCCCGTCAACTCTTACTGTATTCCAGTGTTTTTTATTCATATGATAACCGGGCTGAACATCTTCGTATTGCTCGCGCAGTTCGACTGCATACTCCGGGTCGCACTTAAGGTTTACGGTTAAAGGAATAACAAAGCCGGTGATAGCAAAAATTTTTCCCATCACTTTATAAACAAGGGTATCTTCTCCAAAAGGAGTGCCTTCCTCGCATCCTTTTTTTGAAAGACAATATTGGCGAAGCTGCTCTAAGTTCATTTGAATTTTTTTATCACTTCAGGATAAATCATATCAACCCACTCCTTATACATTTTTTCAGAAGGGTGAAGCCCGTCAGAGGCAACGAGTGATTTATCGTTAGCGGCGTTTCTTGATTCAGGCGTGATATCTATATAAGTTATTCCTTCTTTTAATGTTTCTTCTTTGTTAATCTTATTGTATAAATCAATTTCTTCAGCTATTTTTTTTCTGTCCCTTCCCTCGGCAAACGGCGTAACACCCCAATCGGGAATTGACACAACAAATACACGCAGCTTGTTTCCTCCTGCAAATAAAATTGCCTTCTGCAATAGCTCTTTAAACTGCGCTCTGTATTCTTCGGCATCTCTTCCTCTATATTGATTATTCACTCCTATTAAAAGAGAAACTAAATCATACTTCGGGAGCAAAGAAGTTTCTTTTTTCTTAACCGCTGACATAAGTTCATCAGTAGTCCATCCCGTAACGGCAATAATTTCTGGAGCATTCATCATCACGTTATTTTTCTTCAGCATATTAGAAAGCTGAACGGGAAATCTTCCTGTATCGGAAACAGCCTCGCCGATTGTATATGAATCGCCGAGAGCAAGGTAGTTGAAATTTGTCTGCATAGGATTATAGTTGTCCGGCTTTTTTATAAAATACATTGCCGGTATTAAAAGAAGCACAACAAGATACGCAATATTTTTTAAACTCTTCAAATTTTTATATCAGTTCGTTTACCTTTTCAAGCAGCCAGTTGCGGCTGGTAATTATTTTTTCATTTTGAATTTCAAACCTCACTTCATCCGGCTTTAATTTTTTACCCGATTGAATATCAACAAGACGCTTCAGGTATTTCACAAAATTTAGATTTAT
>JAFDZO010000001.1:0-1723 GCA_018266845.1 Bacteroidota bacterium | reverse complement strand
TCATATAAAATCTGCATCTTTAATTTATTAGCAATAAGCGCATGCTGATTTTTATTATCCTTAATTTTTGCGAGCACTTCAAGCGCTAGCCCAAACTCCTTTGTGCTGAAATAATAGTTTGCCAAAGTATAAAGATACATGTAATCTTCCTGTACGGGCGGTAGTTTATCCTTAAAAGTATCTATAAAATTTTTTGCCCACTCAAAGTGATTCAGGTGCAGAGCAGGAGTTGTAATATAAAAATATCTGTTGTGGTCTAGGTAATCATCTTCAAAAATCTCTTCATACTTTTCCACAAAGAAATTATAATAGTTAAAAAGCTCTTTATAAAACTCCCTGTTTCCGCTTATGACAATTTCATATCCTACATCAACGAGGGAAAGAAAGATGTGTTTTCTAATTTCCGAAGGAATATCTTTATACTCTTTTACGGCAATTTCTTTTAAATCATAGTAGCTTTTTTCTTCTCTTTTGTAGTCAAGCATAAATGCTTTATAGACGAGTATAAGCGAGCGGTCAATTGTGCCTGAGTTGTTTTCGACATAATCCATCAGACTTTGCAGGTATGGGAAATTTTTCTCAAGCTCAAATCTGAATCCGCGCTTTTGGCTGAGGAGAGTGCTAAGGCGGTAGAACAATTCAAGAATAAAATTATCCCGCATACTGAACAAATCTTTGTACTGCGCATTTACAATTTTATTTTCCTTGAATTCATTCTCGTAGTAGAAAATCTCAAGTTCGTTTGAAAGCCGGTTCTCGTATTTAAAATCATCAGGTTCTTTATATCGTTTATTGCTGTGCTCTTCCGTAAATTTTGTAGCAAGATTCGTAAAGTAATTGTTCAGCTTTCTCTCTCTATAAAAAGTAAGGAGCTTAAACTCTTTCTCCCGCTGATTCCTGTCGGTTTGATTATAAACGATATAATCTTCCAGAAGGTCAACCGAATAATTAAAGTAATGCTTCAGTTTTGCGTAGTCAAATTTTTCCTTGCCGAAAGTATATTTAAAAAGCTTTTCCTTTGTGAGATTTCTGGATTCAAAGTCAGGTTTAAACTTAAGAATGTAATCGTAGAACTTCACAATTTTTTCATTCTTATTAAAAAACGAACATTCAATAAAATCACGGAAGCCGTTAAGCTCTTTTGTAGTGAGAGTTTTTAATATTTTTATGAATTTGAATTCTTCAATCAAAATATTTCGCGGGAAAGTTAAAATTTTTCACAAATAAAATAGCTTTTGAAAACTACTAATACAACCCTTAAATTACCGATTTTTAAAAATCCCGTTCCGAAGATTTTCCTTAAAAATAAACCAAAAATCAATATTTTTTCTGTTTTCCGGTTTCCTGTGCCTAAAATCAAATCCGATTTTCAGGCACAATTTTCCTGTCCGTGTTTTCACCGATTTTAAATGCAGTGATTTCTTTAAAATCAACTTATATTTTACATTTTTTTAGATATTAAAAGAAAAGATTAGCCGATTTTTGAACTAAATTCTCTTTGGAGAGCATAGGTCGTGCTGAGTAACTTTGTATAGATTTTAAAACTGACATACGAAATGATTAAGAAAATAAAAAAGATGGAAATAACAAGATGGGATATAGCAGCAGCGGGAATAATAGCAGCTGTGGTAATACTAAAATCAATCAGCTAAAATTTTTTTAAAAACCTTATACCTAAAAGCCATGAAAAACTCAAACACCACAAAAACAGAATTCACAAAGT
>JAFDZO010000019.1:129876-157855 GCA_018266845.1 Bacteroidota bacterium | reverse complement strand
AGCTGAATCAAAAAAAAATGTTAGTTCACAACAAATAAAAATAAAATTACTAATTCTTTTAAAATGGAAAGCACAATAACAGAAATAAATAACAGACAGTCGAAGATAATCCCTGACTTATCAGGAGCGATTGCAATAGTTGCGGGATTGGGCGGTATTGGTTCATGGGTAGCTCTTGATCTTGCTCTAATCGGAGTCGGTTCAATTTTGATTTACGATATTGATAAAATTGAAGCAAGTAATTTGAACCGAACTCTGTTCAAAGAATCACAAATCGGTGAATATAAAACTGACGCAGTAAAAGAATTAATTGCGGAGAGAAGAAAAGATTGTTTAGTTCTTTCCTTTGAAGAATACTTTGAATCAGAAATGCTAAACAAACTTGACAGTGTCGAATACTTCTTCGATTGTACTGATACTACAAGATTGAAAGATTCGATGTATGAATTCAAAGTAAAAAAGAAGATGGAGTTTGAAGAACTCAAAAACAAAGAAGATAAGAAAAACAAATCAAAGAAAAGTACGACTACTGAAACTTGTACTATTAATCCATATCCGGCACAAACTGTAAATCAAATTCAGGAATACAAATTCCCTCAGTATGTAAAGCTTGGCTATGATGGATTCGAAGGAACTATCTGCCTGAATGATTTCAACGCCGGTAGATGGGGAACAGATTCAAGTTACACAATCACTCCGAGCTTCTTTGGAACACCACAAATGTTAAGCGCCGCCGCAGTCATAGAAATGTTAATTGTTAAAAATCAAAAACCATCCACAAAGACTGTAAATATTACTACGCTGATCACACTTCAAAATGATTAACTGATAAATCTTACTATAGGATTTCTTAATCTAACAAACTTTTTAAAACTGATAAACACATGAAAGAGAAAAACTCTAAAACAGGAAGTTCAAATAATTCAGATGGAAAGGATGAATCAGACTCCGGACGAAACAAAGCTGAAAACAAAAATAAAGAAGCTGTTTCAAAAACTAATGGTAAAGCTGGTTCAGCTTCTGATACTAGATTAATTGAAGTACACTCTGCTAGAAATGGCAAAAGAAATTCAGGTAATGATGTACTTAACTCCATTCTAAACGAATCAAGAATGCCATCCGAAGCCGGATGGGAGAGCGGGATAAAAATACTCGATGTGGTTAAGGTAATTATTCCTCTGAAACTCTTACTTGTATGCAATCAAATAGCTGACAGATTAAGCGGTGAGGAATTCTCAATACTTGTTAATCTGACTGAGAAAGATAAAGTAATCAGACTCTCTGAGGAATTTCATATCCCACAGCAGGTAGTCTCAAGCGCTTCTATTGATTACATACCTGAAGATTATAACTTCAATACAGTAATACACCGTCATCCTGATGGAATGAACTCGTTCAGTTCAACTGATAAAAACTTTATCAATCAGAACTTTAAGTTATCTATTCTCTACACTCATAAAGAAGGGTTCGTTCATGGAGTTTATAATTTGAAACACGATAATTATTTAGTGCAACTTCCGATTGAAATCAGTGTAGATATGGGATTAGAATTAATTGATATTCAGAATATTCAAACAGTCCGCGCTTCAAGAAAAGTAATGGATAATGATGATGAGCGACTAATTGGAAATGGAAGAGCATATGGTTCAATGTTTGATGGCGATGATGATTTACCATTCGGGCGATCAATGGATAGAAGATACGGACACAGAGGTAAACGAAGAATAATCTCCGATGACAAAGTTTCAACATTTGATTTAGATAAAGACGGCTCAGAGGAAGAGAAACATGAACTAAAAAAGCTCGATGAAGAGAATCTGGATTACGGTCTAATAAAGCGAATTATTCTTGAAGATGTTAATGATAATTTAGAAACCCTAGATATGCGATTGACTAACATGGAGGATTTTATTCAATACTCCGGGAATTTTATATAATTAAAAATATCTTCTTCCATAATTTCTGAACCTACTCTAAATAAATTTAAAAACATAATTCTTCCCAATTCCTCACCGAGCTGACCTGCCATAAACCACTGCAAGCTGCTGAATTCCTTCCTCAATGTTGAACCTGCATCCCACGAATAATTCTTATATCTCGTATTAAAACATTTTGCAGTACGAATAACATAAAATCCATTTCTTAAAAACGGAATTGCTTTATTAGTAAAAATAAAGCGGCTGTATAAATAAATCACATAAGAAAGGAGATTTTAATGTTTAATTGTATTTCTAAAAAGGTTTTAATGAAGATACTTACAGTGATAATTGAAATATTTATTGCTGAAGGAATTATTAAGATAGGTGCAGATAAGCAGAACAGGGAGAAGAAACCGGGAGGGTCTTGAAAAAGATCCTCCTTGGTTTTTGATTCAAAATCTAAGTTTTTATTCCGTGTAAAATTTTCACACGGAATAGCAAGTATTGAAAAAACAAATATTCAAAAACGACAAAACACAAATTATGAAACTTTTTACTAAAGAAATAGAAAAGAAAGCTCAAGCTCAATATCCTCTTGGTTCTGATTTAGAAAAGCAAATGGTAGTTGCGAAATTTTTCAACCCTACGGGAGCCGGGACATGGTATCTATTGAATCAAGATCCGAATGATCTGGATTATTGCTGGGGATTATGCCACATCTTCGAATGGGAGATAGGAAGCTTTTCGAAAAGTGAACTTGAAAATTATAAAGGTAAAATGGGTTTGGGCATAGAGCGGGATTTGTACTTTACTGAGGATAATGCGAAGGAGTTATGGGATAAAATTAATAAAAAAATCACATAATCTTCTTAAAAAATTTATCAGATTAAATAAGTCTATTATCCATTTCATGAAGGAAATTACTTACTAATATTAGCCTAGCAAGAGCATCATGGTGGGGAAGCTGAAGTTCATCTCCATGGCTCAGGTTATTTCGCCACCAATGCATAATCCCCATAGAAATTAACTTAAATCCTTTCTGTTTATTAATTTCTTGTGGGTTTGAAAGATTATTAAATTTTATTTTGGGGCTTTGCTCGTTGAATACATCTCCCATTAGCTCAACTCCTTGCCTATTGTGTGTAGCTGAAATATCCTGTATCCTTTTTTCAAAACGTTCTAAAGCTTTCCGAACTGATTCATTAATATGACCATCAGTAAACATTGCCTTGCAATCAGGTAAGAGAGTAGGATGTAAAGTAAAAGCATCTAATATTTTTTGAATAGCTATAGGAGGAGGTATAATTCTAGGTCGTTCCTTGGGAAGATTCATTGCCATAATTTCATCATGAAGATCTATTTCAATCTTTTTTAGTTTCTCAGATAGTTCAAGAGCTTCAGTTTCTAAAATTGGATCGCCTTTAGCATGTCTTTTTTCTATTGCTGTGGGCAGTATCTCTCTAACAATAATTTTAATGGTTCTAGGTTTATGGCAATATAAATTTTTTAGAAAAATAAAAAATGCTTCCTTTTTATTTGCTGACTTTTTTGGAATATATTTCTGCAATCCCTTTTCTTTTGCAACTGTAGTTAATGAAAATGAGCTTTTGTATCCAGCAAGTGCTATCAGTTTTCCTATCTGATCGGCTAAGTTACGGATAGCTTGCGCTTGTGGTGCACTTACAGTTTTTCTCTTTAAAGAAGGACTTGCTATCTTTTTGATTGGCTTTTTACTATTCTTTTTTTTCAAATCATAATTCCTTAAAGGTTTAATAAAAAAGGACTCTCTTAGAATAGTTGTTTTCCATTTCTTTTGAATTCGATTTAATTATTTCTAATTCTGCGGTTGTAAAGAAGTGATTTAATAGATTGAACTCTCTGAATTTCTTCGGAATTCAATTTTAATACTTTGGCTAAAATTATTTTATCGGTGCTGTGAGATATTTCATCTATAGATTTTTTCTTTTCAAATCTTTCAACAAACTCTGAAAATTTTTCAACTTGTTCAATAGTGATTGGGAGTTTTTTAAATTCACTTGGTGTTAATTCTAATACTCCGCCTCCGTAATATCTTCCTTCGAGTTCAGCGAATAATAAAGTAAAAGAATTATAGAAAGAAAAAATTAAATCATTAATTTTAAAATTCTCCTTCATATCTATTTTATATGCGCTGTCAGTAACATGAAATTTATCATTATTTTTTAATAATTTGGGATATTCATGTGATCTCTTGAAGAAAAAACCTTCAGAGGGTGTACTGATATTAGGGATTTCATACCAGTTCTTTCTTATTGAACACTTATATCTTTTTTGTAATTTTCGCTCTAATCCTTTTTCTAAATACTTTTTTAGATCTTCATCTTTTATTGGATTAGCTCCATTAAAATTAAGTAAGAAAGCAGGTTTGTTATCATCTTTTAATTTTTTAAAATTTTTTTTATCAAATACTACACTTCCATTGACAAAAAATCCTTTTTGAATAATTTCTTCTGCATAATCTTTTAACTTAAATTCTTTCAAAGTTTGATTATTCACAATAAAATAATCATTAGCAGCAGTTACAATTCCGGGCTTTGAATCGCAATAGTCTTTCATTAACTTTAAATCTTTCTTTACTTTATATACAAATTCTAAATTATCAGAGGATATTAAATGATGAGTCCATTTAGTATCGTTTGTTTCTATAGAATTGTTTTTCTTTAATTGTATTTTTTCGGGTTTTAAATCTTCAATATTTTTTATGTTTGCAAAAAAAACTCCTTTGTTATCAGATTTTTTTTCTCCTATTAGTAGTACGGTATCCTGCCCCTTACAGTCTTCAAAAAGTAATTCGTCAAAAGTAAATATCTCAATTCTTTCAAACTCTTTTTTTATAAATTCTCTTAACTCAACTGCAAATTTTACTTGAAGTAATTCCGCAGGTAGTATGAATGCTAAAATTCCATCATCTTTCAAATAATTAATACATCTGACTAAAAAAGCTGACCAGATATTTTTTATTTTAAGAACAGATAAGTTATTACTTGTATGGATTTCACTGCAAGTTTCTTTTTGAGTTTTGGTAAGATAATTTTTTTTAATGTAAGGTGGGTTACCAATTACTAAATCTTTTTTTCTTATATCGTTTGCCTGATATATCAAAAAGTCCTCACAAGTTGCAAGTATATCAGAATATTTTAAAATAATTTTATCTAATTCTTTTCTATTCTTTTCGACAACATAAATTTCACTTAATAATTTATCCCATTTTGTATTTGTTTTTAAGGCATCGATAAATTTTCCATC
The DNA here is from genome assembly GCA_018266845.1 of Bacteroidota bacterium. Lineage (GTDB taxonomy): Bacteria > Bacteroidota > Ignavibacteria > Tepidaquicellales > Tepidaquicellaceae > JAFDZO01. Next base: position 152,651 of record JAFDZO010000019.1, on the reverse strand, counting down.
ACCTGCGCTGGGTTCTAATATTGAAATATTATGCTTGCTAATTATTTTAGGTAATAGCCAGTCAGTTACAAACTTTGCTAATTTATCATTTGTATAAAAAGAACCATTTTTCTTTTTATTCATTATAACTCAGATCTTAAATATTTTTTGTAATCCATATATTTCATTCCTACTTTAACAAATAATTTTTGAGCATCTTCATCATCATACTTTTCTATTAGTTCTTTTAATATTTCCATGCTATTTTCAAGTTTTTCAAGCAACCAAATTAAACTGTATCTTCTCAAATAGAGTTTTAATGTAAGAAACATTTTCTTGGCGATATCGGAAGAATTTTCAGGATATATATTACCATAATCATCACGATAGAAATAATCATTATAATTATCATTACAAGGATCCAAAAAGTCATTGTCATCATCACTCTTAGCTCTGTTTACATATGAACATGAGTATACCAAATTACTATAATTATTGATCAGATCAGGATGGTATTTTATACTTTTAAAATGATCTATTTGAAAATTTCTTCTACCTCCGAACCAATGATCTAAACAATTTGTATAACCACATCTATAATTAAAATCTTTTGCCAAATATTTCTTATAGCCAGTATAAGAAGCGTATACTCGAGTGCAAGTCCGAGTTGGAGAGGATTCCCGAAACAATCTTTTACTTTTTGGGGCCACTTTTAATTTTTTCATTTAAATTATCTACAAGCTGAATTAACTCTGACAACTCTTTTACTTCTTTTTCATTTTTGATTATTTCGGGAATTTGACTTTCCCTATCCAATGCTCTTTCTAAAAATGAATCTAAATCAATTAATTCTTGTGATTCATATGCATCTAAATCAACTGTTTGGCGTTTTTTCAACAATTCTAATAATTTATTTTCGCTATTTTTTATCTTAGATTTGTAATGCTCTATCTGTTTTTCTATTCTCCCTAAAAAAGTTATTTTAGTATAATTTGCTTCCGATTTATCGGCTAATACTGCTTTGACGTAAACCATATTTACATCATCAGAATCTTTAACGGCATCATCATCAAAAGAAGTTAAAACAAAACATGGAAAATCTTCTCTTATTTCTAGAATTTTTTTAACTAAATCTAATCCATTATACGGCACATTATATTTTATTAATTCTTTTAATTCATTAAGATTATAATCCGTGACAATTGCATCAGGTTTTAAAGATAAAATATACTCAATAGTTTCCTTTAACGTTTCAAATGGTAACACCTTTACTAATTCAATTTCATCCTTAGATTTTTTGCTATAAATATATGAGAAAAAAAGGTCTATGTCAGCTTGGCTTTCATCTACAAAAATAATTTTATTCATACTAATTTGTTTTATATTTTATTGGGAAGGCAATCCTCAAACCAAAGCCTTCCTTGGGGAAAAGCAAATTCACCTTACCGTCATTATCTTCGACAATTGATTTTACTAACCACATTCCTAAGCCAGTTCCTTCTTCTTCTCCAGTATGTTTATTTACTTTTGTAGTAAATAATGCTTCAAAAATTTTATTTGGATTTTCAATATCAGGTGAAATGCCCGGACCATTATCCTGATAATCTAGGATAATTTCTCTAGAATCCGTATATGTTTTCATAGAAATTAACCTTGATCTGTTTATCTTTGAGAGAACAAATGCATTAATAGAATTTACTATTAAGTTATTAAATATACTATCAAAGTCTATTTCAAAAACTCTCATTTGTAAATTTTGAATTGCCGTTATATCCATATTAATTCCGCGACTATCAAAAATTTCCTTCCAAGTTTTTTTTAATTCATCAAAATAATTTTGAAACAGCAATTGTTTGCGCCTTCTTTTGTCTTTTCTTACTACTCCTAATGAAAACTTAAGCCAATTTTGAAATTTTAAATCTTGTTTTTTTATTTTTTCTAATTGAGCAAAAGGGTTTTCATAATCCTCTGCACTTTTATATTCAATTTCAGGAATTTTTACTTCAATAAGTTTTTTTACATTGTCAATTCTAGATTCAAACGCAGTGTTTAAATGTGCAAATTCATGACTGAATGAAGCTATTACTATCCCACTGCTTGCTAAACCACGTAATATTTTTTGTTCATCCTTTAATCTTTCTATTTGTTCATCCTTTTCTTTATTTAACACAGCCAGAATCAACTTCTCACTATTAGCTTTTTCCTCCTGAGGATCAGACTGTTCACCAGTATTTTCATTCTCTGATTTATTAGTACTTTCTTCTAAAATTGATTTTACTAAATCCTCAGCTTTTTTTCTATTGATGCTATGTTTGTTCTTTTCATCATAATAAGCTGACATTTCTCTTGCGATAAAAGCTCTATCATTTTCAAAAATACTTATAATTCCTAAGATTATTCTTTTAAAGACATTGAAAGTTTGATTTTCTTGCAATCCTTCTCTACTTGATTTATCTTCAAAATTTACATTGGTTAATCTAGAAATATTTATTGCCCCTGAAACATTATCTGGGTTAACTTTATAACCTCCATCTTTTTTAGCAATTCCGGCTGGGTTTTGAGATTTTCTTGTCCCTAAACCTAACCAATCAAAGGATACATCTCTTACTTCACCATATGGTCTAACCCTAAAAATATCTCTGAACAATTTAATTCCTCCGAATTCACCCAACCAAATTTTTCTTTGGTTCGGCATAAATTTTTTGTAAAAAAACTTTTCAGCATCTTTAGAATCATATGTTCTTTTTAAATAATAAAAGGTAAAATCAAAATTTCCAATATTTGCAAAAGTATTTAAATCATCTATATCTGCAAATCCTGGAATTAGTTGATTAAAAGTTCTTTCTATTTCCCAATACCCATTTTCAAAATCTTTTTTTCTATAAGGATACTTTTGCATTGCAGGTCTATTAAAAAACTCTGGATCTATTAATTCTAAATCATATTCATTTCTATAAATTTTAATTTTAATATTTTCTTCTTTATTAATGGTTGCTTCAATCTTGTAATCAAAATCATCACAGATAGAACCAGTAATTTCACCATATTTATTTTTATGAAGAGAACTAAATACAAAAAGTTTAAAGTCAGAGGTTTCTTTGGCAGGTACTAGTACTTCTAAATCTGAAAAAACTTGTTGCACATAAAAATCTTCCCATTCCTCTCTCAAATCTGTAATTTTCAAAATTGTACCATACTGAAAATTGTTTTTTGAAACAATCTGTTGTAAATTAAAATTTTCTATTATTTGGGATACCTCATCTTTAAAAGATATTTTATTGATGCCTATTAAATCTGCTTTTACTTTATCAATAGTTTTAAATTCTCCTTCAAAATCTGACCAATCTACAGTCCAAATGTAACCTTTATTGGATGTTGGGCTCCCATTTACATCTGTATCTGGTTCATGGTTTTTAGGATTAAAGACTGTTATCATTTCACATTTATCTCCCAGCTTATCTAATGCAAATCTACCTATGCCTTTAGCACCGGATTTCACTCTTCCATCTTTTGTAAAGACATTTACAGTTTTAATATCAGTTCCAATAGTCATCCAATGTTCTCTAATAATATTTTGTGTCATTCCTTCTCCATCATCAATAATATACAAGCTATTAAATTTTGAAAGTTCTTTTTTTAAAGTTATTAATATTTGTTTGTCAAAATCATTTCGTAAAGAATAATTTTCACCTTCAAATTCATAAATTTTATTTAAACTTGATTCAGAAATTCCTTTTTGCAATATATACTCATAATAATCTTTTGAGATCTGGTCTGTTAAACTTGAACTTTTATTATCAAAATACACTATGCTTAAACTGCTATCAGCATCATATCCGTTTTTAACTAATTCAATAATTGCCCCCTTGGATGAAGCGATATTTTCTCTACCAATTAGACGTGCAGTTCTAGCCGAAACTTTGAAAGGAATTTTTGCCAAGAATTAAGTTTTGAAGAAATATAAAGGATATTTTTGCTAAATTAAGTAAACTTTTCTTTATATAAGGGGAGTTTTGTATTATTACTCTCCAATATTTAATTCTCATCTAATATTTCCTATATTGAAAAGTCACTTCACTAAATAATTTTTTTTGAATTTCAAAAATCCAAAGCTAACATCAAATGAAAAATATTGCACTTAATTAATTTGTCGAATTCCAATTAATTTCAATTGTTCCAATTTAGAACTACAAATTCAATAATTCCTTGATGATTATTTAAATTAAAAATTTAGCTTACTTGAATAGATTTATATTGTAATGTATCATTCATTAAACAACTTAAAATATATTATTTCAATAAGTGAATTCGGTATCACTACATTATAGCTATCACCTTCATCTAAGATTTTTCTGTCAATGAGATAGTAACTCTCATATTTTGTACCACGATTTGTTATTAAAGAAGCATGAAGACATTTAAATAATCTTGTTCTATCAAAATCATAATTCTTATATACTGTTGCAATACCGTGTATAGTATTACTGAAATTAACCACTGGGGAGTATGTATACTTTACCCAGCAGTTGATTTCAGTTTCAGATTTTTTCGTAATAGTTTCTTTATCTAGGTACACTTTCATTATTGTTGAGCCCTGAATCTTTAACCCGACAATGTATTCGTATCTATTGGAATCCTGTTCCATTTGAGAATAGGGTATCTCTTTATAATAATCTTCCAGTTTATTTTGTGAATACGATTTTGTACTTATTAATAGAAATAGACTGATTAAAATTAGCTTTAATATAGTAGTTTTCATTTTTGATTTAATTTTTTAAGTAATGCTTCAAATAAGGATTCAGGAGTAATTTTGTTAAAATATTCCGTTACTTCAGAATTATCACCGATTCCATATACAGAAAAATTCAATTTTTCAGAGCTTGTTGTATCATTATTTTCCCAAGTTTGTTTTTGTACAATCCTGTACTCTTTATCCTCTTTGTTAATCAGCAATTTTAATAATGTATACTGAACATCCATTCCCGTTACAGAAGTTGTCGAGCTTCTTGTAGATACTAGTTTTACCCAGACAGTGTACATTTCATTGTTCTCTTCTAAGGATTCCGAATCATAATAAGCTTTTGCATTATTAGAATTACCGGATTTACCAATGTAATTCCAACGTGAGTACTCTTGTGAATAAGTAGATTTTGTATATATCAAAATTAGACTCAAGGAGAATAATAGAATTATTTTATTTGTGTTCAAAGTAGTAATGGATAATTTTTTTATAAATGAATTCTTCCGTAGAATCCGGGACAAATTTTTGTTTTGGATCAGTGTTCAATATGTTGTTTTCCGGATTAGCAGTAATAGCGGATTTTTCAAAAAAGTTAGGATCATAGCGATCCTCATCAGAAGTCGAATAAAGGTATTCAAATGTCTCTGTATACATATTTAGCACAACTAAGCTCATTGTAATTCCACCGTGGCCAAAGCAAACCCAACATCTCAAAACATTCCCGTTATTACTAGCCATCAAGCTCTTTTTATCAAAGTATATAGCAGCCTTGTTCTGTCCCTGAAGTCCTGACGTATTGTCTATACTTATTATTCCCCAATATTCCCATCGTTCTTGGTCAAAAAAGTTGACTCCATTTTGTGGTAGGCTTGGATTCATTAACAACTCTGGTCTTTCAATGTAGTAATATGAATATACTATATCATCGTCACTACTCACTTTTTCTGTAGTTGTATGAGAGGAGCTCATGCAGCCTGAAATAGAGAAACTAAATAAAGTTAATAAAGCATGAATAATTTTTGGTATTAGATTTATTTTCATATGAAGATTTCAGTTAAAGGATATTTTGAAAATTGATTCTTATAAATATTATACCTTTAAATTATATTGTTTATGCTACTCCATCATACTTGTAGAGTTTCCATACTCCATCTGAATTTTTTCTAAAGAAGAGAGTAATCGTAAGTTCACCATCGGTGAAATCTATCTTATTCTTTTTAATCTTGTACTTATTTATTTTGAAATAATACTTCAGATAACTGAATGCTTTTGAGGGAGACTCTTTTATATAATCACCTTTGTCAAAATCTATTGTCTCAAGTTTATTCTCACAGTAAAGTTTAAACGAGCTGAGGCTGGATATTCCATTATCTACAAAATCTTTAGCGAACTCTTTAAATGACTGATCTTGGAGTTTAAGGTTATGGTAAATTCTTTTTAGATCAATATTAGATTTTGCTGAGACTAAGTGAGTAGTTGTGAGAAATAAAAATAAGACTATCAGTATTTTCATAGGGTGATGTAGATAACTTTTGATATAAAATAAAAAAGGATGCCACTCTAAGCTGCATTCTCCCGCGCGGTACTGGTATACCGACTACTGAAAATGACAACAAAAAGGGCATCCTTATTCAGGCGCCTCTTCTTGCTTCAATTCTCAGTAGTACAAAAATTACCAGTTTTCGCGAGAGAACTTTAGCAAAAGCTACGCAAAGCTTTTATAATATTTTGAAAGTGTTTTTAGTCTATAGTTTTTGTTTTGTTAAATATACTTAGTTGGGAAATAAATTAAACTGTAAAATTAATTTTAAAATATCGGGAGTTTCTTTGATGGTGCTTCAATCTTTTCAAAATTCAAATATCTGTCCTCAAAATCTATTACCCACTGCTCAGAAGTTTCTGATTTTATTGCAGCAACAAAATCTTCCATTGTTATTTGATGTATTCCTGTTTCTTCAGATGAAGTTGAATTCAAATAATTACGGTACCTTGTTAGTGCATTCACACATTCCTGATTTTTTTTGGGGTATAGAAATACAAAAAATCCCTCATCATAATCTATATTCACAGGAGGTATCATAGAAAGTGATAATAAATGGTCACGCCATATTTGCTCGAGTGATTTTGGCATTTTGCAAAGTTCATTTATTCCTTCTTCTGTAAACTTACCGGATTGAATTGCTACCTCCTTATATCTTTCTTTAAATCTAGCCGGAATATCTAAAAGTGTTTCAGCATATTTAACTTCAATGCCGATAAATCCTTTTCCTTTTATTCCATCATATGTAATGAAGACATCAAATGCTGAATGATCTCCGGTATAATTCAAATCGCCTCTGCAAGTTGATATTTCAAAGTTAATCGAAGTTACTTTTTTAATTTTATCAGGGAATAATTTTTTAAAAACTCTATGCGCTAATTCATAATCTGGCATAACTAATTCACCAAACAGATTAAAAGCCAATGGTTGACTTGATAGAAGATTTTCATACAACCTATCTTTCTTCATCACTTTCACGTCCTTACCTTTTCTTGTTACGTTTTCTTCAATTTCTTTCTTAACTATCTCTTTTATTTTCGGAGTTAAAAAATTAAGCTCCTGAGTATATGCTTGCTCAGAGCTTAAAAAATTCCCATACGTTCTCTCTAATTGAATATTGTTTTCTTCTCTCCAGATACTTTGCAGCAATCGGGCATTAGATGCAAAGATAGATTTATCTTTGTATTCAGTTTTATATTTTCTTTGTAATTCTATTGGGGGTTTCTTCATTATTATATTGGCTCTCTATGAGGTTGAGTCATTATCGAATAAAATAAACTAATCATTAAATAAATTAAACCATATAATTAGTTTAAATTACACTCATTTTTTCAATGCTTTATATTATATTGTGGCTTATGCCAACGTATAAATTAATCGGTGAGAAGTGGGAAGCTTTTTTCTTAACTCAATTAAAAAAAAGTTCAGATATAAAAATTATATCTCCATTTATAGCCGGTAACATCGATAATTTATTGGTAAAAAATTTACAGGGAAAAAGCTTGAAAATAATTTCCAGGTTTAACTTAAAAGATATTTTAGCAAAAAGTATTGATATTAATATAATAGAAAAATTTGTTAATTCGAAAATCATTGATGTTAGAATGTTATCGAAAAAACTCCACTCGAAAGTTTATTTATATGATGATACAAGTGTTCTTATAACTTCAGCAAACTTAACTTCTAATGGACTTAACGGTAATTTTGAGTTTGGTTTGTTTACTGATGACCCTGCAATAGTTGAACAATCCTTGAAATATTTTAATAGATTGTGGAACATAAGTGAAAATATTGATTCCATCATAATACAGACCGCGAAGAATGATGTAAATAAACATAAAAAAGAACAAGAAAATTTAGCAAAAATTCAAAGCATAAACGTTGATTATGCTAAGAACCATAAGGAGTATTACTATGTAAATTTTGAAGAGAGTGAGCATAGGTCTTGGAGGGACGCTGTTAAATATGGTTTTATTGCTGCTGGACAGGGTAAAAGTTATAGTAAGCCTTTAAAGAAACTACAAATCGGTGATACAGTAGTAGTATATTTTCTTTATGAAGATTTACTCAAGAAAAAATTTAAAAATGTTAAACATGGTTATATCGGATATGGAGTAGTTACTCAAACAGCACGAATGATAAAAGATTTTGATTTTAAGGGCAAGAAATATAATCAGATAAAATTTAAAGCACCGGATGCTCTTAATAATTTAAATAGTGTGGATAATAGCGAATATTTAGTTGGCGTTAAATGGAAAGTAACCCGTACTTATAAAACTACTCTTACACAAAAAGGAATATTTGCAAATCCAAATATTGTTTGTAGATTAAAAGATAAAAACACTATTGCTTTACTTACAGAGAATAAACTCATTATTTAAAAGCAAAACTAAAAATTTAAACGACTTAACAAATAAACATTATAAATGATAATAGGTGAATTAAAATCACAAATCGATAAAGTATGGCTGGCATTTTTCAGCGGAGGATTAACAAATCCTATTACAGTTATTGAACAGATGACATACCTCCTTTTTTTAAAAAGGCTTGATGAACTGCAAACGCAAAAAGAAAAAAAATCTGTATTCACAAAGAAGCCGATAGAAGATCCTATATATTTGCCGAAAGAATACGATTTACGCTGGAGCAGATTCAAAAACATGGACCCAGAAACGATGCACCGCCTCTTCACTAAAGCTGATGGTATCTTTGATTTTCTTCGTAACGTCGGCAGCAGAAGCGCAGCCTTCACTAAGTTTATGAAAGGTGCTACCTTTATGATTCCCACTGCGCGGCTGCTCGCTCAGGTAGTTGAAATGCTCTCAAATATTGATATGGTCGACCGCGATACGAAGGGCGATGTCTACGAATACCTTCTCAGCAAAATTGCAAGCGCCGGGCAGAACGGACAGTTCCGCACTCCGCGCCATATCATCCGCATGATGGTCGATATGGTTCAGCCAACTATCGAAGATGTTATCTGCGACCCTGCCTGCGGCACTGCGGGATTCCTTACCGTTGCCGGTGAATACATCCGAGAGCATTATGAAAAAGAATTATACAAAGATAAAGTAAAGAAACATTTCGAAGATAATATGTTCATGGGTATGGAGTTCGATCCAACTATGATTCGTATCGGAGCGATGAATCTCATACTACACGGAATCGAAAATCCGCAGCTTACCGATGTTGATTCATTAAGCGAAGCTAATACAAATTTCACAAAGAAGGCAACGCTTGTACTGGCAAATCCTCCCTTTAAAGGCAGCCTGGATAGAGAGGCAGTCGATGGAAAAATTTTAAGTGTAGTCGATAGCAAAAAAACTGAGTTACTTTTCCTTGCTTTGATTTTAAAAGGATTAAAGCTTGGCGGCAGGGCAGCAGTGATTGTTCCTGACGGAGTTTTATTCGGCAGCAGTAAGGCGCATATGCAGATACGTAAAGAGCTTATAGAGAGACAAAAATTGCAAGCAGTTATTAGTATGCCGTCCGGTGTGTTCAAGCCCTATGCAGGAGTAAGCACGGCTGTATTAATTTTTACTAAGACTGATTCCGGCGGCACCGATAACGTATGGTTCTATGAAATGCAGGCAGAGGGCTTCAGTCTTGATGATAAACGCCAGCCTATTGAGGCAAATGACATTCCCGATATAATAAAACGTTTTCATAATCTAAAAGATGAAGGTAAAAGAAAACGAACCGATAAAAGTTTTCTTGTACCTGTAAAAGAAATTATTGATAATAAGTATGACCTGAGTATTAACCGCTATAAGGAAACAGTACATGAAGAAAAGACCTATGAAGAACCTGCCGTTATTATTTCTCAGATAGAAGCTTTAGATAGAGAGCGCGCTGCATTATTGAAACAATTAAAAGGTATGTTGGTATGAGTTGGGAAAAGGTTAGTTTAAAAGGTATTGTAGTTAATCTTGATAATAGGCGTAAACCACTAAATCAAAGTGAAAGGAATGTTATTTCAAAACAACAACTATATCCTTATATAGGTGCAAATAATATTATGGGATATGTTGATGAATATCTTTTCGATGAAGAAATTATATGCGTAGCAGAAGATGGAGGAAGCTGGGGCGAGAATGAGAAGTGTGCTGTATATGTAAATGAAAAATGCTGGGTCAATAATCATGCTCATGTTCTTGGTTTTAATGGAAAAGCAGATTTAAAGTTTATAATGTATTTTTTAAATAAAGATAATCTAAATAAATATATTACAGGTTCAACTCGAGGTAAACTTACAAAATCAGCTCTTGATTCGATACAAATTCCGCTTCCGCCTTTACCAGAACAAAAACGGATTGCAAAAATATTAGACGTAGCAGATGAATTAAAACGAAAAGACAATAAGCTACTGAAAAAATATGATGAACTTGCGCAGTCTATTTTTATTGATATGTTTGGCGACCCGGTGAAAAATAAAAAAGGATGGGGAGTAAAAAACCTTGATGATGCTTGTATAAAAATAACAGATGGAACACATTTCTCTCCCCCTAATCAATCAGAAGGAATTCCTTATATAACAGCGAAACATGTTAAAAAAGATTTTATAGATTTTTATTCCAAACCAAGTTATATAGCTCAGCAATATCATGATGAAATATTTTCAAGGTGTACTCCGAAGAGAGGCGATGTATTATATATTAAGGATGGAGCAACAACTGGGATAGCAGCTGTAAATGAATTTGATTTTGAATTTAGCATGTTATCGAGTTTAGCGCTATTAAAACCTAATAAAGAACTTTTAAATAGTTATTATCTTTCCTTCTATCTTAATGATGAAATAGTTAAACAAAATTTAATCCGTGAGTATATGGCAGGGGCTGCTATAAAAAGATTCACCTTGGATAAAATAAAAAAATTTAAAATAATAATGCCTCCTATTAAATTACAGAATGAATTTGAAAAAAGATGGAAAACCTTACGATTGAATGTTGAGATTTTAAAGAAATTCGAATCTAAAGAATTATTCAACTCCCTCATTCAAAAAGCATTTAAAGGTGAACTGGTGTAATAAAAAACTTCTAAACATTTCTTATATTAGTCATATTAAGGAATTAAAACCAATGGAGCAAAGTTTTGTTTATAGATCACAAAAATGGAAACTATTAGACAGTAATTTAAAGGTTTTGTTAAAAAACTTTGAAAATAAACAAATTAGTAGGCTTGACATAATAAAATCATATCAAGAGTACTTTAATGGCAAATGTAAGGCTGAAAAACCATTTTTACTTACTATGATTTGGGGTTACGCGAAATCTGGTTATGGCTATTCTCGAACAAAACCATTAGTTGAGAAAAATGTTTTAAAAGTAATCGCTTCTGCTCTAGATGAAATAAAAGAAAATGGAGTTGAAGGTGCTTTTAAAAAATTAAAATCAATAAAAGGATTAGGTATAAGTTTCATTTCTAAAACTTTATATTTTTCAAGTAAGGCTTTAAAAAGAAAAAAATATCAATTAATATTTGATTCTAAAGCCGCAGGTTCTTTATTAAAATTAACTTTCGGAAGAGATGTATCGAAACTTTTTATGGTAAATCGTTATGTTAAATTTGAAGACTATAAAAAATATAATGAACTAATTCATCAAATTGCTAATAATAATTCATTGGAAGCAGATGCAATAGAAATGTTCTTATATGAACAAAAATTTAAATGAGTAACTTCTTATTCATACCGGATAAATGGTCAGCAATAGCAGAGACTCCTAAGGAAGCGGAGCAGCACGTATACGGTGCGCCTCTTTACTGTGCAATGCTATGCCGTAAAAGTCTTGAAGAATGGGTGCGATGGATGTACGAGAACGATGCTGACTTAACACTACCATACGATACTACATTAAGCTCGCTAATGCATGACCAGGGCTTTAAAAATATAATTGCGCCTTCGCAGTTCAACCAGATAAATTTAATTAGAAAGCTCGGCAATGCCGCCGTGCACACAGGGGCGAAGATAAAGTCGCAGGAATCTCTTTACTCGTTAAAGCTCCTGCACGGATTTATAGGATATGTTACACAGCTGTACAGCGAAGAGAAAATTACAATCCCGCCGTTTAATGAAAACAGTTTACTTAAGGATAGAGGAAAAGATAAGAGCAAGCAGGAATTACAGGAATTAGAAAAAAGATATCACGAGCAGCAGGTTAAGCTAGAAAAACTTGAGACTGAACTTGCCTCGATAAAGACAATAAAAGAACACAATATTTCAATTGTCGCTCCTCCTATTGACCCTGATGAAGATCTTACTCGAAAAATTTATATAGATACATTACTGCGTGAAGCGGGATGGGATCCTTACGGTCCTAATGTTGCAGAGTATCCTCTGAAGAACTGCATGCCTCAGGCTGACGGAACTAACGGAGACGGATATGTAGATTATGCGTTGTGGGGAGACGACGGAAAGCCGCTAGCATTAGTGGAAGCTAAACGGACTAAAAGAGATGCGCGCGTAGGAAGTCATCAGGCAAAGTGTTATGCAGATGGACTGGAAAAAGAATTTAGGCAACGGCCTGTAATATTTTACTCGAACGGATTTAAGTCATGGATATGGGATGATACAAATTATCCTCCGCGTGAAGTATTTGGTTTTTATACAAAGGATGAACTTCAGATGCTTGTACAAAGAAGAGATTCAAAAAAGAAATTATCCATTCAACAAATAAATGATGATATAACTGACCGCCCTTATCAGCATGAAGCAATCCGTAGTGTTACTGAGACATTAGAAAAAAATAACAGAGAAGCTTTGCTTGTAATGGCAACAGGCACAGGCAAGACGAGAGTTTCGGCTTCGATTATTGATTTGCTTAGCAAGGCTAACTGGGTAAAAAGAGTTTTATTTTTAGCGGATAGAAATGCTTTGATACATCAGGCAAAAATAAATCTTAATGATTACTTGCCGAACCTGCCCGCTGTAGACCTTACAAAAGAAAAAGAAGATGAAAGCTGCCGCATAGTTTTTTCTACCTATCAGACAATAATAAATATGATAGACGGAGAGAGTGATGGCGATAACCGGTTTTATGGAGTCGGTCATTTTGATGCTATTATTTTTGATGAAATTCATCGCTCGGTTTATAACAGATACAAACATATTTTCAATTACTTCGATGGATACAGAATAGGACTGACTGCAACACCCAGAGCAGAATCTGACAGGGATACTTATGCATTGTTTAACATGGAGCCTAATAATCCTACATTTGCTTATGAGCTTGAGCAGGCAGTCAACGATGGATACCTTGTGCCGCCTAAGGCAATTTCTGTCCCTATAAAATTTCAGAGGAAGGGAATAAAGTATGCGGAGTTAAGCGATGAAGAAAAATTAGAATATGAAGAACAGTTTGCTGATCCGATAACAGGTGAGTATCCGGAAGAAATAGATGCTGGGGCGCTGAACAACTGGCTGTTCAATACAGATACAGTAGATAAAGTAATTGCTCACTTAATGCTGAAAGGAATAAAAGTAGAAGGCGGCGATAAACTGGCGAAGACAATTATTTTTGCGCGTTCGCACAATCATGCTTTATTCATCGAAGAAAGATTTAATAAAATGTTTCCTGAGCATAGAGGCAACTTCCTGAAGGTAATAGATTACAGGGAAGAGTATAAGTATGATTTACTGAACAAGTTCAAAGAGAAAAGTAAGATGCCACAGATAGCAGTATCTGTTGATATGCTGGATACGGGAATAGATGTGCCGGAAGTCTGCAATCTTGTATTCTTCAAGCCGGTGAGAAGCAGTGTAAAGTTCTGGCAGATGATAGGCAGAGGAACGAGGCTGTGTAAAGAATTATTCGGTCCTGCCGATGATAAAAAAGAATTTATGATATTTGATTTCTGTGAGAACTTTGAATTCTTTAATGAGAATCCTAAAGGCGTTGCCGGAACGAGTTCAAAATCATTAAGCCAGAGATTATTTGAACTAAGATTAAGACTGGCGTATGCTTTGTTAAATTTAGAAGACACTGAACTGAAGGAATACGGGCAATCTATTATCGACGGATTAGTAAAGCAGACTCAGGAGCTAAATATTGAAAGCTTTATCATTCGTCAACATTTGGAAGCAGTAGAGAAATACCGTGATGCAAATGCATGGAATGCTCTATCGGATTTAGACATAAAGGAATTATTTATACACATTGGACCACTGATGACGGAGACTGACCAGGATGAGCTTGCAAAACGATTCGATGCATTAATGCTCGATCTTCAGTTATGCATTCTTTATGACGAAAAGAAATCGGCAACGCTGAAAGATAAATTAATTGATACTGCAAGGAAGCTAAGCAAAAAGGCATCGATTCCATCGGTTGCAGCTAAGATGGAAACAATAAAGGAAGTTCAGGGTGAGATATTCTGGAGAGGGGCAACTATTCCAGCGATTGAGAGAGTACGTATAGAGCTGAGGGATTTGATAAAATTTCTGGATTCGGAAAACACTCCGATTTTCTTTACAATATTTGAAGATGAATATGAAGGGGAAGATGAAGAGCATCAAATAATAAAAAATTACAATGACCTAGATGCATACAGAAGAAAAGTTGAAGAATATTTAAGAGCGCAGAGTAATAACATTACGATTTATAAACTAAGAAATAATGTGCCGATAACAAAGAGCGAGCTGGACGAGCTTGAGAAGATGCTATTTGAACAGGGAACTTTAGGCACGAAGGAAGAATTTGTAAAAGCATACGGTGAGCATCCTCTGGGGAAATTTGTAAGAAGCATAGTTGGGCTGGATTCGAATTCAGCACGGATGGCATTCGGAGAGATACTAAACAATCAAACGCTGAACTCGCAGCAGATACGGTTCATAGATCTGATTGTAAATTTCTTATCAGTGAATGGAGTGATAGATACAGGCATGCTGTTTGAGCCGCCGTTCACCGATTTGAATTCAGAGGGCATAGCAGGTGTATTTGATGAGGCAACATCTACAAAAATTATATCGCTGATAGAACAGATAAATCAGAACTCAGAAGCGGCATAGATTGTTTAATAAACGATTGATGCACTACTCCTACTAAAATCAAAACCGGCACATGCGTTCTATCAACTCTTGAAGAGTGTTGATTCAATTAACTAAATGATTCGTACAGTATGTATAAGCACCCTTAGGTATAACCTTCAACTATGACCTATGCATCACTTCTTTTAAATTCCGCGGCACATTCAAGGAAAGGGTATGTAATTTAATTCAGCTAATATAAAATCATCTAACATAAAAATATAAGTAGCGCCGCTGTTCAAAAGCTTAAATAAAGAACACTATCTTTAAATTCAAAAACTATTTATAAAAGAAAAAAGAAAAAACATCGCTTCGGTAGAAGCGTCTATCAATATCTATTATATATATATCTATTAATATCTATTACGAGTACGACCACTCCCGTAACTTCTAAATATATAACGTTGTTAGGGCGTTTTTTATTTCTTAATAGTCGCATAGGTCATAATCGTGTTTGCATAAGAACTATAGTAATTCAGATTTTGATGCATGTAAACTAATTGAAGTTGCATTGAAGCAATTCTGTATGAAAAAATATAAAAATGTTGCGCGTGACCTGTAATAAATGATGCATTGGTCATAAGGATAGTTTTAAATGTTGCATTGGTCATGCTTTTACCTAAAAAATGCGTTTGATTTATTTTAAAATGATGCATTGGTCATACTATAAGTATTATATGATGCGCTGCTCATATAAGCTCTTGTATTCATCTCCATTATTTAAGCATAATTGATGCATTGGTCATGCACCTAAATTACCTCAAGCAGCCCGGTTGTTTTGCAGCCAGATCTCCACTTCTTCTTCAGGAATATTTCGTTCAATTGCTTTATCAATAAATATCTCAACTTCCCCTTTGCTCATATCAAATAGATACCCTAATCTTTCCTGATTCGTTACTTCTTCGGCAACTCTATCCTCTGACTCGTTTGCTTTCACTTCTTTGTTTGTGTCTTTGTGGTTATCCTGGTTGCCGGAGAAAGAGCTAACAAAATCAAACGTATCTTCTGAAGCAACTTCATATCCGTTTCTGCAATTAACGGTATTTACTTCTTCCACGGGTTGCTCAGTTCCCATTCTATTTTCAAAAGAAGTCACTCTGAGTGCTCTATCAGTATTAACATCACTAGAAAAGTATCCGGTTATTTTCTTTTTGATTGTAACTATTCCTCCATTTTCATATTGTTCGATATAATTGATTTTACTGAGTACACCTAGCATCATATTTGTAAATCTGTTGTCATGTTTCAGATTTCTGCTGATAGATGTTTGAGTTTCATCTGACTCAAGTTTATCTATGCCAGGTAATAGGCAAAGTTTGTTACAAGCTATTAAGTAATAATATATTTCGATTATTTTAATTACAGTGCGAGAATAATCTTTCAGAATATCTTCTGATTCAAGAACATCAATTCGTAGTTTTAAAAACTCATTCTGAAAAATCTGGATATATTCAGGCAGTTTATCTAAGGAAGTTACCTTGGTTTGTTCTGTCTCCGGTAATTCTTCATCTGTGTCGGTGTCAGACGAGTCAATCAGGTTTACAAGGTTTTCCTGGTACAGACGCGACTTTTGATTAATGATTGATTGCTCATCAAAGATTCTATATTTACTCCCTGACTTGGAAAGAACACCAAAGTTCATAAGTTCTTTAATAGCTCGGTATATTGTAGCTCGGTCAACCATGAAGAACTCTACAAGGTCTTTTTGGTTTATCTTGAACTCATTATGAATTTGCTTTGATATCAGCATGTTCTTTTCAAGCTTAAGATACAAATACACCCATGGTGTAAAATATGATTTGAATATCCCCTGTGTATTGAATAAAAACTGAGGATTTATCTTTACAAAATAATCATTACTTCTTTGATTCATAAAATTGGTTTTAAATTTTTTGTTAATAATTTTTACAGTTTATTTTGCTTCAGCGGCTATTGATTGATTTTCTGTACAAGTCACCAACTGAAGCGGTCGATATTATCTTTCCTTATTATAAAAATTAAAAGGTATCTCCGTAGAGTATAACACATGCCCGAGCTCAGAGTCGAAACAGTGTATATACCAATCGTTATACACTAGGCAGGACTTGCAGAGTTTGTGATTAGGTGCAACATCTTCGGATAGCTCAACCAGTTTAAATCTCACAAGCTCATAGAAGGCTTTCCTGATTACATTCCTGCAAACACCGGTCTGCTTACTTAGCTTATTTATATTAAGGTCCTGTGATACTGCAATACGGAAGTAGTAAGGCATGTCCGTCCAATCCAGAAACTGCACATTGTTCTTTAGTATCAGATAAAGGTAAAATGAGAAGTAACACTTAAAAGGAATCTCGAACAGCTTATCAGAAAAATCCACTTCGTTCTCCTCAAATATTTTTTTAAGTTTAGGGTTATTGAAGTGAGATAGTCCTTTTTTTTTAAATGCTCTTTTTTTCTTTTCAAGATTTCTGGCCAGCGCCACCTGAAGGATATTCCTTTGTTCAAGATTAAGTAAATGGGTATACATATCACGCTGCTATCTTTTCCTCTGCTTTGAACTTCTTTAAAAGCTCTCTGTAACCTTGTTCAATAAGTTTGAACTCATAGCTGTTACCCAATGCTGCTCTTCCTTCCTCCAACACCTTAGAGAGTCCTTCGATGAACCGCTCCCCTTGGTAGTATATCTCGTCATCGGTCAAATCGCTTAGTTCTGGAGCTAAATTTAGTTTCTTTGTCATAATGCTGCTTTGTTTAAAAGTTGTATAATACTTCTAAAATAGCATTTGACAAAAGTGCTCACAAATCGACCTAAAGTGGGCAGATTTTGTTCTTGTTTGGTTAACGAATAGAAAAAGGCTGATTCCGTGAAGAAAATGTAGATTTGTTTAGTTGCATAAGTCACAGTCTTATTGGGTATGTACAAATTCTCTAAATTTTAGAACTCTATCCAAATTTAAAATATTGTAATGCTATTAGCTTGAGAGGTTAATTTGCAGAAAGGGTGTATTTTTATCAGAATTGACAAAACTTTTGATACTTATCTGGTTCAAGTGTGGACTCGCAATGCGGCTGCCAGAAATTCGGATTAGAGATAGTTTTTCTGTTTATGAAGAAAATTAAACATATGAATAAAATTTCAATTTAAAATTACTAACGAATTCAATAGTTTGAATACAAATTAATTTAAAATTTAAAAAAAAAGGAAGAGCAAAAGATTGCAGCGATCACTCGAAACGAGATGTGGTACTGCAATATGCCGTCTCTTCCTAAGATTAAACTTAAAAATTTTAAATCCAATATTCACCGATAAATAAATGCAACAGAAAAAAAGAAGAAAGCCCAGAGGTAATAAATTTCTGAAAGAATATGTTCAGTTAAAGGAAAAAATATATAATGACGGGCTTATGGAGCATTACACTGAAGAGGAAAATGGAATGAAAGAGGAGTGGACTACCTGGAAGCCAACAAAAAACAGGTTACTATACTCCTTATTTGAAGAATTCGGTAAGAAGGTAATCACAAAGGAAGATATGAAAAGAATAGAAAATATTTCAAATAATAAATTGAAAATATTACATAACCAGTTAATTGCCAAGAATTTTATTCGGATAATGGATAGTATGGTTACTAAACTACTGAGTTACAAGCAATCCGATTACAATACCGTTAATAATAAATTCCCTTGGAGTATAATGTTAAAAAGGGATACTGAGTTCTTCAATAAAGACTTCGGGAACAAAGATGAAAAGAAAATTGCTAAGAAATATTGCCGGTTGGCTAAAATATTAAAAAGACTTCCAAATAATGAGGAATTTAAAAGTGTATCAGGTCTTACAGTTCATGCAATAAGACAACTTATATTTTCCGAATCTTTTGGGGAGTCTATTCAATTAGAATTCGCAAGATGGAGGATACCTGTTTCCAAATATACAAGCTCTAACGGCACAAATAATGTAAATTTGAAAACGAAGAATGAAACGAAAGACCTTGGTACCGAACTTTTACTTGCCTGGCAAGAAAAATCAAAATACATTTTAAACGATATGAGTAAATCTACACAAGAATTTAAAAAGTATCCCGATAAAAATCAGAAAATTTCAAAGGGAATGAAGTATGAAAATTTGGAGGAATTTGAAACTGAGGATCCCATTTGGGGAGATGATGATGAGGTATAGTTCTATAAAACAAAGGTATCAGTATTTAATTATTTCATTTTCTGATTCTTTCTTCTCAAATAATTAGCGTTCTTATCTTTAAACTACCTCTTTTAAATGAATGACTAAACTTTCCCTTTAAGTTCGTTTACAAATCTTTAATTAAATCTTTTCCTATTTATTCTACTTAAAACATTTTTTGAGCAATTTTATTCTCTCTTTCCATTCTTAATTTCTATAAATCAATAAATTAAAATTTTTAACTCAAAACGTCTCTCAATTCAGAAGCCAACTTTTATAGGCTTTGGGTAGAGCTCTGAGCCCTACTATTTAATCTAATTAAAATTCTCTGCGTTTGCGGAGGAAAGGATATTAAAAAAATGAACATTATTTATTTAGACAAGTACAACTTGTCAATTAGTTACGATGAATTGAGAGATGCATTTAAAAATCAATTCATATCGTTTCCAGATTCTGAAAATGTTGAAGAAGCGGAATTTATAGATTTCGCTACACAATACTTTTTTAGTTACGCGAAAGAAGATATACTCAGAATATTTGCTAAGCACGTCAGGAAAGCTAAAACAATGTTAGACGATATAGCGAAATATAAATATTCTCTTCGCATTCCTTTTTTTAAAGAATCATGGAGGTCAATGCACCCTAGAGAATTGCCAGAGTCAATTGAATTAAGTGACCGACATAAAGAGATGATGGCAAAACATTCAATTTCTGAGGAAAGAGATGAAGAATTAATTAATGAAGAAAGATATCAATTTGAGCGTTCAGCTCTTTCAAAAAAGAATATTGCACTTCCATCGTTTATGAAGAAAGATTTATTTGATGAGTTAGATAAAAAATGGGGAAAAAAATAATACGGTAATTTTTTTTACTCCTCCTCTTGTAATCCACACATATGAGGAGGAGTATTTTTTTTCGACGGTCCTACTGTTTTACGAAGGGGATTTTATAACTTCAAAATTTAATTTAATGAAAATATCTCAAACAACAATTATAAATTCTTGTGCTATGCCAATTATTTCATTTATTGTTAAGTTGTCAGAGGATGAAATCTCAAAATTCTATAAGACGGCTCACGAAATTAAATGCTTTCTGTTATGGGAAGCTAATAAACTAAAAGAGTCTTCAAATTATTACTATGAATTTTTAATGTCTCATGAAGAAAACGATAAAGCCATAATTGAATTTGCATACCGGAATAAACTTGACCCAAATCTTGTCTTATACTTTGATGTAACATTTCATCTCACTGGTAATATTAGTTTTGACATTGTTGATTTGATGCATTCAAACAACAAACATAGATTAATTCACTGTGGTGAAAAATTCAAACAACAAGCATGTGAGGATGTAAAAGAAATCATAAACAATTTACTTTCACGAAATTCTGCTGGTACTCTTTGTAAGAATTGCGTACATAAATATACTCAGAAACTTTATCCAAGGTGTGTAAATTATTATACAACATTATAGTTACATCATATTCATATCCCTTTTTTTTTTCCATCCATCCTTCTTGAAGATGGATGGATGGGGATATATATTTTTTTTTATATCTATGATAACCTTACCTAGTCATTGATCTCTAATAATTACATATATAATATATACTCTGTTATAAAGTACTTATCTCTAACACCGATAAGACCTCAAAATTTTAACTCAAACAAATGGTAATAAGACAAGACAAATATATTAACTACAGATTAACAACATACAATCAAAACGATATAAACGCATCGGACGAACTGTTCTCAAGATTGAATCTTGGGAATAGACTGATACCTTTAAAGAAAGCTTTTCTACTGAACCTTCTTTTAAATTTAAAACAGTCTTATGCTAATCGTGAATATCTATTAATACCTCTCAACAAAAACAAATTCAGGAACCTCACAGAGAACCAAAAGGTCAACTATCGAACTTATGATATAGTATATGCTACTATTAATGAACTTCTAAGAACGGGTTACATCAGAAAGAGAACAGAGGAAAGTTTTAAAGCAGCTGATGGTAGCTATTCTGTGATGTCTGCCGGATACTTTCCTACGGACAACTTAGTACCCTTTTTAAATGGTATTGAGTATAGCGACATTAGTTTGCTACGTCCTAAATCCTTTTTAATACTTAAACAATGTGAGGACTATGATGACATTGCTGATAAAGAAGTCGAAGTTGAATTCAAAGAGACAAAGTTAACCAAAAAATTGAAGAAAGATTTGGAATTGTACAATGACCTTAGAGAAAAATCAGAGTTATCAATTAGAAAATTATCTGAACTTAATTTCTTCAAGCATAAACAAAAATCTTTAGTACCGATTTCAGCAGACGACTTAAATTCATTATCACCAGTTAATCGAAGATATAGTTTCAAATTAAGAAATTCGTATCTGTCAAGAATATTTAACCGAACTTTTAAAAGAGGTGGCAGATTCTATAAAGGTGCGGAAACTATTATGCCCTTAGATGTCCGTAAACACTTATACATCGATGGTAAGCCAACAGTTGAATACGATTACACTGCTACTCATTTTATGATGCTGTATAACCTTAAGGGAGTTCGGTTAAGAAAAGATCCCTATATTGTTGCAAAGAATATGAGCAAGCGAATGAGAAAGATTTACAAGAATGTGGGTTTCATCAGCTTAAATGCAAAGAATAAGGTTAGTGCTTTAAAAGCTCTTTGGAAGCATTTCAATAAAGATGAGAATAGAGAACTTTTACCAGAGAATACAAAGGAACAAAGGCTACACTTCATTGATAGTTTCATAAAGCACAACAAGAAAATTGAAAGTGTACTGTATAAAGAAAAATGTCACATGCTAATGAACTACGATTCAAAAATAGCGCATGACATTTTAATGCACTTTACAAACAAAGGAATTCTTGTTCTCTGTGTGCATGATTCATTTATAATACAGAAGCGATATGAGAAGGAGCTTTTGCGAATGATGAAGAAATTTTATAAAGACAGATTCGGATTTAATCCAAAGATAGGTAAGAAGTAAATTCAGATACTGAGGTATAATATCAGTATAGGTATAAATATCTTTGGGTGAAAATTTATATCTGTAAATAAATTGGTTTTCAACTTATATTAAAATTTCAAAAGCCCTTAATTTTATTAACTAAAAACTGGGCATAAAAGTGGGCATATATTTGGACTTTTCTGGAGTAAAATCAGAATTTACTAAAAATATTTTTACCGCTATTAATACTGTATTATTAAAAGTTTATGGTTTAGAAAATGGTGTCAATGACACAGTAAATTTTGGTGATGGTACCCCTGAAAAGCCGTGTGTCGCCGGTTCAATTCCGGCCCTGTCCACATCAAAAGCCCGT
>JAFDZO010000019.1:79057-129747 GCA_018266845.1 Bacteroidota bacterium | reverse complement strand
AAGCCCGTTAACCCGGGCTTTTTTATTTTTGGGCAACCATGTTCCCGCCATTGACGGAACAAGTGCCGTGGGAGGTGTCGTCGCCGTTTCAATGGAGTTTATCCCGATTTATCGGGAGCCCTGTCCACATCAAAAGCCCGTTAATCCGGGCTTTTTTGTTTTAGAGCAACCATGTTCCCGCCATTGACGGAACAAGTGCCGTGGGAGGTGTCGTCGCCGTTTCAATGGAGTTTATCCCAATTTATCGGGAGCCCTGTCCACATCAAAAGCCCGTTAACCCGGGTTTTTTTTGGGGGGGCATTACTATAGTTCAAAAAACTTATTTACATAAAAAAAGCCCGTAAATTACGGGCTTCTTTTTCTAAATAATTTCTATTTCTCAGTTAACAAACTTTACTTCACCAGCACCATTTGTCTTCTTTCAAAAAAATCACCTGCGCGGAGGGTATAAAAATATACTCCCGATGAGAATGAACTCATATTGAGATTTATATTATATGAGCCGGGAGATAAATTTGCTTCCGTTTCTTCATAGACTTTTTTGCCTAATAAATCATAAACTGAAAATACGTAAGATGATTTTTTCGGCAAATCAAATCTGATTGTAGTGTTTGGATTAAATGGATTGGGGTAATTTTGCGCAAGCTCAAACTTTTTTGGAATTTCAGCAGATTCATTTTCTATCGCTACGTTCACACCTAAGGCAAAATCATCTATCTGCACCATGTAACCATCGCCCTGCGAGCAGTTCATATAATATCTGAACCCGACAAAAACAGTTCCCGGAGTTGAGCCGCTTAGCGAATAAGCGTATCTCGTAAATTTTCCGTAAGGGCTTCCCGGCTGCCATTTTATTGTGCCAAGCTTTTTTGTAAAGCTTGATACACTTTGGTTAGTTGTTGAAATCCATATCTGTAAACTGTCTGCATTATTATTGTAGCATCCTGTTGCAAAAAATCTGAGTGAATCACCTGCAATTGTTGAAAGTCCGGGAGAGATAAGCCAGGCATCGGCTGCTCCCCACATTCCCGCTATCGAGTCTCTCATACCCGCATAGTAATTTACGCTAATTGCTCTATTGCCGCTGCGCGATTTCGTAGGAGTGAATGGAGACATATAATAAATATACTGCCCTGAATCTCTTACCTGCCATTGAGCGTTTTGTCTGATATTAAATCCTGAATTGTTTACAGCAATCCATCCGCCGGGCAAAGAACCGGGATTTACTCCGTCGAATGTCATTATATATCTCGGCTGAGAAAAAACTGATTGAATTATAAATAGAAATAAAATTGAGAAGATTATTTTTTTCATAGGAGAATTTTCACGGGTAAAAAAAAGGGAGCTATTTGCTCCCTTTTAGAATTATATCGTTACGAAGCTGGAGCCCCGCTAAAGCGGGATTTACAACACCGTAACGAAAACTTGTTTTTTATACTTCCTACATTCTACTTTATGCAAAACAAATTATTTCACAAGCATCATTGTTTTTATCTCTGTCTTTTCGTTAGAAACGAATTTATAGAGATAAGCTCCTGTTGCAAAATTTCTTGCATCCCAGTTTACTGAGTATTCACCTTCAGTATAAACTCCGTTTGCAAGGACTGCAATTTCTCTTCCTGTCATATCATAAATTTTCAATGAGATAAATCCTTCGTTTGCTACTGTGAAAGAAATTTTTGTAGCAGGGTTGAAAGGATTCGGGAAGTTTTGCTTGATGCTTGAAGTTTTTTGACCGTTGCCTTGGTTGTTAGAAGGTCTGTTTCCTAATCCGGCATTTGATTTTATATGCTGTGCATAAACATCATAACCTGTGAAACCGAAGTTTCTGCCGTCAGCCCATGCAACATTGCATCCGCTCATACCGCCGTCAAATACCATTGAAGGACCTTTTTTAAGTCCGCCTTTTGAAACAAAAACTCCGTTGGCATCCCACATTGTGTTTCCGTAATAATCTATTCTTTGAACTAAAACTCCGTATTGAGTTAAAGCATCATCGTAATAACCAATCCAGCAAGCTATTAAACCGCCGAGAGCGTCAACAGAGGCAACCTGCGGATTATTCCTTCCGTCAGCTGTAACAAAATCGTCAACTCTGTAAGCAATGCGTTTTCCGTTGCTTGTCCATTGGGTTTGTCCGTTATGATTTATATTCTGACCATATAAACTGCCTCCTACAACGGGCTGCGACCTGTCATCAAGCCAAACTATATGCGCGCCGCTGTGTGCATCAGAAATACAGTAAGGTTTGGTCTGGTTAGCGCCGTGTGTGCAGATAGCTTTTCCGTGTGAACCCCAATATTTGTTTCGTGCAGAATCAACTCTCTGCGCATAAATATCGCTGTGTGTATCGTGTCTGAAATCTTCCCATGCAACTATGAAGCCGTAATCCTGATCTTCACACATTGAAGGGTTGTATTGTGTAAGTGTATCGTGATTGATGCAATGATGAATGTTCCACAATGTATCACCCATAGCAGTTACGTGCTGAGCAAAAATATCTTCCTGCCATCCGTCAGAAGTTGTATCAGGCATTGAGTATGAGAAATAAACACCCTTAGCAGCATCTTTGCACATATCAAATGAGTTAGTAGCAAAGAATGAAATTCTTAAATCAGAAACATTCCAAAGTCTTGCGCCAAACGCATCAACTTTCTGAGCAAAAAGTCCGGGAGTGCCTGACATGCAGTTCCACGCAAAAATTGCATAGCCTGCTTCAGCGCCGATACATTTTAAACGGAAAATATCATTAACTGAAGAAGAAACTCTTACGCCGCCGGGAGTCCACATTAAAAGTCCGTCAACTCTTACTCTTTGAGCGTAAACATCATAGGCTCCGTTTCTTGAATCTTTCCAGCCGATGATTGCGCCGCCGCCTGCATCAGAGCAGATGCAAGGATTCATGTGGTCGCCGGTATTTCCGCTGATTGGAATTCCAGATGCGCCCCACTGAGCTTGACCGAATGCGTTTACTCTTTGAGCGTAAATCTTGGCAGTGGAAACATCTGTCCATGCCATGATGATTCCGCCTGCTCCGTCAGGACAGGTAGCTACCTGCTGCTGATTGCCGGTTGTTGTATTTACCGCGTTATTTACTAACGGGTCGGTTGACCATTGTGAGAAGATAGAGGTAGATAAACCGAAAAAAACTACGAGAAGTAATAGTTTCTTCATGTTAAAGAGGAAAATTAAATTTTGAAAATTTTTGACCTATAAACTAGAGGAGAAGGTTGGAATTCTCCTAAAAACATTACTACAAAAAAAGGAAATTGACCACAAAAAAACAATGTATTTGGGAAACGGACAGGGCATTAATTGCCAATTTTTTATAGGATTTGTGAGGGAGATTTTAAAAGCGAAAAACTCTTAAAATATTCCATTTTCGAGCTTTTTTAGATTACAGCGGCAGATTAATTTGCTCATAATAAAAAAGGGAGCAAATTGCTCCCTTTTTTTAAATATTTATTACTTAGGAGGCGGTCCTTCCTTGTCAGGAGGGTTTCTATGCCCGTCTCCGTCCCTAATCGGCGGCGGTCCCTCGCCCGGCATCATTCCGGGAGGACCCCGTCTAAGACCGCCGGGTCCTCTTTCATGCGGAGGTCCCATTCTCAATAAATCAAGTATAATCTCATCAAATTTCTTTTTCTGTTCATCCGAAATAATTTTTCTAATTTCTCTGAAATTATCGAATGTAATCAAGTCAATGCGCGCCTCATAAGTTCCGATTCTGTTAGTAATATCTTTCACTTTGTTTGTATCGGCATCCGGTTTTGAAAGATTAGAAAAAAGCTCATCCTTTAATCCTCTCATTTCTTCTTTCGTCTTGCGGATTTGCGCTAGATGTTCCTCGCGTATTTTGTCAACCGCTTCCATTTGAGCATCAGTGAGCTTTAACTGCTCTTTCAGATTCGCTCTTCCCTCAGGAGGAGGACCCTGCTGCATAGGAGGCGCATTAACAATAACGGGAGGAGGAGGCTCCTTTAGCTTTGCATACCACATAAACGAAAGAGTGCTGACATTTATCAGTATCAGGATAATGATTACTGTAAAAAGCAGCTTGTTTTTTGCAATTGTTTCCATCGCTTAGAAATTGTTGTAGCTTGTGTCGTTAATAAAATCGTCAAAGTAACCTTTTGATTCCTTCTGTGAAGATGTCTGTTTTGAAGTTTCATCGGCAGCTTTAACCGTTGTTGTCTTATCGTTAGATATTTGTACAATAGTAGCGATATTCAGCGCAAGGAAAAGAAGCATAGCAAGAGCATACTTAACGCTTTTTCCGTAGTCCCATTCGGGCGCCTCAGAATGGGTCTGTGTGTTTATCCGTGTCATAACTTTTTCATAAAGAAACGGGTTTGCCTTCGCGCGCTGCATACCCTGAAGACTATCCATCGTTATGTTTATATTCTCTTCGATATTTTCTTTGTCTTGTCTGTTTTTCATCGCTATATTTGTTTAGATGTAATTTTTTAATGAAACTTGCGGCGTAGTACACTAATTTATTAATTAACCGCAAACAACGCTAAGAGTGAAGCAAAATGCGCAAAATAATTTTCTAATTGCATTTCATTTCTTAACTAAAATCGCATAACTATCAACGAATAACGGACAACGCAACTACGAATCATAGTAATCCTTCAAATATTTCTTTAAGTTTCCCTTAGCCCTGAATATCAATGATTCCACCGACGATACGGAAAGCTTCATTACTTCTGCCGCCTCTTTATAGCTGAGATTTTCTATCTGGCAGAGAGTAAAAGCAATCCGCTGGTTTTCAGGCAGCTTGTTCATTGCCTTGAAAAGAATTTTTGCGCGCTCATTATTTTCTGCTATTATACCCGGATGCGAGAAATCGCTAATCTCCATCTCCCCTTCTTCACTGGAAAAAATGGAAGTAATAAATGCAAAACGCTTCTTCGCTTTTCTTTTTCGGAGAAGGTCTAATGATTTTGTAGAAGCGATTCTATATATCCAAGTAAATAGGCGCGCTTCCCCCTTAAACTTTGAAATCGAATTATACACTTCAACGAAAACCTCCTGCGTTAAATCTTCCGCATCTTCTTTATTCTGAATAATAGAAAGCACCGTGTTGTGCACACGGTCGCCGTATTCACTTATCAGAAATCTGAAAGCATCTTCACTGCGGGCGATAAGCCCTTGTATTAGTTCCTGCTCTGTCAAAGAAATGGGGGGAAATCTTTTATGCAATAAAGGTCAAGTTAGTAAAATTAATTGTAAAATAAAACTTAACGATACAAATTTTTCTTCATTACAATTAATTTTTACTCGCGGTAATTTTGTAATAGAAAGAATTATTTCCCTCTGTGAGTTGTTAATATTTTAAAGAGAGGTTTGAATTTATGGAAAAGAAAAAACTGAAAAAGGATAAACTTCCCGGCTACCCTTCATATCCCGCAAACGAAGACATATACAAAAAATTCAAAGAAGAAGATTTAATAGACCCTGATGACCTTACTTCACGCAAAGCGCAAAACCTGAAGCCTTTTGAAAAAAACCGGAAAGATTTTAAAGATACACATACAGGCGAAGACCTTGATGTGCCGGGCTCCGAGCTTGATGACAAGCTCGAAGATATAGGGGACGAGGACGAAGAAAACAATTATTACAGCTTAGGCGGTGATAATCATCACAACCTTGAAGAAGATTAGCCGCGCCTCTAAAAACACGCTTATTGTTTTCTGCAGGAACTGATGCCAAAGGGATAGTACAGGAGGCATCGGGAAAACACTCCCGTGAACAAAACAACTACTCCTGCCAAAGCCCACAAGCTGTGATAGCCGAACCATGCAACGCCGATGATTGCAAGCCCTAATATTATGCGGATGATTTTATCGGCTCCGCCTACATTCGCTTTCATATATCTGAAGTTAATTTTTTAAACTGCAGCTTCTTCGCATACAGAAGTTTTTATTTCTATTTCAGGCGGATGCGCAAGATGTTTTTTTACCGTGCACAAGTTTGCTGAAGCTATTACTGCGCTTCTGTATTTTTCGGGAAATTCCGGCGGAAGCTGTATATCAAGAAAAATTTTATCGTGCAGCTTTGTAACATGATTAAAGTTTACCGTCTGAATGATTTTTATATTCTCGGCGGAAATGTTCCTCTGGTCGCAGAAAGATTTTACATAAAATCCCGCGCAGGTTCCGATTGAAGCTAAGAACAAATCGAAAGGCGAAGGAGCAGTATCGTCTCCCCCGGAATGATTTGGCTGGTCTGTTTTAATTACTTTATCTGTATATCTCGCGCTGACTTTTTTATTGCCTTCAAAGAATATCTCCATTTTCATTTTTGCTTGTCCTTTCTTTTGGCTGTTTCTTAAACATGCTGAATAAAAGTCCGCCCATTAATGCCCCGTATGCAGTACTGTTAAAAGGGTTTGAAGTGATTGCGCACGTACCCGATGCGCACCCTACGTAGTAGTAATATAGAAATCCGCCGGCTGCTCCGGCAATGATTCCCGATATAGTTAAAATATTTTTTTTGATAAAATTCATATCACAATTTTTTGCAGCAATTTTCCACGCAGTCAATTATTTTCATAAACTCATTCTGCTTCAGGTAGTAAAAGCTGTACTTTCCTTCTTTCTCGAAATCAATAATTCCCTTATCGCGCATCAGTGTAAGGTGCTGCGATAAAATCGGCTGCTCAATATCGAGCATTTTTTGTATATCCGTATTGCTAAGTTTTTTATTTGAACGTATCAAATCAATAATGGCAAGCCTTACAGGGTGCGCCATAGTTTTCAGCATTTCCGATGCCCTGTTCAGCTTTTCCGATGAAGCTCTTTCTATCAGCGTTTTCATATAAACAAATATAGATATTACTATGTATCTATAAAAGGCATTAAATTATCTCTAAACTTGAATTTCACCACTCGACAAAAAATATTTGATACTTGCAAATATGTACTTAACCGCAAAGAACGCAAAATATGACTGCAAAGTTCGCAAAGATATTAAAAACGAACCCCAAATAAGATTTTTCAAACTCGGAATCGTCCAGCCAAAACAGATATTAAAGCGCAGTTAGTTTTATGATTGAGTCATTCAGGAAAAACATTTTACATTTTTTGCGTACTTTGCCAAAAACTTTGCATCTTTGCGGTTAAATTCAATTTTTTAAGAAAAATTTTGTCGTGTGATAAGATTTTGACTAATTTGGCAATACAGGAAAAAGTTTCTGTGTTCAATTTTTCAAAAGTACTTTCGTATTAAATTTATTTTCTTCAAATTACCATACTAAATAAAAAATTCATGAAATTCTCCGGGTTCCCTGTTACATTATTTGACATAGAAGAGCTTAAACTGAAATTTGAATCTCTCTTTGATAAATTTTCAAAAGCAAAATCATTTGTGGAGGAACATTTAATTTTTCTTGAGATAATAAATGAGTTTAAAGAATACAACTCTTCGGAAGACGTTGCTCAGGTAAGATATATCACAAATTCCCTTAATGAAAAATTTGCTTATGATAAAAAGCATTTTGATTCTATAAATCCATCTGTATGGTCAATTGATAAAAAATTTCTGGACCTGTTTAAAGCTTCACGGTTTTTAGATGAATATAAAAAAATTTATAGTTACGAAGTAATCAGTTACATAATCCGCAAAGCAAATCAATTTTCAGATGATGCAAAAGATGAATATGCAAAACAGAAAGAGCTTACAAATCAATATGAAAGTCTTTTGCTTGAGCCGGTTACCTTTGAAGGAGAAGAAATTCCTCTTGGAAAGCTGAGATATTATTTTAACTCACCTGAAAGAGAGATGAGAAAAAAATCTCAGGATGAATTTTTCGATTATTATTCCCGGCGCGCTGATAAAATTAATGATATATTTGACGAACTGTATAAAGTAAGAACATCAATTGCAAAAAAGCTGGGCTATGAAAATTATCTTAGGCTCGGATATAATTTAATGAACAGAAACTTTGATTACACTGATGCGCAGAATTTCAGGAACAGCATAATAAAATACGTTGTGCCGCTAACAGCAAGGCTGAAAGAAAAACAGAGGAAGAGAATAGGCGCGGAAACACTGGAGTATTACGATATTCACTTCAAATTTAAAACAGGCAATCCCATGCCGCAATGCAGCGAAGATGAGATAGTAGAGAACAGCAGGAAAATGTATGCAGAGCTTTCACCTGAAACAAAAGAGTTTTTTGAATTTATGATAGAAAATGAATTAATGGATTTAAAAAGCCGGATTGGAAAAGGCGGAGGCGGATTCAGTACATTTTTTCAGAAGTACAAGTCGCCGTTTATTTTTTCAAATATGAACGGCACGGCAAACGATGTGGAAATTCTTACGCATGAAGCAGGGCATGCGTTTCAGTCATATCTATGCCGAGACTATACTTTATATGAAGAGATAAATTCATCTGCCGATATTTGTGAAGTTCATTCTATGTCAATGGAAGTTCTTACGTATGATTATATGAATCTTTTTTTCAAAGATGATACGGATAAATTTTATTATTACCATCTGGATAACTCATTGCGAAGCATTATAAGCGCTGCAACGGCGGATGAATTTCAGGAACGGATTTACATGACGGATAATGTTTCGCGTGGTGAAAGAAATGAGATATGGAATGACATAAAACGAAAATACAATTTTGAATTTTTCAAAGGACAAAAATCACATGAATATTTAGAGAGCGGCAATAGCTGGCATATGAAAAGCTTAATAGTTGAGAGACCTTTTTACTGCCTTGAGTATGCGCTTGCGCAGTTTGTTGCGCTGCAGTTTTTGTTTCTGAAAAAAGAAAACCATGCAGCTGCTATGAAAAAGTATATAGATTTTTGTAAGCTGGGCGGGCGATATACTTTTTCCGAGTCATTAAAAATTGCAGGACTGGAAAACCCATTTGAAGAAGAGACGGTGAGAACTGTAACGGAAAAAGTAGAGGGATTGCTTGAGCAGATAGATGACAGCAAATTCTAACGAAACTGAGGAAAACTACAAAAACTGCTTTGAGCAAACACCGATAAAACAATTAATTATGAAGGTAACCTAAAAAATACAAAATAAAATAATAATAAAACAATAATTTATTTTTCGCATTCCCAATTAAGCGTAAGTTATGCTATTCCGGTTCAAAATTCCACTTTTTCACCATCTCATACACTGCCACTCCATACGCCACCGAGACATTCAGGCTCTGCTTCATCCCCAGCATCGGAAGCTCAAAGGATAAATCCGCCATATCTATAATTTCCTTAGAAACCCCCGTAATCTCGTTGCCCAGCACCAGGCAAAGCGGGAAATCCCCCCGCTTCACATTCCAGAAATAGTTCTTGGCATCGGTCAGCTCAAGCACAGCTATTTTTATCCCTTCGGCTTTTAGTTTCCTCACCACATCAACGGGGTCTTTTTGATACTCCCACGGCACCGTAAGCGTGGCTCCCAAAGCCACCTTCTCTATTTCTTTTCGGGGCGGATAAGGGGTATATCCCGTGAGATACAGCTTCTCTATGAAAGCACCATCCGAAGTCCTGAATATTGCTCCCACATTAAAAATGCTCCTAATGTTATCGCATACTACATATATCGGCGCGCGCTTGTATTCGCTTATTTTGGAAAGCTCTTTTCTTTCTGATTTTATTTCCTCGTGTGAAAGTTTTCTCATTTATAGTTATACCTACAGCGTAAATTTTTATGGTGAAATTGCAATCTTTAATACCAATATTACTTACTTATATTTAAGGTAACAATTCAAATTGATGAATACAAAAGACGAGATAAAAAATTTTTTCAGAGAAGATGGTCTTCTTTCCTCTCACTTTGAAAACTATGAACTGCGTAATGGACAGATAGAAATGTCATTAAAAATTTTTGAAACGCTCAAGTCCCAAAAACATATTTTCATCGAAGCACCCACGGGCATAGGTAAAAGTTTTGCTTATCTTATCCCTGCTATTTACTATGCAAAAGAAAATAATAAGAAAGCGATAATTTCCACCCACACCATAAATCTTCAGGAACAGCTTATTGAAAAAGATATTCCACTCTTAAAAAAAATTTTACCAATTGAGTTTAAAGCATCATTACTAAAGGGACGTTCAAATTATGTCTGCCCAATGAGACTTGCAAAGGCGATGACTAACTCTTATTCGTTATTCGATGACGAAGAGAGAAGCATTCTTGATAAAATTTACCAATGGTCATTGAAAACTCCTGACGGAACTTTATCCGATATACATTTTAAAATTCCTCCTGCTGTATGGGCAAATGTCTGTTCAGAGATGGGAATTTGCACCCATAAAACCTGCGGCGGTGAAAACACAAAATGCTTTTATCACAGAGCAAAAAAAGAGCTTGCAGATTCTGATGTAATAATCGTAAATCACCATTTATTTTTCACTTTATACGATGGTATTGGAGAGGGACAGGAAGACGTGGAAGGTTATTTATATCATAACGATTTTATTATTTTTGATGAAGCGCATACAGTTGAGCAGGTAGCTGCCGAGCACATTGCCCCGCATGTAACAAGAGAAATGATTCGGTTTCATCTTATGCGTTTGTACAACCCCAATAAAAAAACAGGAGTACTGACTTCCCTGCCGGCAATGCACATTTTTCCTACGGTTACAAATCTTCTTGATTTAAATAACCATTTCTTTCACAGGATAAGATTAAAGCTGACCGAGCATCAAAGAGATTATCAGAAGCTTACCTACAGAATCTATGAAAAGCATCTCGAAGAAAACATTATGGAAGATGAGCTTGAAAATCTTGTGAAAAATCTGAGGATGCTTGTGCCTATGTGCAAAGATGAAAATCAGGCGAATGAAATTCTTGAGTTCATAAATAAATTTAATGCGTTCAAAAATACCATCAACGAGTTTTTGGAGCAGAGAAGCAATACAAAAGGAAAAGGATATGTATATTGGGTGGAGTTTGCAAATAAAAGACCTGACTCAAACATAACTCTTTCATCCTCTTCCATTGATTTATCGGAATATTTCAGAAAAAATATTTTCAGAGAGAATAACACTACGGTTTTCACTTCTGCTACTCTTACTATCAATAACAATTTTACGTATTTCAAAAAAAGACTTGGAGCGGAGAGTGTTGATGAGCTAAAGCTCGATTCTCCTTTTGATTATGCGCGGCAGGTAAGAATTTTCATTCCGAAAAAATTGGAATCTGCGGGGAATAAAATCACTCCCGAATATGAAAACAATCTGAAAGACTGGATAGAGCATTTCATTGATATGACTAACGGAAAAGCTCTGGTACTTTTCACAAATTTTTCTTTGCTGAAGAAAACTTCAGAAAGCATGAAGTTTCCTCTCGCGGAAAAAAATATAAATTTATTTATGCAGGGCGATGGTACTCCGCGCACGAAATTACTGCAGCAGTTTAAGAAAGATACGCATTCTGTTTTATTCGGGCTTGACAGCTTTTGGATGGGTGTAGATGTACCGGGTGAATCGTTAAGCAATCTTATAATAACAAAGCTGCCGTTTCAGGTGCCAGACCACCCTGTTGTCGAAGCGAGAATGGAGTTTATAGAATCCCGCGGAGGCAATAGCTTTATGGAGTATTCATTGCCAGAAGCCATTTTAAAATTCCGGCAGGGATTCGGCAGATTAATCAGAAATAAAAATGATGAAGGCATCGTGGCAATTCTTGATAGCAGAATTATCAATAAGCCGTATGGAAAATATTTTCTAAATTCCATAGAGCAGTGTGAAATTAACATAGTGTAACAAACATCATTTCCTTTCGTTTTATTCTGTATGAATAAACGTTCAAAGCATCTCATTTCCCTCGCCAAGAAAGTTTCAGAAATTTACAAACAAAATCCAAATTGCGCCGCTGTAATGGTTACCGGCTCTGCCGCAAAAGGAATATCAGATGAATATTCCGATGTTGATATGAGTGTTTTCTATCAAAAGCCGTTCACAAAAAAATATTTTGATGAAGTGAAGGGAAGCGCAATTCAATCGGGCGGAGGTTTTTATCATGGAGATAAAAACGGTTTCGCTGTTTATCATATAATAGATGGCATTAAAGTTGACACGGGACATGGAATGATTAATAGTCATGAAAAGATGATAAGAGATTTTTTAAAAAATCCGACTTTGGATTTTAATCAGCAAATTGTTGCCTCTGGTACGTTATTTGCTGTTCCGCTTTTCGGGCAAAAAAATATTAACCGATGGAAAAATTGGTATTCACGTTATCCTAAAAAGCTTGAAGATTTGATGCTAAAAGAAAATCTAAAATTTCATTCAAAATGGGTACTTGAAAAAATGGGGCTTGCGAGAAATGAATCTATTTTTGTAAATGAAACGATTTTGAAATCGCTGGAAAACTGTGTTAAAGTTCTTTGCGGATTAAATAAAGAATACCATCCGGGAAAATTGAAAGGGATGAATTACACAATTAAAAAATTAAAACATAAACCGGTAAATCTTGTTTACTGTGTTGAAAATATTTTTAAGATTAATCAAAAGAAAGCGGTGAATGAGATTAACAACCTTGTTTACAACACAATTAAGTTAACAGAAAAAATTAGACCTGATATTGATACTGCAAGAGTAAAGTGGTATTATAATTGGGAAGGATAAAATTATTTCTCCCCCTGATTTTCACAGGGAGAGAATAAATTTATTTTACTAAGATCATTTTTTTAGTTTCAACAAAATCATTCGTAAATAATTTGTAGAAATATATTCCGCTTGAAAGATTCGCGCCGTTGAAAGTTACAGAATAACTTCCCTGCTGCTTGAATTCATTTATTAGTTCTTTTACTTCCCTTCCCAATAAATCATACACTACAATTTTAACAAATCCGTTTTTGGGAAGCGAGAATTGAATTTTTGTTTCAGGGTTAAAAGGATTAGGATAATTTTGAGAAAGGAAATATTTATCAGCCAATTGCAAATTATTATTATTTACAAAGACCATTCCGCCGGTAGTTGTTTTGTAAATTGCGCCAATACTTCCGGCTAAATATCCGATATCCGTGTTTAAAAATTTTATCTTAATGGGATTTGTAATGTTTTGTAAAATTGATTCCGTCTGAGTATTTATCCAAGTATATCCTCCATCTGTCGTTCTGTAAATATTATTATTATATTGGAAATATCCGGTTAAGGTATTTATCATAGTCAATATTACGCCGCTGACCGGAAGATTTGTAACAAATTGCCATGTTGTTCCGCCGTCAGTAGTTTTTTTCAGAATTGTGGAATCCGTTACCGCATATCCTGTTAGCTCGTCTGTAAATGAAATCGATGTAACCTTAGCTGCGTTTAGCCCTGAGTAAATGCTAACCCAATTCTGCCCCATATTTGTAGTTTTCTTTAAGCCATAACTAATTGTATATCCATAATGAGAACTTTCTGTGTGAGTTGAAATTGTATAACCTACGGAAGGTGATTTCATTTGAAAATCAATTAATCCATCTGATGTTCCTGAAGCACCATAATATGAACTGCTCCCGCCCGCGCCAAGCGGCTGCCAATTGTAACCGCCATTAGTAGTGTAATAAATACTAAAATAGTAATTTTGCGGGATGGAGTTACTTAAAGTTAACATTCCAAACTCCGGTGAAATAAAGTTAACATTATTTACAAATGAATAATATCCCTGCTGAGAGTTTGTATAACGGAATACCGTATCCCAGCTTATTCCTCCATTTGTAGTTTTACAAACGTTTTTATTGTAAGCCGCATACCCGGTATTTAAGTTTACAAATGAATATGAGTTAGGTGAAAAATTTTGAGGTACTTTAAGCCATGATGTACCCCCGTTTGACGATTTTACGATACAGTTACTATCAGCATAGATAAAAATGTTATTTTCATCTAATATCTGAAAACCATTTATCTTTTCGGTAACTTTATTAGCATTGACATCAGTAAAATTTGTAAGGTCCGGTGAGGAATAATAAATTTTTCCTATGTTTCCCGCAGTAATACCCTCACGGTTACCATTGGAGATTGCAAAACCCTGAACAGGAATAAACCGGCTTTGCCAGTCTGCGCCTCCGTTCGTAGTATATTCAATTAATTTGTTACTGCATGTTATTATGTATGAAGAGCTATTTATTACGTCCGAATACACAAACGGATATTCATCCGCGCTGCTTGCAATAAGCATCCACGAATTTTCTGATTTATTAAATTTGTAAGCTCTTTTTGAGTTTAGAAATAAAAACTCATTATCATTAATTTTCTTTATTGAAATTACTGCCGTCTCAGGGCAATAAATCGAATCCCAGTTCAACCCGCCATTGATAGTTTTTTCTAAAGTAAAACTTGTAAAATCGTTGTTAAATTTTGTTCTAAAACCTATACTTTCATTAAAGAAAAATAAATTTCTGCAAAAATCTGAAAAATCGCAGACAGCGTTCCAGTCTTTTCCTGAGTTAGTCGTTCTCATTAAAACATTTGAAAACCTTACCCCTGCAAAACCTGTATTTACATTTATGAAATAAACAGAATTAATTGCAGAAGCCAAATCACTGCTTAATATTTTAAGCCATGATTCTCCGCCATTGGTTGTTTTATAAATTAATCCGTACTCACCTGCATATATTCCAGTATTTGCATCAAAAAATTCTAAGTAAGGAGATAAAAATAAAGAATTCTGTAGGATTCCATTCGATTTGAGAAGCCAGGTTTTTCCTTTATCAGTGCTTTTAAGCACACCTCTAAAACCTGAACCAGTTATATATGCCGAAGATTCAGAGGCGAATTTACCTGTTTCAAACGAATAAGGATAATAAGAGTTTATACATTGCCAGCCTGATTGAGCAAAAATTAAGGCAGGAATAAAGAACATTATTAGCAAAACCGGGGTGTGTTTTAGCTTTTTCATGAGCAGAATTTTTATTATTCAAAGTTATTTTAATAAGTACTAAGGTAAAAGTCAAAAATCATTACTGCAAATATTATACCCTTAAAAAAACCTCAAAATGCTACAATTTTAACCAAAAATTTTTTATAGAAAGTATGGTAATAGTTACCACACTACGCTTCAGTTTTGAAAAAATAATTGCATACTATCTCAAACGCCAATTTGTTATTTTTATTTTTTAGCAGATTAAAGCACCTTAAATATGAAAGACAATTCAACTCAAAACGGCAAGCCCGTTAAACCCGAAACAAATAATCCCGAAAATCAAAAAACTGAAGAACAACAGCAAGACCCACAGGGGTTTGAAGTTCTTCCTTATGATTTCGATGCTCAGTTCAAAGATAAGCATAAAAAGAATTTATATTCAGATGCCCGTTCGTTAGCGGTAAAAATTATTACCAGATGTGAGAGAACAGATTCATATCTCGATAAGCTGATCGACTTTGAGCTTAAAAATGAAACACTTAATGATTTTGACAAAGCTTTGCTCAATGAACTTGCCCATGGTGTAATAAGGTGGATGCGCCGCCTTGACTGGTTTTTAAACGGCTTCTACAGAGGAAGCTATGAAAAATGCCAGCCCGAAGTCCGCAACGCAATGAGGGTTGCATTGTATCAGATAATGTTTCTGAACAAAATTCCTTTTTCGGCAGCAGTAAACGAGGCAGTTGAATTTGTAAAGCGATTGCATGGTGATAAACATGCCGGAGTTGTAAACGGATTATTAAGAACAATAATAAGAACTCTGGAAAATCTCGTATGGCCCACAAGAGATGTTGATGAAGTAAATTATCTGGGAATGGTGCAATCGCATCCAAACTGGATGGTCAAAAGATGGATACAACGCTTTGGCTTTGATGAAGCCGAGAAATTTTGCGAGTTCAATAACAAAAGACCTATACTTGGCTTGAGAGTTAACAAGCTTAAAACTACAGTTGAAGAAGTAGAAACATATTTGAATAACAAAGGAATTGCAACACGCAGAGGAAGCAGTATAGATTATTTTCTCACAATAAAATCTATGGGAAGAATATACTCGGATGAATATTTTAAGAATGGATTTTTTTCTGTACAGGATGAAAGCGCGGGATTAGTTTCGACATTACTTGACCCAAAACCGGGAGAATTTGTAATTGATTTATGCGCCGCTCCGGGAGGAAAAACTATGCATATGGCTGAGCTAATGAACAATGAAGGGAAAATAATTGCTATTGAAAAATATGCCTCAAGAGCAAAAGCTTTGGAAAATAATCTGAAGCGAACGGAAGTTAAAAATGCTGAGGTTGTATATGACAGCATTCTAAATCCTGAAACAACTCTACTAAAAGAGGAGCTTCTTGGCAAAGCAGATAAAATATTGCTTGATGCCCCATGCTCGGGACTTGGGGTAATTACAAAAAAGCCGGATATTAAACTGAAACGCGAACTTGAAGATATTCAGAAGCTGCAAAAGCTGCAAATGGAATTAATAAATGAATCTGCAAAGTATTTGAAACCAGGGGGTGTTTTGGTTTATTCTACTTGCACTACCGAACCCGAAGAAAATTTTGATGTGATTAAAGATTTTCTCTCGAAAAACTCTGATTTTAAAATTGATTCAGCTGATAGATTTTTGAAAAACAAAAAATTGTTGAATGCCGAAGGTTACATAGAAACGTTCCCATTCAGAAATTTTATGGACGGCTCTTTTTCAATAAGGTTAGTAAAGAATAACTAAAAAAAAATTACATAAAAAAAACCCGCTGAATAGTTTTGACTTAGCGGGTTTTTTATTTATTTAAAAATAAATTATTTTCCGTTACCTAACTTTTCATAAGCATCAATAATATCCATAACAAGTTTATGTCTTACAACATCAGTTTTATTGAAGTAAACAAATCCTATCCCTTCTATTCCCTGCAAGATTTCCTGAATCTGTATTAATCCTGACATATCTTTTTTAGGTAAATCAATTTGCGTAACATCTCCGTTAATAATTGCTTTTGAATTTGCGCCGATACGGGTGAGAAACATTTTCATCTGCGTTGTTGTGGCATTCTGGGCTTCATCTAAAATGATAAAAGCATTATTCAAAGTTCTTCCCCGCATATATGCAAGAGGTACCACTTCAATCGTATTTTTTTCCATATATCCGCGAAGCTTATCATTAGGAAGCATATCATCAAGGGCATCATATAAAGGGCGAAGATAAGGGTCAATCTTTTCTGATAAATCTCCGGGAAGGAAGCCGAGATTTTCTCCCGCTTCAACGGCAGGACGCGCAAGCACTATTTTGTTTATCTCTTTACTCTTTAATGCTGCAACAGCAAATGCAACTGAAAGATAAGTTTTGCCTGTACCGGCAGGACCGATTGCAAATACAATATCATTCTCTTTTATCTTCCTTACATATTCAAGCTGAGTAGTCGTTCTGGGCTTTATGAAATCATTTTTTTTAAACAAAATGATTTCCTGAAGCTCATTGGTACTCGGCTTTACTTTATTTTTAATCTCAAACTCTTTAGTGTTATCAAGTAAATCCAGTATAAGCTCTACATCATGCGGCGCAATATGCCCCTGCCTTTTCTGAAGAAATTTTAACTCTTCAAAGGCGCGTTCAATATTCTCAATCTTCGATTTTTCGCCTTTAACAAAAATGGTATCGCCTCTTACTACAATAGTAGAATCAAAAGCTTCCTTGATAAGCTCTATATTCTTGTCATTAACTCCGCAAAAATTGAGAAGGTCTATCCCTGATAACTCTATTTTCTTTTCTATTATATCCAATATTAATACTTTTATTAACTAAAACAAAAAACCCTTACACCGGATTCCGGCATAAGGGTTTCAAAATATGAATTAAACTACCAATTATTTCTTGGTGTCTTTCTTTTCATCTTTCTTTACGTCTTTCTTTTCATCTTTCTTTACATCTTTCTTTTCATCTTTCTTTACGTCTTTCTTTTCATCTTTCTTTGTATCTTTCTTTTCATCTTTCTTTACGTCTTTCTTTTCATCTTTCTTCATATCTTTCTTTTCATCTTTCTTCATGTCTTTCTTTTCGTCTTTCTTTGTATCTGTTCCTTCAGTTTTCTTTGTTCTCTTCTTCATCCATTTGTTCTTCATCTTCATAGCATCTTTCTTTAACTTGTCAGTTAAAGCAGGTACTACTAATTGTTGTCCGGGATAAATTAAGTTCGGATTTGTAATCTTTGTTGGGGTTTTCTTAGGAGCTTTTGGATCTAATGTAACTGTTTTGTTAGCATCCCATAATACTGGCCACATTCTACCGTTGTTGTAAATTTCTTTCTTTGCAGCGATTTTGTATAAGCAATCACCTTTTACAACGGTGTATTTGTTTGATTTTGGCGGCTCAACAGGTTTTTCCCAATCGAGAAGTTTTTTCTCCATTGCGTTGAATCTGTCCCAGAATTCAGGTAAGCATCTTACTTTAGAAGCTTTCAGCATGTCGAATTTCTTTCTTGCGTCAGCTACGTTACCTGATTTGCTGTTGATCATTTTTTCTGTTGCTTCAAACTCTTTTCTGTAATCAGCAACACCTGATTTTGAAGAACCAACTGCAGCATATAAATCTGACTCAGCTTTTTGTAAAGCTGCATCTTTTTCACCATTGGTTTTCTTTAAACCATCGATTTCTGTGTTAAGACTGTTAAGCTGGATGGTTAACTGATCTTTCTTAGCTGTGTATTCATCCATCATTTTTTGCCAATCTTCCATTGTCATCTCAGTTTGTTCGTCCTGAGCAAAGACTGACTTAGATGTCATTACAGCTAAGGAGAAAACTAACATAAATACTAAAAATTTATGTAATTTCATTTTTGAATGTCTCCTTTAATAAAATTTTTAAAATTTTGTGTAAAAATAATTTTTAAAACTGTTTTGTATTACGGACATCTCTTTTTAACGGCATCCATGTCGTTCATGTAGCCTTTAATTTTTGAGTCTTTGTCAGCAATTTGCTTTTGTAAAGAAGACTTCTCGTCGTTCTTTGAATTTACTTGTGATTGAAGAGATTCAACCTCAGCTTTTAAGTCATTGAGCTGCTGCATTTGCTCTTCGCTTGGTCCTGAGCTGCAACCTGTGATGATAACTGAACCAGTCATCATTAAAGCTGCCAAAAGGACAAACAAAAGATTTTTTGTTTTTGCCATTGTTAAAATTCCTCCTGTGATTGGATTTTTTGGCGGTTAAAAAATAAGTTAATTCGCGTAACAAATATACTAGTGTTATCATACAGTGTCAAGTCAGAATTCTCAAAAAGTGGACACTAAAAAGCCCGAAAAATAATTCAAAACAAAATAATTTCAGCTTGTATAAAAAAAGAAACAAAACAAAAAAGCCTGCTAAATTACTTTAGCAGGCTTTTGCTATAATTTAAAATTATAAATTATTTCTTATTTCTTTTTTTCGTCCTTCTTTACATCTTTAGGAGCGTCTTTCTTAGTGTCCTTTTTTTCGTCTTTCTTAACATCTTTCTTCACATCTTTTTTCACATCTTTCTTCTCATCTTTTTTCACATCTTTCTTCTCATCTTTTTTTACATCCTTTTTCTCATCTTTCTTCACGTCTGATTCGTCTTTCTTAGTATCCTTTTGCTTCTTGTGATCAAAGTTCCAGTCGCCTTTATATTTTTTCTTTCTGTTTTTCGTAACACCGATTGACTTGTTGAGAATCATTTTTTTCTCAGCATCAGTCATAGCAGGGATACATAAAACCTGTCCAGGATAAATTCTGTTCGGATTAGGGATAGTCGTCGGAGTTCCAGATACTACGCCGTTTTTATTAGCATCCCAAATCTTGGGCCACAATCTTGGGTTTCCGTAAATATCTTTCTTTCCGGCAATTTTCCATAAGCAATCGCCTTTTACTACTTTATATTCCTTATCGCATTTTTTGGTAACAGGTGAAGTTCCGCCTAAACACCAGTCAGCATATTTCTTTATCAT
This sequence comes from Bacteroidota bacterium, assembly GCA_018266845.1. GTDB lineage: Bacteria > Bacteroidota > Ignavibacteria > Tepidaquicellales > Tepidaquicellaceae > JAFDZO01. The sequence goes on along the minus strand of JAFDZO010000019.1, from coordinate 109,900 downwards.
TGCATTATATCTGTCCCAGAACTCATTCAGGCATCTTGCTTTAGAAGCTGTAATCGCATCAAGCTTTTTCTTGGCATCCTCACAGTTTCCGCTTCTTGAGTTGATTTGGCTTTCACAATCAGCAAATCTTTTTCTGAAACCATCAAGGTCTCCGCCTACCCAAGCGTCAAAGTCACCTTTTAACTTGTCGTAAGCCTGCTGCTTTTGAGTTTTCTGAGCATTTAATCCGTCTAATTGAGCCTGCTTTGAACTAAGCAATGCTGATATAGAGTCTTTCATTCTGGAATACTTAGCCCACTCACTCATGTAAGTACCGCAAGCGTCATCCATCTCATCGCAGCATTCTCCGTCGTCCTGTGCCATCACAGGAGACTTAAAGAAAGCAATTAAAGATAAAATTAAAATTGCTAAAAATAGTTTGTTTGATTTCATATTGAATTTAAACTCCTAAACTTTATTAATTTTTAGTTTTAAAAATTTTATGGACATCTTTTGCGCGCAGCATCAAAGTCTGCCTGCATTTTTGACATTGAGTTATCAATGGCGGCTATATCGCTTTGAACCTGGCTGATTTGACCGTCTAATCTGGAATTTGAATCCATCAATCCAGAAACCTCTGATTTTAAACTTTCTAGCGCAGCTAATTGCTCATCTGTAGGGCACGAACTGCATCCAGTAAGCAAAGCTGAGGAAGTCAAAATTAAGAAAGCTAAAAGAGTAAAAATCAAACTTTTAATTTTGAGCATATTTGAAAAATCCTCCGATTTTAAAATTAAATTTTTTTCAAAATACCTTAATAATAGTGAGATGTCAAGTCAGTTTCTTTAAAAATAAGAAAATTTTACTATTTATTATTTAAGTAAAGCTGTACATTCACCTCTTTTGACATAAAAAAAAAAGCCGGCATATACCGGCTTTTATAAAAAAAAATAAAAATTGTTTTTACTTGTTTACTTCATCGAAGAAGTCTCCAAGCTTGAATCTTATGTTTGCAGCAACGGTAAGAACTCCAAAGCTGTCATCCGTCAATTTAGAAAGACGAAGCGAAGGTCCGATTGCAAATGAACTGAGGGCAAATCCTTCACCGATTTGCGAAATCATAATATCCATAGCAATCTGGAAGTTTCTGATTCCGTCGAGTGTAGCATCAATTCTTGTATCAAATACAGAACCTGCAGCTCTCATTTCTCTTGCAGTAAAACCAATATGTGTTTCACCCAAATATCTTCCTGCATAAACTTTAGCTCTTGTGGAACCAAGTGTTCTGAAAGGATAAGAGAACATATAATCAAAATAGCTTCCTGTAAGAATGTTGTTTCTCATTGGAAGACCAGTTGCTGTATTGATATATGTTTTCGGTAAATCAGGAACTCCTGTATCTATAGTTGTATGGTATCCGATTTCAAAGAAGTTACCAAAAGGAATGTGATAACCTACATTAAGCATAAGTTCAGGAGCATAAATATTATTAAAACTATTAAGACCTAACCCTGAACCGGTGTTGTTGCCTTCTTCTTTTGTTCTGGTAGTTAACTCTTTTATTCTTGTGTTAACACCAATCCATGCGCCAAGAATATGGAAACTGCCGCCTACCATATCTGTTTCAAGCGGGAATGAATAAGGAGTACCTGTCCCGAATGAAAAACCGATAGAACCTTTAAGGGGAATACCTAGCGCATCGCCGCCGAAGAATTGGAAATAAGGATTAATATAAGCTGTTGTACCTTTAATATCTCTGCTTCTTCTTGGCGGAGCAATAACATCTTTTATCTTTATGCTTTTAAACACATCAACGAATACAGATGCGTAATTTAATTTCTTCTGGTTTAAGTTTTCTTTGTTGCTTCCTGTCCATCCTAAAAGTTTTGCCTGAACATCTTTAGAAATTTGAGCCCATGATGCTCTGATAGCGGACGGGTCTGTTTCATCACCGATAACAATATATTGATTGTTAGGATTCGGATCCATCACGTTTACAATCAAGTTGTAAGATTCAAGAAGCGGACTTACGCCCATTTGATCCTGAACTTTAATAAACACACTGTCATCCTGCGCTCTTGCAAGAATTCTGAAATACTTCCATGTAGCCGGATTATCAGACTCTTCCTGCTGTGCGTGCACGCTGTTTATGCCCACTAAAGAAAACACAAATAACCCAATAATGAGTAAAAATAGTTTAGCAATAAATTTTTGTTTCATAGTTTTGATTTTGTTTGTATAAAATTTTAGTTACATCGGGGATAAAAAAAAATCCCGCCGGCTGTAACCGGCGGAATTATATGTTTATAATTTTACCAATCTCCGAAGATAAAGCTTTGCTGACCTGTTACAGTGTGTCCTGCAATTTTATCTTTTACTGTAACTGTGAATCCGATTGAGTATGGGGAATCTTTTCCCGAAGAAAAATTATCAAATGCAGATTTGCTTCCGAACGCTTTTAAAGTAATATCGTAAGTATTCTGTCCTGCATTTTTAACTTCTATCGGACCATTGAATTTAACATCCAATTGTCCCGGGAAATCATCTGAGATTACAACTCTGAAGCCGGTTACACTTTGAAGTGTTCTCACCGAAACATTTTCTCCCATGTTTGTTACACGGGATATACTGACTTTCGGTTTATCATTCGGTCTTAGCTCAACGGTTTTTGAAGAACTTCCTACTTTAATTGTTACAGAGCCTTGCCCTCCGGTTTCAAATGTCTTTGTGCTTTTAGCGGGGATAGTGGTTATTCCGACAATTTCCAAAGGAGTGTCATAAGGATTGCTTAAAGTATTCTGAGTGTATTGATACAGAATAATATTTCCGATTCTGATTTCCTGCATTTCACCCGGGTCTTTTTTAATCTCTTCAGGTTTTTTCTGTTCCTGCTGAATGACCTGCGGTGTCTGTGTATTCATCGAAACATTAGGATTTGTAGTTGTTACCTGTGTTTGCATCACCTGAATCTTTTGCTGAAGCTGCTGAATCAGGTTAGGGTCTATCTTGCTGATATTTGTTGTGTCGAATTCAATCTTAGGAACCAACCCAAGAGCAAGCAATGAATCAAGATATGCTTTGAGTGAGTCTGCATAAGATTTTTCTACTACTTTATCTTTGTTAATAACTTCCGTCAGGTCGAGATTAGCGCCTTTAAGAGCAATGACACAAATTACAAATATATAAAGCGACTGATAGATTATAAATTTTACGTCTCTATTTTTTTTGCGCGCTGCCATTTTAAAAAAATTTTGTGTTAGTGAAATTTTTATCTCTTACCTGCGAGGTAAACTAAATTATCCAAACCTTTTAATGCGTTAGTATCTTTAATACCTTTAATGGTTTCATTGAGATATTGTGATGTTACCTGTAGCTGATTAAGAACTTTCTCATCTGTAAGCTTTGAGTTCCCTAAGTCTTTCAGAATTGCATCAAGTGTAGCCATATTCTTTGCAAATGCTTCTGAAATCTTATTGGTAATCTCCATTACTTTATAAATCTGCTCAACATCTTCCTTCTTCATATCGAAGCCTTTTAAAGCCTGAGGAGCTTCTGCTATCTTTCCTTTTGACAACTCTGCAAGGATAGCCTTCTGCATGCTTGCTTCTTTTTCAGCATAGTACTCGGTTTGCACCTGTTTTATTTCATCCTGAATTTCACTGTATTTTACTGCCTGCGCATCGAACACTGATTCAAACAGTTTTCCGATTGCAAGAATAAGAATTGATTTGATTTCAAATGGAACTGAAAAACCTAAGAAAATTGTGGGACCTTCTTTAATAGATACTAAGAGGAATGCAGCACCTAATAATGGAAGAGCAGTTGCAATAGCATCAACAGCGCCCGAATAGCGGTCAATTATTCTTGATATACTGCCTTCGGTAAGACCTTTTTGCGTAATTTCTCTTCTTAATGCAATGTTACAAAGTATAGCCAGTAAAATAAAAATTACATATACTAAAATCGGAAGCCACCAGAATTGATACGGCTCTACACCTTGATTCAACAACTGTGTTCCCGGGAATAATGAATTCGCAAAGTTTACTGCCACTTTTCCCAGAAGCGGGACATTAGCTACATCGACGAAAAAAGACAATATTAAAAGAATGAAAGACGGTATCGCCGCCGATAAAATCGCCTTGCTCCCCTCAGATTTTATCCTGGTGATATTCTTGTCAATCAGATATTCCCTTATTTCTGTAAGATCTTTATCATACGTCTGAAGAGAATTAATTTTATCCTCGACGCTGCCTGATCCTGCGGAATAGATTTGTGTTGATTCCATTACTGCTTTTGTTTTAATTAATGAATTGATTAACTATGTTTTTTGTAATATAGACAAAATAGAATTTTTATTAAATAATGATAATAAATTTTCAACAATATTTCTTTTGCAAAATAAGACTATCTATTTTGTCGTAGCTCAAGCTACAACAAAATAGATTTTTTAACATTCATTGTCAAGTTCTTTTCTTTCCCTATGAAAAAATTCATTCCCATTCAATTGTTGCGGGGGGTTTGGTACTAATATCATAAACAACTCTGTTTATCCCTTTTACTTCATTAATAATTCGGTTAGATAGTCCTCTTAAAAATTCCTGACTGAAATCAAAAAAATCCGCTGTCATTCCGTCAGTTGAGGTAACGGCTCTTATACCTGCTACGTTTTCGTAGCTTCTCTCATCTCCCATAACTCCGACAGTCTGCACCGGCATTAACACAGAAAATGCCTGCCAGATTTTATCGTACAAATTATTGCTGCGAAGTTCTTCCATATAAATCTCATCTATATCCCGCAGCAGTTCCAGCTTTGATTTTGTAACATCGCTCAAAATTCTGATTGCAAGCCCGGGTCCCGGAAAAGGATGTCTGTTTATAAAATATTTTGGCAGCCCTAATTTCAGACCTATCTCTCTGACCTCATCCTTAAACAATTCTCTAAATGGCTCAATTAATTTCAAATTCATTTTTGCAGGCAAACCTCCGACATTGTGGTGAGTCTTTATCACCGCTGAAGGACCTTTAAATGAAACTGATTCTATTACATCAGGATACAACGTGCCTTGCACTAAGTACTTAACACTTTTAATTCTTTTCGCTTCTCTCTCAAATACATCTATGAAAGTTTTACCTATGATTTTCCTTTTTTTCTCCGGGTCTTTTATACCTTTTAGTCTCGATAAAAATAACTTGGACGCATCAACTAACTTTACCTTTATCTTAAAATTTTTCCTGAAGAGTTCAACTACTTTTCTGCTTTCGTTCTTTCGCATCAAGCCGTTATCTATGTGAATGCAATGAAGCTTTTCTCCTATAGCCCTATGAACTAAAATCGCCGCAACTGATGAATCTACCCCGCCGCTTAATGCGCATATTACATTACTGTTGCCTGATGTATTTTTTACTTCACGAATCTTTTCTTCAATAAATGAGCTTGGGGTAAATTTATTTTTTACATCACAAATTTTAAAAACAAAATTTGAAATTATTTTTTTGCCCTCTTCAGTGTGATTGACTTCAGGGTGAAACTGAACGCAGTAAACTTTTCCTGCAGTATGTTCTATACTGCTTACTACTCCGTTTATGCTTTTTGAGGTAATTGCAAAACCTTTGGGAATTTCGTTGAGCGAGTCGCCGTGGCTCATCCATACAACGGAATTTTTTCTTGTATCGCTAAATAGAAGCGATTTTTTCGTGAGACTAATTTGGGAGTGCCCGTACTCTCTGTGTTTGCTTTTGCTAATTTTCCCGCCTTTGAGAAAGCTGATTAACTGCAAACCGTAACAAACACCCAGTACCGGAATTTTATTATTCGTAAAATACTCTAATAAAGTTTCATCTATTTTCGGAGAATTTTTATCAAGCACGCTTGCAGGACCGCCGGATAGTATAACCCCTTTAAGATTATATTTTCCTTCTATTGCAATTTTCTTTGCATCGAAGCTATACGGGTGAATTTCGCAGTAAACTTTTAACTCCCTTATTCTTCGCGCAATTAACTGAGTATATTGAGAACCGAAATCGAGGATTAGAATCAAATCCAATTTTTTCATTCAGCTTCTCCCATAGCTATCATAATAGCTCCCATGGTAGGCTCGTTTTTCTTCTTTATAATCCGCACGTTTTTAAAATTTTTCCTGATACCTTTTTTCAATTTATCGGACAGGATATTTTTATTCTCGATTAAACTACCTATGAATGCAATTTCAATGCCGTTTTTTATTTTCGCAGTTTTTATATATAGTTTAACGTGATTTAGCAAGTCCTCTGCCGCCTCATTTATTATTTTTAAACACATTTTATCTTTTTTCTCGGCTGCATCAATCACGCTTTCCACCACTCTCTGAATTTCAAAATGATGCGCAAAAACTTTATCAACAATGGTCTCTTTTGTAATCCCAAATCTCTTTTTTACCAGTTTTGCAAAAATGCTTTCACCTCTGCCAATAGCCCTTTCATCATATTCTTTTACAAGCTCACGCAGCCCCTCTCGCCCGATTATAAACCCGCTCCCTTGATCACCGAGAATTCTTCCCCAGCCGCCTATACGATGAAGCCGCCCCTTATGCTTTCCATATAAAACCGAACCGGTGCCGGCAATAAGTATAATACCGTCATTTCCATTAAATGCGCCTGTGATTGCGTTTTTTGCATCTGTAACAACTGAGATATTTTTTATCCTAAGTTTTTTTAAAAAGAGCTTTTTTAGCTTATCCCTATCAAATTCTTCCCTTGCTCCGGCTATTCCGAAGCAAATACCGGAACAGTCTTGAATATTAAGTTTAGCTTTCTTAACGGAATCAAAAACGTAGCCACTAAGGGTTTCTGCTGTTTTCCCCGCTCCGTGAACAGAGTAATGGCATGAAGGATATTTTGCGCAGTAAATTATGCGCTTTAAAAAATCCGTAATTATTATTTCAAATTTTGTGCCGCCGGAATCAACTCCGACGTAAAACTTTTTATTTTGAGTCATCATATATTCATTTGGTTGTTACAAATATAGCAACAATCTGTTCTCTGGTACCGATGCTCCGGCTTCAGTACCAAATGTTGCGAAGCTGGAGCATCGCAACGAGTTAAACTTTTTTAATATTACGAGTTAAACTTTTTTAATATTAATAGAAAATTAAAATCGTTAAATTAGCCATAATTCACTTAACAACGGAGTCAAAAAAATTGAAAGAAGAAGTCCTTGATAAAGGTTTTCTCGAGGTCATTGATAAACTCGGGAATGATTTAACCGTCGTAAACTCTGCCCGCGTATCATTCGGCAAAAGAAAAACTCAGTTTTCCGATGGAGACAGAAAGCTTGTAAAATATCTTGTAAAACATAAGCACTGGTCACCGTTCAGGCATATCATTGTCCAATTCCACATCAAAGCGCCGGAGTTTGTGATGCGGCAGTGGTACAAACATGTAGTCGGAATTGAAACTTCTTCAAGCTCTATGACAAAAGACCACGCTTGGAATGAAATCAGCGGACGATACGTTCCCGTTACAGACTTTTATAAGCCCGGTAACTGGAGAGCACAATCTGAAGATAACAAGCAGGCATCTGAAGGCAGCATCGAAAACCAAGCCGAAGCAACTTTAATTTTTGATACCATCATGCAGCAAATTGTTGACTCATATAATAAGCTTATGGAATTAGGCGTTGCTAAAGAACAAGCCAGATTAATTCTTCCTCTTAACCAATATACGGAAGTTTACTGGACTGCATCTTTTCAGGCAATAATGAATTTTATTGAGCTTAGAGATGAGAATACTGCTCAATGGGAGATAAGACAGTATGCTATTGCCATGAAAAAAATGATGATGGAGATATATCCTGAAACTACTAAAATCTGGTTCGACAATATTCACGCTAATACAAATAGTGAATTAGTTCAATAGTGAAATAGTGAGATAGCGAAATAGTGTAAAAGTAAAATCACTATTTCGCTATTTAACTATTTCACTGTCCTGTAAATATACTCTTCAATACCTGCCCTGCTACATTAGGATTTTCCTGAAATCTTCTAATTGAATATTCATACCATCTTTGTCCAAACGGAACATATATTCGCATTCTATGTCCTTTCATAAGCACTTCATTTCTTAATCTTTCTCTTACGCCGAGCAGCATCTGAAACTCATACTGTTCGCGCGAAAGACCCAGATCTTTTACAATTTTTTCTGCTCCGGTAATTAAAAAATCGTCGTGTGTGGCAACTCCGCAGTATGCGCCGCGTTCAAATGCAAGACGAAGAACCTTTAAATAATTATCTCTTACTTCCTGATAGCCCTTGAATGCAATCTCTTCCGGTTCTATATAAATCCCTTTACAGATTCTGAAATTCACTTTCTGTTCGCTTAGTCTAATAACATCCTTTTCCGTTCTTCTTAGGTATGCTTGCAGAACAATTCCCAGATTATCATACCTCTTTCTCATCTTTTCAAAAAGCTGAATAGTCGTTTCAGTTACAGCAGATTCTTCCATATCAATTCTCACAAAGATGTTCAGTTCCTTTGCTTTATCTAAAACTTCCGTGAATAAACTTTCGCACAAAGCTAAATCGGATTTCATCCCAAGCATCGTCAGCTTAATTGATAAGTTAGAATCAAGATTATTTTTTTTTATAGCATCAAGAACTTCAAGCTGTTCGTCTTTGGATTTTACAGCTTCCTCTTTTGAGCTTATGCTTTCACCAAGCACATCCATAGTCGCCATGAATTTTTTAGCATTCAAATCTTTTACAGTATTCACCGCTTGCGCAAGATTATCGCCTGCAATATATTTATTTGCAAAAACCCTTACTAAACTTTTTGGAAATAACGGAAGTGTGCTAACAACTACTTTGTTGAGGAGATTCATTAAAGATAGTTTTTGTATTCAATTAAAATTAACGAATACAAAATATCTTATAAAGGAAAAACGGAAACACAGATTTTTATGATTAATATGATTACACCGATATGTTATAACAACCTGAATATTTTTTCAATCCGAACTGGCATAATATTTATTAATAATTGAACTCCCCATTTTACATCTCATTAATGCAAATAAAAAAAGCATCCCGATTACTCAAGATGCTTTAAAGGAAGAAAGGAGTGAAGAAAATATTTTTACAGGTAACTTTTATCCCGGAGAATAGTTTCTCCGGGTGATAAGCAGACGGCAATTTTATCAAGGTCTGCTTCTAAACTTGTGGGAGAATCTTAAGATTCTCCCTCCTAAACATATCAACTCCCCTCACAGCTGATAAGTCAGGTGCAGAAGCACAAGGCTTCTTATCTGATTTCCACAAAGCCCCTCAACTCCGTGAAATCAAAACTCAAAAACTTTTGGGAGAAATCCGCAGACTTAGCGAATATATCAACTTCCCTCATAGTTGATATTTCTTTTAATGGAAAACTACAAAGCCCCTCAACCCGTGAATTCCGGTACAACCTGCCTGTTTCATTCTCCCCGTTGAATCGCAGCCCCCTCATAAGCTGCAACCCAAAATTTTAAAGAACTCTATTATTCAAACTGTAAAGGCTTGGGGGTAATTGCTTTTTTTTCCTTTACATTTATTGTTTTTTTTTCCTATTTTGCAATTAAGAGAAAAAGGAATGCCTCGTCATTCAGAAAATTTAACCTTGCCGGGTTATGATTTTATTTTCTCTTAACAATTGCCGGATGCCCTCATCCGGCTTTTTCTTTTTTACTTAAAAACTTCTCTTATAGTTTCGTTCCTACTTAATCAAACTCATCTTTTTAATAGAAGTAAAATCTCCTGCTGTAAGTTTGTACAGATAGAATCCTGATGATAATTTGCTTCCGTCAAACTTTACTGTGTAATATCCTTTTTCTTTTACTTCATTTACCAGTTCAGCTACAAGCTTACCTGACATATCATATACCTTTAATGATACATATGACTGCTGAGGAATACCATACTGGATATTTGTTGTAGGGTTAAACGGATTCGGATAGTTTTGATTTAAAATCGGTTCTCTCGGATATGTGCCTATACCGCCGCCTAAATCATCTGTGGTTAATTCAACTGAACTCAAGAACAAGTTAACCTTCGAAAAGCTTACTGCATTTAAATCAACCGAAGTAGTACTGCTGTAAATTTGTGAAAGAGGCTGAACCCTATCCATTGTAATGTCATTTGCATAAGCGCCAAGCTCAGCAAGTTCGTCTGAGATATGGCTTATTCTGCAAAGAGGAGCATCGTTTTCAACTATGTCGTTTACATACGCGCCGATTCTTACTTTATCATTTATTGTAAGAGTGGAAAATGAAAATTCATATTCTCCATTAGAATTTGTCTTAACAGCTTCAAGGACTCTATAAGTTAAATAATCAGGATTTACCAAATACAACTTTACAACTGCATTGTTAAAAGGTTTCGTAGTATTTGTATGATAAACATTTCCTGCGATATGGATGTTATTGCCTTCAGGTGCTGCTTTCAATAGCCCGCTTAATAAAGCAAGATTGACTACTATAAGCGCAATAAATGTAAATAATTTTTTCATAAATCCTCCGAGGGAGAAACCGTTAAATTATTTATTAGACACTTTACCGATGATAAAGTGACAGATTATTTTTCTAAAACTTCTTTTATGCTTTCTTTTAAGTCGAACTGACTTTGAATCTTCTTAAATTCCTGCGTGGTGTAGCCTTGACTCCAATAATAATTAAATAAATCCATCATGCGCATAGCAAAATCTTTATTTCTAATTATTATATCGGCTCTGCTGTGTCTGGGAATATCTTTCGGGTCTATGTTTATAAAAACAATCTCCCTGTCAAAAATTGTGATGTTGGGAAGCTCAAGCTGGGATATTTTCAGTTTCTCGCCGTTCTTTTCATAATATTCGCAAAGGTCAATAAATCCATCCATGGTGGCTATAGAAACATTTTCGTTTCTATCAACAATCTTAAAGTTCAAACTGGCTTCATAGATTGACCTTATAATACCGCCGTTATTAATAAAGTTGACTGCTGTCTGGTCTAATTCTTTTGACACAAACATTTCAAACCTTACCATGAATAGAATTTCTTCCCTGGCGCTGTTCAAAAGTTCGATGAACTTTGCAGTTCTATGCTTGTTAAAACCTCTGATTAATTCAATATTGACTGTATTATCACTTTCATCTGTTTCAGACTTATAGAGAGGCATCAAGTTCTTGAAGGTATCTTTCAGGTTCCCTACCCTCTTCTCATTCTCTAAATTAAAATCAGCCTGAATTTTATCTAGAATAATCCTTGGATTTATTATCTCATACTTAAGAATTGTGTTGGTTTCTATTACGTTGCAGTAACCTTTTTCGGCGAATGTTTTCAGAATCTCATAGACGGCAGTTCTTCTGATTTTTGCCTTCTCCGCTATTTCTGAAGCGCTGAGAGAAGAATTGGTCAGAAGCACCATAAAGACTTTTGATTCGTATTCTTTGAACCCTAAGCTTTGTAATTTCTCTATTAGTTGATTCTGTTGCAAATCTGTTGTCAGTTTGGTTTAAAACATTTTTTCGTTAACAGCAATTTGACTTTTTTTCATCTTTTTGTCAAGTCCTTTTTTTGGTAAAAATGTTGTCCACATAAAGAAGAACAGTTTTACAAGACTTACATAAGGGCTTATAGAAAATTATCTACGCAGAGTTTTTGAAAAAGTTTTACTCAAAAATATTTTTTTTATCTTTTAAATAGAAAGTTTTATAAATATTTTCTGCACGTTAAAGACAAACACTATGAAATTAAGAATATTACTTTTAATAACATTATTTTTTTATTCGCCAGCATCTTTTGCAGCAGTTATTCCCAGACCAGCGCACATTGTAATCTGCATAATGGAAAACAGAGGTTACAATCAAATCATAGGAAGCGCTCAGGCTCCTTATATCAATAGCCTGGCAAACGACAGCAAGGGAGCATTGTTTACAAACTCGCACGGGCTTACTCACCCGAGCCAGCCAAATTATCTGATGCTATACTCCGGCTCAAATCAAGGTGTAATAGATGATGCAACACCAAGTAATTTTCCATTCCTGACTCCTAATCTCGGAGCATTTTTAATCAACGCAGGGTTTAAATTTACCGGTTACTGCGAAGACCTTCCGTCAGTAGGTTATAACGGAACAGTTCAGGGCAGCTATTACAGAAAACACAATCCTTGGTGTAACTGGCAGACTGCACCGGCTAACGGCTATCCCATTACCGTTAATCAACCGTTTACTGCTTATCCGTCTAACTTCGATAGTCTTCCGGCTGTAAGCTTTGTTGTTCCGAACATCATTAATGATATGCACGATGGCACAATTCCGCAGGGAGATGCATGGATTCAAAACAATCTGGGACCTTTTGTTACATGGTGTAAAACTCACAACAGTCTTTTTATTCTTACTTGGGATGAAGATAACGGCACGACGCCGAATCAGATACCTACAATTTTTGTTGGAGAGAAAGTTCTTCATGCGCAATACAATCAGTATGTCTCGCACTACTCTATTTTAAAAACCATTGAAGATATGTATGGGCTTCCTTATGCAGGGCATTCCGACACAGCTCACTCAATAACCAATTGCTGGAGTCCGGCATCGAATATTATAAATACCGAAACTGCGTTAAAATATTCTTTATCACAAAACTATCCTAATCCTTTTAATCCTGCTACTAAAATTGATTTTGAAATTGTAAAAGCAGGAAACGTTAAGCTGAAAATTTATAATGAACTTGGCGAAGAAAAGGCTGAGTTGGTTAATGAAAACCTAAAAGAAGGTAAATATGAAATTCAATGGGATGCAAAGAATGAAACTTCGGGAGTTTATTATTATACACTTGAAGAGAATGGCATACGAGAAACAAAATCAATGATGCTTATAAAATAATTTTTTGATAGCCGGAGCATTTTGTTTCGGCTTTCAAATTCTGTTTATCGCTATTACGAACTCGTTACGAAGCTCCGGCTTCGTAACGTTACAAGTTAGTTCTAAATTCTGTTCGCCCCTCCTGTTATGGTAAGGTTTTTTATCTTGCCGTCTTCGTCAACAAAATCAATCACAATATATTCTCCATACTTTGGTAAAATTTTTACGGGAGTATTCACGTTTCTTTTTATATAAGAAATAATTGCAGATGAAATTGAACCCGTTCCGCTTGAGAGAGTTTCGCGCTCAACCCCTCTTTCAAATGTTCTCGTGTGAATTTCATTGTCGTTAATTACCTTCACAAAATTTACGTTCGCTCCTTCCGGCATAAGGTCCCTGTGCATTCTTAGATTTCTTCCCCACTCGTTTACATTCACTTCGCTTAATTCTTTTATAACCGGTTTTTGAATGTCATCTATGAACACTACTAAATGCGGAGAGCCGCAGTCAACATATCCGCATTCAAGCTCTTCCCACCACTCATCGAAGTTTACTTTCAATTCGAAGGAGGGATTTATGACAGCAGGGTCGGGCATCTCTACCTTAATATTTTTTTCATCTATTTTTTCGCATTTATAAATTTTGTTTACGGCTTCAACAGTAAGTTTTTCCTTTTTAATCAGATTATTATCAAGTGAGTACTTTATTGTGCATCTCAATCCGTTTCCGCATAACGAACCGCCGCTGCCGTCTCTATTGAAATAATTCATCTTCAAGTCTGCATTAATTGTGGTCTCTACAAAAATAACTCCGTCTATTTCATCGTTCTCTTTTCGCGAACACAGGCCGGTTGTAATTTCATTATAATTATTAATCTTTAAATCGAGGTTATTAATCATAATAAAATTATTTCCTGCGCCTGTATATTTCATAATAATTCTAGAATCCAAACGGTCCTCCCGGATTTGTAGATTTTGTAATTTTTATATCTTTCAATTGCGGAGCTTTTATTTTTATTTCAAGATTAAAACCTTTGTACGTTCCCAAAGGATACCAGTTGAAGTTCATTTCCCATGAATTTAAGTCTCTGTAAGCTGTAACATATGGCGCAGAGATAAGCTTATTCGCAAAATCATAGCTGGCTGACACATTAAATTTCCATTTCTCCGTCGGGTTAAATCCGAGTGAGCCGGATAATACAGAGCTTTTGAATAACTGCGTGGGATTTGCCCTTGATTCGGAATAGTTGTAATTCAGGCTCCCTGAAAATGGAATGTTATATCTCACATCACTAATTGTATCTTTAAAATTTTTTTTCGTTGAATCTTTTTTTTCCTGAGAATTTTCACTCGATAAAACAAAGTTATATCCGGTAGAAAGATTAATATTAAATCCTGTCATATCGGCGAGCTTTCCATCGCTTAGAAGAAATTTATTTATTCTTGTATTAGCTGAAGCGTCAAATTTATAAAGATTAAATGTAGCTCCACCCGAGAAATTCAGAAGATTTCCTATTGCAGTTCTGAAACTGGTCGAAAGCTCTGAAAACTTCAATGAGTCTGCAGCAAAATTATATCCGATTCCCGCATCAAGATTCAGCAGCTGAAATTTATTATCCGTTGAATCAGTTGCCTTAGTTTTCATTTCAAAAACATTTCCTACGGAAAAATTTAATGCCTGCTGCTCTCCCTGTGAAGGACCGCCGAATATACCGTTTTCAAAAAAGGAATATTTCACAAGCCTGCCAGCACCATCGGTGTATGTTCCATAGTATCCCCAGAATTCTTTGGAAAAATCGGGAGTATAATTGTATGTAATATTAGGTGTAATTGTGTGCCTTATGCCTTTTACTCCGAATACATCAGGCGTAAAAATACCTATAAGCTTTGTTCCGAAAGATACTCCCATACTGAAAGAGCGCGCAGACTTAAATCCATTCACATCGTCGGAGATAACGGTATTTGTTACAGGGTCGTATCTTTTTGTAATGGTTTTATTATACCAATATTCATTATAACTAAAATACGGACTTACATTTATAAATTGTGATTGAGGAGAAAGATTAAAATTAACTCTATGCAATGCTCCCATTCTATCATTTCTTGTAACAATACTGTCGGCATCTCCTGCTTTGTTCAGAGTTACAGATTTTACCCTGTTATTTAAAAACGAGCCTTGATAGCTGTATGAAAAATACTCTGCTAAACTTTTATTATCGCTTGTTGAAAACTCTGATTGGAAAGGAAATGTCTGGGTGATAGAAAAATTCAGGTTCGGAATATTTTCATTTATGCTTCCGGTAATCAAATTCTGGTCGCGGTAATAATTTGCCGATAAGATAAACGGCGTTCCTTCCCATGACTTTGAATAGGTAAAATTTGAAACAATGTTCTGTCTCAATAATGTATTAAGATTGTTTGACGTATTATTGTAATAAGTTTGCCCGCTGGCAAATGTAAGATTCCCGTCAATACGTGATGTAGGGCTAAAAGCCTGAGAATGATTTACGTTCAACGCCCATTGATCGGAGCCGGATTGATTCACATCTGTTTCTTCACCCTGCCTTATTCTTGAATATCCTCCCTCTATCGAGCCGGAAAAATTATATTTTAGAGCATAGCGAACCCTGCCATTAAAGTCTAATCTTCCTTTTGAGAACCAACTTCCCGTTAAAGCTAAGTCGTAGTAATCATTAATTGCCCAAAAATAACCAAGCCGTGAGATATATGTGCCGTATGTTCCATCGTCTCCATATGTCGGCGGAATAATTCCCGAAGACCTTCCCGTCTTATTCGGGAATACACCGAATGGAATCCAGAAAACCGGAACACCCTCTATATACATAAATACGGACTGCGCTATTACCCTGTCATTTTTTATCACCTTCATTTTAGGAGAAAGAAAATAGTACTCAGGGTCTGCCCTGTCTGTCGAAGTAGTGTATAATCCGTTCTTGATAAAATAAACTTCATCCGTAATTTTTTTTATCTTGTCCCCAAAATAATAGCCGACATCAGCTTCCGAAAACCCCATAGAAATATTTCCCTGTTTAGTTGTAAAGTTATAAAGCAGCTTTGTGCCCTCCAGTTTATCTCCTCCCTGAATCATGATGGGAGTTTGTGTCAGCTTTCCCGTATTGTTAGAATCAGGTATTCCGTATGCTTCAAGCGTTTCATCTTCTTTATCTAAAAAAATAATGCCTGAGTTGAGTTTTAAATCCTGATAAGTAAGCTCAGCATCATTATAGAGAAACAGTTTTTTCCCTTTAACATCAAACACCGCTGAATCCCTTGCTGAATAATTTATTGGAGCAGTTATATCCGATTGGATTTGCTTAAGAGTATCTATTGAAGATTTGAGCGAGTCGGTTTTAAGGCTATCGGTTTGAGCAATTACCGAAGTAATTAAAAAAAAATTTAATATGTATATTAGTGATACCTTCAACGGAAAACTAAATATTCATTTTATCACAACTTCGTTTGAAAGCTCATCAACATCATCTGCTGCTCTCGGGAAATGCGTATTCAGCTTTTCGCCAATCAAGTTTATGCAATGAAGCACTCCTTGAACATAGTTTCCTGAGCGGAATTCACTTATAAGTCCCTCTTCGATTGCGTTCCACTCGCTATCAATAATAACCTTATTTATTCCTTCATCGGCGAGAATCTCAAATTTCCTTTCGTCAAGCAAAAGAAAAATCAGAACTCCGGTTCTATCCTTTGTCTTGTGCATTCCTAATTTGTAAAAACTTTTCAGCGCAATCTCTCTCGGAGATTTTTTCTTATCAAAAAAACCGCGTTTAATCTGTGCGCACAGACGAATCTCTCCCGAAGTAGTTTTCTCAACTTCACCTATCGAGGATGCGATTTTTTTCAAATCTTCATCGCTGAAATATTTTTCTATAATTTTCTTGCTCATTTGATAATATGCCGCTAAAGCACAAAAGCTTTAAATTTCACAAATAAAAATTGGTTTTGTGTTCTTTCGTGTTTTTGAGATTTTGTGGCAAAAAATTATTTATTATTCTTCATTAATTATTAATTGAAAGAACTACCAGCTTCCGCTTGAACCGCCGCCGCCAAAATCACCGCCGCCGCCTGAAAACCCGCCGAAGTCGCTTCCGCTGCTGCCTGAACTGCCTGAGCTTCCCCAATCGGAATTAAATAAAGAGCCGGCAAGAAACCCTGTCCCAAAGCCGCCGAACCTGCTGCCTCTTCTACCCGTTATCATTCCTCTTCCGAATCCAAAAATTCTTCTTATGATTGAAATAATCACGCTGAAAAAAATAAAACCGAAAACTATAAAAATAATTAAGTATGCTCCGTAATCCTTTTTCTTTTTTCCCGTAGTCCCATCACCTTTGTACTCACCCTTTGTCGCAGCAATGATTGAATTAACGGCTTGATTAATCCCTTCATAATAATCACCTTCCCTAAAGGATGGTTTCATTTCTTTATTTATTATCTGGCTGCAAATCGCATCAGTCAGCGCGCCTTCAAGTCCGTAACCCACTTCAATTCTCATTTGCCTGTCTTTCATCGCTATTAAAACTAATACACCATTATTTTTATCCTTCTTGCCAATTTTATTTTTTCGGGCAATTTCATTAGCAACATTCTCTATCGGTTCTCCTCCGAGACTTTGTATAATGTAAACAACAATCTGATTTGATGTCTGCTTTTCAAAATCAATCAGTTTGGACATCAATGAGTTTATTTCGGAGGAACTTAATGTTCCTGTTTCATCTACTACGTATTTTTTTATAGTGGGCGGAGCATCGGAGAGAGATTTTGATTTATTATCTTCCTGCGAAAAGCTGAGACCCGTGAAAAGTAATGCTAATATTAAAAATATTTTTCTCAATTCTTTCTGAAATTATTTACTGCTGTAATTTGATTCTGAATTACCATCTGCCGCCAATACCTGCTGACGGAATACCTCCCAAATATCCTCCTCCGATACCAATGCTGCTCCCCTTATTTTTTCTATCGTTACCTTTACTGTTGCTCGAATATCCTCCTGCCATAATTGCCGAATAGTACATAGTACCAAACGCTCCGCGGTGTCTTCTTCCATATCCCCTGCCATAACCTCCAACAATATTTTTTTTCTTCTCTGTAGATTTTTTTATTACGAGAAAAATCAAACCCGAAATAATCAATCCGAATAAAGCTAAAATGAAAATTGTAACAGCCGGATTACTTTCGGGAGAAGAATTTTCATCCTGCGAATGACATACTCCTGAACACAGTATTGCTAATATTAAAGATATTTTTTTCAATTCGGCTAAATAAATTAACCACAAAAATACAAAAGAGACTAAATTTCACGAACCAAATTTTGTGTAATTTTATGATTTATGATTTGTGATTTTAGTATTAAAATCATAAATCAAATATACTCAAAAAAAGCGTGATATTCGGCTTAAAATAAAAAAGCAAACTCAAGATAAATCAGAGTTCGCTTCAAAGAAAAATTTCTTTTCAATCCCCGGCTTTTTTAATAATCTCCACATCTGTACTTTCCATTTTTTTAATAGAGAACCTTCTAGATTTTTCCGGTATGGAATTATTTATTTCATCTAACATATCTACCATGGTTCTGTATTTCATATTCCTGTCAAATTTCAAAATCAAAAGCAAATCGCTGTTTGCCGCAGAAAGCTTTGCCAGCCGGCTGCCGATTTCATTGCTTCGAATTTTTTCAGGAAGAGATTCCGAGCCATTCTCTTTTCCAAAAGAAAAAAAAGTATTTCCCTTTTCAGATACTCTTACCGTTAATACATTCCCCATATTAACGGGAACGGATTCATCACCTTTGGGCAGATTAATTTTCATTACCTGTTGATTTGCGAGGGTGGTGGTTAACATAAAGAATGTAAGGAGAAGCATTATTACGTCAACCATGGGTGTCATGTCTATGCGGACACCCGCTTTTAAGAGGGACTGCCGGGATTTTACCGGGGCAGAAGTGAAGTCAAAGTCTGCCATAAGCTTTTGGTTTGGTTAAAACTTTTTACTTCTTCAAAATTTATTTGTTCCGCGCGGTATTATTAAACACAAAAACTCTAAAATTCACAAAAAAGCACAAAAAATAATTACTAGTTATAATATAAATAATGTTAGCGGTATTTGGTGCTTTTGGTGTTTTAGTGGTGAAAAAATTCAAACAAAAAAAGCGAACCCGCTTGCCGCAGATTCGCTTTTAAACGTTACGAAGCAGGAGCTTTGTAACGAGAAAATTAATTGTTTTAACCCTCAGCTCTTTTTACAATTTCTCTATCAATATCTTCCATTTTCATGAATGAATATCTTTTTTCAATCTTAGCTTTATTAATTTCATCAAGAACATCTACCATTGTAGTATATTTCATCTTTCTGTCGAACTTCAAAAGTATAAGAAGATTATTATTGGCAGCATATAGCTGTTCCAATTTACTCTTCATATTTGCAAAGCTGACATTTTCCGGCGCGCCTTCCGTGCCGTTTGAAATACCTTGAGAGAAATAAATATTGCCTTTTTCGGATACTCTGACATAAAGCACGTTACCCATATCAACCTTTACTTTATCTTCCTGATCGCCTTTAGGTAGATTAATCTGCATTACCTGAGGCATTGCAAGAGTGGTGGTTAACATAAAGAAAGTAAGGAGGAGCATAATTACGTCCACCATCGGTGTCATATCAATACGGACACCTACTTTCTTTCCTTTTTTCCATTTCGGCTGTTTTTTCCGGCTATTCCCGGATTCCGCAGCATCAAAATCGCCGCCTGCCATAAGGTATTCTCCTTATAAAAAATTAAAAAATTGTTTTGTTATTTTTTCCCGGGCTCTCCGGCATCTATATCAGTTACCAGCGAGAACCGCGTATTACGGGTGTCTTTTAATGACTGCATTAAATCTTCTACCACACCAAAATCCACATCTTTATCACCTTTAAGCACTATCTTATAATCCGATTTGTTCTGCGTCATATTTTTCAGAGCCACGCGCAAATCACCTAAAGTTTTTTCAAACTTTTCCCTGTTAAGAACTATTACTTTTCTTTTTACATCTTTGCCGCCGATTTTCTGTGTTGTTTCAACTTCAGATTTTCCTGTGCTGTCAGGATGATAAACGCCGATGCCGAATTCATCACCAAAAACTTCTTTCCTGACTTTGAAATTATCAACGTCAACATAGATATCTCCTGCTTTTGTGAGAGTCAAAGTCATTACGTCTTTTTCGGGAAGTTTGGTTGTATCAACGTTAAGCGATTTTGGAAGCTTTACTTCAATATTCTCGCTCATTTCAGCTTTGAAGGTAGCCGTTAACATAAAGAATGTTAACAGAAGCATAATCACGTCCACAAGGGGAGTCATATCTATCTTTACACCCGGCTTTTTTATTGACCTGCTTTTGCCCATTGTTTCGTTTTAAAATTTTTCTTGTTTTAATGAATTATTTCTTACCTTTTACAGCGAGAATTTGAAGCATATTGTATGTTGCTTCGTCAATCATATAAGTGATGTTACCGACTTTCGTAACGAAGAAGTTATATGAAATTGTTCCGATAATAGCTCCGAGAAGACCGCCTGCTGTGTTTACAAGAGCTTCAGAAATACCTGCTGAAAGTTCTGCTGCATTCGGAGTACCTGCTGTTGCAAGAGCCTGGAACGATTTAATCATCCCGATAACTGTTCCGAAAAGACCTACAAGCACTGAAACTGATGCAATTGTTGAAAGGGCAACGAGGTTTCTTTCAAGAAGCGGAACTTCAAGCATCATAGCTTCCTCAATAGCTGAGGTTACTTCCTGAAGCTTTTGCTCTGCTTCGAGCCTGTTATCACCAACAAGGGTCTGATACCTGTCAAGCCCCTGCTTGATAATGTTTGCAATCGAGCCTCTTTGCTGATTACATGCGGCAATAGCGCCGTCAACATCACCTTCGGTTAAAGATGACTGAACTTTTTTGAGGAACGTCTCAATAGGACCTCTTCCTTTAGCTTTGCTGAGGGAGAGAAGTCTTTCTATTGTGAAGGTAATAACCATTATAATAAGGGTCAAAAGAATCGGTACGATTACGCCTCCCAAATATACTGCGCCCATTAAATTAACAGGTACGGTTTTTTCAGGATTTTTAAAATTTCCGGGAGCTCCAAATCCGAATTGGAAAATTAAGATTGAAGCAACTAATGCAACTATTAGAAGCACAGTAATAAAGACTGACTGTTTCATTGTTAAAGTTTAACCTCCATTAACCCTTATTCAAAGAGTCTTTGATTGTTTAAAAGTTTAATTAATTTTTTTTAAGAAAAACTCTGTATTGCTTCTTCCTGTGAAGGATAAGAATCAAATATTAACGCTAATTTTGTTATGACAAATAAGTTTTCAAGATTTTTATTGAGCTGGCAAAGTTTTATTTTACCTTCCCTCTTAGAATAGTTCGCATGCGCAGAAATTAATACTCCCAGCGCAGTTGAATTAAGGTAAAGCACTTCACCTAAATCTATTACTAATTTTGTATTACCTTCATCGGATAATTTCTTAATAGAATCCCTCAGTTCATCGGTTTCGTCGCCGCCGACAAAGTTTCCTTTCGGAGTTAATACAGCAATGTCTTTGTCCTTAATTTCGGTAATTTTTATTGATGACATAGATAAAGATTAAAATTTTTTACAAAATATGAGATTATATTTAAAATTGCAACAAAATAAAAACTCTTTACAAATCAATAATACTCTCTCCGCTGCCTATTTGAGGAAAAGATGAGGGATTTTTGCAAGTGAAAACCTTTGGTATGTTTTCAGAGTGAAAAATTTCTATTCCAGAATTTCAAGAATTTTTTTATTGATTTCTTCTTTGCTGCCTAGTCCGTTTACATCCGTTACGCAATTAAGATTATCATATACACCTTTCACCGGAGCGGTTGACTTATAGTAAACTTCCAGACGGTGTTTTATAGTTTCTTCAGTATCGTCGCTTCTTCCCCTTTTTAATAAACGCGCAATCAGTTCCGCATCATCGGCTGTCAAATTAAGCACTCTTACATTCTGATAATCGAGTTCTTCAAAAAGAATATTCAGCGCTTCTGCCTGAGCAATTGTTCTTGGAAATCCGTCTAATATAAACCCGTTTGTTTTATCGTTATTTTTTAAAGCGTCTTTTACAATTCCAATCATTATATCGTCCGGTACAAGCGCGCCGGAGTCCATTATGACTTTTGCTTTTTTGCCAAGTTCTGTTCCTTCGGATACAGCCTTTCTTAATACTTCACCGGTAGATAAATGGAAAAGATTCAGCTTCGCAGCAATCAATTCCGCCTGCGTTCCTTTTCCTACGCCCGGAGGTCCGAATAAAATTAACTGATACAAATTAATATTAAATTACTTTATGATGATTTGTGAGAGTGTTTTGGTTGGAAATTGTAAGCTGACCGCACGCTGCGTTTATATCCACGCCGGCGCTTGACCTGAGGTTTACTACAACTTTCTCATCCCTTAACTTAGCAATTAACTCAAATAATTTTTTATTTGAAAGTGAAATATCTATATCCGAACCATTATAAATATTTAAGGGTGTTTTCAGTTCAAAATTTATCGGGTGAAACGGTATCACATTTATATTGCACGGCACCATTTTTGAAATCCTTACCAAGCGCTTTATATCTTCTTCAGTATCGTTTATCCCGGGAAAATGTATATACTCATAGGTAACTTTATTTTTCGTGCGAGAATAAAAATAACTCAGCTCATCATATATCATTCCTAATTTATTTTTCTTTGAAGTAGGAATTATTGATTCGCGTATTCCGTTATCTGTCGAGTGCAATGAAAGCGCAAGCTTTACGTTTTTTATTTCTTTGTCGCTTAATATATCTTCGGCAAACTTTTTTATTTTATCTTTAAATCCTACTGTAGAAACAGTAATTCTCTTTGAGGATAAATTCATTCCTTTGGGATGCGTAAGTATCTTAAGGGATTTCAGCATATTGTCATAGTTTAAAAACGGCTCACCCATTCCCATATAAACAATGTTCGTAATTTCTTCTCCTGATATTTTCTTTACCTGATACACTTGAGAGATAATTTCAGCCACAGTGAGATTTTTGCTGAATCCCATCTTCCCCGTTGCGCAAAATTCACACCCGACATTGCAGCCTACCTGCGTAGAAACGCAGACAGTATTTCTACCCTCTTCACGAATGAGAACAGTCTCAATTAAATATTTATTTCCTTTATGGTCAGGCTCTATTTCAAATAAAAATTTCTGCGTCTTATCGGCTTTGGAGTTTGTTACAAGCTTGTTTTCATCTTTGCCTATGTAATATTTTTCTTCAAGTTTTTGTATTAATTCTCTGCCTATGCTTTTTACACCGGAAATAGTATCTGTGTTTCTTTTATGCAGCGCCTCAAATAACTGCTCGCCGCGAAATGCCCTTCCATCGAGTTCTGCTGCAATCTCTTTCAGCTCATCTAATGAATAATTAAGCAGGTTTTTTTTCATAATGATAAATTAAACAAAATGGAGCGTACAATCAGTTCAATAATAAAATTAGCTTTTTAGAAAATTGAAGAAACTGTTTACCCTCTTACCAATAAGTTTCGCAACTTTCAAGAAGCGCCGATGCCATTTTTTAATTAGATTAAAAATCTTAAATATTATATTTTATTTCTTAAACAAAATTTCTTATGGGAAAAAAAGATACCCGCGTAGATGCCTACATAGCAAAATCAAAAGACTTTGCAAAACCTATTCTCAGACATTTGCGCGAACTAATTCACAAAACAGTGCCCGATGTTGAAGAAACGATGAAGTGGAGCTTTCCGCACTTTGACTATAAAGGCGAAATGATGTTCAGCATGGCTGCATTTAAAGAGCATATGGCAATGGGCTTCTGGAAAGGTTCCATTATGAAAGACCCCGATAAAATTCTGGACAAAGTCCGCGAGCAGGCAATGGGGCACTTTGGCAGAATTACCGGCATGAAGGATTTACCTTCCGATAAAATTCTTACCAAGTATATTAAAGAGGCAATGCGATTGAATGATGAAGGCATTAAGCTTCCTGTAAAAAAGAAAGCATCAGAAAAAGAGAAAAAGGAGTTTGTCGTTCCTGATTACTTTTTAAAAGCGTTGAGCAAAAACAAAGCAGCTAAAAAAGTGTTTGACGGGTTCAGCTACTCAAAGAAAAAAGATTATGTTGAATGGCTCACTGAGGCAAAAACCGATGAGACAAGAAATAAAAGAATGGCAACTGCATTGGAATGGCTTTCTGAAGGTAAACCGAGACACTGGAAATATCAAAATTGTTAGAAAAATAAGGGGCGAGGAATAAACGCCCCTTTATCATCACTCATAAATTAAATAAAACCAAGCAGAACATAAAACACAATTAACCCTATTGTAACAGCAGAAAATCCGCCGAGTATTCCTTTCAGCACGGATTTTGAAATGAGAAGATATAGTCCGCCCAATGCTTTCCCCCTTTATTTTTTTAAGATATACTTTTTATGAAATTACTACGGAAAAGTTCCGCGTTTTTTTATGACCAAGTTAACATATCAAGCACAGCGTACAGCACAACTATGAGCACAATGATTATTAATGTGCCCTTTGCAATTTCTTTGAATAATTTTTTCCTCATAGTTTTTTTTTGTTTATTCATTTTACACCTCCGGTTTAAAAATTTTTTTAATTAATTTTCGGACCGGTAATAAGATTTGTATTTTACCCCATTCGTTATTGAAAGGAAGATAACAAATTGAATCGCAGACAAATACTGTCAGCCTGCTTCGCATTTTAATAACGGATTTCTTTTCAATTCGGTTTTCTTCCTTAATCATTTTTATTTTTTTATATTTGCTGCCGCAATAGAAAAACTTTGCGGCAGCTATTTTTGCGCTATCTTAATGCAGTTCTTCTAAAATTGTAGAATGATTCTCCCCATACAAGCTTTGTTCTGAATGCGTCGTACTCAATTTCATATTGCAGGTCTGCTATTTTCTTCCCGCCTGCTTTCAGGTAAGGATTCTGCCCCCTTGGATAAGGATACGGGTCGTTGATTTTTACCATGAAGCACGGATTGCCGCTTCCGGTTAACGTTCCGTCTGCATATCCTATAAGTAAAGCCACATGCTCCGATACCGGTCTTCCTGTTGCGCCGGAAGGGCATATTCCCGTAATAACGGGACGGTTGTTATCAATCTCTGCCTTTATTTCAGCCATAGTTAATGCTCTTGCAACATAATCAACGTCAATCTGTGCTGCATTTGCCCATCTGAATTTTGAATACGTCGTAATCATATTTCTCAAATTTGCCGCACTATTTGCCCCGACAACACATGCTCCGCAATTCTGGGCGCAGGCAGGATAATAGAAGCTGATAATGTCGCACTGGAATTGCATTCCCTGTCTTGGAGTTATTCCAAAGTGAGTAAACACCATCTGCCCGCAGGTAAGCCAGCACCACATTTGTGTTCTCTGCTGAACCGGCGCAATATTAAGTGAAGTCCATCTTCCAGCTTCACACCGTGGATTTCTATACACAGTGAACTGCGAGGAGGCAAAACATCCGCCCGTTGCATATACATATATCGTGTATGAGCCTTCGCCTAACTGACCTCTTACGGGATAAGTTTTTGTGATAGGATTTGTTGTCGTCGAAGAATAATTAACCGGTCCGTAAGCAACCGTATTATTTGCTCTAAGAATTTTTACTGTAAATCCGCCTCTGGGAAGATTGTTTATTGTAGCTGTTAATCTCTGTGTGCCGGTATAATAAGCCAAGCTGTCAGTAGTAATCGTAAAGTTTGCATCGCATGATGCAACAGTAAAGTCAACTCTCTTTTCGCAGGTATTTCCGTTTCCGAAATAAAGGAACATCGTATATCTTCCGCCTTTAAGCCCTACACAATTGTATGTGAATATTCCCGCAACGGAATCTGTATCGAACCCTTTATCTGCGGAGTAAACTGTTCCGTCCTGATGTGTAACCGTTATTCTGCTGGGATTTAACCTTCTTAACTTTATGTAAAACTCTCCGTCTTCCATTCCCTGCGTTGCATTAGTAACCGTTTTTTCTGCTATGATTGAGTTTAAATCCTCAATTGTTACGGCAACTGTTCCCGACTTAGTGCATCCGTTTACAGTATCGGTAGCAACAAATGAATAATCTCCGGGTCCTAAACCTGTTAATGAATCACGCGAAGTAGAAACATTTCTTGAGTAGCCCGAAGGTCCTCTCCATTCGTATTTTAAAATTTTTCCATTTGGGATTGATGTTCTGAAATATATTTTTCCTGTTCTATCAGCCGGGCAGAATACTTTTGTCGCGCTGGTGCTTACTGTGAATGCAGCATCATCACTTACATTAAAATTTCTTGTTGTCGAGCATGGTCTGCTATCGGTAACAGTTACAGTATAGTTTCCCGCCTTCAATCCCGGAAGCACTACATTTACCGAACGCTGGTCAACTCTTCCTCTCCACGAAGCTGTATCAGGAGCAGTTCTTCTGACTTCATAGTTATAGTATCGTGTTGTTGTACCGAATGGAACTCCTCCATTGCAATATAGTTTTAATGCGCCGTTGCTTCTTCCGCAGGAAGAATTATCGGTTGTAGGGCTTACAAAGATATAATTCACGCTTACTCTGAATCTCGCCGATGCAGTATCTCCTGCATTATCGGTTACAAGAACAGAATAATTTCCGTCTGCAAGATTCGAAATCGTCGCCGTGTTTGCCGAAACCGGAAGATTATCTTTCTTCCAAAAATAAGTGTAAGGCGCAGTTCCTCCTGTTACAGTAACTGCAATTGAACCGTTTCCTGCTTCACATCCGCTTACTTCCCCTGAAACTGCAAGATTTTCCGGGGGAGGATTTACGTTGTTGAATGCAAAACAAAAGACATCACTTTTTCCATCGTTAGCTGTAACAGGATTACCGAACTGGTTTGTTGCCCTTATCTGCCACGCAAACTTTTCTGCGGTCGGGTACAAATCAAAAGAAGGGTCTGAGGGTGTGTACTGATAATTGTTGTTTGGTAAATCTTTATTTAATATCGGCTGATTTGTGTTTAAAGCATCATAGTATGACTGCCCTTGAAATACGGGGACAATTCTTAATCTGTAGTTTACCGGAACTCCCTGAGTGTAAGCAGGTGTCCAGAGAAAAAGAGGATAAGTGGATATGCCCTGCTGCTTAGGATAAACAGTATTATTTAGCGGCTGCAGTAAAGTTACAGGCTGCGGAATTATCACCTGAAAATACGCGCATTGATTTCCTGTTAATGTAATAAGCGTTCCTGCTGCATCGAGAACATAGAGACAATATTCATACTGACCTTCGGGAAGACTGTTTGTAGTAGCAGCAGTATTATAAAACTCCGAATTAATTTCTACATTCGGAAAAGAGAATATAGAGTGTCCTGTAAAAAGATTTGCCCCTGTATTAAAAACCTGCGCAGGAAGCTGTCCGTCTTTCGTTGTAATAATATTTGTTCCTTTAGATAAATCACGAATCTTATACCCAATTCTTAAATTGTTAATCGGAGCCCCGGGATTATTAAATATTATAGTAACCAGTGAAGGATTATCTCTCCATTGATTTAATTCGGACGGCATTACGGGCGGGAGATTTACTACAACGTTTACCTGTGCTGATGTTACCTTGTAAAGAAACAACAATGCAAGTAAGACTTTGATAAAAAGTTTCATAATCCTTTAGTTAAAAGTTATAATAATATTGTAGAACTGCCTGAGTTTCCTTGTAATTTGTATTGAGGTCTGAATTAAATTCATTTCTCAATATGTACAAACTGATTGTTCCGAGCTTTTCAACCGGGTAAGAAAAATTTAATCTCAAATTCAGCTGATTATTATCTGCAATTGAGCTGAATAAAGAATAATTCACTCCGATTGACGAATTTAATTTTCTGTTAAAAAAAGAATAACCGGCAGAACCGCCAAGGGAAGAAAGCTTAAAGTTTCCTGTGCTGAACTCTGAGTTCTGATAGTTTAAGGATGTTGAAAAATTCAAAGATGAAATAAAAGCTAAGCTCCATACGGCAGAAGCGGAATGCGAACTGCTTTTATTATTGTATGCAAAAATAATATTGTTGTCATCGAATTTTTGGAACGAATAAGTAAAGAATAAATTATTGAATCCGCCTAACCCTTCAAAATTAAATCTTGGCGTTACGGTAAAGTAATTAAGCACATTGTTGATTCTTGCAGTATCACTTATTGCATTAGATTTTATTGAGTAATTCATAAATGAAACATCTATACCTGCATTCTTGCTGTATTGATATGTTCCGCTCATTGAGCCGATGAATCTGCTTGTTGTTGCAGTTCTGGTATCTCTTACATTATTATATCTTACTCCGAAAGAGCTTCTTAAAAAAAGCTTGTTGTTCATAAGTCTTACATTCGGAGAAAATTCTATATCTAGCGCATCACCCTGTATTTCCGTAATGCCTGTGGTAACAAATCCCGGACCGTACCACTTTCCCTTTAATGAAAAGCTGTATTCCGGCTGAGGTGTATAGCTTAAATTTAGAAATGTACCGAAGTCAAATCTTGTGCTGTATTTTATGTTGTAAAGCCATGAAGGAAATCCCTCAACAGGATGGTCTTCATATCGTGTATCGCTTGTATAAGCCGAGCCGCCGATTTCGCCGTTCACTTTCAGCTTATCGCCGAACACGGGGAATGCAAAGCTATAGCTCATCACCATATTTTCAGTGGGAGCAAGGGGATATTTAAAATCGCTGATTGAGCTTTGAATATCTTTTGCTTTGTAAAAATTAAAATCAACGCGGGCGTTTTCCGTGCCTATGCCGAGCTTAAAGCCAAGCCCTTCCCTTCTGAATCCGCCGAGAATGCTGTTTGCAGAGTCAGGGTTGATTGCATCTCTTACATTGCCATAAAAAAATGAAGCTCTTAATAATTTGTATCTCACGTCAAACCCGGCTCCCATAACTCCCGTTTCGCCAAATGTTAAATCCGATAGCTTTGAATTAAAATATCCGCCGTGCAAAGTAAGCCAGTCCCCGATTTTAGGGTTTGCGCCAATGCGGTTTATTGACTGCTGATATGATACCTGGTCAGTTGATATATAAGCCGTGAGCGGAATATCAATAGCATCTGCAATGTTAATGTTTGAAGATACAATTGCCGTTGAAAGTCCGTTGGGGTATCTTTTGTCAATTCCAGAAGCGGAGTAGTATGAAGTGGAAAGATTGACACTGCCGTTAAGCTTTATCAACGGCTGCGAATTCTGGGAGTGAATAAGCTCTGCGGGAATAATTATTAAAAAAATTATTAGTACCGAGAGTTTCATTTAGGTTAGGTTTGTTTTTTAAATCTGCTACAAAGGTATGGGCATAGTATGTGTTTTCAAAAGAAAAATTCTTATGCTAATCAGCCCAAAATCAGCAGTTTCAAAACGCCAATTTTTCAATTTGTTTTGTTTTCTGGGAAATTTTGAAGGTTTTCTTGGAATGGGACGGCTTAAAATCGGCTATTTAGATACGAAAAACAGTGCGCACAAGCTAAATTTATAAACAAAAAATATTTTTATACTGTAAAAATCTTTATAAAAATTTATGTTGGACTATGAAAAAAATAATTTCGCTTCTTATAATTTTTATCGCAAATTTTTCCTTTGCGCAAAAGAAAGTCGCAATAACTTTTGATGACCTTCCTTCGCAGCAAATGAAATTTGATGATTGCGTTTACATAACAGATAATCTTCTAAAAATTCTAAAGGATAATAACCTTCCAATTATAGGATTCGTTAACGCCGGAAAAACCGATATTGAGTATCAGCAGGATAAAAGAATTGCGCAGCTTAAGAAATGGATTGCTGCCGGTTATGACTTAGGCAATCACACCTACGCGCATTCAGATATTGGCAAAGTCGGTTTGCAAGCGTATGAGGAAGATGTAATCAAAGGCGAGCCGCTTGTAATAAAGCTTATGGAAGAAGCCGGAAAAAAAATGAAGTACTACCGGCATCCGTTTTTATATACGGGGAAAACTGTAGAACAGAAAGATTCGCTCGATAAATTTTTAAAAGAGCGCGGCTATACTATTGCTCCCGTTACGCTTGATAACAGCGACTGGATGTTTAACTCATGCTACTATTCTGCAAAAGCTAAAGACAATAAAACTCTTGCCGACTCAATCGTAGCTTCATATTTAGAGTATATGAATCTAACGTTCGATTTTTTTGAAAATCTTTCTCAGGAGTTTTTAGGAAGGCAGGTAAATCATGTGCTGCTTGTGCATTCCAATATGATTAACGCCGACCACTTCGATAAAATTATCAATATGTTAAAATCGCGCGGATATGAATTTATTTCCCTCGATGAAGCATTGACTGATACCGCTTACACATTGCCCGATGCGCAAATGAAATGGGGGCGCTCATGGATTCACAGGTGGATGAAGGCAAAGGGCTTGACGTTAAAGTCTGACCCAAACGAACCGAAATGGATTGTAGAATTGTACACTGAAATTGCAAAATCAGGAAAGAAGAATGAAGATTATTGAAATCTCCAGTGATGATGCGCGTTTTCTCGCCTTAAAAAATCAGAAGCTGCTCGAAAGAGATAATCACAAAACAAAAAAAGACTTGCTGAACATAATTGAAAAAATCAGTTATGTTCAGATTGATACAATTTCCATTGTCGAGCGCGCGCATAACCATATATTGTGGTCGCGCCTGCCTGCTTATAAAAAATCCATGCTTGATGAGCTAATGGCAAAGGATAAGAAAATTTTTGAGTACTGGAGCCATGCCGCTGCATTTCTTCCTATGAGGGATTTCAGATTTTCGTTAAGGAGAAAAGAACAGTACGGAAAAACTTATAAACACTGGGCGGAGAAAAATAAAAAACTGCTGAATTTTGTAAGAGACAGAATTACAAACGACGGTCCGCTTCAGTCGCGTGATTTTGAACATCCTCCTCGTAAAGGCGCGGGCTGGTGGGACTGGAAGCCCTCAAAAGATGCTCTTGAATTTTTATTCCATTCAGG
>JAFDZO010000019.1:0-79004 GCA_018266845.1 Bacteroidota bacterium | reverse complement strand
AATTCTTCCGGCTTCAGTTAATACTTCAACGCCAAGCTTTGAAGAACATTGCGAGCATCTGATTTTAAATTCTATTAATGCCAACGGCTTTGCCTCGCTGAAAGAAATGTTTTACCTGAGAAAAGGCGATTCAAAAATTCCTAAACAGATTATAAATAAATTAGCAGACGAGAAAAAAATTATTCCTTTAAAAGTAAATAATATTGAAGAGGAGTATTATACGACGAATGGAATTCTAAAGCAGTTGAAAAAAAGAAATTACGAAAAAGATGTTCATATACTTTCCCCTTTTGATAACATTGTCATACAGAGAAAAAGACTGAAAACACTTTTTGATTTTGATTATACAATCGAGTGCTACGTTCCCGCTCCGAAAAGAAAATACGGCTACTACGTGCTGCCCATTTTATACGGAGAGAAATTCATAGGAAGATTGGACGCAAAGGCAGACAGGGAAAACAATTTATTCAGAATAATAAATCTCTGGTGGGAAGAAAAAACAAAGCTCGATAAAAATTTTAAACAGGTTTTTAAAAAGAGAATTGATGAGCTGATGATTTTTTCGGGGTGTGAGAAAAACAATTTTGAAAAATTCTTAAAATGAAAAAAGATTACAAACAAATACTCAATCACATTGCAAAATTTATTGAGCTTACAAAAGATGAGCAGGAATATTTCTGCTCAATTCTTAAACATAAAAAAGTAAGAAGGAAACAATTTCTTGTAGAAGCAGGCGAACCGTGCAATTATGAAAACTACGTTATATCGGGCTGCCTGAAAGCATACTATCTTGATAATAACGGGTTCGAGCATATTTCGCATTTCGCAATGGAAGACTGGTGGATTTCCGATGCATACGCATTTCTCACCGGAGAGCCTGCTACATTAAGCATAGATGCAATTGAAGATTCCGAACTTTTTAGAATAGAAAAAACGGAGATGGAGAAACTTTATTTTCAAATTCCCAAATTCGAAAGAATGTTCAGAATTTTATTTCAGAACTCATTTGTTGTTAAACAAAGAAGAGTTCTGCTTCACCTGAGCCAATCGGCAAAGGAAAGATATTTATCATTTATAGAAAAATATCCTTCGTTGGAGCAGCGTGTTCCTCAAAATCAAATCGCTTCTTATATAGGAGTTACTCCTGAATTTCTCAGCAAAATGAAAAAAGAGTTATAAAATCTCTTAATCTATATTAAGAACATTTATTAATCCGGTTTATTGGTGAATTAATTCTTTAAACATAATTTTGAAGTATTATCTTTAAAATTAAAAACTTCAGATTATGTTAAACAAATTATTCAAAACGGATTCAAAAGATTACATTTCACTCATTACAAGATTAGTAATAGGTTTTGTAATGCTGCCTCACGGAGCGCAAAAGCTGCTTGGCTGGTTCGGCGGCTACGGATTCAGCGGCACGTTAAATTTTTTCACTGGAACATTGGGCATTCCTTTTATTATTTCCCTCATAGTAATTCTTACTGAAAGCATCGGGTCTATTTTATTGATACTTGGTTTTGCCGGAAGATTAAGTTCACTGCTTCTTATTTCTACAATGATTGGCGCTGTTGCAACTTCGCATTTATCGAATGGATTTTTTATGAACTGGTTCGGCAATCAGGCGGGCGAAGGATTTGAATATCACATTTTATATTCAGCGCTTGCATTCATTGTGCTTATCAAAGGAAGTGGTATGTTTTCCATAGATATTTTACTTCAGGATAGAATGGTTTATAGAAAAGAATTTAAAACTGCTTAGTTATTATAAAGAAGAAAGAGGGTTATATGTTTATTAATCCTCTTTCAGCTTTCTAAAAATTTTCTTCACATCTTCAACCGCTCTGTATAAATCTTTTATATAAATATGCTCGTTTTCCGTATGGGCTACCAGTATTGTACCCGGACCATATAAAATTTTATTAGGAACATTTGTAAATGATGGAGCATCGGTGCCATAGGCAACAACTCCTGTTTCAAATCCTTCTACTGTATGAAATTTTATAGGACCTTTATTCAGAATGAACTCCAATTCTATTTTATCGCCTTTAATGCTTTCAAGCATCTGCTGAAAAACAGGATAGCTTGCAAAAGTTGTGCGGATAAAAAGATTAAATGTTACAAGGTCAGGCACTACGTTCTGCGCATTGTTTGCATGAAGCTCGCCTATATTATAAGGAGTATCTCCCATTACTTCATCCATCGGGAAATTTATTTTATCAAGTCGGTCAAGAAACTCTCTCATTGTATTGATTGCGCTATCACCGTATTGCGGATAGCCTGAGTGGCAGCTTTTGCCCCTGACAGTAACTTTAATAAAGTGAGTTCCTTTGGAAGAAGTGATAAGCTTGTTTTCAGTCGGCTCTCCTACTATTATGTACTTAGTATCAGTGAGCATTTCATTTGCAAAACGCGCCCCTATGGAACCGATTTCTTCGCTGAAAGTCATAAGCAGTCCGAAGTCTTTTTCCCCTTCTGCAATAAGTTCATTAGCTGCCTGCCAAAGGTATGCAAGCTGTCCTTTAGCATCGCACGAGCCGCGCCCGTAAATAATATCGTCGGTAAACGTAGGAGGAATATAAGGCGGAACGGTATCCATGTGCGAATTAAAAACAATCTTCGGTTTGCCTATTGTGAAAAACAGATTGACTCTGCCGTCAGATGTATTTTGAATTTTACACTGCATTCCGGCAGGAGTATATTTTTCCGCAATAAAATGCGCCAGTGTGTTTTCACTTCCGGTGGTGGACTCTATTTTGAGGATATCAGAGAGAAAATTCAGCATATAAATATTTTTCGTTACGAAGCTGGAGCTTCGTAACGAGTTAATTTCGCAAATTTTTTGAGAAACTATATATTACAATGCTGAACTGAAAGTCGAAAGAAATTCATCGGCTATCTGCCGAGGCAATAAATTGTTCCTTCGGAGCTGCTAAAAATTAATTCATTTTCCGTAATAGCGGCGGTAGAAAAAATCGCTCCGCAGGAATAAATCATATCAATGTACTCTTTATCGGTTTTGATTATTGACATTATATCGTCTCTGTATTCGTCATCAGGTGTGAAAAATTTTAAATGATTTTTATTGTAACCATCGGTGCTGAATACCCATTTTATTTCTCCGGTATTAATATCTATTCCGAAAAATTTTCCCATCATTGTTCCTATATAACACATGTTCTCGCTCAAAGCGCATTTGCCGAATGCCTGAGATTTTAAATTTGCCTGCCAATATGTTTTTTCGTTAGCTCGGTTTATGCAAAACAAGTGCTTGGGGTCTGACGTGCTTAACAAAATTATTGAATCTCTATCGGGTGAATGTGTTACGGAAGTTGCCCAGCCTGCAGGGAATTCCCTGTTCCACCGGCAGACACCTTTTTCAAAGTCAATGGCGTAGAGATTATAATCGCGCGCAGCGATATAAACTGTAACATTTACGGGAGTCGGAGAAAACTGCACTTCACCCCGCGGAAAAAAACTGTGACCGACTGTTTTGAATTTCCAGAGTAATGCTCCGTCGGCTGCATTGAATCCGTAAACATTTCCATCGAACGAACCTATGAACAATTTTTCTTTATGAATTGCCGGAGTGGAATGAACAATATCTCCGGTTTGATAGCTCCAGACCTCTTTGCCGTCAGCAGAGTTCACAGCGTAAACTTTACCGTCTCCCATTCCGAAATATAAAATATTATTATATAGCACGGGAGAAGACTGGTGATAATCATTCGTATCATATTGTTTATCGGAGGCGTTGAAAATCCATAGGGGCTTTTGTGTATTTTTATCGAGCGCATAAAGATTTCCGTCTCCGCTTGTAAAGAAAAGTTTGTTATCTGATACTGTAACATTGGAGCGGATTTCCCCGTTGGTTTTGAACTTCCATTTTGTTTTTCCCGAATTAATATCTATTGCGTATAAGTTACCGTCGAGATTACCTGTGTAAATTAAATTGCCGTCAACAACTGGGGCGGAAATAAAGGGAGAAGAGGCGTTGTAAATCCATTTGACCTTAGGCAGCTCATAAAAATCTTTCGGCTTAGTTTGAGAGAAAAGCCCGGTGCAGATTGCAAGGGAGATGAGGATTAAAATCCATTTATAAAATTTTTCCATGTGATAAAATTAAAAATACATAAGCCCTTATGTAATTTCAAACTATGCAAATAATTTTTAAATTTCAATAAACAGATATATGCCTTATTATTGAGTATGTCAGTAAAATTGGAAGAGATAAAAATAAGAACAATGCTTCAGGCAGGCGATATAGGGTATATTACATATCTGCACGGAATATTTCATTTTAATGAATGCGGATACGGGCTTGAGTTTGAGGGTTACGTTGCGCAGGGACTGAATGAGTTTCTGCAAAAATTCAATCCCGCCAAAGAAAGAGTGTGGATTTGCGAGCATAACGGGAAGATTGTCGGTTCTCTTCTTCTGATGGATAGAGGAAGTGATACGGCACAGCTAAGATATTTTATACTTGAACCAGAGTATAGAGGGTTAGGGCTTGGAAAAAAACTGATGGAACTGTTTGTGGCATTTTTAAGAGAAAAGAATTATAGGCAGTGCTATTTGTGGACAACCGGCGAGCTGAAAGCAGCAGCGGGATTATATGAAAAGTTTGGATTCGAGTTAAGCGAAGAAAAGGAGACTGTGGAATTTGGAATTCAGGTAACGGAGCAGAGATACGATTTCTTTATGTGAAAGCGCTGACCGGAAAACTGTTTAAACAGTAACTTATACCAAAACTTACGAGGGGGCGTAAGTTTTGGTATAAGTTTTTTCAGAGATTTATGCCTTCGGGAAAATCAATTTGCCTCTTATAATTCTCCATTGCAACTCTCATAAAAAACTGCTATTTTTAAGATTTTCCAAGGAGTCGTAGTTCAGTTTGGTTAGAACGCCTGACTGTCACTCAGGAGGTCGCGGGTTCGAGTCCCGTCGATTCCGCTAAAAGTAAGCCCGAAATGAAGTCTTCATCTCGGGCTTTTTTATTGGGTAACACTTTGGGTAACACTAATTCCAATTTTTAATAAGAACAGTTACTCAGTTAATGCTTCATCAATATCTTTTCTTAAACTATCAGTCGAAATTGCAGAGTAATATTTCATTGTTATCTTAGGGTCTTGATGACCTAATAGATTAGCAATTTTTGAACTTTCTACCCCCTTACTTGCCAATTTAGAAGCAAAAGTTTTTCTAAATGTTTTAAGAGTATATACATTGCTTTCACCTTTTAATTGGAGAGATGCTTTTAACCTTTGAAATCTTTTGTGAACAATTTCACCATTAAATTCACCAAACAAAAATTCATCACTCTTTAAATTCTTAAAGTATGTTAATTCATTGGTAATAAATTTCATTAATTCATCATAAATAGGAAAATTAATTTGCGATTTAGTCTTTGAAACATTTATCAAAAGAGTTTTTACCTCTAAATTAAAATTAGCTCGCTTAAGCATTAACACATCTTGTGGTCTTTGACCAGTTAACAGTAACATCTTCAAATAGAAATAATACTTCTTATCTCTAGATTTTGCAAAATCCAGAATTTTATTCAAAATCTCATCAGAAAAGAATATAATATTCTTTCTTTCCCTAACCGGAATTTGTTTCTTCTTTATTGGATTTTTTAATATTAAATCTTCCTCCAAAAGATAATTGAATAGCATTTTTAAATAGCTAAGGTAAGTAAGTACCGTAGCATTACTTACTGAGCTAACAAGAGAAGTAATAAACTGCGCAATTTGTACTGAAGTTATTTCATCCACGTTTATATCAGGTGCAACAACTTTATAAAAGTGTTTCATGCATGAGTTGAAATTTGATTGATGAGATTCAGATTTCAGATTCATATGCTCTGCTATAAATTTTTCACAAACACTATTTAAAGATTTTTTATTTACTATATAATTCTTTGAGGAGATAATCTCCTCTATTTCTGTTTTTAATTTAAGAGCTTCTTTTTTTGTAGAAGATTTTGCTGTTAAATATGTATTTTTATATTCTCTTTTGCCATCGATAAAATATGCGATGTGCCAGAGACCTCTTTTTTTAAATAAACTTGCCATTATTTACTCCTATTTTTATTTATAATCATATTAATTGAATCCTTCTTAGTAGAACCCGTTATTTGAACTTGATTAGTCTCTCTGCTATCTGAATGAGAACTATTCAACAAAAAATCATCAAGCTGATGTTTTGATATTTTTAACCGATTGTTAATTTTTATAGCCTTTAATTTACCTTCGGCTATTAGAGACATAACAGATGACTGCCTTATCTTTAATATTTTTCTTATTTCATTTATTGATAATAATTTATAATCCCTAAATGAAGTGGACTGTTGTATAGATTGTGAATTCATAAGTTTTTTATTTTTTTTATCTTTCATCCTTATTATACCATCATTATTGTTGCAGATAATTTGTAACCTTCAATGTTATTGCTTTAAATTGTGGATTAAAACTAAGGAGAGGAATTTCTTCCTCTCCTGTATATAGATTTTCATCTTTTATTTATTTGAACAATAATACAATTTTATCTACGAAGGCAATTTATTCTACAGTATTTACTTTTGCAGAATTGTTTGATTTGTTTCTTTTTCTGCGTCTTTTATATTTATCATCATAGGATGGAACCACATCTACAATGTTGAGGTCGCGTGCTGTATACGCATCAAATACATCACCACTGATAATCTTTTCTAAGATTAAATCTCTTTCTTTTGTTATTGCAGATAATATCTCAAATAATTCACGATCTTCTGAAGTTAAATCTTTTTCAGTTGCATCAGCTGAGTACTTATTTGCATCCCCTAACCGAAAGGTAGCTTTTTTATCTGCAATCCTAAATTTAGGTTCTCCTATAGCTGCTAGTAAAACTCCAGCTGGGCTTAAATCCCCAATTATATTGATCACTAAATCAGATTCTGATTTGGAAAAATACTCAGCAGTATTTATTGCTATTTCTGTATCACCTTTTGTATTGTCTAATTCCAAATATATTTTTTCGGTAGAGCCATTTTTAACATTCTCTACATCTTTGGTCTTCAAGAGTTCAAATTTCTCTTGTGTAACTTCAGATATTATTTCTTTAACCATAATTTAAATTTTTTTAGTTTATAAATTGAAATATATTTCATTACAAAGTTATAAACTTTTTGGTGGGCAAAACATAGAGAGCATAATTTCTATACTCTCTAAGCTTTTTAAATCATCCCTTTTCTTTGAAGTGTTTAAGGTAGGTAAAAGAAAAAGGCTTTAGTTATTAACACGAATTTTAAGCCGTGGAAATAATCTAAAGCCTTTTTAAAACTAAGAGAAGTTAGTGATACTTCTCTAAACAATAATTAACTATTTCAATTAAGTCTTCATACGATTTTTCAGTGTTGGTATGATTTTCAACTTGATAAAGACTGCCTGAAAGGTTGTCGGGGATATAGTGTGCCCCATCTTTCTTACAAAATATTCTACTGGTTATTTCATGAATTCTGCCCCCTTCGAAGGTAACAATTCCTTTATCAGAGAGTTGATCCATCAAAAATACCAATTTATTTTGAGATTTTTTCCAAACTATCTTTGGAATATTCTCATTTTCATTTTTAAAATTTACAGATTCGTCGAAGTAAAAATATTCAACAAACCTTTCATTTCTTTCTATACACCCATTTATAACTAACTGGGTCTCAAATGTAGTCAAAGAATCTTTCGAACAATTCCATTTGACTCCACTAAACTTTTTTTCAATTGAAGCTAAATTCTGATGAGATTTCTTGTTTACAGCATTATTTGCTAATAAAGTAGAAATTTCCAGAATTGATTTTACATCTTGTTCAATTTTCGACAATCTATCAAGAGTAGCTAATTCCTGTAGAATGTCTTTGCCTTTTGGTGTCGATAAGGGCGCGATATCATTATTAACCCTTGCTCGACTATGACCATTTTTTTTAATGTTCATAAAACTCTTACAAAAGACAATCAAGTATATCCTTTAAAGAACTTAGCTATTTTGCATGAATTGTAAAAATACCGAAATTTTCTTATGTAAAAAATAGAAAAAAATTTCTTTTCCTTAAAAAATCATTTGTTTTAAATTGTTTTTATATTTAATTAGTATTTTTTGTTTTATTAAAGCATAAATATTTGTTGTTTCTCCTTATTAAAAAAAAATATCACCCCAAAAAGCACAATTTAATCATCTAATCTTATAATTTACCTCAAAACCTTTCATTACTGGGTCATATGTATATATGATTTTTAATATATATACATAGTTGTAATAGTAATGTAATGATTATGAATGTTATAATAATGATGTTATGATAAATGATAAAGTTTAATAAAAAAAAACTATTTTATAACCGGATTGAATTTAAATAGTTTGTAGTATTCTTTGTTCATTATCTCTACTAATTCATCTTCATATTTTTCTTCAATTAAAAAACTATCGTGGACAACTAAAACAGGAATATCTTTTTTTGTAAAATAGTTTATAACCCCCGAGGCAATTTTTGAATCTTTGTTTTGTAGCTTAATCCCAATATCCGAATTCAGATATTTTGAAATCTTGCTGTGAGCATCAACCCATTTTTGATAATATACATCAATTGACGAATCAGATAAATTGGGGAAAAGTTTAATTAGATTGTAATTTTTTTTCGAATTTATTTTCATGTTTTTCTTTTTACTCCTGTACCGCT
Source organism: Bacteroidota bacterium (assembly GCA_018266845.1). Classification (GTDB taxonomy): domain Bacteria; phylum Bacteroidota; class Ignavibacteria; order Tepidaquicellales; family Tepidaquicellaceae; genus JAFDZO01. The sequence continues at coordinate 70,300 of JAFDZO010000019.1, read as the reverse complement.
TACTAATCTCAAATCTTATCCCGTTCAATGCATTCTCTTTGCTTTTCGAATTGATTGACACAAGTCCGATAAGCTTGTACAAGTCGCGTAGATTTTCATCACCATCAGTTAGCATATCATAAGCATCTTCTTTCATATCAAGTTTTTTCTTATTATAAAGCATACGTATATGGACACAGGCGAAATCTTTTTCCACCGTTTTGTTTCCGTTGATGTATAAATGATTTCTCAATTCTGAGTTCATTGAAGCTTCAATGCTTCCATAGAATCTTCCGCCCAATTTAAACGTTTCGTTAAATACTCTATATACGTAAGGGTTTCTTAATTTAATAATTCCATCCTCATTCGTATTAACTCCGTATAAATTTATAAACTCTCTTCCACTTTCATTTAACAAATTTACATTAACCCCTTTAAGTGAAAGAGAAGACGATTGCCTCAATTCATTGTATGCGATTAAATCTTTCCGCATTGCATTGGTTTCTTTATCATCAATATAATTAATTTTATCTGCGTATTTACCCCTGTGTTTTAAAACGATTAATTCCGGTGGAGCAATATCTTCAATCATTTTATTATCAATGTTGCACAACGTTTCAATATAATCGTCGTTTATTCTCACCTTAGTTTGGCGTGATGATTTATCACTCAGATTTATGAAACCAAGTTTTGTTTCGGTAATTCCTAAAGTATCTAATGCGGAAAATACCCCTCGCATTATATCGTATGTATAGTAATCCCTCCTATATCTTGTGGGGAGGTTTGAATAATGTTCACCTCTTCGACTGTAACAAACATAGTTTAAAGATGATAATCCAAGTTTCAAATTTATCAGACAAGCTATCAGGCATTTCATTTTAATTGCAGGCTTGATTCTCTTATCAATTGTCATTGATTCCCAAATCTTTTCAGCTGTAGCAACCACATACTCGTGGTTGCTGTCATATTTCAAGCTGAATGGCATCGAATTTCTTATATTAAATCTCTCAAGCATTGTTACTCTTTGCATTAAATTTAAAATTAAAAGTTTCTTCATATTTGTTCCAATCACTGATATATTTATCATTAACGAGAACAATTTTGTAGCACTCGTTTGGGTATCTATCTTCATCTTTTACAATCATTATCAGTCCAAGCTTTATCAGTTCCCGGAATGACTTCTTAGTTGTGTTCCTGCTGAGCTTTGCTTTTTTGCTTATCCCAAGTAAGTTTATTTCAAATGCATTGGATAAAACATCTTCCTTTTTGCTGGCGAAAGCTATTTTCTTAAGGTAACCATAAAGCCATTTACTGAAGTAAGCTTTGGCTTTTAAGCTGTCAAGACTTGGGTGGAAATTCATGTCGCAGAGCTTCATGAATTCGTTCAATCTGGAAATTCTACGTTCTGTTAGTTGCATTTTAACTCCTCATTGTATTTGTCAAAGAAGTTATAACCTTCAACATCTTGGCTATATTGAGTACTTAGAACTTCATTGAGTACATTCCTATACTCTAAATCTGTAGAATTTGCAATCCCCTGCAGGTAGTCCTCTAATAATTGCTTTTCAACTCTGATGAATTCTGCTTTCATTATTTCGTAATAGTGTGGAATAAGCGATTCATTTTTCTGAATATCCTGTTGGATTTTAAATAAATTCAGTTTATTTCTTATCATCGTTTTTTATTTTTTATTAATCCGAGAAATACTCTCTTCATAAGCATTTATAGTATTTGACATTTTAACCAACAAATTTATAGACCATCAGTTAAGAGCATTATTTGATAAACCACAATAAATGCTTAAAAACTAAATTAGCGTTTGACAAACGGTGTTCAAAATTCAACGTGAAAGAAATTATTAAACGGAATGCTGAAGGGTTATTTATTATAGAATTAGAGTGATTTTACTGGCCGCATTGAGGCATACGTTAAACGCGAGGTGTGGCTTTAATTATTGTTGGTCAAATTATTCCAAAGCAATAATAAAAAAAATTATCAAGCGGGTGATAGGGATCCTACTTTCCACTGGAGTTAATAAATTCATAGCTGTGCCTTCTATTTTTTCAAACTGAATATTTTAAATTCACTCTGTTATAAATTGTAATAACAATGAATATTTTATAAATTGCTATTTATTACGATAAATAAAAACGCTGCACAAAAATTTTTAGCTTAGGTTTAATTTCTATCTCAATTTATGAGAAATAAAAAAAGTCTTTCCGAACGAGATATTTGCACAAAATTTATTACTCCTGCTATTGTTAAAGCTGGGTGGGATAAGGATAGGCAATTTTTAGAAGAAGTTTCATTCACAGACGGCAAGATATATGTAAGAGGCAAATTAACTTCCAGAGGAAAAGCAAAAAGAGCTGATTACATTTTATACTACAAACCGAATATTCCAATCGCAATAGTTGAAGCAAAAGATAATAATCATTCAGTAAGGTCAGGAATACAACAAGCTTTAGATTACGCAAGTATATTGGATATCCCTTTTATATTTTCCAGTAATGGTGACGGTTTTTTATTCCATGATAAAACTGCAAAAGATGAAAACATTGAGACTGAACTTTTATTAGAAGACTTTCCCTCTCCAGATATACTATGGCAGAAATATAAAAAATATAAAGGAATTAATACTACACAGGTAGAAAAAGTTGTATCGCAGGATTATTTCTATGACGGTAGCGGAAGAAAACCAAGATATTATCAACAGATTGCTATCAATAGAACTGTTGAAGCAATTGCTAATGGTCAAGATAGAATATTATTAGTTATGGCTACTGGAACAGGAAAAACATACACTGCATTTCAAATTATTCACAGACTTTGGAAAGCTGGCGCTAAAAAAAGAATTTTATTTTTAGCAGATAGAAATAATTTAATTGACCAAACAAAGAGAGGTGACTTCAAACATTTCAAAGATAAAATGACTGTAGTGAAGCAACGAATGATTGATAAAAGTTATGAAATATACTTGGCATTATATCAGGGACTATCAGGGAATGAAGAAGAAAAAAATATTTACAAGCAATTTAGCCCTGAATTTTTTGATTTAATTGTAGTTGATGAGTGTCATAGGGGAAGCGCAAGAGAGGATAGTAGTTGGCGTGAAATTTTACAGTACTTCAAAAAGGCAACTCAAATTGGATTAACTGCTACACCGAGAGAAACTGATACTATAAGCAATATTGAATATTTTAATAAGCCAATTTATACGTACTCTTTGAAACAAGGCATCAATGACGGATTCTTAGCTCCTTATAGAGTAATTAGAATAGGTTTAAATATTGATTTAGAAGGTTGGAGACCGGGTAAAGATAAACTTGATAAAGAAGGAAATCCGATAGAAGATAGAATCTATAATAGAAAAGATTTCGAAAAGACATTGATAATTGATGAGCGAACTGACACAGTAGCTAAAAAAGTTTCTGAATTTCTAAAAGGCTATGATCGATATGCAAAGACAATAGTTTTTTGCACGGATATTGACCATGCAGAGAGGATGCGTTCTGCACTACAAAGACACAATTCAGATTTATCAGCAATCAATCATAAGTATGTAATGCAGATTACCGGAGATAATGATGAAGGTAAGAGAGAGCTTGACAATTTTATTAGTCCTGAAGAAAAATTTCCTGTAATTGCAACTACTTCTGAGTTAATGACTACGGGAGTAGATGCACAAACGTGCAAAGTAATTGTTCTTGATTCCAACATTGCAAGTATGACTAAGTTTAAACAAATTATCGGCAGAGGAACAAGGATAAATGAAGATTTCGATAAGCTGTATTTTTCAATTCTTGATTTCAGAAATGCTACTGATTTATTTGCCGATAAAGATTTCGATGGTGAACCAATTCGAATTAAACCTGTTACTGAAGACGTGGATTTAGAGGGGATAATTGATGAAGAAGAAAATGATACTTCTCCAATAATTGATGAAGAAACAGGTGAAGATATAACAATTGCACCACCCAATATAAGAGAACCTCTTCCTCCATTACCACCTCCATCTCCTAGAGATAAAATTTATGTAAATGGAGTTGATGTTTCAGTTTTAGTTAGCCGTGAATTATATTTTGATAACAACGGAAACCCTATTATTATAAGTTTAATAGATTACACTAAAGAAATTATAAAAGGTCAATACTCATCACTAGATGTTTTTTTAAATCACTGGAATAATACAGAACGTAAAGAGGTAATTGTAAAAGAATTAAAGGAGCAAGGAGTACTCGTTGAAGCACTGGTGGAAGCTGTTGATAAACAAGTAGATTTGTTTGATTTAATATGTCATATTGCATACGACCAACCCCCACTCACAAGAAAAGAACGAGCTAACAATGTTAAGAAGCGTAATTATTTTACAAAATATGGAGAGCAAAGCAGAAAAGTATTGGAAGCCTTGCTTGATAAGTATGCTGATGAAGGTATCGAGAATATTGAAAGTATGGAAGTATTGAAAGTTAAACCCCTAACAGAGTTTGGCTCCCCTATTGAAATAATAAAAGAGTTTGGGAGCAAAAATAAATATTTGAAAGCAATTAAAGAATTAGAAACCGAACTTTATAAATCAGCATAAAATATGGCAGATTACTTTTTACATTCGTGCAACAGAATAATAAGAAATACAAATAAATATTCTGTACTACAAAGTTACAGATATTCAAAAAGGCGTGGATTGAATATTGACCTTTATGAATCTATATGGAGAGTTAATAAACTCGAAGTATTAACTGAATTGATAAATAAAATACAAGAAATTATTAACACAGCAGAACCTTTTGCTTTTGCAATGGCACCGAGTAATGAAAGGTTTTTTATTGATGCTATTGAAGAAAAAATTCAAACTGCTTTTCCAGATGCCACAAATTTTTCAGCTTGTTTCACAAAAAATAATAATTTTGAAGCAGCCACAACAACTGTGACCTTAAGTGATGAAGAATTAAAACAAAAAATAAATATAGATGAAAATTGTTTTAACGAAAGAGTCCCTGATAATATTAAACAAATTTTACTTGTAGATGATATTTATTCATTAGGAAATACTTTTAAAGCTATGAGCAATTTAATTCTTGCCTTAAAAAATGATAAAGTTATTGATACAATCGTTATACTAAAAACTACATGACAAATCTCTCCGGTATAATTAAAGCAATTCGTAATGATATGCGACAAGACCGTGGCATTAGCGGTGATGGACAACGCATTGAACAATTAGGATGGATGCTTTTTCTCAAAATATTTGACGACAAGGATAAAGAATTAGAATTACTTGATGATAAATATAAATCTCCGATTCCTAATAAATTTAAGTGGAGAAATTGGGCATCTAATGACGAAGGAATGACGGGTGATGAGTTGTTAAACTTTGTTGACCAACAGCTATTTCCTACTCTAAAAGAGTTATCTGCTCTAGATAAAAGAGCGTATATGGTGAGGGAAGTATTTGAAGGGAACAATAATTATATGAAAAGTGGAATCAACATTCGAAAAGTGTTGAATAAATTAAATGAAATTGATTTTAATATTGCGTCTCAAAAGCATTTATTTGGTGAAATATATGAAACAATATTACAAGAATTACAGAGTGCAGGTGATTATGGTGAATTTTATACTCCGAGAGCAGTAACACAATTCATTACTGACATTATTAATCCTAAATTAAACGAAAAGATCCTTGACCCTGCTTGTGGTACAGGTGGATTTCTAACATCTGCGATAGAACATTTAAAGAAGCAAACTAAAAACATAGACCAAAGGAAATCAATTCAGGAAAATATTCATGGGTGGGAATGGAAACCTTTACCTTACGTTCTCGCTACTACAAACTTAATATTGCATGATATTGAATTACCTGACATTACTTATAGAGATGCATTAGATAAACCTTTATCAGAATATACTGAAAAAGATAGAGTTGATGTAATAATAGCTAATCCGCCTTTCGGAGGAACTGTTGCTAACAATAATGAAAACAATTTTCCGCAAAACTATCGTGTAAAAGAAAGTGCCGACTTATTTTTAATTCTAATGATTCACCTATTAAAACTGGGAGGAAGGGCTGGGATCGTTTTACCTGATGGTTCCCTATCGGGAGAAGGTGTAAAACAAAGAATCAGAAAGAAACTTTTAGAAGATTGTAATTTACATACAATAGTACGTTTGCCCAATTCAGTTTTTAAGCCTTATGCTACTGTGGCAACTAATCTATTATTTTTTGAAAAAGGAAAACCAACAAAAGAAGTTTGGTATTATCAGCACAAATATCTTGAAGGGGTAAAATCATATTCCAAAACTAATCCTTTGCTATTAGAAGAATTGGAACCAATAAAAAAATGGTGGAAGAAGAGAGTTGAAAGTGAAATTAGTTGGAAAGTATCTATTGATTCATTAATTGAGCGGGGATATGATTTGGATATTAAAAACCCCAATGGTGTGGTTGAAGAGAACGAAGAAACATCTGAGGAAATATTGACACGGATAGACACGGAACAAAATAAGATTCATGAAATTGTTGGCAAACTAAAAGCTTTATTAACTTCGGAATGATATATAAACTAAAAGATATTTGTACATTAACTAAAGGTGCTATTGGAATCATGAAAGCCATTCCGGGTAAATATCCGTTAGTTGCATTAAGTGATGAACGCAGAAGCCATAATGAATTTCAGTTCGATGCCAAAGCTGTTATTGTTCCACTTATCAGCAGCACGGGTCATGGACATGCGAGTATGAAACGTGTACACTATCAGGAAGGTAAATTTGCTCTTGGAAATATTTTATGTGCAGTAATTCCCAAAGATGATAAGCAATTGTGTGCAAAATATCTTCATTTATATTTACAGCAATTCAAAGAAACATTACTTGTTCCTTTAATGAAAGGTGCTGCTAATGTTAGTTTACCAATGAATAAACTGGGCGAAGTTGAGATTGAAGTTCCAAGTTTACAAAAACAAATGGAGATAATTTCTTTAGCAACAAAAGCATCCGAATACAAAGATTTATTAGAAGATAAACTAGTATCACAATCTAAAGATGTAACTAAACTTCGTCAGACATTTTTAAGAGAAGCTGTACAAGGAAAGTTGGTTAAACAAAATGAGAAAGACGGTAATGCAACGGAACTGCTAGAAAAGATTAAAAGGGAAAGGAAAAAATTAGGTGTAAAAGAATATCCTTTGCCACTAATTAAAGTTGAAGAACTTCCATTTGATATCCCTTGTAATTGGATTTGGAGTAGATTGGGGGAGGCTTGTCAATTAAACCCAAGAAATAAAGCAGATGAAAATTTAGAAGCTGCTTTTATCCCTATGCCACTGATCTCCCAAAGATATAATGAGTCTCCAAGATTTGAAATTAGATCTTGGAAGGATATAAAATCTGGTTTCACACATTTTTCAAATGATGATGTTGTCGTTGCTAAAATTACTCCTTGCTTTGAAAATTCTAAAGCAGGTATTATAAGAAACTTACCAAATAGCATAGGAGCAGGAACTACAGAACTCCATGTTATTCGTGGGAGTAAATATGTTATTCCAGAATTTATTTATGCTTTTATAAAAAGTCCTGATTTTTTATTAAATGGGAAAAAAATTATGCGCGGTGTTGCCGGACAACAAAGAGTTCCATCTGAGTATTTTTACAATACTCTTTTTCCTCTTCCTCCACTACCTGAACAACATCGCATTATCAAAAGAATTGAGAAACTTATGCACCTTTGCGATGAATTGCAAAACAGAATTCAGCAAAGTAAAATTGAAAATGAAAAATTGTTACAAGGTGTATTAAGAGATGCATTGAAATCACCTTCAAATATTTTAGAATTATCGCATACACTTGAGCCCGAAGAGAATTATTTTGCTAAAAGAAAAATTCTTGCAAATTATATTGTAAATCAATCTCTTGAAGATGATAAATTTGGAGATGTTAAGTTTGAAAAGTTGTTACACTTATGTGAGTATTATGGAATAAAAAGAAATCTTAATCAAAAATATTTTAAAAAAGCAGCCGGACCTTTTGATAATAAATTTACTTATCCATACTTTCAGCAAATAGAAAAAGATAAATTGTTTATACGTAGAAAAGTTGGTCAGCAATATGTTTTTAAAAAAGGTGAAAAGCATTCTGCATCAGAGAAATACTACAATTATTTTTCTGATGAGGAGTTTAAAAAAATTGATAAAATAATTAACTATTTTAAAACTTCATCTTATGAACCTGCTGAAATAGTTTCGACTTTGTATGCTGTTTGGAATAATAGAATTATTTCAGGTGAAGATATTTCAGATGAACTATTAATTGCAGATTTTTATAATTGGGATACGAGTAAAAAAAGATATAAAGAAGAGAGATTGCATAAAGCATTAAATTGGATGAGAGAGAATGAATTTGTGCCAGATGGTTGGGGTAATCGAATCGAGACAAAAACTGCATCTTAATAAAACTCTACACTTACTCAAACATAACAATAAAATGGTATAAAAGAATAAGCGAATGCACAGATTATAATTATCAATTAAATTTTAATAATGAAATTTAAACTCGTTTTTTTTAACTTCAAGAAACTAAACATTTCCTTATTGATTAAATAAAAAAGTTCTATAAAATATTAACGTAGCAATTGCTATGTTCTCGGCTGAAAACTGGTAGATGTAAAAATTCACGAAGAACTATTGCAATGAGGCTACGCTCGAAAGAGCGTGCCTTATTGTCTATTTTTTGTGAATGCCATACCAGTGGCTCAGCCGAAAATGTGACGTAAGGTCACGCTCTTTTTTTTCGGTAAATATTTATTTAAACTTTTTAAAATTCCACATGAAATTTGTTGCTGCAAAATGTCCAAGCTGTAATGGTGAACTACAGATTCCTGACAATAAAGATTTTGTAAAATGTATGTACTGTGGTGTTGATATTAGAGTTCGGGAAGTTATTAAAGTTGTGATAGATGGCAATGTTCCCAATTTACTTAAATTAGGAAATGAAGCATTGAAAACAAAAAATTATGCTGAAGCTTATAATTATTTTAATAAAGTATTAGAATTTGATGTAAATAATAGTCAGGCATGGTTTGGTAAAGCTGTATCGTATGGATTTCTTCATCAAAAAAAAGACATTAATGAAGCAGAAATACTGACAGCTTTTGAAAAATGCCTTGAGTATTCTGATTCTGAAGATATTGCTTCCCTAAAATCAACTATTGCTTGTGAACTAAATTACATTTGTCACAATTATTATACGACGATAACTACAAATTATAAAACACTAAGTATCAAAGGTAAAAATAAAATGCTACAGTATTTTGAAAATTGTAAGCAGTTAATTACAATGTTAGAAAAAGCTGTGACTTATAGTCCCCAAAATATAGAAATTTTAACTTTTTTAGATCAAATAACACCAGAAATTATTAAAAACATTCAGTATCAATTAGAATTTAAGGAATACGGTGATTACCTTAAAAAACGGTCAAATGAATACAAAGAAAAACTAATGGTTCTTGATATAAATTATAAAAATAGGCAGGAACAAATAACTTTTAAAAATAAAAATTTAAAACATAATCAAATAAAATTTAAAGGAGGATATATAGGTATGTTAATATTTTTTCTAGTGGGTATCAGCTTCGGGTTATTAATTGCAATAGAAGAGTTGGATTTGTTTTTTAGAATCAAAAGTTTTGTAGATATCATAGCATTTGGGCTAGTATTTTCTGTATTTGGTTTCATACCTGGTTATACTTTAGCTTTTCGTATTAAAAATAAAAAGCAATAACGAATTATTGCTTTCTTAATTCATCCCATAATTTCTTAGCATTTACTTCTTCAAAGTTTAAATCTCTTTCAATTCCTAACCCGAACTTTCCTTTAAATTCCACCAAATCAGATTTTGAAAAGCTTCCTATCTCCCATTCAAAGATGTGACATATTCCCCAGCAGTAATTTGTATCTTCCGGGTCTTGATTGAGTAAATACCAAGTTCCCGCTCCTGTAGGATTAAAGAACTTTGCAACAACAACTTGTGATTCAAGGGCATTTCCTTTTTGATATTGCTCTTGTGCTTTTGCTTCAATTTCTTTTGTAAAGAGTTCCATGTTAATTTTAATTTAAATGAAAAGAGAGAATCATCCGAAAACAATTCTCTCTTTTGAAATTATGTTTGTTAATTGTTAAGCTCTAACTCTTCTTAAAAACAGAGTTACTCCGAGCTTGTTAATGTCAATATCGACACCAAGTTCCTCTCTTAATTTCACTGCATCTGACATAGCTTGTAACATAACCGGATAATCAGTTGACATCGTTTCATTGTCATTGTAAGGATTTTCAGAGTTTTGAGCTTGTTTCGGCTCTGGCTTCTTTATGCTTATTTCATAATCCACTATGTTAGCTTTTCCGCTCTTAGTGATTTTCTTTGTGATAGTAATTTCATCCTGTTGCCCTACATGATGTTGCTTAAAGTGATTTACAACTTTCTCAGGTGCAAAGAATGAATACTCTGTACCATCAGATATTACATTATACAGCCACCATGCACCATAAGAGCTTTGACCTGTTGCAGGGTCTGTCTGAAGCAGTTTGAATGTGCGTGGAATGTTTATGTCTAATTCAAATTTTGGTTTACTCATTTTTTTAGTTTAAAGGTTTTAAAATTAATTTTGTTCTGAAAGCTTGTAATAGAACTTTGGCTCCTGGCTTTTGACGATGACACCTTTAGGAATTTCATTTGCTTTGTTAATGAAATTCTTAATTGCTTGTAAGTCAGGTTCGTAGCTTTCAGGATGATGTTTTAATAAATCCGGGTTTGCATCTCTGAAGAATAATTCTTCATCTGAGATTTCCAATTTCTTTGGAAGTTTGCGAAGTCCTATAACTCCGTTTGGGAGAGAAAGAGATTTGAGGTTATTTGACTTCAGATAATATCTTAAGCGATTGCTTAAATACGAAATGGATGAATTGATATTCTTTTCCCTGCCTTCAAGCCATTTTTCAGTTCTTGCAATAGTTTCTGTGGCTATTTGCTGATACTTAAAAAGTTCTTCCTCTTTCTTCCTGATTACATATAAGTATGTATCAAGTTGGACTTCAGGAGAAGCTTCCTTCAGGTTATCAGTTAAAAAGCCTTCATCCAGATTCATACTATTTATTATTTCTTCCAGTGTTTCTTTATCAGATAAAGGCTTTGTTAAAGACTTAGCTTCTTCGATTGAATGAATATTGGATTCATCAAGGGATGTTAAAACTTGCGCTGAACTATCTTTTCCTAACATAAGGTCTCCATTTAAATTTGGCGAGCTTTGTAAAAAGTAATTCAATGCATTCACGACATACAATTTTTGCAACATGCTTTATAAGCATTAGGTAATAACTCATTTGAATTCTCCTTTTTAAATTTAGATTAATTTGGATTCAATGATATTATACCAGAATAAGCAGTGCTTATTTGTTGGAGGTTGGAATGGAAGATTGAGTGAGATGCTGTCTTAAAATGCTATCAACTAACTTTGTCATTGGTTGTTTTTTTGATTTAGCTGTAACATATAAGATGGGAATTAAATCCTCGGAGATTTTTGGAGAGTACATTGTTATTCTTTTTGATTAATAAGAAAAGTATTTTCCTTCATTAATATTATACCCGAAAATGAAATGAATTATTTAATACTCTTTTATTGATTTGTCTTTTATCACTTTGATATTATTTGGTTATATTGAAAATTGTATTGTTAAGAAATTAAAAAATCAGAATATTCATTTTAAAATTTAAATATGAAAATCAAATTTTCTATTTTAGCTATTTATATTATTCTCTGTAATTCAGCATTTGCACAAAAAGATGATTTTGAAGTTGGATTTGCAAAATGTCATTTAGGAAATTTTAAAAGTTGTGATATTGGTTATAATAATTTACAAGGTGAAGGAACATCATACTTAGAAAAATATTTTCCGACCAAAAATTATTTAATTAATGTCATAAAAAATAAAATTCCCAAAATTAAAATTGTTGATACTTTTGCTCAATGTATAGTTGGTTTAGAATTTGATATAGTGGATGCACAATTAGGAATTGAAGAAGTTTCTTATGGAAATATATTTTTAAAAGTTTGGAGACGTGCTAAAATAGAAGACGTGGATTGTAATTATTCTGTACTTTATGTTGTTAGTGAATACAGTTCGAAAGTTCTTTTTATGAATCCAAAAGGAAGTAAAGAAAATATTAAGTTAACTCTAGAAAATGTTATAAATGGGTTAGTGAAAGAATTCGCTAGTGAATATTATTTGGCTAACTAGAATCAATCAAGACTTAACAAAAGTTACTTTATCCATATTTACTAACTTCAATTTTGACATCTATTTTTCGTTTCAATTTTTATCAATTTATGATTTAGTAACGTTTGTTTTTTGCACATCTTGTGTTTCTTTGTCTATTAATATAGTGCAATACACATTATCAAATTTATATGGTAATCTTTTGGAATTTCCTACCATTTCACAATGCAAATTTTCCAAATTGTTTTTAAGATTTTCAATTATATTTTCTTTTGTAACTTCAAAACTATTTACAGAATAATATTGACCATTATAATAAACTTCAGTTTGATTAACCGGGACAATTCGTGGCGTCATTTAACATCTTATGATTAACCAAATAAAATTTTCCTATATATGGTTTTAAGTAATAAAAATATTAAAATTATTAAAAACTATTTTAAAGCACTTCCTGTCAAAAGAGTTTTTATTTTCGGTTCTTACGCAAGAGGAGATGCAGATTTTAAAAGTGACATAGATTTATATGTAGAAATAGATTATAATAAAACATTCAATCTTGATATTAAAAAATGTCAGTTAGAACTTCAAAAAAAAACCGGAAAATTTGTAGATATTTATGCTCAGAAAAAAATATTGAAATACAGCAATATTAATTATGAAAAAAAGTTAATTTTTAAAAATACCTAAACTATATAACTTCCTTCTTCACTCGGTTCATCTGTATTGTTATCTGGAATACTCGTACCCTCATCTATGGAAGTATCTTCATTCCAATTATCTACGCTTTCACTATTATCTTCAGAATAAAATGAATTGAAGCTGAAATTAGCAAATCCGTCAATTGATGTCCCTCTACCAATACTACTTATGCTAGTATTTCCAATTCCAATATTTCCATTTCCAGTGTTTCCACTTCCCGTATTACCTGACCCTGTACGATCTACACCTATTTTTCCTACACCTATATTCCCTATTCCAATATTTCCTATACCTATATTCCCAATCCCTGAAATAGGATTTATACAGTCCTGCCATTTTTTTCTAGCCTTATCCATTTTTTCTTTAGCCTTATCTACCTTTTTCTTTTCTGCTTCTGCATGAAATATAGCAATAGCAAGAGTTATAGTAGCCAAGATACAAGATGCACCACCCGTCCAAACTCCTCCAACAACACATGAAATTAAAGCTGCAGTTTGAGCTCCTATTACTTCAGCTTCTGATATAGTAAAATCTTCTTGAGCTTCATCATACTCTATACATAAATTAAGATAATCCAGATATTCCTGATCACAATTTGATTGAGATTCAGCAGTGACAGAGTTTTTAGAAAGGTCTTCGGGATTATAAGTGAAGTCTATGTTAAGATATTGCAACCAATAATTATAATATCCTGAGGAATTATTTAAAAAAGCAATTTTCCAAAATTGATCTTTATAATGTTCCTGAATCTTTAGTTGTTCAACTTCAATACACGGTGTTTTATTAAGGGTGTTTTCTTTTAACAGTTTTCCAGTTATTCTTATCAAACTCCCAATTGTTAGTCCTTCTTCAACAAAATTTGATTTGGTATAAATTGTAATTGTTTTTTTACTTTTATCATCAAATAGAACACCTTTATAATATAACACTCTACCTTTTTTTACAATATCTGTAGATTTTAAGATTCCAAAAACAGAAACAAGCATATTATTTGGCAATCTGTTTATTCTTTTAAAATCACTTTTTTTGCCAATCTGAATTTTCCCATTAAAAGGTATGAAAAGAGCGGAATTAAGAATTTCATTAGTATTTCTATTGAGATTAACACCGAGAACTTCATATAACATTATAGTTGCAGAAATATAACTTGCAATAGTTTCTCTTGCCAACATACTACATGAAATACAAATCTTTTGTTTTTCATAAAAACTTCTGTCTTCTTTGTTTTGCTTACTGCACAAATACTGAGCAAACGAATTTAATTTAATAAGCTCCTCAAAGTTTTGAGTTACCCAGTGAGTTAAATTCTGAAGAGCATATTTTACTTTTGTTTTATCTTTAATTGAGTTTAGGTATATTTCTTTTTGTAAATAATTTAATTGTGCTTGAAAATTCCGGTAATTACGAACTAAAAGTTTAAAATCTTTCTGTGTTATTATAAACTTGGACGATTCAAAATATTTTCTTGAATCCGTCATTGAAACCTTCATCAAAGTTTCAAATGCATTTTTTGCAAAATGAATTTGAGAGTTTATAGAATACAATAAATTTTGACTTAAGCTATCACTACTAAAAACTTTCTGAGTTATTTTTATAATCTTATTTCCATCAATCTTTTTTCTAAGACTTTTAAAGTTTAAAATAGCTTCTCTATTCTTTTGATTTTTTTCTTCTTTAGTAATTATTTTTTTTAGTATTTCAGAATTCTTTTTATCAAATAATTGTTCAATTAATTTAACGCACTTATTGTAATTTAAACTATTTACTTTTCTTAACATGTAAAACTTTTTAACATCTTTTTGCATCAAATTGATGTAATAAAAAGATTTTAAAATATCTTGTAAACTGTGTCTTTTAAGTTCACTCCAGCTTTTATTTCTAATAAAGGAATTATAGCGAACAGGTTGTTTAACAAAATCTTGAAACATATCTGAAGTAACTCTAATAGAGTTAAATAAACTTTTACATAGAAAAAAGTAATTAGCATTCATAAAAATTTAATATTTTTTATAAAAAAGTTAATTGACCAATATATTAATTTTATGAAAACTCCTGAAGAGCTTCAATGAATTTTACTCGACTCAATAAAAATTTATTTTACCCAGTCAGGTAAGACAATGCCGCTTTTTAAAGTTATTGAGCTTCCATTAGTTGGGTAACTTTGCATACCAATCATTCCTAATTACAGATGCTTGTGCGTGAGTCATAAATTTTTATATATTAGGTTTAATAAACTTATACAAAGTTAAGAATAATTAATTAAATCTGGTACTATTTAAACTAATCTTACAATTTTTGTTTCTATTCTTAAACCAGTACCGTCTATTGAAAGAATTGTTTTGAGAATTGAATAGAACCAGTAAATAATCAATCAACAATATCTAACTTAAAAAGTAGTTATAAATTTACTAGTTCTGTTGTTCCCCATTTTTCTTTATTTTTCCATTTAATTTAATCGCAAAAATATATAAATTAATTCTTGTTTTAATTTTAACGAAATAGCTTAATATCTCGGGTAACAGTTTGGGTAACACTTTTGATAAAAATGGGTGATATTTGGGTAAATATGGGAAATAAAAACTTTAAAAAGCCTTACATTTTCACGGTTTCGATGTTCTTGAAGTGACTGTCACTCAGGAGGTCGCGGGTTCGAGTCCCGTCGATTCCGCAGGATTAAGTTTCAAATAATAAAGAGGGTTAGCAAAATTTGCTGACCCTCTTTTAGTTTGCATATAATTCTTTGCCGCAATTTTTACTTACTATTGCTAATAAACAGGTAGAAAATTCCTGAAAAGACTATGCGGAAAAATGTTTTATCCGTCCTAATCTATTAAATTTGTTTAGTAACAACTCAAATCGAAAACCCCTTTGTAGATTCAAACATCCCCTCAATTTTATCACTCTGTAGATTTTTTTTATTCCAAAGGTATTACAACAATTCCTCCATTTTTTTAATTATCCAGTTTTTGAAATAAATATTTGGCGTTTCTTGAAATGCTTTAAAATCCGCGTAATCAATTTTTTTATAGTTAGCTTTAGTGGTTATCACTTTTTTGAGAGCAGGTACTGTATTTCTTAACACTGCTTCAAGATTTTTTGGAAGCTTATCATCGTTATAGTTTACATAGTGAAGAAGTGTATCAAGCTCGTAAAGCGAGCGTTCCAAATCTCCTTTTTCATAAAAAATTATTATTATATAAAATTTTACATATACTTTCTCATAAACATCCCCTGCTTTGTAGCAGTTTATATATTTAAGCGCGTCATCAAACTCTCTTATACCCAGTTTAAAACTTGCCATAGACTTATTAAAAATCATATCTCTCAATTCAGGATTCAGGAATTTTTTGTATTCAATTAGAAAATTTTCGGTCCAAACATTATCTTCCATAAATGATGAACAGGATGCGATGTTTTCATAGTTTAAGGTAAGCATATACGGTGAGCCCGGATACAAAAAAACTTCCTTTTCTAAAAAGAATTTTACAATTTCAAAGGCATCTTTATAATATTCCGGCTTTGCTGCACCAAGATTGGAATAAACATTATTGGTGAGGACCGTATATAAAAAATATTTTTCTTCATATGAAACTTTATCAATATTCGCAAAAACTTTCTGCTTCAGCTTTAAAAAAATTTCAGAGTTATCTTCACGTCCAAGCATCTCATCCATATCACTGTAAGCATCTAATATACCTGCATAATTCCGATTGTATTTTTTTAAGCTTTCAACTATTTCGGCAAGATTAAAACTGTTTTGAAACTTTGTTATAAACTCGGGAATTTCAATAGCATTACCAGACTTATCATATAGCGCAACGCTGTTCTTTAGATCAATAAAGTCGTAAATAAATTTTAAGATAAAAATTTCATAAGATTTTTCTGAAAGCCCTTCCGTCTCAAAGCTCCTGCCTTCCATATAAAGACATCTTGATAAATTAGAAATTGCTTTTGAATATGAATCAAAATAATGCGGACTGAAAAGCTGGTCGCCTTTATATTTCGCTATAAGATTATTTGACTGCTTTACTCCGTCACTAAATTTTGAAAGATAAAATAATTCATCCAGATATAAATTTTCTCTTACATATTCATTTCTCTGCAAGCCGTTATGCACCAAAAAATCTTTGACCAGTCCTGAAAGCTCGCTAAATAAATTTTTCAAAAGCTGTTCCGAATTTTTTTCTTTTACGGGGAAAAATTTCGCTATCAGATTTTTCTTCTCAAGCTTCTTTCCTGTAAACTCCGGCTTGGCGGAATAAATAATTTCAAATAATTCCTTTACTTTTTTATTTGAGTTAAAATACGGCGAGTTGGTAAAATCTCTCAACCGTTTAAGGTAGTTTTCGTCAAAACTCTTTAAAGTATCAAATATTTTGTGATTTATCATTTCTTACAATTTTACCAATTAAATAGCTGTTACACACATATTTAAAAGGAAATCCTCCATGGTTTTTTTATTATTTACGAAAAATTTTTCTTTGAACGGGCACCAAATCATTTTTAACTTGCATGCGACATCGTAAAAATTATGGCATACTCAAAAATACAATTTTCATTCCTTACAATCAGGAATTGCTCCCGATTCAATCAGCAAACAAAAATTAACGTAAGTAGTAATGCTAAATTATTCCTTACGATGTCGAAGGGCGTGCGCATTTTGTGCACGCCTTTTTTTGAGAATTTAAGTAAAAATATTATGAAAAACTTTATTCTAATTTTATCTCTTTTCGCGCTATTTTTATTTTGTGCGGAAAGTAATGCCCAGCCCTATTATTACAATTCCGGCATTCCAAGTCTTGTAGCAAACTGGGGAAATCAGCCGGGAGGCGCCGGCACTCCGCCCTCAAGCTTTGGCGAAAATACCGAATACATTATTGAATCCGGCAAAACAGCAGTGCTTGACTTCCAATGGTTCATTGATAATTCTGCAACTCTCAGAGTCAATTCTGAAGCAACATTACAAGTAAATCATACGCTCAATATGGGAACTGGAACAACATTGAGAATTGATTCAAACGGAACTTTGATTAACAACACAACAAGTTTTGCAAACAATACTCTTTTTAATGGTACGGAAAATTTTCACAAGCACAGCAATTTTATTATTAAAAACTGGTCAGGTTTAAATGACCCCATAATGAGCACAGCTATAAATTATTCAGGGCAAACTAATAACTATTATTTATTTGGCAATCTTGAACTTGACTGGGTAAGTCAAACCGGAAATTGGAATATGAATAAGAATTCACTAAATAGTCTGTATCTATTAGCAGGAAATAATTTTAGAGTTACTGGTTCAGGTATAGGTAAAATCTTAATACCCAGTCCAAATTCTCCGGGGAGTGGCTCGTTTATAAAAGTTAATACTTATATTCAAACAGGCGGGGAAGTAGATTTAGCTTTAGGTTCTCCCGTTACTAACGGCTTTGCCTCTATTATTAACGTAGCAGGAAATTTTCAGAAAACAGGAGGCATTATAGATGCAAATTCAGTAACAACTTATGGAATAATTGTATTTAGTACTTTAGATTCATCAAAGTATAATACTTTTGAAAATACAGGAACATTTAGAAACAACGGTATTTCAATTAACTCATGTAAAATTAAATTGCTGAGCGATTTCCCTGTGTTTACTTCAAATCCACAGTGCGTTTTTACGGCAACCCTTTCTACAATAGACTGCAATAATTACAAAGTAACCGGAAATACAGTTTGTCAGATTAATCAATCAACATTAAAATTAAGAAGCGCGGAAGGATTTAAAAATGGAATTTCGGGCGGAGATTTTCCTATTTCAGGACAAAAAAATTTTATTGGGTCCACCTTTGAGTATTGCGGCTCAACTGCTCAAATGACAGGAGATTCATTGCCAGAAAATTTAAAAGATGTTACACCCAACAATCAAGACCAGCGTGTTATTATTAATAATCCAAACGGAGTAACTCTAAGCAAGGATATACGAATGGGAGAGAGATCTACGTTAAGCTTTATACAGGGGAAATTGAACTTAGGGAACTACAATTTCAAAATTGCATCTCCTGACAGTATTAAAGGAGTAAATGAAAATAGCTTCTTCAATACAAACGGAACTGGAGTTTTACGAATCGGTCTTAATCAGGGATACACCGCAAAGTTTCCGGTAGGAAACGGAACTTTCAGCCCGTTTTATATTACTCAGGCTTATACAGGAAATACAGATACAATCGGAATAAGAGTTGAAAACAGTTTCGGCTCACACGCTCCGTTTGATACGTCAAGATGTGTAAGAAAACTATGGAGAGTTTTCGATGAAAATCCAAGCAACCCTACATCATTCAGAGCTTACGCCCAGTTTATGAAAAATGATATAGGAGTCAACATGGATTTAAATTCTATATTCGCCGTTGGACAATATGAAGCAGGAGGCTACAACGGATACAGACCTTCAATCGTACATATTGCAGAAAATTTTTATATTCCGCCTGATTCATCCATATCAAAAGCTCTTAGCGGAGGATTATCATATGTTACCTCTGGAGATGATTATTATGTATTTGGCAATGAGGACGGAGTATTCGAGACATACTATCCTGATAATACAGGTAATGCTTCTATTTTAGGTAGCTGGACTTCTCTTAACGGGCTGCATCCTCCCAGTTTTGACAGGTATGCAATATTTTCTGTGCCCTCGGGACGAACGGCATCATTCGATAACAGCGCAACATTAACAGATAAAGCATGGCTTCGCAGCAGCGGCAGCGGAATTATAAATGCCAATGCACCGCTTTTTGTCAACGGAATACTTGAGTTAAAAGATAGTTCGGTTTATAATCATAATAACACTATTGCGCCGGGGCAGTCTTCTTTTGGAGGGCGTGAGTTCTTTTCAAGTAAAAGTACTTTCAAAATTCTTAAATGGTCAGATACAACGGATAAAGCTTTTGATAATTTAGAATCAGGATATGGGAATCTCGTTATAAACTTTGATAATCTCCCCGCTCCTTTCGGTTCAAATAACTATTGGACAGTATTCAAAAACGATGCTTTGCCTTACCGCACAGAATATACAGTAAGAGGAAATTTAACTTACCTTCAGTCATCCGGTTATCAATTTGCGCCGATAGGATTCGGCAGCGTTTTGACAAAATTTATTGTTACCGGCAATGTTCAGATTGGCGACTCTCTGAATAATACTGCTTTTCCTATTATGAATCTTTCAGGCGGAACAACGAGAGCGGTGGATACAACTGCCGGGACATTAGTAATAAATGGTAATCTTGATATTCAAAACGGTGGACTCACTTCACAGGATTTCCCTGCTGTCGCAAGAGGAAGAATTGTTTTTGCAAGAGAGACAATGAACGTCCCAAAAAGTCATACATTTTACTGCTTCAATCCATTTCTCTGGCAGACTTCAAATTTAGGCAATAATGCTTTTCCTAACAGAATTGAATCTGATACATTGACATTGAAGAGTGACATGTACCGCTCAGGAAATCCGGCGTTTTTGTTTACAGATGCCTGGCAGGTTGAGTCCGGCGCAGCATTAAATACAGATGTGTATAGAATAAGAAGCTTAAATTTAAAAATCAAAAACGGCGGAAAGCTCATCACGAAAAACCCCGAAGGATTTTATGCCGACCTTGCAAACCAGAATGTAACATTTGAATCAAATGCG
Organism: Bacteroidota bacterium; assembly: GCA_018266845.1. Classification (GTDB taxonomy): domain Bacteria; phylum Bacteroidota; class Ignavibacteria; order Tepidaquicellales; family Tepidaquicellaceae; genus JAFDZO01. The sequence continues at coordinate 49,699 of JAFDZO010000019.1, read as the reverse complement.
TCTCTGGAATTTGCAGGCAGCACACCGCAGAATTTAGAAAAAGCCGGAGCATATAACCTAGCATCCATACCGAATCTTATAATTAATAATCCAAATGATGTTACTGTGAATGTTCCTGATGTCAGCATCACCGGCTCAATAACATTCATCAGCGGAAAATTAATTTCCAGTAATTTGAATTACCTGTCTGTAAATGAAAACGTACAGTTTTACGGAGTTAATACAAATTCATTTATTAACGGTCCTTTAAAAGTAAATACAACTTCGATGAACACTGTTACAATTCCGTTGGGCAAAGGAAGCAACCAGAGAAATCTGGTTATTACACCTGCAAATTCAAACTCGACTGACTGGACAGTTGAATATTTTAATCAGCAGCAGGCTTTCGGCAATACACTAAGTGCAGGGATTACATCTATCAGCAATAATGAATATTTTTTAATCAACAGAAGCGGGGCTTCGCCTTCCAATGCATTCATTGGTCTTACATGGGGAGCAAACAGCGGAGTTACAAATCCCGCTAATCTTCGTGTTGCCAGATGGAATGACTTCCAATGGGAAGATAAGGGAAATTCAAACTATTCAGGCGATGCAACAGGTGGTATTGTTTACTCAAACATGATTACACAGTTCAGCCCTTTTGTAATTGCATCAACTGACGGGCAGCAGCTTCCTGTAGAGCTTGCCTCTTTTTCAGCATCCGTAAATGGTAACAATGTAAATCTCAAATGGAAAACTGAAACTGAGCAGAATAACTCAGGATTTGAAATAGAAAGAAAATCAACTCAGGATACAAACTGGAGCAAAGTAAATTTTATTGCCGGAACCGGAAGTTCTTCTTCACCTAAGCAATATGAGTACGAAGATAGAAATCTCACAGCGGGTACATTCAATTACAGGTTAAAGCAGATTGACTACAATGGGAATTATCATTATTTCAATCTTCAGTCGAATGTTACTGTAGGCATTCCGGCTAAGTTTGAGCTTTCGCAGAATTATCCGAATCCGTTTAATCCGGCAACAAAGATAAATTTTAGTCTGCCTGTAGATGCAAACGTAACAATAAAAGTTTACGATATGACGGGAAAGGAGATGGCAGTATTGATTAATAATGAAGCAAAGAAAGCCGGCTATTTCACGGTAGATTTTAACACTGCGGAGCTTTCGAGTGGAACTTACTTTTATAGAATAACAGCAAAGGATTTTACGCAGACGAAAAAAATGACATTAATAAAATAAAAGAGAGAAAATAGTTCGACATACTATGGTATAAATTTCATCCGAATAAGCGCAATTAGAATCGAACAGAATAAAAACTCTCGAAATTTTACAAAATAACTAACCTTACTTAACTTAAAAGGATTATCAGAATTTGGTAATCCTTTTTTGTACAACTATTATTGAGCGACAGTGACTACTATCTGCAAATAATTCACAAGAATATGATTCGCTAAAATAATAACTATATCAATTCCTTCATCTTCTCAAGTATCCATTTTTTGTAAAGAACGTTTCGGGTATCTTCCATTTCTTTGTAAGCCGCGTAATCAAGCTGCTTGCCTCCAAATTTCGCATTGGATATTTTACTTATATATCGGATAGTATTTTTTATTTTTTCATCCATGTATTCAGGGGCTATATCGGGATTGTTTGAATCAAAATGTTTAAAAGAATCAATTAATGAAAATACCTGTTCGCTCATACTGAGTTCATAATAGTTTTTAAGATAATTTAATCTTATTTCCAACTTAATATTCCAGTCTGTAAACTTAACTTTGCTTAAATTTTCAATAGCATCTTCAAATTTTTTCTTTTCAAACAAAAAAATTGCCTTACAATAATGGTACCTGCTGTCAATAAGTTCAGGCAGGAAGTTATTCTTAAATTTTTCCAGAAACTCTTCCCCCCAATCCAAATCTCCGACATTTAAAGCATTTACAGCTATATTCTGATAACCTGAAACAGAGAACGGATTATTCTCATCATAAAGATTATTATCTATGAAAAATTTATTTACTTCATGCCCTTCAAGTTTAAACTTTGTGCCATACTTTATAAAATTTGTATAAGCGCTATTGGAAAGCATTACCCAGTAATTTGATAACTCTGTTTTGCTAAACTGATTATGATACTCATAAACTAAATTTTTAAGCTCATAAAAGTAACGCTCACTGTCAGGATGATTTTGAGCTAAATTTCCATAATAATAGACTGCTATTATCGGGTAAAACCTGTAATTTTTTTCCTTAAGTAAATTAATATACCCTTCAAAGTCAAATTTCTCAAAAAAAGATTTAACATAACTATCTTCAAATTTCTTTTTTGTTTCTATCTCGTAACAGATTACATCACTATTGCACGCTAATACTTCCAGCAGAAAATTATGAATTAAAAATTCTCCTTGCTCCGATGCCTTTCCCATTGCTTCTATATTACAATCCTTTGCGTGCATCAGGGAAATATAATTATCCACATTAACTCGTTTAGAGTATAAAAAATTCAAATCACTTATTTCTTTATTTTGATGAGAATTTTTCAAAAATTCGTCAGTTTCAGAAATACTCCTTTCGGCTAAATCAAATTTTCTTCTTTTAACAAGTTCCTTCGTATATTTTTTTTTCTGATAAAAGATATCCTCTTTAAAATTTACTTCAATCATAAATGTCTTTATAAGCGCTGATAGCTCTGACATCCTGCTTCGTAACGTTTGCTCGTTATATTTTTTCCCGGGAAATATCTTCTTATAAATATTCTCTTTCTTTAATGCAGAACTCGTGTATTCAGGCGAATACTTGGAAATCAAATCAAATAGTTTTATCACCGCCTCTCTTTTATTAAAAAACGGCGAGCGAACAAAGTCTCCAAATCTATTTAATTCTTCATCATTAAATGTTTTTAAAAGCTCAATTGCAATGTGCGTATGCATATAGGTTGTTAATGGAGCAAGCTGTAACCACTATTAATATATGGCGGTTAAATGATGCTTTTTTTAAAATCAGCGCTGCTTCTGTGGTTAATTTTCAAAAAACTTTCTTTGTTGAAAAGATAAATACTATATAATTTGCACACGTTAGCGTAGTAAACAAGTTTATCATGAATCACATTAATTGCACATCAAAATTTAATCAAAAGAGTTTCATTCCACGCAAAGATGAACTTTGGTTTATCCTGCGCTAACAAAAAGGAACGCCCTGTCTTAGCTTGGCAGGGCATTTCTTATAGCTCCCTAAAAGTAAAGTTAATAAATTTTTTTTATCAAAACAAAATACAACAACATGAAAACATTAGTATTCATTTTCATATTACTAATTTTCTCAGGCGCAGAGGCGCAGAACTATTACTACCAGTCCGGCTCTCCCGCTGATCCGGCTAACTGGAACACTATGCCGGATGGCAGCGGCACAAATGCAGTAGATTTTGCTCAAAACGTAGATTATGTAATTCCAACCGGAAAAACTGCAACAGTTTTTTCGCCATGGTATTTTCATGGCTGGAGACTCGTAGTACTGCACGGAGCAACATTGCAAAATGACTTATCTGTTCAGATGGATTCTAATTCCGTTCTTTACTTAGATAGCGGAGCGCTCTACGTAAACAATAATGTGTCAATTGCTTCTCAAACTATTTTCAAAGGATATGAAAGTTTTAATAAGTATAGCACAGTAAGAATTGATAATTGGAGCAGCGTTAATGAATCAATAATCAACGGCGTTAATTATAATCTTTTCAACAGGTATTTTGGAAATCTGGAAATCAACTGGACTTTAAATTCAGGAATGTGGTACCAATATATATGGAATCCGAATCTTATTTTATGCGAAAATAATTTTGTTTTAAATAGCACCGGCACCGGTAAGTTTCTTTTCCATTATCCTTCTCACGATGTTGGAGAGCAGCAGGTTGTCAGGATTAAAGGTGATTATATTCAAAACGGAGGAACTTTAGATTTATCTACAAATTCTATTGGCAGCGGTTCTTTTGGAATGGATATGCGACTATCCAAAAATTTTATTCAGAACGGCGGCAGCATTGTAACTTCGGGTGCTAAATACGGAAGGATAAGTTTTGTGAAACAAATTGATTCCTTTGATACAACCTATCAGACTTTTTACAACTATTTGCCAATAAGTATTTCTGGAGATGTACAACTCTATGTACCTTTTGGCTGTTCATTAAGACTCCTATCCGATATAGGCAGTATCGGTTTCAGCGCGCTTGGCGGATTATATGCAGAGGGCGGCAATGGTTCTGTCCGCACATACATAGACTTTCAATATGCAAAACTTACGGGACTCATTTCATTTACCGCAACTAATAATACGAAAATCTTTTTCAGAAGCCCTGACGGCTACTCCGGTAACATTGCCACAGGTGGAATAGTGAATATTTCAAACAGTTCCTTAATAAGTTTTGCAGGCGGAACGCCGCAGGTAACAGGTTTAGGAATGCCGTATATATTTCCAAGCATTGAAATTAATAATCCCTCCGGGGTAACCCTTAGCAAAAATCTAAAAACATCTGACCTTTACCTTACTTCAGGCACACTAAATTTAGGAGATTACAATTTAATCGTTCCAAACGTTACATATATTACCGGAGTAAATGTAAATACTTTTATAAATACAAATGGCAATGGTTACTTCAAAACTTTTGTACCAAGTAACGAATTCCCAAAAATACCTGTCGGAAATACAACCTATAGTCCCGTTTGGTTAGCCCCTACTGTTGCTCATACTGCGGACACATTTTCAATAAGAGTTAAAAGCGGGTTTGACCCTTCCGCAATGCCCTCCGATACAAGCTGCTGCATAAGAAAAACATGGGATATAGTCGAGAATATTCCCGGCGGAAGTGTGCTTAGATTGTTGTTTCAATGGAGGCGTTCGGATGAAGGTTCAAATTTTAACAAAACATACGATAAGCCGGACTTTGGAGACGTTGGAGTTTATAATGAAGGTTCTTATAATGGATATAAGCCGCACGATGCTGCAGTTTTTGAACCTCCTTTTTCAGGAACATTTGATACTACCATTTCGCGCTCCTCAAACACTTTTGCAATTGGAAACAATGGTATATTTAGCGAATTCAATACGAACAATAAATACGTGGTTGGTTTGCAAAGAGGTATTTACGAATACTACTTTTATAATTCAGGAAACGCAGCATCACTCACAAGCTGGAAAAGAAATGCTGACGGTACAGGAGCAAGTCCGCAGAGTTCCGATAGATACGAAATTTTCCATGTACCTCAAAATAAAAACGCAGTTTTTAACAGCTCAATAGTATTTTCAATTAAAACCATTCTGCGCCTTACTGGAAACGGGCAGATTACTTCAAATCAACCGATAATAAATTTAGGAAATTTTGAGCTGTACGATAGTTGCACTTACAATCATAATAATATTGGTGTGGCGGCGAACTCAATCTTTGCCGGAAAAGAAAGCTTCTCGGAAAAATCTACATTCAATATCACAATGTGGTCTGATACAGCAAATGCTATCAGAGATGGCTTGCAATCACAATTGTCAAACCTTGTAATAAATTTTACCAACCTCGCCGACCCGGGAGTAAACGGGAGATGGAGAAATTCTAAATTTTTACCCTCAAATTATTTCTGCCGGAATTTGCAGTACATTCAATCTTCAGGATATGAATTATGTCTTGTAGGAGAAGGCAACGAAAATCCTTCTCTTTTTCCAATGTTTATTAGAGGAAACTTGCAACTCGGAGATTCATTAATTGCGCCCGATGCAAATCCTGTTATTAATCTTTCTTTCGGAACAAGCCAGCCGTTTAACTCCACAGCAGGTTCATTATCTATTAACGGCAATCTTGATATACAACGAGGTAAGATTCATTCAGAAGAAAATGTGATTGCAGGTAAAGGAACTTTGAAATTTGGCGGCATATCCCTTAACAGAAAACACTTTATCTCAAGTTATCAACCTGCTGACCAGCCGGTTTATAATATAGGGACATCAAACTACCCAAATGAAATCTGGTTCGGTGATACAGTAGTTTTAAAAACAAATTTTTATAACTCAATTAATCAGCCATTCAACGCTGTAGATTTCCTCGAAGTAAACGAAGGAGGAGTTTTGGATTGTGATACGTTTGCGTTCAGAGGAATGGGAATAAGAGTAAAAAGCGGAGGCAAAATAATTATCAGAAACAAAGAGGGAATTAACTTTGAACTTCACAACCTCCAAAATATTACGTTTGAAGACGGCGGTATGCTTGAACTTGCAGGATATGAAAACCAAAAACTATACAAGGCAGGAACTACACCAATGCCGAACATTCCAAACCTTGTAATAAACAATCCTAACGGAATTACCATTAACGAAATAGTTACAATTACCGATACTTTAAGATTTGTTCAGGGAAAAGTAAATTCGACTTTGGTTTATTTGCAATTCACCGATACAACTGCCTATAAAGGCGCAACAAGTACATCATACATTGAAGCTCCGGTTAGATTATTTACAAAGTCAACATTAACGAAAATTATCCCTCTTGGCAAAAACGGAAAGTTAAGATCTTTGTATTTCCAACCAGCTGACGTTACCCCTTCCCAGTGGATTGTCCAATATGATACTCAAGACCCGCATACAATCGGATCAACGTATGGTCCGGGGATAAATAACATTAGCAGCAATGAATACTATTTTATAAATAAATTTACTTCAATTATTGGAGCTTATGTTGGATTAAGTTTCGGTCCTGAAAGCGGTGTAAGCAATATTGACAGCCTTAGAATAGCCCGCTGGAACGGTTCCCAATGGGAAAACAAGGGTAATGTAACACGCTACGGAACACCATCCTCAGGGTATGTTACATCTGAATACTGTTCTGATTTTGATTTCTTTGCTCTTTCGTCAACCAATTCACAGCCGATGCCTGTCGAGCTTTCTTCTTTCAATAGTTCCGTTTCTAAAAACGATGTTACTCTAAACTGGAGCACTTCGCAGGAACAAAACAACAGAGGATTTGAAATTGAAAGAAAATCATCTTCCGATACAAGCTGGAAAAAAATAAGTTTTATTAACGGCGCGGGAAATTCCAATGCGCAAGTAAATTATAAATATGAGGATAAAAATCTCGCCACGGGAAAGTATCACTACAGACTCAAGCAAATAGATAACAATGGTAACTATAAATATTACGCATTGCAGAACGAAGTGAGTGTTGGGGTTCCGCAAAAATTTGCTTTATCGCAAAATTATCCGAATCCGTTTAACCCCTCAACGAAAATAAGTTTTAATATTCCCGAAGCAGTTAATGTTACCCTTGAGATTTATGACATAACGGGAAAACTGATAGCATCTCTTATTGATAATAAACTTTATCAGTCAGGGTATTACACAATTGATATGAACGGCGCATCATTATCTTCGGGCACATATTTCTATAGGCTTCAGGCAGGAGAGTTTATTCAAACAAAAAAAATGTTGTTACTTAAATAACTTAATTGCAAAAGCCCCCGGTGTTCTGCCGGCGGGCTTTTTTATAAAAAACATTGCTTGTAAAGAGAATTTTTCTTCATTGTATAGAAGTTTTAAGTAATATATATTGCATACAGTTGTTTTATTATTGGAATTGCATAGGTGAACTCCCTTATTGGTAGTTACGGGTTCAAATCCCGACGATTCCGCCGAAAGTTAAACCCGTTACGTATTTACGGGTTTTTCTTTTTATGTTACATTGCTTATTACCATTTCATCGCATTCTTTTAGCTGAGATACGCTCAGTATTAACTTTTGATTGAAATTGCTCACATCTATTGCTGAAATAAAATCACGCCTTAAAGACATCAAACTTATCGTTTCAGACGTTGACGGCACTCTCGTAAACAATAAAAATAAAATCGGAGAATTAACCTGTGATTTAGTGCCAAAGCTGAAAAAAAAGAACGTTCTGTTCTCGTTGGCTTCACAAAGAATCTATTCATCTCTGGTGCCGATTGCCTCTTCTTTAGAAATCGAGATTCCTTTAATCTCTTTGAATGGCGCTTTAGTAAAGGGAAGAAACGGAGAAATATTAAACAAATCGAGTATTCCCGAAAAAAAAGTTCTGAAAGCGATTAAATTAGCGCAGACAAGATTAGTACGCATTGCTCTTTGTTATAATGATGAAATCATTTACACCGATGATAATTCTGTTTTAAAAGATTTTATGTCAAGGGTAGGGACAACTTACCGGTTAGTTGATTCATACAATAGCTATACAAATGACGTGCTCGAAATTATTATGATGGGAAATGATAAGAAGCATGTTAAAGATATTCTGCGAAAGATGAAGTTCCCGTTTAACTTCTCGCTTAAATTAAAATACTACCGCTCCAATAGCCTTAGTAAAGTTTATCATCTGGAAATCCTGAAAAAGGGAGTTTCTAAAAAAACCGGCTTACAGGCGCTTACAAAACATCTTGGCATTAAGAAAAGCGAAGTTGTTGTATTTGGTGATTGGTATAACGATAGAGACCTGTTCGATTTTGGAGGGTTTAATGTTGCCCTTAATAACGCCGTGCCCGAGCTAAAAGCAAAAGCAAACTATATTACTGAAAAGACGAATGACGAGGACGGAGTTGGAGACTTTCTCAAACTCTTATACGACTGCAAATAATTATGTCTTCTCAATATGATTTATTAGCGCCTTTCTACGACGATGTAATCGGCTCAAATAGTTCCTCAAAAAAAATTCTGCTTTCATCAGCTAAAAAATACCTCAAAAAAAATTCAAACATTTTGGAGCTTGGCTGCGGTACAGCAGAAAATCTTACCATATTTAAAAATGATTATAATTTATTCGGAATTGATATTTCGGCTGAAATGCTGAAGCATGCCCGCAAAAAAATTCCGACCGGAAAATTTTACAAAGGTGATATTGCAAAATTTGAATTAAAAGAAAAATTCGATTTAATATTTTGTCTTTATGACACAATAAATCATTTGGAGAGTTTTTCACAATGGATAAGTCTTTTCAAATCAGTTGAGGCGCATTTAAATCATACAGGGATTTTTATTTTTGATTTTAATACTTTGCATAAACTGAATATATTATCCCAATCAGATATTTATCCCGAGTTTCCGGAAAACGATGTTCTACTTTTAAATGTAAATAAAAAGAGCCGTAATATGTTTAATTGGGATATAAAGTATTTTAAACATGTTTCCATGGCTAAATATAACCTTATTCAAAGCAGAATTCCTGAATCTGCTTTTGAAACGTCTAAAATTTTATCCGGGATAAAAAAACATTTCAAAATAATAAAGACTTATAACGAAAATTTTAAGGCAGTTTCAAAAAATTCTTCCAGAGTTTTTTGCATAGCTCAAAAAATATAAGATTATGAAAAAAATCATAGAGTGTGTCCCTAATATTTCAGAGGGCAGAGATGAAAGAATAATTAATGCCTGCGCCGATGCAGTCCGCGCTGTACCGGGTGTTACATTGCTTGATGTTGACCCCGGGAAATCCACCAATAGAACAGTATTCACTTTTGTAGGAGACGCAGATTCAGTTGTAGAAGGCGCATTTCAATTTGCAAAGAAAGCATACGAATTAATTGATATGACCAAGCATTCAGGCGAGCATCCGCGCATGGGAGCAGTTGACGTTGTTCCTTTCGTTCCTGTTGCGAATGTTACCACTGAAGAATGTGTTGAGTGCGCAAAAAGATTCGGCGAGCGCGTTGGAAAAGAATTAAACGTTCCGATTTATTTATATGAAGAAGCATCCAACAATCCTGACAGAAAAATGCTTAAGCAAATCCGTCAGGGTGAATACGAAGGCATCAAAGATAAAATTTACAAACCTGAATGGAAACCTGATTATGGTCCGCAGGAGTTTATTCCAAAATCAGGCGCAACTGTAACAGGCGCAAGATTTTTCCTCATTGCTTATAACGTAAATATACTTGGCACTAAAGAGCAGGCGCATAAAATAGCTCTGAATGTCCGAGAGCAGGGCAGAAGCGCAGACCAGCCGGGAAGATTAAAAGCTGTTAAAGGAATTGGATGGTATGTTACCGAATATAACATGGCGCAGGTATCAATGAACCTTGATAACTATAAAATCACTCCGCCGCACATTGCATTTGAAGAGTGCGCATCCGATGCAAGAAAAATGAATCTTGCAGTTGCCGGCTCAGAGCTTATCGGGCTTATTCCTCTTGAAGCAATGCTTATGGCTGCCGATTACTACATCAAAAAAGAAAATTTATTCTTAGTTGATGAAGCGCAGAAGATAAGATTAGTAATTGAGCGCATGGGACTTTCATCTATCTCTCCTTTTATTCCTGAAAAAAGAATTATTGAATATATGATTAAAGAAGAAGGCGCAGAGCCGCTTGCCTCTTTAACTGTAAGAAACTTTGTAGAGCTTGTCGGCGCGCGTACATCTGCACCGGGCGGTGGAAGTGTTTCAGCTTTAATTGCTTCTATGGGAGCAGCCTTAGGGGCAATGGTGGGATGGATGACCTATGGCAATAAAAAGTTTGAACATTTAGACGCTGTAATGCGAAAACTAATTGGTCCCCTTCATTTTAAAATGAAGGAACTTATTCCTCTAATAGATGCCGATACAAACGCATTTAATGATTATATGACGGCGATGAAAATGCCAAAGAAAACCGAAGAAGAACAAAGAGTTCGTCATTCAAAAATGCAGGAAGGATTGAAGAAAGCTATTACTGTTCCTTTTTCTGTAATGACAATTGCAGATTCTTGTTGGGAGTATATGTTAAAGATGGCAAAGGATGGAAACATATCTTCTAAGAGTGATTTGGAAGTAGGAGCAAAATCATTGGAAACAGGTATATGGGGCGCGTATAAAAACGTTCTAATTAACCTGAATAATATAGAAGATGTGGAATATAAAAATGATATGATTTCTAAGGGTGAAGCAATCGTGAAAAATGCTGAGAAACACTGTAAAAAAGTTTGCTCAATTCTCTCAGGTAGAAATTGATTAATGGTTATTGAAAGTAATAAAATTCTGATTGCCGGTGCCGGTCCAGTTGGTCTGGCAGCGGCTTTGTTTTTACATGAAAATGGATTTGAATCCAATATCATTGAAAAACTACCTTCCCCATCTATTTTCTCAAAAGCGCTTGGTATTAATGCCAGAACATTAACTCTTCTTGAAAAAAGCGGAGTTACCGAAAAATTTCTTGCTAATGGAAGAAAAGCTCATTCAATTAATTTTCACTATAAAAATAAGTGCTTTATCCATTATGATATTTCAAAAGCTAAAACAAAATACCCTTTTCTTTTAGTTCAGACTCAAGCGGAAAGCGAACGAATATTAAGTGAAGCAATTCAGGAAAGAAAAATACAAATAATCAGGAATACAGAATTAGTTGATTGCAATTCTTCTGAAAAAAATGTTGAAGTAACTCTGAAGAGCGCTGACGGAAACATTGTAAAGAACAATCTTCCATATTTAATAGGAGCAGACGGCGCAAAAAGTACTGTAAGAAAAAACTTAGGCATTGAGTTTCCCGGAGAATCTCTTGACGGTCATTGGAACCTGTATGATGTTGAGCTTGATACTCCGATTAACAAAGATGAAGGACATTCATTTCTCTTTGATGACGGAGGAATTTTTATGCTAAGAATTAAAGATAATATCTGGCGTGTGATAGGCTGCGTTACTGATCTCTTACAAAGAATCCCCTACGGCACAAAAACAGGAAAAATCTTGTGGAAGAGTGATTTTCAAGTAAACCATAGAGTGGTAGATAACTTCTGTAAAGAAAGAATTTTTCTTGCAGGCGATGCAGCACATATTCATTCACCTTTAGGCGCGCGAGGTATGAACCTTGGAATTGAAGATGCCTATGTTCTTGCAGAGTTATTCAAAACCAATCAGCAGTATTATTATAATTCATTAAGAAAACCGGCGGTAAAAAAAGTAGTAGAAATGGTATCCCGAAGCACAAAAATTATGCAAGGGAAAACCGTTCCTGCTAAGTTATTCAGAAAGTTCTCTCCTTTGTTAAACTATTTATTTCCTCTTGTTTCAACTCAAGCTATAAAATTTGCGCTTGGCTTAGACCATGAATTAAATCTAAGCAAACTTCCTATAAAATAGAGGATAGTTTAAAAAACGCTAAACGAAACTTTTTTTGAGAAAATGAATTAAATATAGAAAATTCATTTTTATGCTAAAGTTAGTTACATTTTGGATTTCTATCTTTTCATTATTTCTATTCTTCGACCTATCATATTGCCAAAATTCCTTTATTCCGGGACTATATAATACCGGAATGGATGACTATAATAATCTGCTTGCTGACGGAGAAACCGATTCGCATTATCAATTAATTCAAAGTTCGGATTCAAAGTTTCCCGGACCTGCTTCCAAAGTAATTCTCTCAAATGAATTCCCTATTGGAAACTGGTTTTCTAATGGAGATAAATCAAAATGGATAGCGCCGAGAACTGATGCAGGAAAATGGAATGAAGCCGGAGTTTACATCTACAGAATCTATTTTGATTTAACTGGGCACGATTTAAAAAGTACCATTGTAAAAGGAGGATGGAGCACTGACAATAACGGAGTTGATATATTAGTTAACGGACAAAGCACAGGGTTTACCACACCTTATGAAGCTTTTGGCTGGGGACTTTTTCCGTTTGAAATAAAATCAGGATTTATTGAGGGAATCAATACATTAGACTTTGTAGTAAATAACGGATTTGCGCCGACAGGTTTACGTGTAGAGTTTGCGCCTACTGCGAAAACAATTACACAAAAATAAACATCCCTCAAAAAATATTTTACAGATATTAATGAGGGATGTCAATCTATTAATTCTATTTTTTTTAAGCTTTATTTTTTACCATAAAATTTATCAACCCACCATTGGTCTCCGCTATCGGTAAAAGGCTCAGGTTTAGTTGGGTTTGAAACATCCTCACCGTTTTCTTTGTAAATAATCTTTGACATATTTCCTTCTGTAACAATTACGGAAGATTCAGAAGCTTTATTTTGTATCTCATCAGTTTTAGAATTTACCAAAGCCATTACTTTTTTCTGAAGCTCCGCTGCGGTAATTTTTCCGGCTTTATATTCATCCTGTAATTCCTGGACTTTCTTTTCATATTCATCGTTTGAAATACCTGAAAGGTCTGCCTCCTTTTTTGCAGTGAAGAACACGGAATGCTCATAAACTTTGGTGGTAGCAGTTACTATTCCAGAGTTGTTTATAACTTCAACTGAAAATATTGTACCTCTTGGACCTGCGCCAAATGCTCTTCCCTCAACTTGAAATTGCTCTCCCCCTAAGACATTTGTCAACTTCATCCAAGCTAAATTAACGACATCCTTTACTGTTATTCTACGTCCTCCTGTCGGAGCTGCCGGAAGGCATTCAACCGTTGCTTGTGATTCAGGTCCTAGTCTAAGCATTCTGCCATCACCGAAGGTAATTTCAATGTGAGAGTTTTTCCCTGTCTTTAGAGGTGTTCCCATAATGACCGGTGTACGTTCGCCGGGAGATCCTTCGATTTGATATTTAATTAATTGTGTGCCTTTATCACAGCCATCGGGATTGGGAATAAGCGTATCTTTCATCATTTTGACATCTCCGTCATAATATGTTACCCAGGCAACACATTGTTCATCAGATTTATCCTGATAATTTACATTTTTCTCGGAGCCGTCAAAAAGAAGTGAATCATTAGGAAAGCTATGATTTACAGGTTGTGAAAATGATAGTTTTGAAAACAAAACAATTGCGAATATAAAGATTATTTTTTCCATGGTTGTTTTTATTCGGGGTTTTCTTTTTAAAAATAAAAAAAAGCGGGAGAATAATTTTTATCAGTTATAGAGATGAAAACTGAATTACAATCCAATATCTCTAAAAAATGCCTTCGGAACAATAAGAAAAATTTTATACCTCTGTTACATCTTGTTACATCCATTTACTTTGTCTGATTACAGAACATTTTTATTTTTGTTTAACTTTATTACCAAACAAAATTTCAGGAGAAATTAAAAAGTGAAAAATAAAAATGGAATACTCAGAAAAAGCTTTACTTATTTGTTTTTAGCTCTGGCAGCGGTGTGCTTCATATCCTTTGAGGCGTGCAATAAAAACAGCGATGTCGTATCACCTACAGGCTCTACAGAAGAGAATGTTGATGCAGAATCATCTTCCTCTAAAAATTCATCGGAAAGTATTTCTACTACTACTGATGCTTTTACATATCTTACTCAAATAGCAAACGGAATTACCGTCAATACAGGAGGCTGCCCGACTGTTACGGCTACTAGCACAGGAGGAACAACATGGACTATCACCGTTGACTATGGCTCAACTCCGTGTATGACAATATCTGATTCAATAAGAAGAAGCGGGAAATATATTATTTACGGCTATATAACTCCCGCGAAAGATTCAGTTTATGGAAGCTTAACATTTCCATCTGAAAGCCCGTACAAAGTTTACAGAATTAAAGGAAGCAGCTCTGATACAAACTATGTTACAATTCAGAATACAAGCGCATCTCTTTTTACTTTTGTTGCGGGTAAAAGAATTGACACTGCAAATTTCAGAGGCGGATTCACCGTAAACAATATTCTCACAACCAATACAGGTATAGCAAAAACTATAAATCTCACTTTGACTTTAAGAGCAAATTTGGGGGTTTTAAATGTGTTCAGTGATGATAGTTATTATATAAAAGGAGCAGGAGCTGTACTTGATAACCGATATGGAGTGCAGTTTGCATATCTAATTGCTGACAGCCTGAACATAAGAACGGATTGCCGCTACCCATTGAGAGGAAAAATCGGATTAACTTATCAGGCAGGGGGAGTTCAGAGTGTAACTTATGTAGATTTTTTCCCGAACAGCGGCGCATGTGACGGAGTCGTTACATTAGTAAAAGGAGTGTTTTCAAAAAGCATAAATCTTGATGCACAGGAAAATTAATTGATTAACTATTCCCTCCACTAAAAGTCCAGTCCAACTCTTGCAGGATTGGACTTTTTCTTTTTTACCCTATATCTAAGTTAATAAATTAAAAATTATTTGCTATATTAGGATAAACTAACGGAGAACAATTTTGAAAAAAGGATTCTACTCGTTCCCTCTCATAGCAATTCTCATTTCCCTCTTCTTAATAAATTCAGGATGCAATAAGTCTGATGATACAACGGTTACTCCTCCAACAGATGATAATTTCGACAAAGAAGTTGTATCAGCGAAAAACTTTGCTACTTTTACTAATATAATCACAAGCGCAAATTCATATCAGTGGCTTTTTCTAAATAATATTGCATCTTCATTCTGCCCCAATTATTATTATGACAGTGTAGGAGTAGGGGCTTTCACAGTTAACTACCCCCCCTTTCCCGGTTGTGTTGACAAAGACAGTGTAAAAAGAAGCGGAACTTTCAATCTTGCAATTTCGGTAATTTCCTCCGATTCGGTTTATTCAACTGTGTCTTTTAATGATTATAGAGTGTATAAGTATGCTGAAAATAACGATACTAATATGGTAAAAGTAACAGGATTTTTGAGATTTTCCTCAAAGAAAACCTCTGCATCTACGTATAACTTTCATGCGGGTGGCGAAGTAGGATTTTTGACATTGGAAAGAGATTCGAAAACTATCACCATTAACACTTTGGATGGAACTGTAAATTATAATTCAGCATCAACAGCCTCTGACGATGTTTACTCAATTTTTGGAAGTGCAAACATTGTGGATGGAGAATTCAGCGCAGCTTATGACTTAAGCGTTAGTCAATCAAGCCCGTTCCAAATTCTGGGAAACTGCCGATACCCTGTTTCAGGAGTATTAAAAATGCTGAAGAACGGAGTTACCTCCGAGTGTGATTTTTCACCGAACGGAAACGCATGTGATGATGCCATAAAATTTACACGCGGCTCTGCTTCGAAAAGCTTAAATCTTAAGGGAATAGATTTCTAAAAAAAGGAAGCCGGGTTTCATTATAACAGAACCCGGCTTCCTTTAATTTTTTAAGCTAAAGTAAAAAACTCTTCGTTGTCTAAAAAGTGATGACGAATCACTTGCGCCCTCACCAGATTTATCAGCGTTCTGCTAGCCCTTCTTTCAGAAATATTCACAAGCCGCTTAAATCCTTTTACAGTAATTTTTTGATTTGCCTCAAGATAAGCGAAAAGCGCTTTTTCAATATCGCCTATGTACAGCTTTAAAGGAGCTGAAGTTTCTGACGAACTTCTTAGAATTTTCTCTGCCTCTTTAGAGGCAATAATGCTTTTGTCATTAAAGCGGACATAAACTTTCCCGTTTTCATTTTCATCTTCCGAAACAATACGGTGGGGCTTGCTTTTACTTTCGGGAATAGTAATAACAACTACATCTTTATTTTTTATATAAAGAATTTCCGAATCGAACAGAACTTCCGGCTCGCAATAAAATTTTGCCGCTGTGGAAATAAGCTCCATTTCTTCCTTCTCACTTTCGATTCCATAAATAGTTTTATCGTCATCAACTCCGAACAAAATCACTCCGCCTGAAGTATTTGCAAACGCCGTTATTTCTTTTGCTATTTTCTCGGGAGTGGTAAATTTTCTTTTAAATTCTGTATTTAATCCTTCGCCTTTTTCTATAAGCTCGTAAAGCTCTACTAAGTACATTTAATTTCTCTTGTTAATATTTTTATCGAGGTAATCCTGCAATATTATCTGCGCCGAAATGCTGTCAACCAGAGATTTATCTCTTCTTTTGGTTTTACTCATAGCCGAAATTGCAATGAAACCCGAAGCCATCCTGCTTGTAAACCGCTCATCAAAAGTAACTATTTCAACAGGTTCATTTTTTAACAAAAAAAAACTTTGAAGGTCGTCAATAAACTTATCAACCTCCAAAGTTTGCAATGTTTTTTCAGATTTAAGACTCAAAGGATATCCGACTACAATCTTGCTTGCATCTTCTTCCTTTGCGAACTTTAGTATTTCAGCCAATAGTTTACTGTCATTAGTTATTGCCCCTCTTTCAAAAGAAAACGTATGCGATTCGTCCGATACGGCTAAACCAACACGCTTTGAACCAAAGTCTATTGCAATTACTTTTTTAATAACAGTAAAATTTAATTAATTGTTTCCCAAAAATACAATTAATTAATAGAATCAAAAACTGTAAAAATTAGCTTAATGGATTTGCTATTTTTTCTTTAAGAAAATTTTTGAGGATTTTACCGGGTTTGAAGTGCATTTTTCTTCTGCCGGGCACAAAAACAAATTCACCTGTTTTCAGGTTTCTTGCCTTTGGTTTCGGTTTAGTCTTCTTCACTTCAAATACACCGAAATCTCTTATTTCGATGCGGATGGTCGGGTCTGCCATCATAATTAGCTCCCTCATTGAATCGAAGAGAGAATCCACTATCAGCTTTCTTGTTACTCTTCTGCCGATTAGTTTTTCTTCCATTTTTAATTCAACATCTTTGCGGGTAAGTGTTTTCACACGGTCAATGTTTCTCTTCTTCGTTTCTTTGATTTCAATGTAAGTCTCTTGTGCCATTTTTTTCTCCTATTGTTTGGTTGAACCTTTTAAAGTATAAAAAAGATGAATAAAAAATTAATGCAGTGGAAAGCAGCATTAAATAAAACTGAAAATTTTTAAGGGCAGATAAGTTAAGAGTTGAAATTAAGATTACTACGCCTATACTAAAAACGGCTATTTTGCCGGGATAGTTAGACATTAACGTAATCTTTTTTCTTCCCTTCAAGATTAACCCGAACAACAGGATTAAAACATCTCTTAAAACCACAATCAAAACAAACCATAATGGTATTTTACTTTGCAGTAAGAGAATTAATACAAGAGTAACTACGGATATTTTATCTGCCAGTGGATCTATTATTTTCCCTAGCTCTGTAACCTGATTAAGCTTTCTCGCCAAAAAGCCGTCTAATAAATCAGTTACATACATCCCGATTAATATTGCTATTATCAGGACTCTGTTTCCCTCATTATCAGTAACCAACAGATAACATAGGGGAAATAAAAGAATTATCCTAAAAATAGAAAAAATATTTGAAATATAAAATAATTCTTTTAGCATCTATCCACAAGTAAAAATAAGATTTTTTTTAAACAAAATGAATATATAAATTTATTGATACTTCAAAAAGCTCATCTTCTATTATTTATAATAACAATCAACTATTAACTACAGAATATTTCGATTTTTTATTTTTCAAAACGCAAGAGTTAAAATAACCCAGTTTTACATTTTTCCTCTCGCAGCAATTGATTATTTTGTATAATGGAAAATTGCTTAAACTGCGGAACAGAGCTTAAAGGAAAATTTTGTTACAATTGCGGGCAGGAAAAAATTTCAAAACGCCTTAGCTTAAAATCTCTATTTCATGATTTTATTCACAGCACATTCCATTGGGAATCCAGTTTTGCGCACACAGTAAAAGAATTACTGGTTTCCCCAGGAGTGTTCTTAAGGAATTTTATTAACGGAAAAAGAAAGTCTTATACAAAACCGGTATCATTTTTCATTTTATTGGTTACTGTTTTTGTAATATCTTTCCACTTCTTCAGTGATAACTTTGTCAGCTTTGTGAATAAAACTTTTTTGGGAGAAAATGCGGAAAAATATCATCCGATGGGAGTCAGCATAGTGGAGATGCAGCATTTCTTTTTCAACAAACTAAATTATTTTTACTTTGTCATACCGCCCATTTTTGCACTCTACTTATCCCTGTTTTTCAAAAAAATGAAGTTAAATTTTGCCGAAGCCATGGCATCGTCATTCTATGTAATAGGCATGGGACTTTTCATTTCACTTTTTCTTGTATTCTTTGCTTTGATAAATGTTAAGTTCTGGAGCATCCGCTTAATAACAACTTTTGCATATTATGTTTACGCCTTAATGAGTTTCTCAAATGAAAAGACTGCCGCCGGTTTCTTTAAATCTTTAGGAGTAACTCTTCTTACATATGTTACGTTTGCTTTTCTTCTTTCTGCATTAGCCTTTATATATCTATTCGCGGCTCATTAAACACTCTGATTACTTTATTTACAGACATTAAAGCGCAATTAGTTTTATGTTTGAGTTATTTAGGAAAAATATTTTAATTTTTTTGCGTGCTTTGCAAAAACTTTGCATCTTTGCGGTTAAATTCAATTTTTTAAGAAAAATTTTTGTCGTGTGATAAGGTTATTTTTTCGCAAAACCAAGTCCCCTATATTTTAAAAAACTTTTTCGCTATTTTTACAATTTACAAAAATGGAAAGAATATACTTTGATAACGCAGCAACGACTCCCGTTGCGCCTGAAGTAGTTGAAGCAATGCTTCCCTACATACAATATCAATTCGGAAATGCTTCGTCTGTTCATCATTTCGGAAAGGGAGTAAAAGTCATACTCGAAGACACCCGCGACTTAGTTGCAGATTTTTTAAAGTGCAAACCCAAAGAAGTTTTCTTTACTTCAGGCGGTACTGAATCGGATAACTTTGCAATCAAAGGACCGACATTCCATTTTTTAAATTCGGGCAAAAATCATATCATCACCACTTCTATAGAGCATTCTGCTTTAAACGAAAGTGTAAAGTATTTAAATGAGAGATTCGGCACTGAAATTACTTACATCAAGCCTGAAAGAGACGGCTCAATTGACCCGCAAAAGATTCTGGCGGCAGTAACTCCTAAGACTCATTTAATATCAATGATGCACGCAAATAATGAGCTTGGAGTAGTAAACGATATAAAAACAATTGCTGATAACACAGATAGAAACGAAATCATTTTCCATGCTGACACTGTTCAATCAATAGGAAAAACCGCATTCAACACAAAAGATTTTAATGTAAATATTGCCTGCATGAGCGGACACAAAATCTACGGTCCTAAAGGAATCGGTGTGATGTATATAAAAGACGGTACTCCTATAGATAAATTAATTCACGGCGGGAAACAGGAACGTAATATGCGCGGTGGAACTGAAAATATTGCAGGTGTAGTCGGTCTTAAAAGAGCTTTGGAAATTCTGATTGACAGGATGGATGAAGACCTTAGACATTATAAGCAATTAAAAGGGTATTTCAAAGCAAAGTTACAAGAATATTATCCTGAGGGGATTATCATTAACGGTGATTCAGCTCACACTCTTGATAATATAATCAACATTTCATTCGACCAGAATTACTTTGATGTCGATTCTGAAACACTTCTAATTAATCTCGATTTAAAAGGTACTGCCTGCTCGAGCGGTTCAGCTTGTACATCAGGTTCTCCTCAGCCATCAAGAATATTGATGGAACTTGGTCTAGATTACCAAACAGCGCTTTGCTCTGTTAGAGTTTCATTCGGAAGAGACAATACAACTGAAGAAGTAGATAAATTTTTTGATATTGTAAGAGGGATTGCAAAGAAGAGAAGTATAAATTAAAACGAAAATTAATTTAATTCCTTTGATTCAATTTCCGATTCCGAAAAACGGTGATGTCTGCCGGATTTTCTTAACGAATTGTAAATACCTCTGAAGATTCCCGTACTCAAATAGAATAAGCAAAAAAGAAATAAACCTTCGCCTTTAGTAATCACACAAATTACAATTCCGGCAAAAAGAAAAATAAACTTCACAGGATATTTCTTTATTGCACTAAGTGAAACTTTCGGAATTGAATCATACCTGAATTTGCTCACCATCAATATAGGAAGAACAATTGAAAGAGCTATAATAAATTTTGAGCTAAGGTCGTAACCGAAAAGTTTATTATGGTAAAAATAAATATATGAGCAGATTGTCATTGCAGCCATCGGCACAGGAACTCCGCTAAAATAATCCTTATCAAACCCTACAAGCTGAACATTAAATCTGGCGAGCCTTATAGCAGCAAAAAGCAGAATCAGAGAAGAGAGAAAAACTCCCAAATCACCATGATCTTTAAAATAAATATTGTATAGAATAAATGAAGGGGCAGCACCGAATGAAACTACATCTGCTAAAGAATCAAGTTCTACACCGAACTTGCTTGCTGATTTTGTAAGGCGCGCTGCAAGCCCGTCAACTGCATCAAATAAAGCAGAATATATAATGAAAAATATAGCTGTATCAAAATTCCCATGAGCAGAATTTATGATAGACATAAATCCGCAGAAGACATTTAGAATTGTAAACAAGCTTGGTATGAAGTTCCGCGGAATATTAATCATTAACGAATCCCTTTAAATCACAAACAAATATATTTCCTAAATTGTTTTTCATTTATTAATCGCAATAACTGTTTCCGCTCCTTTAACAATATCGTTGAGCTTAACTTTTATCTCGGCATCCGGCTTCAAAAGAATATCTACGCGTGAGCCGAATTTAATCATCCCAAATCTTTCACCTGCTTTAACAGAATCTCCCTCATCTAAATCACACACTATTCTTCTTGCAACAAATCCTGCAATCTGTTTGAATAAAACTTTTCTTCCTTTATAATCCTCTATGCCGATTTCCGTCCGCTCATTTCTATCGGATGATTTGTGGTCAAACGCGACTAAGTATTCTCCTTCTATGTATTTGTAGTATTTCACCGTGCCATTCGTGGGATTTCTATTAACGTGAACATTTAAAGGAGAAAGAAATATACTCACTTGTTTTAACGCTTCTCCTTTAGGATAAAGATTGTCTTCTTTATTAATGATGTCTTCTATGAGGCAAATTTTTCCATCACCGGGCGCAAGAATCATGCTGTCGTCATAGTTATCGGGAATTTTTCTTTCAGGGTCTCTAAAAAAATAAAAGGTAAACGACATTAAAAAAATTACAAGCAAAAGCAAAATAACTTTTGCTATGAACACAGGAATGAATAGCGCTGCTATAAATATCAGAGAGCAGATGATAACCATCTTCAATACAACATCTCTGCCGTAATACGTGATTTTAAACAAACTTTAAATTTTATTAATTATGAATTTTTACTCTACGGCTAATTTCCGCGTATGCCTCTTCTACTTTTCCCATATCAAAACGGAACCTGTCCTTATCCATTTTTTCTCCTGTGTGCAGGTCCCATAACCGGCATGTATCAGGAGAGATTTCATCAGCTAAGATAATTTCTCCATTAGCTGCTCTTCCGAATTCCAATTTGAAATCAACTAAGTCAATTCCCCTGTCAAACCAAAACTTCTGCATAAGCTCATTTATCTTCAAAGCTAATGAATGGATTTTCTCCATCTCATCTTTTGTAGCAAGCTCAAGAGTAAGTATATGTTCCAGAGAAAAAAGCGGGTCGCCAAGCTCATCCGATTTCAAATAATACTCCACCAGAGGGAACTTTAATTCTTCCCCTTCGGCAAAACCGAATTTTTTCACCAGGCTTCCTGCGGCTATATTGCGGATAACCACCTCTACCTTAATAATCTCCACCCTCTTTACAAGCATCTCATTTTCGGAAAGCGCCTTTACAAAATGGGTCGGAATGCCATGAGCAATAAGATACTCAAAAATAGCGGAAGAAATGCCCGTATTGAGCACTCCCTTATTTTTGATTTGGTCTTTCTTCAAGCCGTTAAAGGCAGTGGCATCGTCCTTGAACTCCTGAATGACGAGACTATGGTCGTCCGTGCTCCAGATGCGCTTTGCCTTGCCTTCATATAGAAGCTCTTTTTTCATCTTTACAAAATTAGGCAAATTTTAAGGTTTTTACTATTTAAAAATTTTGAAGGGGCTAAATTGCTGAAAAAACCTATAGCGAAACTTACGCCCCCTCGTAAGTTTTGCGATAAATTGTTGTTTTTTCAATATTTCAAATCGAGGATTTTCCATTCAAACATTGTTAATACAATAACTTATCCCTCCCTACACCTTCAGCACGCACCGGAAGCCACGGCTTCCGTAGTACGATTCCGCCCCGTTGTGATACGTGAATACCCTGCCAAAACGCCTGTCACAAAAAATCGCGCCGCCAAGCTTCCTTATTTCATCGGGAGTTTTCACCCAACTCGACGTTTTCAAATCGAACTCACCCGTCAATTGCAGCGCGCGGTACTCCTCCTCGCTCAGCAATTCCGCGCCCATATTTTCCGCCATGTTCACAGCGCTGTCTTTCGGCTTGTGTTCTTTTCGTGAGTTCAGCGCCGCAGTATCGTAGCAGAGACTTCTTCTTTCCTTAGGACTCTCAGGCGCGCAGTCATAAAAAATGTACTCACCCGTTTTTTTATTAAAGCCCGTTACGTCCGGCTCGCCCCCTGTTTTTTCCATTTCATTTAGCGACGACATTTTACCGGCATCTGCTTCCAGCCTCGACTGCACCTTAGCCCAGTCAATTCCTTTATGCCTCTGCATATTTTTTTCAAAGCGCGATTTTAATACTTTCAGCAGCTCATCTTTTTCTTTCGACGAAATTTCTTTTTTGATTTTTTTCACTGATACAATTTTTAGTGGCGGGATAATACAAAAATAGGAAAGAGTTTTGTTAATTGGTAATGAGTAATTAAGGGGAACGGCTGATACGCTCATCCTTCATCCTCGTCTTTGGCAGATTACATGCAGGCAGATTTAGTTATTTACATTTTATGAGACGCAAAGTATTGCGTCTCTTCAAATACTTTTTTGGTTTTAATTCCCTTACTCCAGATTACATCGGGATAAGTTCCGCATGGAACGAGGGTGAAGAAATTTATTGCTTTCATGGAGACGCAAAGTATTGCGTCTCTACAAATACTTTTGGGGTTTCAATTCCCTTGCTCCAGATTACATCGGGATAAATTCCGCATGGAACGAGGGTGAAGAAATTTATTACTTCCGTAGAGACGCAATACGTTGCGTCTCTACAAATACTTTTTTTGGTTTCAATTCCCTTGCTCCAGATTACATCGGGATAAATTCCACATGTAACGAGGTAAAAAAATTTATTATTTCCGTAGAGACGCAATACGTTGCGTCTCTACAAATACTTTTGGGGTTTCAATTCCCTTGCTCCAGATTACATCGGGATAAATTCCGCAGGTAACGAAGGAAGAAAAAATTTATTGCTTTCATGGAGACGCAAAGTATTGCGTCTCTACAAATACTTTTTTTGTGTCAATTCCCTTGCTCCAGATTACATCGGGATAAATTCCGCAGGTAACGAAGGTAGAAAAAATTTATTACTTTCATGGAGACGCAATACTTTGCGTCTCTACAAATACTTTTTGGTTTCAGTTCTCTTGCTCCAGATTATATAGGGATAAGTTCCGCATGGAACGAGGTAAAAAAATTTATTATTTCCGTAGAGACGCAATACTTTGCGTCTCTACAAATACTTTTTGGGTTTCAATTCCCTTACTCCAGATTACATCGGGATAAATTCCGCAGGTAACGAAGGTAGAAAAAATTTATTGCTTTCATGGAGACGCAATACGTTGCGTCTCTACAAATACTTTTTGGGTTTCAATTCCCTTGCTCCAGATTACATCGGGATAAATTCCGCGGGACGGGGAACCAACAACGGCGGCCAAATTCCTCCCTTGAGAGCTTGTCCCGCACTTGATGCGGGAGAGGTGGCTCGCCATAGGCGAGACGGTGGGTGTTTGCTTTGACACCCCTCCCTTTCGCTTCGCGAAAGTACTCCCCTCTAGGGGAGAGTTTAGCTAAGCAACTCCTCCTTTGAGAGCTTGTCCCGCACTTGATGCGGGAGAGGTGCCGAGTGAAACGAGGCGGAGGGTGTACTCAATGCTTCTTCACCACGGGGGCGGGTTTAGATTTCTTCATGGCTTCTTTTATCAATCCTTCCAGCACTTTTACATCTACATCGGCGAGCTTATTTATGTACAGACATCCCGTGCCGATTTTGTGCTTGCCGAGCTTTTTCAGTTCGCCTGCCATGCTTTTCATATCGAGTATAAGATGCAGCGAGAGGTTTGATTTGCGCGGAGAGAATCCGATGAGAAACCATTCGACTTCCCTGCCCGATGCCGGGGATTTATAGATTTTTTTTCCGAAACCAATCATAGATGCTCCCCACATCTTCGGCTTTTCCTTCGATGCCTTCTGCATCAGCTTTATGATTGTTTCGCTGTCTTTGCGCTGCTGCTCGTCTTTTAGTGAGGCGAGAAAGTCCTCAACGCTTGCTTCGTTCTGCTTTGTTTTTATCTCGGCAAGTTTGCCCATAGGAGTATTGTTTTTCAAAAAGTTTTATAATTAATAATGTAGGTCACTAATTTCCAAACTCTGTTTGGGAATTCATATACCGCAAAACTCCGTTTTGCATTGAAACGGAGTTTCAAGGTCAATGCCTTACGAAACAGAGTTTCGTAAGGAGAAAGTTATATGTTTCGTTCTGCTTTGTCTTTATCTCGGCAAGTTTGCCCATAGGAGTATTGTTTTTGTAAAAATAATAAGAATGGAAGTGGGAAGAAAGAGGGGACGAAGATGAAATTAACTTATTTCTATATGAAGGATTGAGGAGAGTATATTCGAGCAACTTGGTTGTAATTCATAGTCGTTTGAGAATCCAATTTTCATTTCCTATATGTGCCATTTTTCTTCGTGCATAATGCTGAAAAGAAAACCTATAACAAAATTTCAGAATTAATTTCCATAATTTTTTATTTTCCATAAAAAGTATGCTGGATTTTCTTTCACGTCAAATTTATCTTTTAATTCTGCCGCTTTATTAGCTATCATTGTTGCTACGACTCCTGTTGCACCCGTAACAATTCCGGGAACTATTGCATCAGCTACTAACATTGCTCCGCTTAATCCAATTAGTCCAGTGATAACCCCTGCCTTACGAAGAGTTTGCATTTTACTTAATTGATTAAATTTTTGTTCTATCTTTGCAAGATTATCATCTATTTGATTTTTTTGTATATATTGTATTTCCTTTAAAAAATCACTTGAACCGTAAGAAGTTTTAATTTTTTGGATCGAATCAAGTAAAGAATCACTAAACTTGGAAAATTCATCATAATTATCTTCTTTAATTTTTGATAAAGTTTCAATATCAATATTCTGAAGATAAGGAAATTTTAACAAAAGCAAAGAATCCAATCCTTTATCATCTAACCATTTATAATCTTGATAAAAACAGGGCAGTGCGTTGAATTGCTCAGGCATTGAAATCTTGTTTTTCATAAATTCTAATTCCATTTCTAATGTTGGTATGAACGGCCCGTATACAATTTTGCCAGTTTTCATATACTCTCTACCCGATCCTGCAATCCAGGACTTAAATTCCTTAGGTATTGCATTGTACTCCCAGGCTGCATAAGCTATGTTGTATCCATTATTTAAAATCTTTGTAGTACTTGTCCAATATAAATTTGGTCTATATAATAGGGTCAAAGGAGATGGTTGAAGATTTTTCAATTCTTCTTCAATATCTTCTAAATATTTTGGCTTATATTCGCCAGTAGGAATAGGTATAGCTTGAAAATTGTTTTCTTCAGGCGTCCATTTTCTTGTATCGCGTAAGATTAAAGTATCAGCAACTAAAAATAATTTTTTTGAAAGTTGTTCAAAATGTTGAAAGTTATTAACATTTAAAATTAGTTTTAATCCTTCATCTTTAGTTAGTGCTGCTGATAATGCTTCGCTGTTTGCACTATACCAAAATTCAATCAATCCATCTAATTCTTCAGGATCGAAATCAATAAAGTCAAATAAATCTTGTTGTATTCTTGAAATGAGCATACTTTGATTTGATTATTTAGAAATTTTGGGATAAATATCTTAACTTATAAATGCAATTCATATTTTAACATTATCATGCTATATTATTACTTAGCTCAAAGAATGATAATTTCTAGACTAATAAAAATACTAGATCTTATATTTTGCCTTAAGCTTTTCCAATAAAGCATCATTTATTGTTTTACTTAGCTGTTTATCAATGTTTTTATTTCCATCAGATGTTATTGAAGAAGTATAGTCAGGAAAGTCATCTGATTTACTCCTATTGTTTTCCCAGTGCATTGGTCGTAAATTTATTTCATCATCAGTTCCTCCTTTTGCTTCAGGATAAACATGGTCTATTTCCCATCCATACTTTTCTTGTGTTCCATACTCATCTCTTTTAATCCAAGCATCACAACAGTCTTTACGAAATATATTCTTGTCATTATCTGCATCTATTTTTCCTTTATTCCAAACTTGTTGAATTTGTTCTTCTGTAAAATTTGCCATATACTTATATATAATTTAACAAATTAGTTTTACTACCTTTCACCACACAAACCACTATACGAATTACGCAATTCTTGTTCTACTTCTCTTCTTCCGGCTTGTTGAAGATTTGGAGTGTAATAAACTGATACTGTTAGTTCTCCGTTACATTTTTCATTCCAGCAATCTTTTCTATCATGATTTTCAATTCTGTTTTTTACCTCTGAACTTTCACCAACATCTATTAAGTAATATTTTCCATTTAAATAGCAATGAATAGCATAAACTCCCGACCTATCTTCAAGCATTCCTGTTGATGTGTAAGGTCCTTCAAACGTGTAATTACCAATAGTAATAGGCATATTTTTTTTAAAAAAATTTACATTCAAAATATTTTAACTACTTTTTAAATACAACTAAAAAATAGTAATTTTGCTTGCCCATAAGCAAGTAAATTAGATTATGTTCTTAGTTATAACAAAATTTGTCCCTAAGAAAAATAACCCTTATAGGTTTTTACATTGAACTTCTCTACCCCCCTTGCTAATTTTACCTCTTACATTTTTTAATAAATTATTAATTCATAAGTTGATTAACGAAGAAAATTTTGAAAATGACGCTTTAAGTGAGCAGATTACTGACGACAGCAATGTTCAGGATACTCAAAACGCCGGCTTTCAGACCAGCGCATCATCGAACGAAAAGGACAACCTTTCGCTTATACCCGAAACTCTGCCCGTACTTCCTTTAAAGGATATAGTTGTTTTTCCTTACATGATATTCCCCATTCTTGCGGGAAGAGACTCAACCATTAAGGCAATTAACTTTTCGCTCGAGTCGCACAAGTACATTCTGCTTGTAACTCAGGTGGATGAAAAAATAGAGGAGCCGACATTTGAAAACCTTTATCAGACGGGAACCGTTGCGAAAATCCTTCAGGTGCTGCGTCTGCCGAACGGGCTTATAAAAGTCCTTGTTGACGGCATTGCCCCTGCAAAGATAGAGAAGTTTTCAAACGCAGAATACATCTCTGCCGGCATATCGGTAAAGCTGCACGAATACACAGAAGATAACGAGCTTACTGCATTGGTGCGCAGGGCGACTGACCTTTTCCACAGCTATGTGCAGTCGAATAAAAATCTGCCGCAGGAATCCACGCTGGCATTCGATAACATAAAAGAGGCGGACAGGAAGCTGTATTATATTGCCTCGGCAATAAACATAGATACTCAGAAAAAGCAGCAGATACTTGAAATAGAGGATTTGCATAAGCAGTATTTCGAAATCATTTATATGATGACTTCGGAAATGGAGATTATGAACGTGGAAAAGGATATAGATGCGAAGATTTATAACGCCATGCAGAAAAATCAGAGGAAGTTCATTGTTCAGGAGCAGATAAGGATTTTGCAGGATGAGCTTGGAGCAGATACGGAAACCGACCCGGAGCTTATTAAATTAAAAGAAGATATAGAGAAATCGGGAATATACGGCACTGCAAAGGATAAGGCATTGGAGGAGTTTGCCAAGCTGAAGAAGATTCCGCAGATGTCGCCGGATTTTTCAGTGATAAGAAATTACTTAGACTGGATGGTTAGCGTGCCGTGGACTCAGAAGACGGACGATAACTTTGACCTTGATAACGCAAAGAAAATTTTAGACGAAGACCATTACGGACTTGATAAGCCGAAGGACAGAGTGCTTGACCTTCTTGCCGTGTTAAAAAGATTAAAAGAGAAAGATATAATAAAGCCGCCTAAAGGGCAGATACTTTGCTTCGTTGGTCCTCCCGGAGTTGGTAAGACTTCATTGGGGCGCTCGATAGCGCGCGCGCTGAACAGGAAGTTTGTGAGAATATCCGTCGGCGGAGTGAGAGATGAAGCGGAAATCCGCGGACACAGGAGAACGTACATTGGCGCATTGCCCGGAAAAATAATTCAGGCGATGAAAAAGGCGGGAACTGTAAATCCGGTAATTTTGATAGATGAAATAGATAAGATGAGCAGCGATTTCAGAGGCGACCCTTCATCAGCAATGCTGGAGGTGCTTGACCCGGAACAGAATCAGACGTTCAACGACCATTATTTAGATATAGATTACGATTTATCTCAGGTGCTTTTTATCACGACGGCAAACGTGCAGTACCAGATTCCGCTGCCATTGCAGGACAGGATGGAGATAATCGAAATGCGCAGCTATCTTGATTTTGAAAAGCTGCAGATTGCAAAGAGACATATAATTCCGAAGGAAATAGAAGAGCACGGACTTGATGCAGGAATGGTGGATTTTACAGATGATGTGCTGTTGAGAATAATACACGATTATACAAGGGAAGCAGGCGTGAGAAATCTTGAACGCGAGCTTTCAACAGTTATAAGAAAAGTTACGCGAAAAGTTGTTACCGAAAATAAGAAGACAAATAAATCAGTAAAGATAACCGAAGAGCTTGCGAGGGAATATCTGGGAGTGCCGCGATTCAGAAGCAAGCTGCAGGATGAAAAAATAAAGAGCAGAGTCGGCAGCGTTACGGGGCTGGCATGGACTTCAGTCGGCGGCGATGTGCTTTATATAGATGTAACTGTAATGAAGGGCAGCTCGAAGCTGACGCTTACGGGACAGCTTGGAGACGTGATGAAGGAATCGGTCAGCGCGGGGTATTCGTATATAAAGGCAAACGCGGCGAAGTTTAAAATTCCTGCCACGTGGTTCAAGGATAAGGAAATTCATATTCACCTGCCTGAGGGAGCTATTCCGAAAGACGGACCTTCTGCCGGGATTACAATGATAATGGCAATGCTTTCAGCTATTACAAAAATGCCTGCGAAGACTGACGTTGCAATGACGGGTGAAATCACGCTGAGAGGCAACGTGCTTGCAATCGGCGGACTGAATGAAAAGCTGCTTGCCGCTTTGCGAAGCGGAATTAAGACAGTGCTTATTCCGAAGGAGAATGAAAAGGATTTGGCGGAGATATCGGATGAGATAAAATCAAAGCTGACGATTATCCCTGTTGATAAAGTTGAAGAAGGGTTTAAGTATGTGTTCGGAACTGCAAAGATTTTATTTAAGAAATAATATGTGCGTTACGACGCAGGAGCGTCGTAACGAGTAGGGGAAATAACATTTTTAATTCAGAATTTTGAATTATGAATTAATATTATTAATTGTCATCAACTCGTTCCAATGCTCCAGCGTTGGAACAGCAGTAATACGTTACGATGCAGGAGCGTCGTAACGAGTAGGGGAAATAACATTTTTAATTCAGAATTTTGAATTATGAATTAATATTATTAATTGTCATCAACTCGTTCCAAGGCTCCTGCGTTGGAACGGAAGTAATACGTTACGACGCAGGAGCGTCGTAACGAGTAGCGGAAAGAACGCTTTTAATTCAGAATTTAGAATTTTGAATTATGAATTAATATTATCAATTGTCATCAACTCGTTCCAAGGCTCCTGCGTTGGAACGGCAGCAATACGTTACAACGCAGGAGTGTCGTAACGAGTAGCGGAAAGAAATAATCAGACGTTACAAAACTCCCGATAAATGGAGATAGTTCCGCTTCTCAATGAGTTCGAAGAACTTAATTTTAATTACAATTTGTCATTCCGGCGAAAGCCGGAATCCATTTCTACACATGAAAATATTACTAGCTTTATTATTACTCCCCTCTTTGTTGTTTGCGCAAAATGAAGTACAGGTGAATACAAAATCATCTTACTTTGAACCGGAAGAAGTTTCGATTGCAATCAATCCAAGAAACCCGCGGTATATTATCGGCGGAGCGAATCTTGACTGGATTTATTTTTCGGGAGATAAAGGCAAAACATGGGTTGAAGGAAAAATGCCCGGACCTGTTATCTACGGCGACCCGATGCTATACTTCGATATGCTTGGTATTGGTTACTATTGCCATTTAGGTCCTTTTGGGAATACCGGAATTTACATTGCAAAGTCGCTTGATAACGGAAAGACGTGGAGCAGCAGCAAGAAAATCTATGGCAACAACGGCAGCGTTCCGTTTATGGATAAGGAATGGCTGACATCCGATAGAAGTGAAACTCCGTTCAAAAATAATTTATACATTTCATGGACTCAGTTTGATAAGTATGGAAGCAGCAATCCGAAAGATTCTTCAAGAATTTTATTTTCGCGCTCGACTGACCAAGGGGAAACTTTTTCAGCGCCAATACAGATTTCGAAATTTCTTGGTGATGCAAAAGACGGAGATTCAACTGTAGAGGGAGCCGTCCCATGTGTTAGTCCAAAAGGAAAAGTATATATAGCATGGAGCGGTCCGCAGGGAATTGTATTCACAAAATCTACTGACGGCGGACAAACTTTCGCAGATGAAAAACCTGTTGTAAAGCAAGTTGGCGGATGGACTTATGCAATACCCGGAATCTACAGATGCAACGGCTTGCCGTTTACAGACTGTGATATTTCAGAAAGCGATTACAGAGGAACAATATATATTAACTATTCAGATAGTACTAATGGCGACCACGATATTTTTATTATAAAATCGAATGACGAGGGTGAAACGTGGAGCAATCCAATAAGGGTAAACGATGATAAAATAGGCAACGGCAAAGAGCAGTTTATGAGCCATTTCTGTGTTGACCCGGTTACGGGAGTTATAAATGTTCTTTTTTATGACAGAAGAAATTACGATGATAACAGAACAGATGTTTACATAGCAAGAAGCTCTGACGGTGGAACAACTTTTAAAAACACTAAAATTAGCGACTCCCCTTTCACACCGACACCTCAAATTTTCTTCGGTGATTATATCGGGATTTCTTCCTATAATAATCTTGTATCGGCGCTTTGGATGCGGCTTGATGAAACGAAGCTGTCGGTAAAAAATTTCACAAAACAATTTTAATTCTATAAGACACACTTGGCAGAGACAAAAGGATATCAGGTATCGGCAAGAAAATACAGACCGCAGAGATTTGAAGAAGTATCGTCTCAGGAATTTGTAACCGAGACTCTCCGCAATGCTATCGTTACAGATAAAATTGCCCACGCATATATTTTAAGCGGACCGCGCGGAGTAGGCAAAACTACCATTGCAAGAATTTTTGCAAAAGCGCTTAACTGCAAAAATTTAAAAAACGGAGAGCCGTGCAACGAATGTGATAGCTGCATCGAAATCACAAAGGGAACTCACCCCGATGTATTCGAGCTTGACGCTGCATCTAATAGAGGTATTGATGATGTACGCGCAATTCAGGACGCTGCAAAATTTTATCCGATAAAGGGAAAGAAAAAATTCTTTATCGTTGACGAGGTACACATGCTTACCGGAGCGGCATTCAATGCAATGCTGAAAATCCTGGAAGAACCCCCGGAGTATCTTGTATTTATTCTTGCAACAACAAATCCAGAAAAAGTACCGCAAACAATTTTAAGCAGGTGCCAGAGATTTGTACTGAAAAGAATTAAGATTGAAGAGATAATCGAAAGCATAAAGGCAATTGCCAAAGAAGAAAAAATCAAAGTAGATGATGAGTCGTTATTTTTAATTGCAAAGCTGGGCGACGGAGCATTGAGAGATGCGCAGGGTATTTTCGATATGGCAGTTTCTTTCTGCGGCAGCAATATAAAATTTGATGAGCTTAATAAATTTTTAAATCTTCCCGATAAAGAAACTTTCTTTAAAATTTCCGATTACATACAGGAAGGCAATAGTAAGGAAATAATTTTATATTTCAACTCGCTTATTGACCAGGGATTTGACTTACAGACTTTTTACAACGGGCTGCTTGAACACTTACGAAATCTTTTAATAATAATTTCTACAAAAAATATCGAACTGCTGAACGAATCCGACGTTATAAGAAACCGTTACACACAGTCGGCAGGGAAATATACTGAAGGACAGGTTCTTCGTCTTCTGAAAATTTTATTTGAGTCCGAAGGAAGATTTAAATTTTCGGGTAATCAGAAGCTGCTGCTTGAATCAATGCTGATTGAGTTGTGCAGAGTGAATACGGAGGTGAAAGATTTATCTGAAATGATTGCAGTAGTAAACTCGCTAAAAAAAAACGGTAATTTAAAGCCCGTAAAGCAGAGTTTCAGAATAACTGAATCAATTGTGGAAATTGATAAGGCAGTAAAAAAAGAAGAGGCGAAGCAGGAAAAGAAATCTCTCGCAGAAATGATTAAGGAAATGTTCAACGCAGAAGATTATGAAATACCTAAGCAGTAATAATCTAACCACAGATTACACAGATTTTCGCACAGAGAACACAGAGGCTTGTATAAAATTTTTTCAAAAAAGGTTCTTTTAGAATCTGTGTCATTTGTGTACATAATCTGTGTCCTCTGTGGTTACCAAGTAAAATTTTTTATCACTCCGTTAACAATAAAAATGAAAGACAAAAAATACTATTCTATAAAGAAAAACTTTCTGGCAATAGAGGAGCAATACTCGGACTATAAAAATTCAAAGATTGCAATTCTCCCTGTGCCTTATGAAGTAACAACTTCTTACGGCAAAGGAACTGCAAAGGGACCGATGGCAATTTTAAAAGCTTCTCACTATGTAGAATTTTTTGATGAAGAGCTAAACCGCGAACTTTGCTTTGAAAAGGGAATCTGCTCGGTGAAGTCGCTTGATATGACAGATAAAAGAGGAAGCGCTGCTCTTGAGTACATTCAGAAGCACGTAGCGCAGCTTATGGCAGATAATAAATTTGTTGTAACATTAGGCGGAGAGCATACAATTTCAACTGCGCCGATAAAAGCGCACTTCGATAAATATCCTGATATGACTGTACTGCATTTCGATGCGCATTCGGATTTAAGAGAGGAATACGAAGGCACAAAGTTCTCTCACGCATGTTTTGCAAAGAGAGTTTCTGAGTTCACTACGAATATAACGCAGGTCGGTATAAGGGCGCAAAGCATTGAAGAGTACTCTTACATTAAGGAAAAAGATATTAAAACGTTTTATGCCTATGAAATCCGCAACGGAAGATACGGAGTTGACTGGCAGAACATGGTGCTTTCAACATTAAGTGATAATGTTTACATAACTTTTGACGTGGATTACTTTGACCCTTCGATTATGCCTTCGACAGGAACTCCCGAACCGAACGGATTATACTGGGCAGAGACAATGAATTTATTAAAGAGATTGGGCGAGACAAAAAACGTTGTGGGATTCGATGTTGTAGAGCTTGCGCCTAGAAAAGATTTTACATATCCCGATTTTATGACTGCAAAGCTAATTTATAAAATGCTTAATTATTTCATAAAGTAAAATTAAATATTAATTGTGTAATTAACCGCAAAGAGGCAAAGACTTTATGAAGAGCGCAAGAATTTTTTAGATTATTTTCCTTGCGGTCTTTGCTATTTTTTTGCGGTCTTTGCGGTAAAAAATTTATTATGAATAATGTCGAAGTAAAAAAATACGCGCTGGTTGTGAACAAGAAGCTTGCAGAGCTTTATCCCGATGCAAAGTGCCATATAGATTTTCAGAATGCATTTCAGCTTTTGATTTCAACTGTACTTGCAGCGCAGTGCACCGATATAAGAGTGAATGCAACGATGGTGCCGCTTTATAAAAGCAAATACAAAAAGCCGCAGGATATTTTAAACGACGGATTGGAAAATTTCAGGAATGAAATAAAGTCGATTAACTTTTACAACAATAAAGCCAAGGCAGTAATATCTATCTGTGAAACACTTGTTGAAAAGCATAAAGGGAAAGTCCCTTGCGATATGGATGCGCTTACTGAGCTTGCCGGTGTGGGAAGAAAATCTGCAAGCGTGGTTCTCGGTAACACCTGCGGAGTGAACGATGTAATAATTGTGGATACGCATTTGAAAAGAGTAGCAGGAAGATTAGGTTTAATAAAAAATGAAGACCCGACTAAAATTGAATTTGAATTAAAAGAATTGATACCGCCCACTGACCAGTGGAGATTTTCAATGCGCATAGGCGAGCATGGCAGAGTAATCTGCGATGCGCGAAAACCGAAATGCGGAGAGTGCGCCTTTAACAAAACCTGCCCATCCAGCAACATAAAATAATACTGAATGCCAAAACCATTTTCAAAAGAATCACTTTCTAAGATAGAAGTAATATTAATGGACCTTGACGGATGCTTAACGACGGGACACATAATTTATATTAGCTCTGGTGAAGATATAAAAATTTTTAATACGCATGACGGCTACGGAATTACAAGGGCACGGAAGCTCGGAATAAAATTCGGAGTCATCAGCGGTATGAGCTCACTTGTAAATCAAAGAAGAGTAGAGCGGCTGAAGATTGACCATTTATATCAGGATGTTGACGATAAGACGATTCCATATATAGAGTTGAAAGAAAAATATGGATTGAAGGATGAAAACTTTGCATACATCGGCGATGATGAGTTTGATATCGGTTTGCTAAAGCTGGTCGGCTTCTCTGCCTGCCCGAACAATGCTATGGAAGAAGTAACAAAACACGTTGATTATGTTTGTAAAAAAGACGGGGGGCAGGGCTGTGTGAGGGAAATTATTGATATGATACTGAGGGCTAAGGAGTTGATATAGAATGAATATTGTTATAAGTTGTAAATAAAAGTATATTTGTTTTAAACAATATTATGAAAACAGTAGAATTCAAGGCAAGGGTACGAGACGGAGTTATAAAAATTCCGAAGTCCGCAAATTTTTCTTCCGATAAAGAAGCTAAAGTGACAATAGAATGGGATGACAGCAACGGAAGAAATTATGATGCAAAAAAAATAAAGGAAGCAATAAAAGCTGCAAAAGAAATGAATTTATTTGGTGATATAGATGACCCTGTAAAATGGCAAAGAAAGCAAAGAGATGAATGGGACTAAGGCGGTTCTTGATACCAATGTTCTTATTTATTTTTCAAAGGAATTATTGGATTTTGACACTTTCTATGAAAAATATACCGAAATGTATGTTTCTTCTATAACATACATGGAAGCATTTGGGTACAAATTTATTAGTCCTTTTGAAAAAGAAGCAATAATAAATATTGTAAAGCCATTTGAAATTGTACACACAGATTCGGAAATAATGGAGTTAGTCATAAATTACAGAATCTCCAAAAAAATAAAAATAAGCGATGCTATTATTCTAGCAACAGCAAAAAAATTAGATGCGGAATTAGTAACAAACGATTTATTGGACTTCACAAATATAGATGAAGATGTAAAAATAGTAAATCCGTTCAAAATTTGATACTTTTCTCCCCCTTGAAATTTTTGTGAATATTTATTAAATTTATTGTTCATTTAAAATCAAAGAAAATATGAAAAAGAGTTTTCACCCGAAATATTATAAAACCGACGTTATCTGCAATTGCGGAGAGAATAGAGGTGTGATATTTACAACACGTTCAACCGTTCCTGAAATTAAGGTTGAAATTTGTTCATTATGCCATCCATATTTCACGGGTACGCAGAAGATTATAGATACGGCAGGTAGAGTTGAGAAATTCAATAAAAAATACGGCAAAAAGAAAATCGAAGTTACACCTGAAAAATAAACTTCATTAAGTTTTAATCTTTTTTAAAAGCCAATGTTAATCTCAACATTGGCTT
Organism: Bacteroidota bacterium; assembly: GCA_018266845.1. Classification (GTDB taxonomy): domain Bacteria; phylum Bacteroidota; class Ignavibacteria; order Tepidaquicellales; family Tepidaquicellaceae; genus JAFDZO01. Next base: position 13,015 of record JAFDZO010000019.1, on the reverse strand, counting down.
TTTTTGTTTATAATAATATCTATGAATATTTTACTCTTCGAAGACGGAAATTATAAAAATTTATTTCCGCTTAATATTCTTCGCCCGAACTTTGAAATAAAGTGCGGAGTTTCAAATCTTCTTGCAAAAAATCTCATCAGATTTCCCGAAGGCTCGTCGGTTTCTCTCCATGTGAGAAAAACTTTGCAGGAATATGTGATCTCAAAATATCCCGAGGCATCTATAAATAAGATGGATGCGAAGAAGTCATATGTGTTTCTGAATTCAAAAGTAATCTATTCAAAATTCTTTTTTGAAAACCTTCCGAAGGCAAAGGGCGACGTTGTATTAATTGATAAAAATAAAACTGTTCTATATGCAACTGCTTCGGGAGCAAACTTAAAAAAGATTGCAGCCAAAGTTACTAAGGGAATGCCACTTGGATTAGTGGATTTCAAAAAGCCGAAAGTAAAAGTTTCTGAATACAAAGATAAAGGTGTGAAGGTAATCGAATATGCATGGGACACATTAAGACATCTTGAAGAAGAGTTAAAAAGAGAGCTTCATTTTTTATGCAAAGATTCGAATACGCTCACTCACCCAAAGGCAAAGGTTGCGCCTATTGTGATATTGGATGATTCGCAGGGTAAAATCTATGTTTCAGAGCATGCAGTGATTGAGCCGTTCTCCTATATAAAAGGACCATGTTTCATAGGAAAAAATGCTTTGGTAAAATCAGGCAGCAAAATTTACGGACCTGTTTCAATCGGAGAAGGTTCGCGTGTATCGGGAGAAATTTCAGGATGTATTTTCCACGCGAGAGTGAATAAGCAGCATGACGGCTTTGTGGGTAATTCATATTTTTCGGAATTTGTAAACCTCGGCGCAGATACTGTTACAAGCAATTTGAAAAATAATTATTCAAAGGTAAGAGCAAAGCTTTTCAAAAAAGAATACGAAACCGACTTGCAGTTTCTGGGAAGCATTATTGGCGACCACACGAAAATCGGTATCAACACAATGCTGAACACGGGAACAGTAATCGGGGCTTTTGCAAATATTGCCGGCGGAGGATTTCCAGAAAAGTTTGTTGATTCGTTCTCATGGTATATCATAGGTAAAAAACCTGTGAAATATAAAATTCCTGATGCATTAAAGACGGCTGAAATTGTAATGACGAGAAGAGGAATGAAGATGACGAAAGAGTTTGAAAAATTAATAAAGAGTAAATATTAATATTGTGGCTTGGTTTATATTTTTTGGTATAATAATTCTTATAGTAATATCCGTTCTTTTATTTTTAAAGTCTGCTGTATTCGGAGCGCTTCCACCTGAAGGAAGATATTCAGCATCGCCGAATTATAAAAACGGGGCGTTCAGAAATCTTGAGGTAACTCAGATGATGGTGCACAGCAATAACATGACGTTACTCGGCGCACTATGGAAATTTTTAAATAAGCCGGAAGATACTTCTCCGCAAAAGGCATTACCCACCATAAAAACCGATTTAAAAAAACTGGATTATGATGCTCCCGCAATTGTGTGGTTCGGGCATTCATCTTACCTTATTTCTTATAAGAAAGTGAATGTGCTTGTTGACCCGGTTTTCAGCGGAAGAGTGTCTCCCGTTCCGGTTGGCGGTAAAGCATTTAAAGGTGCAGATGTTTACAATGTTGATGATATGCCCGATATTGATATACTGGTATTAACGCACGACCATTACGACCATCTTGATTACAAGACAATTAAAAAACTTCATCCTCGAGTAAAGAAAATTATTACATCACTGGGAGTAAGTTATCATTTAAGAAGATGGGGTGTGGATGAAAACAAAATTATTGAAACAGATTGGAACGACACTGTAAAAATCTCTGACGATATAAAATTCACTGCTTTAACAGGAAGGCATTTTTCAGGAAGGCAATTCAAAAGAAATCAAACTCTGTGGAATTCATTTGTAATGAATTTTTTTGGTTACAGATTTTATCTAGGAGGAGATTCAGGATATGGAAAACATTTCAAAGAAATAATTTTTAAATACGGACCGTTCGATATTGCATTAATTGAATGCGCGCAGTACGGAGAGGGCTGGCCCCTTATACACATGACTCCCGAACAATGCCTTCAGGCAGCTATTGATATAAATACAAAAGTTTTACTTCCAGTGCACTGGGCGAAGTTTGCTCTTGCTCTGCATCCGTGGGATGAGCCAATAGACAGATTATTGAAGGCAAATGAAAATGTGAAAATGGAAATTACAACTCCGAGAATAGGCGAGGTTGTTGTGATGAATAAGGATTTGCCGAAGAGTAAGTGGTGGGAGACTATTTAGATTTCATCCAATATGTCATTCCCGCGAAGGCGGGAATCCAAGCATAGTGCATTTCTGTATGAAACTTTGTTTCATTGTTCTTTTTGTCTTTATGTACTCCTAAACCGAGATTTTCAACTTGTGAATGAAAACAAAATTTAGACCTCCCCCCTACCCCCCTCCTTATAAAGGAGGGGGAAGAATTGTGTTTTTTTTCGGCAGACCTGACAGGATTAAAAACCTGTCAGGTCTCCTTCAGTTTAATTTCGCAGAATAGGGCATAAGGTAGTCAATTGAATAAATTTTCAATTATAGGTATTTTATATTTTTATTATTAATAGGGCGGTTAGCTCAGTTGGTTAGAGCGTTACGTTGACATCGTAAAGGCCATTGGTTCGAATCCATTACCGCCCACTGATTTCACATTTAAAATTATGATACACATTGTAAAAGTAAATATCGCGATTTTCCAATTCTCACGCTTCACGTGCACGCCCTTATTTTCATTTCATTAATTTTTTCACAATTTTAAAAATTTAAAACGAAATTAATTCGCCTTTGGCGTATTAATGCTTAAACTATAATGGATAACAAAATAAAAATAACTTTCCCTGACGGAAGCGTTAAAGAATTCGATAAAGGAGTTTCTGCATTCGATATTGCAAACTCCATCAGCAAAAGACTAGCTGAAGAAGTGCTTGTTGCGCAGGTTAACGGCGTTGATAAAGATTTATATGCGCCGATAAATGAAGATTCAGAGATAAAATTATTCAAGTTCGATTCGGATGAAGGCAAAAAAGTTTACTGGCATACAACTTCTCATATGATGGCACAGGCAATTGAGGAATTATTCCCGGGCGCAAGATTCGGCGTTGGTCCTCCTATTGAAAACGGATTTTATTACGATGTTGACTCAGATAAAAAATTCTCGGATGAAGATTTGAAAAAAATCGAAGACAAAATGCTTGAGATTTCAAAGCGCGATTTGAAGCCGCACAGAGTTGAAATGCCAAGACTTGAAGCAATTGAATATTTTAAATCAAAACGAAACGACCCGTACAAAGTAGAAATTCTTGAGACAATTGCAAAAGATGAAGATAATGTATCTTTATATGAGCAGGGAAATTTCACTGACTTATGCCGCGGACCGCATTTACCTTCAACTGCAAAAGTTAAGGCAGTAAAATTGCTTTCAGTTTCAGGTTCTTACTGGAGAGGCGATGAAAACCGACAGCAGCTTCAGAGAATTTACGGTATATCTTTTCCTAAGCAGAAAGATTTGGATGAACACTTAAAAAATCTTGAAGAGGCAAAGAAGAGAGACCACAGAAAACTTGGGCAGGAATTAGAATTGTTTATGATTTCGCAGATGGTTGGAAGCGGACTTCCAATCTGGCTTCCTAAAGGCGCGATTGTAAGGCAGGAACTTGAAAACTTCTTGAAGAATGAGCAGTTCAAACGCGGATATGAGCCGGTTTATACTCCACATATAGGAAAAATTGATTTATATAAAACTTCGGGACACTATCCTTATTATAAAGAGTCGCAGTTTCCTCCGTTGGAGTTTGAGGATGAAACAGGAAAGAAAGAACAATATTTATTAAAGCCGATGAACTGTCCGCATCACTTTCAGGTTTATAATCATAAGCCTAGAAGCTATAAGGATTTGCCTGTAAGATTAGCGGAGTTCGGAACTGTATATCGTTATGAGCAGTCGGGTGAGCTTGCAGGGCTTTTACGAGTACGCGGATTTACACAGGATGATTCGCATTTGTTCTGCCGACAAGACCAGTTGCTTGATGAAGTCTGCAACGTAATTGAGTTAACTCAGTTTGTTGCAAAGACTGTCGGATTGGATAATCTGAACATCAGACTTTCTTTCAGAGATAAAGAAAATAAAACAAAGTATGGCGGAACAGATGAGCTATGGGATAAAGCAGAGCAAGATGTGAAAGATGCCGCTGACAGGATGGGACTTAATTATACAATTGCAATCGGTGAAGCAAGCTTCTATGGTCCGAAGATTGATTTTATTGTTAAGGATTCACTTAATAGGAAATGGCAGCTTGGAACAGTGCAGGTTGATTACGTCCAGCCCGTAAATTTCAACATGGAATATACAGGCGCTGATGGACAGAAACACAGACCTGTCGTAATTCACAGAGCGCCGTTCGGCTCGATGGAAAGATTTGTTGCATTGCTTATCGAAAACTTTGCAGGATACTTCCCGCTTTGGCTTGCTCCGGTTCAGGTGATGGTAATTCCGTTAACCGATGCTCATAAAGAATATGCAAGAGGTGTCTTTGAAAAGCTGAAAGATGAGAAAATCAGGGTCAGTTTAGACGACAGAAATGAGAAAGTCGGCTATAAAATCCGCGAAGCAGAGACTAAAAAAGTGCCATATATGCTTGTTTTAGGCGATAAAGAGATGAATGAGGGGCTGGTTTCAATCCGTGAGCATAAAAAGGGAGATACCGGTAAAATGGAATTGAATAAATTTATAGAAATTATTAAATTAAAGGTTTCCAAAAAAGATATTTCTTATTAATTAAATTCAGTAAGTCATTAAAGATAACAAACGCTACCGCGAAAGAATAAACAACTACATAAACGCTCCGCAATTGAGAGTGATAGATGAAAACGGCGACCCGTTAGGCATACTTTCAAATGCAGAAGCTAAGAGAATGGCAAACGACAGAGGTCTTGACCTTGTGGAAATTTCTCCCAATGGTAATCCTCCCGTTTGTAAAATTGTTGATTACGGCAAATACAATTACGAGAGACAGAAGAAAGAGAAAGAAGCTAAGAAGAATCAGGCGGTAATGTCGGTTAAAGAAGTACGCTTCAACCCGAACACCGATAAGCACGATATTGAATTTAAAACAAAGCATTTACACCAGTTCTTAATGGACGGGCACAAAGTAAAAGCTTATGTAATGTTCAAAGGAAGAATGATTACACACCCGGAATTCGGAAGAAAACTGATGGATGATATAGTTGCTAACTTGAGCGATGTAGGTAAACTTGAAGCTCCTCCGAAAATGGAAGGCAAACAGCTGATAGCTTTTTTCATACCTGATAAGGTAAAGATACAAAGCATTCAGAAAGCCAAAGACAAAGAAGCAAAGCTTGCAACGAAAGCTGAGGAAACAGTAAAACAAACAGAAACAACAGAACAAAATAATAATTCTGAAGGGAATAACACCAATGCCTAAAATGAAATCCAATAGAGCTGCTGCAAAGAGATTCAAAGCAACAGCCACGGGAAAGCTGAAAAGAAGCAAGTCATACAAGAGACACATTCTTACTAAGAAGTCAAGCAAAAGAAAAAGACATCTTGGAACAGCAACATTAGTTTCGGCTCCCGAAACAAAGAAAATGCTTAGATTAATCCAGGCTTAATTTTCTTTTACTGCCCGCTTAAATGACGGGGAACGTTCAAATAAAAAATTTAAATAGAATAATAACATGCCACGTTCAAAAAACAAAGTCGCATCACACAGAAGAAGGAAGAGAGTCCTTGAGAAAGCCAAAGGATATTTTGGCGCCAGAAGTAAAGTATATACGGTAGCGAAAAACTCCGTAGAAAAAGGTCTTACACATGCTTATAAAGACAGAAGACAGAAAAAGAGAGTTTACAGAAGCTTGTGGATAACCAGAATTAACGCAGCAGCGAGACTGAACAATACGTCATACTCAAAGCTAATTGATGCATTAAACAAAAAGAATATTGATATAAACAGAAAAGTACTTTCTGATTTAGCATATAATAATCTTCCTGCGTTTAACGAAATAGTAAAATTCGCTCTCGCGTAATTTTTCTTTTACATTGATAATTCAAAATATGAAAGGCGAGTTTTCACACTCGCCTTTATTTTATATACAAACCTTTCTTATAAAATTTCTTTAGCAATGCTTGATAATCTGAACAATATTAATTCTGAGGTTGAAAATGAAATTAAGTCAGTCAGTGATTTAAACGGGCTTGAAGAATTCAGACTGAAATATTTAAGCAGAAAGGGCGTTGTTGCTACCCTGTTTGAAAACCTAAAAGACGTTCCAAAAGAAGAAAAAGGAAGATACGGCAAAGAGCTTAATGAGTTAAAAAACCTGGTTAACAATCTCTTTGAAGAAAAGAAAAATTCTTTATCCACTTCAGAAGAAAAAACCGATATTGATATTACCTTAGAAGGCAGAACTTACAATGAGGGAACGCGCCATTTGATTTCAAAAGCTCTTGAAGAGATTTCATCCATATTTGTAAAAATAGGATTCAAAGTTTATGACGGTCCCGAAATAGAAGACGAGTTTCATAACTTCGATGCGCTGAACACTCCCTGGTTTCACCCGTCAAGAGATATGCAGGATACATTTTATCTTGATACAAAAGGCAAAGATATTTCGGACAAAAGCAAAACTCCTTTATTAAGAACACATACATCACCGGGACAGGTGCGCGTGATGCAGTCGCATAAACCACCGATAAGAATTATTTTACCGGGTAAAGTGTTCAGGAATGAAGCAATAAGCGCAAGGAGCTTATCGCAGTTTCATCAGATAGAGGGATTGTACGTTGACAAAAATGTTACGTTCGGAGATTTGAAAGGCACGCTCGATTACTTTGCAAAGCAGTTTTTTGGAAACGATTTGAAGACAAGAATGCGTCCCTCATTCTTCCCGTTCACAGAGCCGTCTGCCGAAGTTGATGTAGAGTGTTTCATTTGTAAAGGCGAAGGATGCAGAATATGCAAACACACCGGCTGGGTAGAAATTGCCGGATGCGGAATGGTAAATCCAAAGGTATTTGAAAATGTCGGCTTAGACCCTAACGAATATACCGGATTTGCATTTGGAATGGGAATAGAAAGAACAATCATGGTGAAATATGGCATTCCCGATATAAGAATGTTCTACGAAAATGATGTAAGATTTTTAAAACAATTTTAGTGTATCATTAAACTCGTTATGAAGCTCCTGCTTCGTAACGCAAATTTAATATTGTTTATATTAGACCACCCCCTTTATCCCCCTTCCCGCAACAAGTGCGGGACAGGCTCTTAAAAAAGGAAGGGGATATTAGGTTTAAAATCGGAAATAATTTAAAATAACCTATATTGAAATGCTTTTTAATATTATTCGTAACCGTTTTTTGCTTTGCCGTTAGTTTGAACGTAAAAGCTCAAAACGAAACTATTGCTCAGTTGGAAACAACTATGGGAACAATTAAGATAAAATTGTTCACAGATAAAGCTCCCATCACGACACAGAATTTTATTGACCTTATAAATCAGGGTTTCTACAACGGAATTATTTTTCACAGGGTAATTGACGGTTTTGTAATACAAGGGGGAGACCCAACCGGAACAGGTATGGGCGGCTCAAAGAAAATTATTCCCGATGAATTTGGCGAGGGACTGAAACATAGCAAGGCAGGTATTCTTTCAATGGCTAATGCCGGACCGAATACGGGGACATCACAATTTTTTATTACACTTGCACCTGAGCCTCACTTGGACGGTAAACATGCAGTATTCGGAGAAGTCATCGTAGGAATGGATGTTGTTTACGCAATAGGCAAAGTGAAAACAGGTCCCGGAGACAGACCTCTGCAAGATGTAAAAATTATCACAGCAACAATTTTAGAACAACAATAATACAACAATAAAAAATAAAAATGAAAAGAATTAATTTATTATTAGCTGCAATCGTTCTTTGCGCATTTATTTTGACAGGATGCGAAAAGAAAGAGGAAAGCACAACGACTACAACTCCTCAAACGACACCAAACACTACGACTCCTGTGCCGACAAAAGTTGATACAGTAAAAACAGACGTAAAGGACACAACAAAAAAATCTGATGACAAGACTACAGGCAAAGACGATAAGAAATCCGATAAAAATATTGTAAAGATGGAAACAAATATGGGTACAATAAAAATAAAATTGTACACCGATAAAGCCCCTATAACAACACAAAACTTCATAGACCTTGTTAACAAAAAATTCTATGACGGAATTGTATTCCACAGAGTAATTGACGGATTCATGATTCAAGGCGGCGACCCGACAGGAACAGGTACAGGCGGTTCAAAGACCACAATCAAAGATGAATTCGGCGAAGGATTAAAGCACAGTAAAGCCGGCATTCTTTCTATGGCTAACAGAGGACCAAACACAGGAACATCACAGTTCTTTATTACACTTGCACCTCAGCCGCACTTAGACGGAAAACATTCAGTATTCGGTGAAGTAATAGATGGAATGGATGTTGTTAAGAAAATCGGAAAAGTAAAAACCGGAGCAGGTGATAAACCGGTTGAAGAAGTAAAGATGACTAAAGTAACTATGGTTGATAAGTGATAATTTTAATGAGTCCCGGTTGGATAATTTCAGCCGGGATTTTTTTATGTCTGTTTTCATCCGACTTGATCCCGCTTAAGTGAGACCAGGTCAATTTTTTTGTAATCAACAATGTTCTCAATAATATTTAAAAGATAAAATTTCTCTCAAATGGAAGAAAAGTACATAATGATGGAAACCAATATGGGTAACATCAAAATAAAACTATTTACAAATGAAGCGCCGCTTACTGCGGGCAATTTTCTTTCGCTCGCTGAAAAAGGATTTTATGACGGAATCATTTTTCACAGAGTGATTGACCAGTTTATGATTCAGGGAGGAGACCCAACCGGTACAGGTCGCGGCGGCTCGGGTAAAAAGATAAAAGATGAATTCGGCGATGGTTTAATTCATAACCGCCCCGGGCTTCTTTCAATGGCTAATGCCGGACCGAACACAGGCGACTCACAGTTTTTTATCACCCTTGTTCCTACTCCGTGGCTTGACGGTAAGCACGCTATCTTCGGTGAAGTTGCTGAAGGAATGGATGTTGTGGAAAAAATCGGAAAGACAAAAGTTGACCACTACGACAGACCTGTTGATGATGTAGTGATGAATAAGGTTTATGAAGTAAAGTAAAGAACAATACATCTCGTTCCCAAGCTCCGGCTTGGGAACGTATTCGTTACGAAGCTGGAGCTTCGTAACGAGAAAAGCCCCAGTTAAAATATTGTGTTAACCCCATCCTTTAGGATGGGGTTTTTTATACATAAAGGCAAGCCCTTTAGGGCAAAACAATTTTTACTTAGACCTCCCCGCTTATAAAGGAGGGGGGAAACGTCCATGTTTTTCAGTTGTTGCCTTATTTTTTAGACCCGTTACGCACATCACATTACTCAATACCCACTACTCAATACTAATAATTCTACTTATCCTTTCATCAAAATTCATTAAATTATAATAATGAAAGGTTCCTCATCGGCATCAAATCTTTCCTATAAAGAGTTTACGCTCGAAATCGGAAAAGGAAAAATTCCTCCTAATTTAATCTTGTCTTCAAAAAACAAAGTTGTTACTACTTTGTTATTAAAGAGCATTGCATTAAAATTTCTTGAAACCGATAAACTGACTGATGAAAATTTTAAGCACTATTATGCTGATGATAAGATGTTTGAAGATATGATGGAGGAAAGTATGAACACCAGCTTTTTTTCGTCAAAGAAAGTTCTTGTGTATAAAAATTTCAAAAAATTTCTGAAAGCTGAGAGAGAATTATTTTTAAGATATTTGAATGACTACAATCCCGATACAATGATTATTCTTCTTGCAAATGATTTTGCAGACATTGCCGATAATCTTGCCGATGTAACACATGCAAATATAAAAGCAATAAACATAAAAGATTTTTCCGATGCTGAGCTTTTTAGCTGGATGAAAGACTTGTTTGAAGGATATGAAATAAGTGATGAAAATATTAATTATTTCGTTTCAATGTCAGGCAGTTCTGTTGATGAGCTATACAACGAAGCCGAAAAGCTGAAAATATTTTCTTATAAGGAAAAGAAAATTTCAAAAGAAACGATAAATTTATGCGCAGGAATTTCGCGCGATTTCAGTGAAGACGATTTTCTTATGGCAGTCCTTTCAAAAGATTTTGAAAAGGCGCTGAAGATTTATGATAAGCTCTCGCTTCAGAGAGATGTGGAAATTTATCTGATGTATCTTATCAGTACTGCTTTTGTGGGTATTGCAAAGCTGTTTGACCCCGCTTCAGGCACGCTTGGCAGGGATTTAAAAAGAATATTGAAGTTATGGTTTGCTTCCGATAAATTGATAGGTGTGCTGAAAGAATATAAAGATTCTACCACTTTACCCGCTGTAAAAGGTCATTTGCAGAGAATTTTTGAGACTGATAAACTGCTAAAAACATCAAATCCCGATAAAAAAAACGTAATAACTAACTTAATTTTTAGTTTAACTAACATTTAACAAAGACTATCGGCGGAACATTTTACAATTTAATTAGTATATAAATTAAGCTTTAATGCTTTTAAAATCGAATTCCGTTTATAAAGGTTATACTGATGAACAGCTTATAGCCGAGTTTCAAAAAGACAAAGTTGAAGCTTTCAATGAGATTGTTCTTAGATATAAAGATAAGCTGATTAATTTTTTATTCAGATATACAGGAAACCGCGAAGAGGCGGAAGACCTTGCGCAGGATACGTTTCTGAAATTGTATAAGTCGAAACATTTATACAAAGAAATTGCAAAGTTTTCCACCTGGTTTTACACAATAGCAATTAATATTGCGAAAACTAATTTAAGGAAAAAAAAGAACTACAGCTCAATTTCCATCAGCGATTTTGACCCTGATAATGAAAAAGATTTTGATTTAAAAGCCGATGTTTTAACCCCTGAAGAAACGGCTCAGGCGGGAATTGAGAATCATTACATACAGCAGGCAATCAACTCTCTTGATGAAAAATTCAAGGAAGTGATAATCTTGAGAGACATACAGGATATGGACTACGAAGAGATTGCCGATATAATGAAGCTGCCGCTGGGTACGGTGAAATCCAGAATAAACAGAGGCAGAGAGAAATTAAAAGAGTTATTAGAAGAAATTTATAAACCGAATTCCTGATTTTAAAAAATTTAAAGGGAGAATTAGAATAAACTAATTTTACAGGTTGTGGAACACGAAAACGAACATTTAGATATAAGAGAAAAACTTTTACGACTTCCAAAAATACAAGCCGACGAAAACTTTCTGAAACGTCTTCAGATTCAAATTGATATTTTAGATTCTGAAGAGCGGACAAGAGACGTTGTTGAAAAAGGCAGTGTATCAGGTTATTTCAAGAACTTATTCGGCGCAAGACTAATGCCTGCACTTGGCATTACATCGGTTATTGTTGTTGCGGTATTGGTATATTTCGTTCTTGCCGATAAAAAAGATTCCGTTGTAAATAATTTAGCCGGAAATAAAAATCAGGAAACAATTATCACAAAAGAAAAACCTGAGGATAAAAAAACTTCTCCGCAAAACGAAACGAAAGAGCTTGCAAAAAATGATGTAAATACCCAAACTCCTTCAACTAACTCGTTGAACGGAAATAAAACCGAAAGCGATAATATTTCAAAAGACAAAACTGCTCCGAAGGAAAAAATTCAGGAGTTAACGTCAAAAACAGAAGGAGTTGTTTCAGATGAAAGAGGCGGACAGATTAATATAAGAGGCGGAAGAACAAGCGAAAACAATATTGTTTTAGACAAAATAAAACAACAGGTTGAACCTACAAAAAAACCTGATGAGAAGCAGACCGAAGCAGAAAAAAAAGATACTCCAAAAACTGAAGCGCCGATGACTTCAACGGATTCAGAGAAGTCAATCAAAGAAGGCGGCAGAGGCGGTGTAACCGATCCGACGAAATCAAGAAGCAGTATAAAGCCGAAGAAAAAAGAGCCAAATGAGGTAATTGATATTAACAAGTCGGTATTGGAATCGCTCAGAGATAAGTTGAAGTAGTACAAATCTTTCTCAATTTTTATTATAAGTTATAATTGTTAATTTGCAGTTAAACTTATAACGCTCACCTGTATCTAACTAATGAGATTTAATTCAAAAATAAAAATTACTTTGCGGAAAAGCATTTTAGACCCGCAAGGCAAAGCTATTGAACATTCGCTAAAATCAATAGGCTATGATTCGATTTTAGATACACGCATAGGCAAATTTATCGAGCTTCAGGTAGAGGCAGACTCTTCAGAAAAAGCCCGTCAAATTATCGATGATGCCTGCAAGAAGCTGCTTGCAAATCCCGTAATGGAAGATTATGAATTTGAAATAACGGAAGAAAAATGAGCAAAGCGAAAATCGGCGTAGTGGTTTTTCCAGGCTCAAATTGCGACCATGATGCTTACAATGTTTGCAAACATGTTCTTAATGCAGACACAAAATTCCTTTGGCATAAAAACGGCAGCATTGAGGATAGGAACTTAATCATCCTTCCCGGCGGATTTTCTTACGGAGATTATTTGAGATGCGGAGCGATTTCAAGATTTTCTTCGATTATGACAGATGTAATCCGGTTTGCCAATAATGGCGGAATTGTAATGGGAATCTGTAATGGATTTCAGGTGTTGTGTGAATCAGGGCTGCTTCCGGGCGCGCTTTTAAGGAATGAAAATCTCAAGTTTATATGCAAAACTGTTTCATTGAAAGTAGAAAATAATAAGAGTATTTTTACAGGCAAATACGATATAAAGGAAAATATTGATATTCCCATTGCCCACGGCGAGGGAAACTATTACTGCGATGATGATACTCTTAGCGAGCTTATTAGCAATAACCAGATTTTATTTTCTTACAATGAAAACCC